>JBJEGD010000031.1:34680-223758 GCA_051874735.1 Candidatus Bruticola sp. | reverse complement strand
AATAACCACTGCTGAGCAAAAAACTCAGAAAGCTGAAACTAGCAATAAAACTGAAATAACCACTGCTGAGCAAAAAACTCAGAAAGCTGAAACTAGCAATAAAACTGAAATAACCACTGCTGAGCAAAAAACTCAGAAAGCTGAAACTAGCAATAAAACTGAAGCAACCACTGCTGAGCAAAAAACTCAGAAAGCTGAAACTAGCAATAAAACTGAAACAGCCACTACTGAGCAAAAAGTTCAGAAAGCTGAAACTAGCAATAAAACTGAAACAGCGGATGTTAAGGAAACAGGTAACGAAATTGCTAAGCCAACTATAGTTGTACAAGATCATTTCGCCTATTTCCCCATCAAGGAGCGCAGCGCTGCTACTATAGCAGAAAGCTTAATTAAGCTTTATCCCAAAGCAATTTTTAAAGTAGATCCGCTGCTTAATATTATCTTCGTTCAAGGTAGTGCCGAAGATATAAATAAGATAAGCGGTGTTTTAAAGGTTGTTTCTAATTTAGAGCACAAATAAAAAGGAGCTGTTCTTTATGCCCGCACAGACACTCCCCAATTTACAAGAACTTAAAAACAAGCTTGCTCTTGAGCCCCACAATTTGGAACTGCTCAAAAAAATAGGTACGACCTTATATGAAGAGGGCGACCTTAACGAAGCCCTCTTTTATTGGGATAAAGCTGCTCAAGAAGCTCCCCAAGATATTCAAGTGCTTAACTACTTAGGGATCATATATTGGGATCGGGGAGAAAATACAAAAGCTTTAAAGCAGTATGAGCTTTTGGTAGAGCAAAATCCTTGTGATTATTTGTCGTTGAACAATATAGGCATTATATATTCCAAATTAGGCGATTTCGAGCGCGCCTTGTCAACTTGGCAGCATGCCGTTTCCATAAAAGATAACTGCGGAGAGATATACTACAATATGGGTATTCTCTATGCCAGTCTGGGAAGAATAGAGGAAGCGGAACAGGCTTATCTAAAAGCGATTGACGCAGATAATAATAAATATGCTCACAACAGCTTAGGACTACTACTCATGCGCTCAGGTCAGTTTAAGCGAGCTGAGCATGAATTCCAGACTGTCCTTCAATCTGACGCCCAAGATGTTCATGCTTTAAATAATCTGGCTTATCTTTATGAGAAGACGGAAGCGTTTTACAAGGCCAAAGAATTTTTCAGCAAAGCCTTGCAATTAAAACCCAACAATAGTTTTGCTCTTAATTCCCTAGGAAAAATTCTTAGTCAAGAAGGCAATTTTACTGAAGCAGAAATTTACTTTCGCCGATCCGTGGAAGCGAATCCTCAAGAAGCCAAAAGCTGTCATAATTTAGGGCGCGCTTTGGCCATGCAACGGCGCTGGAAAGAAGCTATTAGTTATTACCAAATGGCTTTAAAGTTAGGTTCTCACGACCCCTACCTCTACGACAATATAGGCCGAGCCTACATGGCTCTCAATCGAACTGAGGAAGCAGAAAACGCCCTGCGACGGGCCTATAGATTAGATCCCCAAAATTATAATGTGCTCAATAGTTTAGGACTATGCTTAATAAACTGCGGCAAAATTAGTGAAGCGATTTCTATACTACACCGAGTTCTTACTGTAAAGGCTGAAGATGAAACCGCCCACTGCAACCTGGGCTTAGCTATGAGTCTGCAGCACGATGACGCTGGAGCGGCTCTTCATTACCAGGAAGTGCTCAAAGTAAATTCACTTAATATTGCGGCCTTGCGCAGTTTAGGCCAATGCTACGCTCACTTGGGGCAACCTAGAAAAGCTGTGGAATATTACCAGAAAGCAATTCAGTTAGATAAAAACGACGCCGATACTTACAACAATTTAGGTTTGGCTTATTTGGCTGCAGGCTGTCTTACCGAAGCTATTATGGCTTTAGATCAGGCGTTAGATATACGCCCAGGAGATAAGTATGCTTACAATAACAAAGGACTTATTTATACCGCTTTAGGTCAGCTAAACAACGCTGTAGCCTCATTTCAGGCGTCTTTAAATTCAGATTCTCAAAATGAAGACGCCCGCATAAATATGGGTATAGCCTTAGCTCGTCAGCACAAACTCAACGAAGCGGCCCATTTATGGCAAGAAGTTCTCAATTTAAATCCGCAGAATAGAGAAGCCCGCATAAATTTGGCTTTAGGCTGTTTTGAGATGGGCCAATACCAAAAATCAGAAGAAGCCTTCTTATCTTTAACGGGAGACGAAGTAAATTCCGAACAAGGCTTAATCTACAGTTATCTGCCTCTTTGCCAAGCTTATCTGCAGAAATGGGAAAAGGCTCAACAGTCTTTAAATAAAGCAGAACAGCTCGCCGCTGCCGACTTTATTAACCATGAAGATTGGCTCAAGCTCAAAGAACAAACTGAGCAGTTACTCTCAAGAGCTTAAAGTCAACTTTACACTAAGATGAGTTTATACGGTTAACGCGATAAAACAACTAACGTAGCGGGGGAATACGTTTACGACCTTTCCTGATGCGCCCCTTATGATGAGCCATTTCGTATTTGACAGCCCTGTGAGCTTGATCGCGGGGCTGTGCTTTAACTCCGTTAGCTAAATAGTTCCCCTCTTCATTGAGACTATAGGGTTCAGATATTTCTTGCTTATCAGCAGCAGCTTTTTTGTGGAATTCTTCCTCTACAGAATTAACCGCCTGATTATCTACTAACAATTTATCACTCTCAATTTGATATTCATCTGCACTAGAGATTATATCACCCGGGGCCTCTGCAGTGTCTGCCTCAATATCAGACAGCTCTGGCAATTGTTCTTCTGTTAGCGAAACGTCGTCTGCAATTATCTTTTTCGCAAAATTTTTATTATCAGAATCTTTTACTTCCGATTTAGAATTGTTCTCCTCTGCTTCAGAGTCAACAGAATTATTTAGATCGGCTTCTATATCAGAACGATCTACTTTCTCTGTAGTTTGCCTAACTGGCATATTATCGGCATTATTAGGCAGGTCACTCACGAGTCCAGCATAATAACTTTGGGTACTCTCTAAATTTTCCTGAAGATCAGCCACTTGCTCGCGCAAATCCCAAATAAGCTCTTGATCATCATTATTTTTATCTAGCAAAACTTGACGCAAAGTTTCAAAATCTAAACTAATTTGATCGCAGCGTCCGTGCCAATATGAAGCTTCATCTTTAGCCGCTTCTAGCATCCTTTGCAGCTCTTTTTCGCTGTTTTCTAGCTCAGCACAGCGACTTTTCAGCTTATCAAGTTCACACATAAAACTTTCATCAAAACATGAACTAGATTTATCTGCTGAACTATCATCTAACGCACAAACATTATTTGCCTTGAGTTCAAGTACTTTTAACGGCTCTACTTCCACTGAGGAATTATCAGCTAGGGCAGATAGCTCCGCGGTTGCCTTAAGGGCAGCTGACAAGGCAGAGCGCTTTTTACGCTTGAGAGTTAATTTGTCCAAATCGCTCTTAAAAAGTTCCCAATGTTTGCCGCTAGCGTCTATACATATTGCCCCTTTAAGCTCACCGCTCCTGATGCGCCTGTAAATAGTAGGAATAGAAACGCCACTAAGTTCAGAAGCTTCCTGAAGAGTTATCCGCTCGGAACGTGCCATAAAGTGCTCTTTACCTCACAAAAGTTAAAATAATAAATTAAACTGTCCATGCAACCTTATAAGATCGCTTAATGAGTTTTTTTAAGTGAACAAAAACTGCAATCAATAGCTTAACACTGGAAAGAGACATCGCCAATAGTGACTTTTTCAATCTTATCCTCAGCAGAAGTGAGCAGCAATTCGCCATTTAACCCCAAACCCGCCATAAAACCACAGATAACCTCTGAATCAGAATTATCTGATAAAGTATTTGCCTTATTATTGAAACTTACACTACTGTTGAGAAAATCAACGTCTGTAGCTGATAGATTTTTTTTCACTCTAATTTCTGAATCTTTATGCAGACAACGCTGATACCATTTCTCTGCTATAGGCGCAAACCCCTCAGTTACTAGACAATCTGCCAACTTAAACAATACAGAGCCAACATTTATAAAAGCTTCTTTTACGGGCCAATAATCTTTAAATACGTTGTGCCACACAGCTGCCGACTGAGGCAAATTTTTCAAACGACCACATCTGTCTTGTAAATTTATTCCTATACCAACAACCACACCAAAATTTTGCTCATTTTTAATTAACTCGCAAAGTACGCCTGATAATTTGCCAACATCTTTTATTAAAACGTCATTAGGCCACTTAAGTCCAATGCGTTCAATCTGACAAGCCTCTCTATTTAACGAGCGCAGGCGCTTTTCTGCTGCTTCGGACACAGCTAAACCAGCCAGCAGAGGCAATACTCCTATTAAACTTTTATTTTCCCAATTCGAGACATCGATCCAATAACTAGCGGCTAAACTCTCATTAGGCAAAGCATTCCACGTACGCTGTCCCCGTCCTCGTCCTGCAGTCTGACAATAAGACATAATAGACCAATCTTTAGCTAGCTTCTGCTTAGCAGCTCTTCTTTTCATTTCTGAATTGGTAGAATCAATACGTTTAAAAATTTTAATATTCATCGGACTCACTTCCCATTTTTCCTAAAATTATAATGATTTCAACATAATATTTAGTATAGCTGTAGAAATTTGATCGGTACCTATCTATATTCCTGCAGGCCCAACAGCTGCAGATCAAACTTACAATATTTAAGATATAACCTCACTGCTATACCTATCCTTCACTATTCATAGTTCTCTACTTCTCAATAGCAGACCGTATTTGAGCAGGATTTACTTTGCTAATCCCAAAACTCCGCAGGAGAATTTACCGAAAGGAAGTCGGGTGAGTTTGAGCTCAACCCGATTTTATGAGTTTATGATAGTTGAAGGTCTAATCATAACAGTTATCGGTATGCTCGTAGTATTTTGCTTCTTAGCCATTCTGGTCTGTCTGACTTCCTGGACCAGCAGTTTAGTACGCAAGTATGCTCCAGAGCCTGCCGCACCGCCTGCTAAACCTGCCTCCCCCGTAGCTGCCCCTAAAGTTTCTGCTCCACCGGCAGAAGCTGCCGACGGCGACAAGATTGCTGCGGTGATCGCTATAGCCCAGCGTGAGTTTGGCCTCTCTGTAAAATAAAAAACTCACTATCTTTTAAAGCAACGCCCTCAAGGAGTAGATATGGGTAAAAAAGTTATCGATTTCATGTGTACCGCCTTCCGCGACGGTTTCCAATCTTGTTATGGCGCCAGAGTACTAAATAAGGATTTCTTGCCTGCCATGGAAGCTTGCAAAGATGCCGGCATCAAATGGTTTGAACACGGCGGCGGAGCTATCTTCCAGTCCAAAGTTTTCTACTGCAACGAGAATCCTTTTACAGCTATGGACGAAATCCGCACTCTTATGGGGCCGGATATAAATCTTCAAACTTTAGCTCGTGGCGTCAATGTAGTTGGTCTGACCAGCCAATGCAGCGATTTTATTAAACTGCATGCCCGCCTTTTTAAAAAGCACGGTGTTACCACTATCAGAAACTTCGATGCTTTGAACGATGTTGAAAACTTAATTTACAGCGGCAAATGCATTGTTGAAGCTGGTTTAAAACATCAAATTACTATAACTTTGATGGGACTGCCTCCTGGGTTGACTGGAGCCCACACTCCGGACTTCTATGAAGGCATTTTGCGCAAAATTTTACAAGCCGGAATTCCTTTTGACAGTATTTGCTTCAAAGATGCCAGCGGCACAACTCCTCCACGCATTGTACATGAAACAATTAAGAGAGCACGCGCCATTTTAGGTTCCGACGCCTATATCGATTTCCACTCTCATTGCACCGCTGACGGATGTATCACCGGATATATGGCTGCTATTGAAGCTGGAACTAATGCTATAGATTTATCTATTCAGCCTATGTCAGGCGGAACGTCCCAGCCAGACATTTTAACTATGTGGCATAACTTCCGCGATAGCGAATACTGCCTCGATGTAGATATAGATAAAGTACGAGAAGCTGAGCGCATTACCCAAGAGTGCATGAGTAAATATCTGCTTCCTCCAGAAAGTCAAGCAGTACTGCCCATTATACCTTGGAGCCCCGTTCCCGGCGGCGCCCTCACTGCCAATACGCAGATGATGCGTGATAATAATGAGCTCCATCTTTTCCCCAAACTCGTCGAAGCAATGAGCGAATGCGTCAGAAGAGGCGGTTTTGGAACTTCTGTAACTCCTGTCTCCCAGTTCTATATTCAGCAAGCTTACAGCAACGTTAAAAATGGTCCTTGGAAGAAAATTACCGATGGTTACGGCCGCATGGTTTTGGGCTACTTTGGCCGGACTCCCCATACTCCCGATCCGGAATTGCAAAAACTCGCTTCAGAACAACTCGGTTTGCCTATTAACACTCGTCCTGTCTTAGAAATTAACGACGCTGACGAAAGCAAAAAAGTTTCTACTATTAAAAAGAAACTGGAAGAAAACAATCTGCCGGTTACTGAAGAAAATCTGTTCATAGTTTCTGCCTGCGCAGAAAAGGGTATCTTCTTCCTTAAGGGCAAAGGCCATGTAAACGTTCGCTACAAAGAGGAGAAGAAAGCCGCCGCTCCTGCAGCAGCTCCTGCTCCGGCACCAGTCAAAAAAGTTCCTGAACACCTTACCATAAGTGTCCAGGGCAGTTCTTACGACGTAACTGTCAAAGACGGACGCGTACTGGTGAATGGCAAAGATTATGGCTATACAGTAGCAGAAAACGGTTCAGCAGCAGCTCCCGCTGCCGCTCCTGCTCCTGCTGCAGCAGCTCCCGCCGCCGCTCCAGCCCATTCTCCCTCTCCCGCAGCATCAGGCACGGCTCACGCTATAACTTCTCCTCTTCCTGGTACTGTTATTCGCATTAAAGCCGGCCCAGGAACTAGTGTGAAGAAAGAAGATACTATTCTCTTCATTGAAGCGATGAAGATGGAAATGGAAATTAAGTCTGATTGCGTCGGAACTATCAAGTCTATCGAAGTTGAGCCCGGTGATCTTATTACTGCGGACTCTATTGTAGCCTATGTCGAGTGAGGTAAAAATGAGTGTAAAAAGTAATTCCCGTGCCAACTGCTTGGCAAATATGGGTAAACTTTTGCAAATTATATTAGCAATTACCTTGCTTTTAACTTTGCACTCTCCCGTATATGCTCAAGCCCCCACTCCTGAGCCGGCTCAACCAACTGCTGGCGATACTGCTTATCCCTCAGATAAGAGTAACCCAAATGTTGAAATTTATCCTCAAGATGGCAGCCAACTAGCTGCTCCTGAAGAAGCTGCTCCTGCAGTCAACGTTCAAGCAGATCAACCTCCGCTTCAGGATCATGAGTCAGTTCCCCATGAAAATGGGACCAACAATAATGCTGAATCGTCAGTTGAATACGCGCCTGCACCTGAAACAGCTTCAGGAGAGAATTCTCAACAGTCTGAGTATAAATCTGTTCCTGAAGAAGCGTCTGTGACTGGCAGTAACCATGCTGCGGCATATATTGCTCCTGAAGCTGCTACTTCGGCATCTAAAGAAGTGCATATTAAGTCTTTGGCTGAAACGGGGCGGACTATTTGGGCTTCTACAGGTCTTTCAGCCTTTGCAACCGTACACGGACTCAAGATGCTAATTATGATCGGCGTCAGCTTGATACTAATCTACTTAGCTATAGTTAAAGAGTTCGAGCCTTTGCTGCTTCTGCCTATTGGCATAGGTGGTTTGCTCTCCAACATCCCTAATGCCGGTATTTCTGAGCCAGGTGGCTTCCTCTACGTAATATACAGTGCTGGTATTGAGACGGGCCTATTCCCCTTGCTTATTTTCATGGGAGTAGGAGCTATGACCGATTTTGGTCCGCTTATTGCCAACCCACGCACAGCTCTGTTGGGCGGAGCTGCTCAGTTTGGTATTTTCTTCGCCCTGCTCGGCGCCCTCGTACTTTCTGAGTACATTCCTTTTATCCAGTTTAATCTGCAAGATGCCGCCTCAATCGGTATTATTGGCGGTGCTGACGGTCCTACAGCTATCTTCCTAACTTCTAGGTTGTCCCCAGATCTGCTGGGCTCTATTGCTGTAGCCGCTTATTCTTACATGGCTTTGGTCCCTATTATTCAGCCTCCTATTATGAAGGCCCTTACTACTGAAGCTGAACGCAACATTGTTATGCGCCAGCTGCGCCCTGTTTCTAAAGCAGAAAAAATTATCTTCCCTCTGATGGTTCTTCTGCTTTGCGCTTTACTTCTGCCCTCGGCTGCTCCGCTTATCGGCGCTCTGATGTTCGGAAATTTAGCTCGTGAATGCGGTGTGGTTAACAGACTCTCTGATACTATGCAGAATGCGTTGTGCAACATCGTTACCATTATGCTGGGTACAGCCGTAGGTTCAAAATTAGCTGCCGATAAGTTCCTTACTCCAGAAACTTTGGGTATATTGCTGTTGGGCTTAATCGCCTTCTGCGTAGGTACTGCATCTGGCGTCCTTTTAGCCAAACTTATGAACAAGCTCAGCAAAGATCCCATTAACCCCTTAATTGGGGCTGCTGGTGTATCCGCTGTGCCTATGGCCGCTCGTGTAGTTAACAAAGTTGGTTTAGAAACCAATCCCCGCAACTTCTTGCTCATGCACGCCATGGGCCCTAACGTTTCCGGCGTAATCGGTTCTGCAGTGGCTGCTGGTGTTTTGCTAGCTATACTTGGTAGCAGCTTATAACTTATCCTAAAAAGACAAATATGCCCTGCTTCCACAAGGAAGCAGGGCATATTTTTTCTATATAAAATAAGACTTAATAGGCAGATTATAAAACAGCCAACAAAAAGTAGACTAAAGCAAATCTTCACCTAACGAGTCGTAACCTGTGTCATGATTATCAACAGCGCCTTTGCATCTTCGATAAGCCGTATTGCGTCCTTTGCCAATTTTCTCCAAAAAACCACACTCGCCACTTAATTTTCCTAAAACAGATTCAATAGTCGGCACGCTTATTTCGTAACAGAGATCATGAATTGCACTCTTAGTCAGAACGACCTCATCATTATAGAACAGTGCCTTTATGCACTTAGCTTTGCGATCACGTCCTCCTAAGGGCAGTAGCCGATAGAAGAAGTAGCGGAAAGCCAAAGATAAATGACGCAAACAATACTCAGTAAATGGGCAATAATCATTGTTGCCTACATGCCAGCCACTGATGCTCTCGCGAAAAGCTGAGTTAAAAGCGTCATTTCCTCCTAAACGATCGGAAGTAAGATCGTAGCTGATATAACGATAAACCGGATACCCAGCTTTAGCTAACAGAATCATTACCAAGAATTGAGCAACGAGTAAATTGCCGAAGCTGCTGTTGAACGGGCTTATGCATAAAAAATCGACAATAAACTTAGGAATAAGGATTAAAGGATCGTAATAATCCGAAACCTCCAAGAAACTGCTGCAAGCGTCAGAAAGGGCCAACCTTACATCTCGAGCGGATATGCCTTGCATAATAATCGTTCCGCCGAGATCGCGATCACCGCCATTGCGAGCTAACAGAGGGAACCCGCAACTTTGCACCTGTAAGTAACGAGCCCCGTTATCGCGTTCCATAAGTGACCCGTAAAAGACACTGCCGTGGTCTTTAAATTTTGGCCAAATACTTCTATAATCGATCTCGCGAGGAGTAATCGAACGATAAAGATCGGCAATCGAATTGACCGACAACTCAAACTTGTCAGGTTCCCGTAATCGCAAAAAAGCTTTAGCGAATAAAGCTATCTGTAGCCATCTTTCCTCTTGAGCAGTAAGTTCCGCATCTACAGGAGCAGGATTGTACTTTTTAATAAAATAGTCAGGATCGTTAAGTTCCTGCTCCAGCTTCTGATGCTCATCGTCAGTAAGTTCATCAATGCCGTGAGTTTTAGAGCAGAAATACTCCACATTTTTCAGGATAGTGCTAGTTGGCAGATCGGCAAGTACAGCTGGAGCGATATCATCGACAACGTCTTGCTTACCCTTGTATTCATGAACAGCGTTTACTAATCGGAAAAGATTTGTGGAAATGTTGCAAACTTCTTTTCCTAAAGGGCGAGAATAAGAGAAAGAACGCATCCGGCATTTGCTCCTTAACACTATGTGGCGCAATTTTTTATCGAACCAATAAATCGCATTCAATAATGCCTGCGGAGATTATAGCACAAATATCGCAAATTTATATAGTTTTAAACTAAAATTAGGTATATTTTTCAAGTTGCATATATAACTATATATAAATGTTAAAATATTAATGCATAAAAATAGGCGGACACTACCTTGAATAGATGTCCGCCTCTCAACGTAATAACCTGACAATACAATTATCAGACTATTAAGTGCATGATAAAATTGATTATCACACTAGTAACGTTCTCTCCGAGCTAAATTTAAGGCCGCCCTCAAATCGTTTTCAGAGATACCCTCCGGGTTCATCTGTACTTCGCTGGTGACTTCTCCTAAACCCACCGCCTGTAACTCAGCAGCTTTGACGCCGCCGCTTTCAGCTCTAGTACCATCATAGTTATAAAGTCGTTCGTCTAAAATACCGGCACCGGCATCGTAAGAATGGGCCATTTCATGGAACATGCCCACAATAGGGGGACGCTCTCCCCAAGCGCTATAACCGATGTTAGTTCTAGAGCGGTTATAAACAATAGTAGAATCGGAACCGGAATTAGCAGTACCGTCCTCTTTCAAGACAGCAGTTTTACCATTATAGTAGCAGACATTACCGCCATCGACACTCTTAATCGTCACTTGGCGACCGTTTTTATCGATACCGTTAAACATAGCCTGACCGGGAGCAATAGAAGCTAAAGTATCTAAATCGGACTGAACTCTGGCTTTATAAGCTTCACTTCCCTGAATACTAATTTCTTTAGGCACATCTACCGACTCAAGATAACTAACGCTGCCTTCATTGCCGACACTGACAATATCTTGGGAATCGGCAGTGATACTATTTGCGCCTGCACCGCCGCTAACAGTATCTTTGCCTAGTCCTCCGGCGATGACGTCGTCGCCCTCTCCACCACTGATAGCATCATCGCCGCGGCCGCCGAAAAGCCTATCGGTCCCCTTGCCGCCACTAATAGAATCATTGCCGCGGCCACCATCAATATAGTCATCGCCGTCTCCTCCAGCGAGCTTATCGCCGCCGTCAAGACCGTATATTACATCGTTGCCTGCACCGCCGTTAATTGAATCTTCACCAAAACCGCCCTCTAAATAATCACTGCCGGCGCCACCATCGATAATATTGCCATTGACAGCATGTTCGTATTCATCATTGCCAGTAATTTTATCCCACAATTTTTGGAAGACATTGCGGGTATCTTCTTTAGAGGCTGTACCATTTTTATAATCAAGCTGATTGGCGATTACGGTATCGTTACCATCGTTGGTACTAATAGTATTAGCTCCATAGTTATCATAAACTATATCGTTGCCTTGACCAGTAGTGATACTGTCGTCACCTCGGCCTCCTACAATATATAAAGCCGATTTGACGTCGTCATCAGCGACAATATTGTCGCTGCCGTATCCTCCATCAATAATTAAATTACGCGCTTCAGCCGCTGTAAATTCTTGCTCCTGGCCGTCAACATTGACAATAATACCGCCACTGTCACTCTTAGAAATGTGGATTTGGTTGTCAGCAGCAGAAGCCTTAAGCACAGTATAATCGCTCAAATCGACTTTACTGCGGTCGTCTCCACCAGCCATAGCATACGCCATTTCCTGGACGTCGGAGCCTTCTGGATAAGCAGAAGCATCTGTCATAACAAAAGGCTCGCTCTTTTTACTGAATGCACTCAGGCTAATTTTAGAAGCTTCTGAAGAGAGACTGACATCTTCTGATAAGGTGCAACCGAAAGAAGCACTAGTTCCGGTAGTGGTACTTTTATCAGATGCAGACGCTGAATCGATGTTCTTGGCACTAACGAACGTGGAAGTTCCGCTTTTTATAGAACTACTTTCCTGCTTCTGCGTGTAAGAAGCTGATTTCTCGATATTTTTATAAACAGAAATCATACTCATAAGCTAAAAAAACCTCGTTCGCACGGTCAGCCGCGCAGAAGATATCGGCCCTACAAAAGCGATATTCCTATCCGCGAAGGCAGACATTTTCTTTGCTATTCACGACTTTAGTTTGTACAGACAAGCTTGTAATAATATTTTTAATAAAGAATTTACAAATAAAAAGAAAAAAACAGGGTTACTCCTACGAATAGCCCCGTTTTTTCTAAGTTGTAGTCTAATACCTATCGCGCTGAGCTAAGTTCAAAGCAGCCCGCAAATCATTTTCCGATACTCCATCAGGATTCATTTGCACCTGGTTAGTTACGTTTCCCAGTCCTACTGCCTGAAGTTCGGCAGCTTTAACCCCCTCACCGCTGTCGCTAGCTAACTGTCTGCCGCCATAGCTGAAAACACGACCATCCAATATACCATTTCCGGCATCGTAGGCATGAGCCATCTCATGATACATACCTACAATAGGAGGCCGTTTTCCCCAATTGTCGTAGCTGATCATAATTCGGGAGCGATCTACTGCTATTGTGGAGGAAGAACCGCTGCCAGCACTGCCATCATAATTGAGCATGCCAGTCTGCCAATAAGAGCAGTAATTTCCGGAATCAGTACCGACAATATTGACGTCATGACCTTGAGCGGCCAAGGCCTGGAGCATCTTTTGGCCAGTTTCTATAGAAGCTAATGCATCGAGATCGGACTGAATTCGAGTCTCAAAACCGCTATTGCCTAAATGTCCCGTCTGCGGAGCATCTGTGTAGTAAGCGTTGGCATTTATTGTAATATTATCGGGGATATCTATTGATTCAACTGTAGAAACTGTACTCTTAGAGCCAGCTTTTACGCTGTCAGCACTGTCGACGGTAATCTTATTTTGCCCTTGACCAGCTTGAATGGCATCAGCTCCTAAACCGCCAGCCACAACATTGTCTCCTTTGCCCACGGTAATATTATCGTCACCACGACCACCGAAAACTATGTTATCGCCATAAGCAGCCTTGACCGTGTCGTCACCGCGGCCGCTGTCTACGTAGTCGTTACCTCGCCCAGCTTCTATGTAATCGCTTCCGTTTAGGCCGTAAATTACGTCGCCGCCATCTCCGCCATTGATATAATCACTGCCCAAACCGCCCTCAATATAGTCGTCTCCGACACCGCCATCAATAATGTTACCATCGACGGTACGCTCTTGAAAAGTTTGACCGTTAAATTTATCCACAATTTTTTGCCAAAAACTGCGTTCATCTTTGACAGTTTGACTATGTTCATTAGGCATATAATCGAGCTGATTGGCAATTACGGTATCGCTGCCGCCTTTAGTGCTAATACGATTAGCTCCGTAGTTGTCGTACACCATATCGTTGCCCTTGGCGGTCTGAATATTGTCACAGCCGTATCCACCAGTGACATAAAGGTTATTCTTCACCTTATCATCGGCATAAATTATGTCATCGCCATCGCCTCCGTCAATAATCAGATTGCGCGCTTCAGCAGCGCTAAACTTCTGTTCTTGACCATCAACATTGACGATAATCGAGCCATCTTGGCCGCTGGAGATATTAATTTTATTATCCTTATCGGAGGCCTTAAGTACAAGAATTTCGCTAATATCAGCTTGAGCGCGATCACGTTCACCCAGCATTTTATAAGCCAACTCAGCGACGTCAGATCCGGGCTCATAAGCGGAGGCATCTGTCAAAGTGAAAGGCGAGGAACTTTCTGAGGAGGAAGCCTCAACTGCCATATCTTCTTCTAATTCAGCTAAACGCTCCTGACTGCAAGCATCAGCTTTAAAACCGGTATTGAGCGCATTGGCCCGCTCGGAAATTTTTACATTATCATGACCGGCAGAACCTTCCAGTTTAGAGCTAATTTGTTGATGGCGAAGAGAGGCAAAATTAGAGCCAACCTTAGCTTCACGAACACGCTCTGCAACTTTATCAACCGTATTGTTTACAGCACCTACACTCATAACGGATACCTCTTTAAAAATATATGAAAAATATTGTTTATTAATTCACGACTAAGAGCTCAAATGACCAGTCCAATAATTAGAAAAAATATATTTTCTTTTTAGAAAAAATTAAGGTTTTACGGTAAGCGCACCAGATTCACAGTCAATAAAGACAAAGAAATTACGTTCCAGTAAATTCCCTATCAGCGCTCTGTTAGAGCGCGCATCTAACTCTTTAGCCACAAAACTGCGCCCTATTTCGTGGAAATAACGATCCAATATATCTTGATCGCTAAGGATCTGCAGCTTACTGTCTTCTTCAAAAGCTCCAGCCTTAAATTTTTCAAAAAGCCGACTAGGCAACACAAATGCGTCCTGATCGTGAGCTGCCATATACTCGGCATAATCGGGAAACTGTGTAGGAATATTTAACTCAGCAGCATGTTCTAGCCATAAATTGTTGTCAATAATTGCTCTGACCTGCTCATGAGTGTCGGCATTTTTAATGGTAAGAAGCAGGAAAGTAACCTGCGTCGATCTTTGACCGTAACGGCGTTGGCGAGGATTTTTAGCCACAGTTTTTCTAACCTCCGATTGGGATTGACTAATGAGCGCATTATTATTAGATTCCTGAAGAGCTGAGTTAACTTCAGGTTCTGCTCCTAGATAAGCACTGCCGACCTTAGAATCGGCTTTGCATCCGCCGGAAATGAGCAGGCAAACAAGAGCCCCCAAGACAATTCTTTTCAAAACAGATTAACCTCCAACCGGCCTCAGTTGAAGATATCAGCCGCCTGCAGCCACTTCCTAACTGCCAATAAGGAAGGAATTCTGCTTAGACAAACCTCATCCCCATAGGGGATCTTACTTTGTTACAAGGTAAATTTCCCCCTCCATAAAAGTCTGAACAAGAAAATCCTCTGCTGAGACTGTAAAATATGATTCAGCAGAGGATTTTTTAATAATGTACAGGCCGTTCTAGGTCTATAAACTACATTTCCTAATTTAAGCGTATTTCAGGACAATACTCTCTAGAACATCCATTACGTCTTTACACTTATCGGTAACCGTCTCTAAACTGGAATAAATTTCTTTCCACTTGATAATTTCAATAGCATCTTTCTCATTTTTAAACAAATCGGCTACAGCACTCTGATCTACGGCATCAGCTTCATGCTCTAAATCTTTGATGCGTTGGCGCAAATCACTGACGTCAGTTAAGGCTATCAAGCGCTCAACAGCTTGGTACATAACTTCTGTAGTTTCTTTGATAATTTCAGCCAAGCGGAAAGCCGCTTCAGTAGGCTTGTCTACTTGATAAGTTACCATACATACGGCAGAAGATTGGATAAAATCGAGAATGTCATCTAAATTAGAACTCAAAGCGTGAATATCTTCACGGTCAATAGGAGTAACAAAACTTTTGGCAATATCCCTGGCAATTTCGTGAACAACGTGGTCGCCCTGGCGCTCCAATTCATTGAGAGCCTCTAAGTGAACACCCATATTATCGAAATCTTTCATAAGATTGAGCAGCATAGCTCCAGCATCCCTGTCAAAAGTAGCCTGACGCTCAAACTGTTGGAAGAAGCTGTCCTCTTTGGGCAAAAAGTTGAATTTCACTATTTTTTCTCCTCTTTCGATCTAGGTTGCGCTGTCTCAGATCCGGAAGAAACTGAATCAGTTTCAGCTGCAGTCTTCTCCGGCTTACCTTCCGTTTTTTCATTAAGAACAGCAGACATATCAGACTCAGGCAAAAGGATTTTTACTCCGGCCTGATTGCGCAACTGTTCTAAAAAAGACTGTAATCGTTCAGCCGCCATAACTTCAAGAACCCGCAAACGTAAAGACTCATAATCAGTTGTGCGACTTTTTATCCAGAATAAATACCATCCTCCGCTGTTAGAAGCCATCGGAACGCTTAAAGTTCCAACTTTTTGAGTGAATAGTTCTTTGACACTCAGAGGATCAAACGACTCCTCCAATTCGGCCCGCGTAACTCTGCCTAATCGCCCCCCAATATCACGAGTCTGCATATCTAGAGAATGAACTAACGCCATAGCAGAAAAAGCATCTTCGCCATTTATCCGTCCGGCTAACTCATTAGCTTCAGCCTCCGATCCCAGCAAAATACCGAGCAATTCCATTTCTTCAAATACTGAAGCCCTTTGATTAAAGTATTTTTTGCGTTCTGCTTCAGAGACATTGCTGAGAACAAGCTTATATAAAGGTACGGATCGGCGCAGGTTTTCTCTCAATTTATCGACATTTAACTGATTAGAAGCTACCAATTCTTGAGCATCTGGCCTCTTTTTATAATCGGCGATCCAATTATCAAGTTCCTCTTCAGATACGGTACACTTACGTTGAGCTACAGCTTTATCTATCAGGCGATCAGTGATCATATTCTGCAGAGTTTCACGACCGAACAGCTTACACAACTCGTTATCTAGGCTGCTGCGGAGAATAACCTCGCCGGAGAACTCAGCGACAACGGGATCAGCAGTCGGCTTAAAAAGGAAATAGGACTCGACGGCCACTGCGGCAGTTAAAACGGCTATTATAAAGGTCGAACGATCCATAAAACAGACTGGGCTTTCGCTTAAGACCAGCCTCCTCCTTTCTTGCCTAGTATAAAATATATACTACATATGCTCAGCTACTATCTTAGTCCGTAATAATAGCCGCCTAAATATGCGGTTTTAACGATACTTAAAGATACAGCTAATCGCCTGAAGACCGTCTCGAAAACCGATCTTTTTACCGGAAGATTTGCATCTGGGCGCATAACTGATAGGGACTTCAGCGATACGGCACCGTTTTTTAGCTAATTTTGCTGTAATTTCAGGCTCTATACCGAAGCGATCTTGTTCCAAAGTGAGAGATTGAAAGATATCTCTTCGAATAGCCTTAAAACAAGTTTCCATATCAGTCAGATGATAGCCAGTAAAAAAGTTGGAAAGATTAGTCAAAAACCAATTAGCTAATATATTACTGACATATGCCCCGGGAATCCATCTCCGCTCAGCGAATCGGGAACCGTAGCAAGCTTCTACTTCACCAGCGAAGACGGGACGCACAACAGCTTTGTAAAATTCTGGTGAATATTCAAAATCGGCATCTTGAATAATAACGACATCGCCTGAAGCTTCAGCTAATCCACGCCTGACAGCTGCACCTTTGCCTCTATTCTCGGAACAATAAATAACTTTTGAAACTAGTGATTCGACAACTTCACGCAAAATTTTAGGTGTGTTATCGTTAGATCCATCATCAACCACAATTATTTCCTTGTTAGGAACTGACGACGATAAAACGGACATCACCAAATCGAGAATGAGCGTTTCTTCGTTATAGCAAGGAATAATTATGCTTAGACATTTTTCCTTCCAAAAAGCTTCCTCCATAATATTTATATTCTCCGCTTATTCAAATTTGCCAGCTCAACTTTTGAGCAAATTTTGATACAGTGCAATGAACTCATCTAAATTAAGCTGCTGCTGACTATCTGAGCGGGCACATTTAGGATTATTGTGTACTTCAATCATCAGCGCATCAGCTCCGGCAGCTTTAACCGCTTTAGCTAAAGGCAATAAAATATCACGACGGCCCGCAGCATGAGAGATATCGGCCATTATGGGCAAATGGGTTTCACGTTTAAGCAAAGGCAGTGCTGAAATATCTAAAGTATTACGCACCCAGCGTTCAAAAGTTCTGATACCTCGCTCACATAAAATAATATCTGAGGTACCACCTTGCATGATATACTCAGCAGCTAAGAGAAATTCATCAAGACTGGCAGCAAAATGGCGTTTTAATATAACAGGCTTGCCTAGACGCCCTACTTCCTGCAGCAGCGGATAGTTATACATACTGCGGGCCCCTATTTGGATAATATCTATATATGGAGCTGCCTGATCAAGCAGGCGTACATCGGTAATTTCACTTACCACGGCAAGATTGTGGCGACGTGCCGCTTGAAAAAGCATCTGCAGGCCGACCATGCCCAGTCCTTGGAAACTGTAGGGAGAAGTACGCGGCTTAAAAGCTCCACCGCGCATTAACTTCACCCCCAATTTATCCAAACAGGAAGCCACAGCCTCAGCTTGTTCCTCACTCTCTATAGAACAAGGACCGGCTATAACGTTGAAGGCTCCACTTCCAAAGATGGCTCCATTAATTGTAAATTTTGTATTTTCAGGATGACTGCTGCGTGATACTTTGAGATTGCACCTTTCGCTGCTACCCATCAACTCTAAAGTTATTTGACAGATGTGCTTAAAGATTTCTCTGACAGCAGAATCACCGAAAGGACCGAGGTTTTGCTGAACTAACCCATCTAGCATTAAAGATTCGCGCACAGGATCATAGCCGGAAATGCCAGCTTTAGCTTTTTCTTTAGCTAACTTTAGAGCTATCCCCGCCCTTTCATTAAGCAAATTGAGTATTTTTGAATTTATTTTATCTATTTCGGTTCTGAGTTCGTTTACTTTATTATCGCCCACTTTAAGTCAGGCCTCCTTAGCGTCCGCCGTATAATTTTCTTTATCTAATCTGGAAACTTCTTCTCGCTACTATCTGAACAGCTGAATTTGTTATCTAGAACTAAACTTAACGATATATATATTAAAGATAGAACAATAAAACACGTTAATCCCCAACAACTAGGCAGTGTAAAATAGAAACTTGATAATAAATAGACATGCAGAAAAAAAGCAGCAAAAGATACTAAAATAAATATGCAGATAAACCAATAATTGCTTTGCTTTACCTTTTCTACTTGAATTTTGATCTTCTCTAATTCTTCTTCCAACGCTTCTTTCTGCACTTGAAAAGCCTCGCGACTTGCCGGATCATCACCACGAGAACTACAAAACAAAATATCAGCTCTGATTTTTTCATAACGCAGAGTATGCGAAGCAGAAAAAAGGGATACAGCTCTCTTAGTTAAGACTGCATATATAAAATATAGCAAAAATAGCTCAATTACGTAAAATGGAACTAAATCGAGACGATTGGCTGGTACGCAGAATTTTATAATATCGGGACAGGTTAAACCTAAAAGCACAATTCCCATAAGCACAGTAATTGCATAAATGGACTGTTTAATAATTCCACCTATGTTCTTCAGCGGCAATTCACCAAGCAGCGGCAAAAGCTCGGCCTTTTCCATGTAAGCTCCCAAAGGATGAGAATAGGTGAACATAAGTAGCAGCTCAGCAAAAAACAGAGATATCAGCAGAGCCCCTCCCCAGCCTATAATCTGCGCAAATAATACGGTCATTAAAGTTAGCCCGCTTAACGTAGCTACCAGAACTATGCCTCCAAACAACCACACCATCAAGGCAATGATTTCTCGTTTCTTCTGAAGGCCTGAATTACAATTTTTAGAATTTACCATTTTAAAAATCACGCCTATCCGATAATAATAAAAAAATCGCTAAATTAAAAACTTCAGCATGTCACTATACATTATAAACTTGGCCGCAGAAGTTTTTAATAACATTGATAGTCTACCTGTCTAGAATGTGTGGGTATAGTTAATATGGAATCAGTGCTTTCTCTTTACCGCCAAGCGGTAGCTTCTTTTCCTCACAAACCAGCCGTTATATTCAACGACCAGACCCTCACTTATTCTCAAATTGAGAATTTAAGTGAAAAAGTCGCTAATTATTTACACAACAACGGTGTAAAGCGAGGAAAGCGTGTAGCTATTCTGCTGGATCAGTCCGCATATGCTATAGCTTTAATATTGGCCGTCTTCAAAACAGGAGCTTCCTACGTTCCTTTAGACGCCAATTATCCCTACGAGCGACTGAAATTTATGATGCACGATGCTCAAACAGACTTCCTTATTTGCGATAAAGATCTCCTAAATAAATCTCTAGAGTGTCAATGTCCTATTTTGGGCTTAGATGAGTTGGAAAGCCTGCCCAATCCAGTAACCCCTTCTTCAAATTTTGCACCTCTAAAGAATGAAGATACAGCGGCAGTTCTTTATACATCTGGCTCGACAGGAATTCCCAAAGGGATAAAAATTCCTTGGCGCGCCTTAAACACTTATATAAACGTGTACAAAGAATTAGTAGAACTTACTCCGCAAAGCCGAGTTACTGCCTACGCCAGCTTCAGTTTTGACGCTAACATTTTAGAAACTTATCCTCCTATATGCACTGGTTCATCTTTGTATATAATACCCAAAGAAATTCGTCTTAACTTTCATAAACTCAGTGTTTTTCTAGAACAGAACGAAATATCCCATACTTTTATGACTACTCAGGCAGCTTTTCAGTTTTTGAGCCGCTTTGACAGCGCTCATCTGCGCTATCTGATTACAGGAGGAGAAAAGCTGCCCTCCTTCACGCCTTGCCGCCGTTACACAGTAGTAAACCTTTACGGTCCTACGGAAACTCTCTGTAGTGTAAGCGCCTTTAAAGTTGACAAATATTACAGCAATATACCTATAGGCTTCCCCCATCGCGGCACCCGCTTCTATATTTTAGATGAAAATAGACATATTTTACCAGCTGGCACATGGGGGGAACTTTATATAGCCTCACCACAAATTATGCTCGGTTATATAAAACGTCCTAAAGAAGAGCAGAAAGCTTTGATTGCCAATCCTTTTTATAAGCCTGACCAGGAAGAAACCTGCTATAAGTACTTATACCGTAGCGGCGACAAAGCTATGCTTGATGAACATGGTTGCTGTTTGATTGGTGGCCGAATTGACAGACAAGTTAAAGTGCGCGGTTTTCGTGTAGAATTATCCGAAATAGAAGATTGTCTAAGCAAATATAAAGGCATACGAAACGTAGCAGTAAAAGCTTGGCCTTCAACAACGCAGGGATCCATTTTAACCGCTTACTACTCTTCAGATAAAATACTGGATGAGCAATCTATCATTAACTACATTAAGGCTCAAAAGCCTTATTACATGGTACCCCAACTAGTCCATTTAGAAAATTTACCTTTAAATGTAAACCACAAAATAGACTATCAAGCTCTGCCCGAACCAAATTTTTATACTGACGATTTCTATAGCACATCTGAAGGACAGCAAAAAGCCCTGGAAGCCGCCGCTGCTGCAGATAACGCAAATGCTTCTCCTGCAGAACTAAAACTTCTAGAGATAGTAAAAAGCATTCTTAAACGTTCAGTTATCTCTCGACGGGACAATTTCTGGAACTTAGGCTTAAATTCTCTAGGCTTAATTAATTTGCTCTCCGATATTTATGAGCAAATGCATATTAGCATAGATACAGCTGATATTTACAAATGCACTAATATAGCTGAATTAGCAGCCATTGCAGACTCTACTTCTGCTGACAGTTCTTATATAACTGCCAATTCTATTGCTTATCCTCTGAGTGCAGTGCAGCATGGCATATATTTAGATTCGATTCGGTTTCCCTATTCATGCATGTACAACAACCCTATTTTAGTAGAGTTTTCCAAAGAGATAGTAGACTTTGAGCATCTGCATCAAGCTCTTAATAAGGTTATTTCCACATATCCAATTTTGAAGTCTTATTTGCGGGAAATGGTCAATGCTGCGGGCAATCCTGAACCGCTTATTTTTACAGATGAACCACAACCTTTTACCATAGAAATTAAAGAAATAGCCGATTATCCCCCTGCAGCGGGAACAGACTACAACCTTAAGCCTTTCCATTTTCTCCGCGGCGATGAGCCTTTTACCAAAGACGCCTATTTAAGCCGCTTTGCTTTATGGCAAAATAAAAAGTTTGTATATCTATTTATTGATGTCAGCCACCTCATTATGGATGGTCAAAGTCTTAGACTAATTCTTAGCAGCCTGCAGCAAGCTTATCAAGGCCAAAAACTGGATATAGACGATTATCGGGCTTTGAAATATGCAGCTAAAGAGCACCAAGAAGCCTCTTTGCAGTCAGACTTGCGCAAAATAGCTCTGAATTATTACCAAAAACTGCTCAACGATCAAGATAACGACATGACTATGCCAGGAGCTGATACTTCAGTCTCTTTACGCAACCAAGGTTCTAGTCTCAATCTGCATATAGACACAATAAATATTGTACGCCTCGAAAGTTACTGCCGGAAAATAGGCGTCACTCCCAACGCGCTACTATGCTCCGTCTTTGGGTATGTATTAGCCAACTTCAGCGGTAAGGAATATGTCATATTTAATTCCATATACAATGTTAGACCTAATATAAATCTTAATTCGGCAGTAGGCATGTTTACCCGAACTTACCCTATTAAAATAAATTTAAACGCCGATCTAAATACTATTAGCTTCTTTAAAGAAACGCAGCAGCAGATTACTTCTAATTTGCGCTACATAAATTGCCCCTATGAAGAGCTTGTTTCTGCCTTCAAACTTAAGAATCTGCCATCGTTAATATATCAGGGTGACAGCTTCGACAATTTTGAATTCAATCAACATCAGATCGAGTACAAACAGCTAGATCATGAGGAAAACGGTGTGTTAGGCTTTGAGGTATATACAAATAAACAAGGTCTGCGCCTGCGCGTTTCCTGGCAAGAGCCCCTGTATAACCAGAAAATAGCTGAAGGTTTAGCTGAAGCTTATTTAACAGCTTTAAACAGCTGCTTTACTGCAGATAAAATCAGTCAAATAAAAATACTTTCTGAAAAAGCCCAGGCTTTTCTAGATGAAATAAACTCTACAACTGAAAATTTCATTCCCTGTGCTACTATTGAACGTTTTGAACAAGCAGCTGCAGCCCACAGTAGCAAAACGGCTGTGATCAGCGGAAGCATTTCTTTAACTTACGATGAGTTGAATAAACGGTCTAACGCTTTAGCCCGTTTTCTACTGAAGCAAACTACAGGCAGCCTGCGCAACACGCCAATAGCGATTATGACCGAACGTTCTGTGAACGCCTATATTGGGCGCTTAGCGGTTATGAAAGCGGGAGGAGCTTTCACCTGTTTAGAATCTGCCTGGCCGGACGACCGCCTACTTTCTATTTTTAAGGAATGCGGCGTTCCTATGGTTATAACTACAGAAAAAATTAAAGAAGCTCACGCCGATTTATGGAAAGCTTGGCCGCAAGGCTGCGTGGTAGAATTGGATAAATTTAATTTTGACAGCCAAGCGCATAGTAACTTAACAGAAATAGAACATCTTCCTAACGATTTGGCTTACATAATTTATACTTCCGGATCGACAGGACGTCCCAAAGGAGTCATGATTGAAGATCACAGTTTCTCCCATTTGGCCGCCCCTCTATCTAAAAATGTTCAGAATACAGCCATCTTAAAAAATAGCCAAGTGTGTACAGCCTGGTGTGCTCTGACTTTCGACGTCTCTGTTCTAGAATTTATAGTGCCACTTTGCTCCGGACGCTGTGTGCTCTTAACCTCAGAAGAGGAGATTCATTCTCCAGATCTTTTGGGACAAACTATGCTTAAACATAAAGCAGATTCGTTTACTTGCGTTCCTTCATACCTAATAAACAGCTTAGAATCTACTTTTTTATGTCAAGCTATATCTAATCTCAAATCTATTATGCTAGGAGGAGAAAATTTTTCTTCCTATTTATATAAAAAGTTAAAAGAGCTCAACCCTAAGCTCCATATTTACAACTGCTATGGACCTTCAGAAACTACCGTTTCCTGCAGTGCTAAACTTATTACTGACGACGAAGACACTAGTATCGGCCGTCCTATATCTAATATGCAATTTTACATATTAAACCGTTTTGGCACAATTATGCCCTTAGGAGCCTTAGGCGAGCTGGTTATTTCCGGAGAAGGCGTTGGTCGAGGCTATGCAGCTAATCCTAATCTAACTAAAAAATCATTTATAAATCTGAAAGGAAGGAGAGCTTACAGAAGTGGAGATGCAGCCTGGTGGGATTATGAAGGCTATATGCACATTTTAGGACGATTGGACAATCAAGTTAAGCTAAACGGGCTGCGCATTGAACTTGACGAAATTACCAGCCTAATGCTTAATTATCCCAGCATTAATTCAGCTGCTTCCGCACTTAAGAAACTGGGACAGCAAACTGTACTCTGCGCTTACTTTACTGCCAATGAGCAAATCAGCCCATCAGATTTAAAAACTTACCTGCGCCATTTTCTTCCACCTTATATGGTTCCTAAATATTATATACAGCTGTCTAAGTTGCCGCTTAACCCCAATGGTAAAACTGACCTAAAATTGTTACCAGATCCGCAGCTTACCAGCAATGAAGAATATACAGCTCCGCGCAGCCCAGCAGAGAAGCAGTTTTGCGCTATATTCAGTGAAGTGCTCCGCCTAGAAAGAAACGTAAGCATAAAGGACAGCTTTTTCGATCTGGGTGGCGATTCTCTTAAGGCAACCAAAGTGGTACTGGCTGCTGAGAAGTGCAATCTCCCTATTACTTACAGTGATGTTTTCGAGCATTCGACACCGCTGGAACTGGCAGAAGCAGCCGAAAAGAATAGGCAAAGTAGTACTAAAGCTATAGAGACTCCTGAAGACATAACTAATTACGATTACACTGAAATAAATAAACTACTGGAAAAAAACAGTTTAGACAACTGGGATCCTAAATACCGCCTAAATCCTGGAAACATCATTCTGACTGGAGCCACCGGTTTCTTAGGCATACATATTCTGCGCACATTTTTAGAAAATTATAGAGGTCACTGCTACTGCATTATGCGCAGAGGCAAGCAAAAAAACTTGAAATTGCGCCTACAGGGACTACTTGTCTATTACTTTAGTTCAGATTTTGAAGAGTATTTCCTAAATGATCGTATTACTCTTATTGAAGGAGATATTACTGAAAAAGAAACTTTTGATCGTCTCAACAATCTGCCTGTAGACACGCTATTCAATTGCTCAGCTAGCGTGCGCCACTTTGATACTGATGACTTACTCAATAAAGTTAATGTGATTGGCACTCAGAATATTGCCAATTATTGTCTGACCAATCACATTCGTTTAATTCATATCTCTACTTCCAGCGTAGCGGGCATTTCATTAGATGGTACCCCTAGCCCGTTTGAACCTATGACTGAGCATATGCTTTACTTCGGCCAACAGATGGACAACAAATATATGCTTAGTAAATTTAGGGGCGAGCGCATCGTTTTTGAGCATATACTTAAGGGGCTAGAGGGCAAGGTTATGCGGGCCGGCAACTTAATGGCCCGCAATCAGGACGGAGAATTTCAAATTAATGTAAATGCCAACAGCTTTGCTAATAAACTCAGAGCCTACCATACTATAGGCTGCGTCAGCTACGAAGATTCGGGAGCTGGCGTTGAACTGTCGCCCATAGACTTCACTGCTGAAGCAATACTTCTGTTGTCCCAAACTCCGCGCTGCTGTTGTCTCTTCCATCCTTTCAGCAATAGAACTATTTACATGTACGATTTAATAAAAATGATGCGCCGCCAGGGACTAATTATTGACCAATGCTTGCAAGAGCAGTTTATTGAAGCTTTCCGAGAGACCGTCCAAAATAATAACCATACGGATAGTTTATCCAGCCTGATCGCCTATCGAAGTATAGCCAAAGGACACACTCTCAGCGAGCTCAAAGCTGACAATACTTATACTATGCAAGCTCTCTACAGACTACATTTTAATTGGCCCTTAATTAGTGAAGCCTACCTGGGTAAGTTTATTAATTCTCTGGACAGTTTAGGTTTCTTTGACAATTTATTATTCCAAAATTAAACTCATGAATATAATTATTGGTCTAGCGATTAACTACCAGCCATAATTATTTAAATAGCACTACCATTTATGCTACATAAAGAAATAAGCAACGAAATTACTGTAAGAAAGGGAATGTCATAAATATGAGTTGCAACCCTGCATTAGTCGACGAAAGACTGGAAATTCTATACCGAGAAACTATTCCTGAAAATCAGCAGTTGGCAACTATCGAGGGAGTTTTAGAAAAAACTGTTCAGCTGACAGGCATTACCATATTGGCCGGTATTATATCTTCTATTATTATCGGATATTGTGGTCTGAACGAAACAGTTATGATTGCCTCGCTGGTAATTATCTCGCTAAATTTAATACTCGGCATTATTATCTGCTTAAATCCCATGAAAGCTAAAAATTTAGCTCGAATATATGCCGCCATGGAAGGCTTAAGTTTGGGCGTCATCACCCAGCTGTTTGAATCGTTCTATCCTGGCATAGGGGTACAGGCTTTAATACTTACTTTCGCTTTAACTCTAGGCAGCCTAACTATGTACCGCCAAAATATTATCAAGGATAATATTATCAGCTCAAAATTTATTTCTGTAGGATTAACGGTTGTACTTTTTAGCTACATGTTCAGCATGTTCGCTAGAATATTAGGTTGGGAATCTGTCGGTATTTTAACTGCCAATCCTGTTATTGGCGCCATAAGCAGTATAGTAATGATCTCCTTCTTCTCATACGTACTACTTGGTGACTTAAAAGAAGCCCGCCGTGCAGTTAAAAAAGGTTGTAATAAGGAATATGAATATTATTTAGCTTTCTCTATCTTGCTTACTATGGTAATCATTTACTTGGAAGTTTTACGCGCCTTAGCGAGAACAAGGCGCAGATAAGCCTACACTTTGTGATGCGCTAAGTTAAAAATGGGCGCGGCCAGTCTCTAAAAAATTAGGGGCGGCCGCGCCCATTTGATATTTTCGGATTAGCTTCCGTTTACTGAAGCAAACGTTTCGCTCCGAAAGCATAGGGAGAATTAGCTTCTTGAGCCACGCGACGTAAAAGACGGCGTCCTCTGGCTCTTTTCTCCTGATTTTCATGTTTAAATAACAGACTTCCTAAACGATAAGCAGCCCGATCGTTATAACCTAATGACAAAGAACGTTCATAACAAAGTGCAGCTTGGCTAGTATTAACTTGAGTACCTTTACCATATAAATAGCGATCACCTAAAGCGGCAAAACGGTACTTGATAAGAGGATCAGAATAGTCTAAAGGATAAATATTGGCTAAAGGAGCAGCTAAATAGGCAAAAGCCTTATCCTGATCCTCTTCCACAGACCATCTTCCACCAGCGACCTCTCCGGTATTGTAAATATCACTTAATTCCAAACAAGCCTCTCCATCGCCTCCATCAGCAGCTTTATGCAACAAAGATAGGTAATTTTCTGCTGAGACTTCACTTCCCGCCAAATTGTCAGGATCGGTTAAGAGCAAGTAGTGGGCTTGCGAACGATAAACCCCATGATAATCAAATTTTTTTAAATTGAGCAAAATTTTAGGCCAAAATTGCTGTTTAATCTTATGGGGATATTTTTCGGCATATCTAGCTAAAGCTAACGTAGACTGGGAATCACCTTCCGCCGATAGATACCTAAAGATTGTAAATGCTTGTTCATGATCTTTTCTATCATTCAGCAATTGGGCTAAAGTAACTTGAGCAGGCAAATAATTTAAGTCAATTGCATCAGAAGCAAAATTGTAAGCATTAAAACGATCATCCGGACTTTTAGTTATATTTAAATATTTCTCATAAAATGCCTCAGCTAAGCTGAAATACTGAGCAGCGCTTATAGAGTAAGTAATAGAATGAGGATCTAATCCTTTTTTGAGCTTTTCAATACACCGTTCAATATATTCTGGACAATTTCTTAAATCGGATCGCATTTCTGACTGAAAAAAAAGGCTGTCAGAATCTAGCCAAGTTTGCAAAGCCTTAGCTGAAAATTCTTTACAAAGTTTAGCATTGGCGTAAGGTGAGCGTTGAGCCGTTTCTAAACGAGCCAGACCGTGCCAGCCTAAATAGCATCCAGCTGAGGCTGCCTTGCGGTAATAATCCCTAGCTGTAGCTAAGTTAGGCAGAACACCAATGCCGTAATCGTAGCACACTCCTAAACCGTAAATAGAACGACTATCTTGATGGGCAGCTCCCTGTTTACACAGTTCAAAAGCTTTCTCCCCATCGAAACTTACCCCCCAACCGTGAACATACAAAAAAGCTAAAGCTCCGTAAGCCGGATAATATTCAGCTTTAATAGCTTTTTCTAAAAGTTTGGCTGCCTCTTTATAGTTAGTGTATACCTTGTCGCCGTAAATATAAGACATGGCTAAATTGTAGACAGCCTCAATATCGCCTTCTCTAGCCATCTGCACTAACTGACTTTCTACCCTACTATCGGGAATTTGAGCTTGCACTGGAGTGCAACCCCAGACGGCCAACCCGCTTAGAGAAAGTCCTAAAATTAAAGCAGTAAAACTATTGCTGAATTTTTTATGCATAACAAGTTCCTCATAATAGATAATAACTGCAGCAGGTTTTTCTTCTCCCCAGACATATAAAGAAAAGAGCGGCTGAGAGCTCGTCACAGAACTTCCAGACGCTCTTATTTTAAGGGCTAAGTAATTAAAGCCTTCTTAACCAACTACAAAATTAATGAGCTTATTAGGCACATAGATAACTTTACGTATAGTTTTATCGGTTAAACTGGATGCTGCTTTAGAAGCGTTCTTGGCGCGTTCTTCTAGCTCTTCTCTGGAAAGATCTTTAGAAACGCGGATCATATCGCGCATTTTACCGTTTACTTGCACTACTAAGTTAAAGTCGTTCTCCACTAAATGTTCGTCGCAATGCTCTGGCCAGGCTGGACGACTTTCGAAAATACCCTTTTCATGACCCAAGAAGGACCAAAGCTCTTCCGCAGCATGAGGAGCCATAGGAGACATAACAATAACATACTGTTCCAAAGTTTCCTGAGCAATCGGTCCCTTAGCTCCTTTAGAGATCAGGAAGTTGCTCCATTCCATCATAGCCGCTACCACAGTATTAAGATGGAGACGGGACAGATCTTCATTAATCTTCTTGATAAACTTGTGAGAAGTTCTCAATATTTCAGGATCTGTTTCCTTGCCAGGGGTAATTTGACATTCCGTAATAAGCGTCCAGATGCGACGAATCCAACGATAAACGCCCTCAATGCCCGAGTCATTCCACTCAGCGTCGAGTTCAGGCGGCCCAATAAAGAGCAAATAAGCGCGCAGAGCGTCTGTACCGTACTTACTGACTAAATCATCCGGATTGACCACATTGCCCTTCGATTTGCTCATTTTTTCTAAACGGCCAGAGCTGCCAACTCGGGTAATCATGCCTTGATTAAACAAACGAGTGAAAGGCTCTTTGAATCCTACTAGACCTAAATCGTAGAAAATTTTAGTATAAAAACGACTGTAAAGTAGATGCAACACAGCGTGTTCAATACCGCCGACATAGAGGTCTACGGGATTCCAAAAATCGACATCTTCACGACGCCAAGCAGCTTCGTTACAATCGTACGAAGGATAGCGCAAGAAATACCAAGATGAGCAGATCCACTGAGAAATGGTGTCAGTATCACGTCTGGCCGGACCGCCACACTTAGGGCAAGAGGTATTTACAAACTCTGGTAAAGAAGCCAAAGGAGAGGCGCCTGTACCGGAAGGTTCGTAACTTTCCACATGAGGGAGAAGTACGGGCAGCTGCTCTTCTGGAACGGGCACTATACCGCACTTGTCGCAGTAAACCATGGGAATGGGGGCTCCCCAATAACGCTGACGCGAAACCAACCAGTCTCGCAGACGATAATTTACCACAGCCTCACCCAAACTCATCTTTTCAAATTTAGCTACTACAGCCTTTTTACCAGCTTCAGAAGTTAAACCAGAAAATTCTTCGGAGTTGATCATAAAGCCCAACTCACAGTAAGGCTGTTCGTAAGGAAGATGGCCAAATTTCTCTTTCCAAGCAGCACTTACGGCAGCTGCATCATTGAAATCGACTCCTGCAGATTTTAAAGCCTGAGCTTGCTCCGCAGTCATAACCACCTGTTTAATAGGCAGATTAAACGCTTTAGCAAATTCCCAGTCGCGATCATCGTGAGCTGGTACAGCCATAATAGCTCCGGTACCATAGCCCATGAGCACATAGTCGGCAATCCAGATAGGAATTTTATCACCGTTTACAGGGTTGACTGCGTAAGCGCCAGTAAATTCACCAGTCTTTTCTTTCTGTTCCTGACGCTCTACCTCAGTGCGCGAACAGGTACGAGTAATGTAAGCCTCTACTTTTTCCAGCCTATCGGGAGTAGTAATATGGCGCACCAACTCATGTTCTGGAGCCAAAACCATATAGGAAGCTCCGTAAATAGTGTCGGGACGAGTAGTAAAGATAGTTAACTGCTCGCCTTCATGCCCCTCAATAGCGAAATGGACTTCAGCTCCTTCACTGCGGCCGATCCAATCGATCTGCATTTTCTTAACTTTTTCCGGCCAATCGAGATCTTTAAGATCGTCAATAAGGCGCTGAGCGTACTTGCTTATAGCAAAAAACCACTGAGGCAGTCCTTTTTTAGTCACCAACGTGCCACAACGCTCACAGCGCCCCTCTTTTACCTCTTCATCAGCCAAACCGGTAGCGCAAGAAGGACACCAGTTAATGGGAGCTTCTTTTTTATAAGCTAAACCAGCTTCATAAACTTTTAAGAAAGTCCACTGCGTCCATTTGTAATATTCAGGAAGAGAAGAGTTAACTTCGCGATCCCAATCGTACATAGATCCCATATCTTTGAGCTGTCTACGCATATTCGTGGTAGCAGCCATCGTTTGGGCAACAGGATGAATTTTTCGTTTAATAGCTGCATTTTCAGCAGGCAGACCAAACGCATCCCACCCCATAGGATGGAGCACCTGGCGTCCATGCAGAGTCATATAGCGGCTCATTACATCGGAAAGAACGTAACCGCGCCAATGACCGACATGGAGCCCTTCGCCAGACGGATAAGGGAACATATCAAGGCAATAATACTTAGGGCGGCTGTCGCTCTTAACAGCGTGGTGCAACTTTTTAGATTCCCAAATATCACGCCATTTTTGTTCAAAACTAGCCGGATCGTATTGCATGGAAAATACTCCTTAAAATAAAGAAAAAAATCTGAGACGATATGAGGCGCTGCCGCCCTTTGCAAATCGGTCTTTGCCTTTCGCCTCGGCCTAGAGTCATCCTTTTTTGCTCAGCTGAACAATAGGAATAAAAAAACTAATAAACCCAAACAATGCTGCGCGGCCCTTGGCCTATAGCCAAGCGGCCCAACTGATGACCACTTTTCATGTCTATAACTGAAAGGTCATTAGTATTAAAGTTAGCTATATAGCACATAGAACCATCTGGAGCAAAACAAAGATCGCGAGGGCCTACGCCTACTGCAGTACGAAAACGCATAGAAGGACGATCTAGAGGGAATATAGACACATCGTTAGATATAGAGTTAATGACCACCACCTGATCTTCAGAGGAGACTCCAACTATACTAGCTCCAGATCCCACTGGAACTTTGCTGAGCAGACGCATGTCGGTAGTTTTGTAAATACCGACTTTGCTCTCTGAAGGCAAGGCTACAATTAAACGTCCGTTGTCCTTAGACAAGTCTAAGCCGCCAGCAGTAGGCCCTACTCCCACTTGCTTAAAGATTGACCAATTAAAGAGATCGACAACCGTAATTATTCCAGTATTTTCATGAGATATAAACATTTTGGCGCCATTTTTAGAAATACGCATTAAACTGGGCGCCAAAGCATTTAAAGAAAGAGTGCGCACAACCTTAAAAGAGGGTACGTGCAGCTCTACCAAAGAGCAAGTCGAAGATTCGAGCACATAGAGCCTGGCTCCATCAGTAGAAAAACAAACATCGACAGGCGCTTTGATATTTTCATCGGTATAAGTATTGCCGAAGCGCATATTACTGCTCTCTATCACAGATATACAGCTATTTTTAGGCTGAGCCACAGCTATATAACGGTTATCTGGAGAAACTGACATGCGCTCCGGATTACTGCCTATGGAAAAAGTTCCTTTAACGCGTACAGTTCTAGCATCAACTACGCTCATAGAATCGCCTAAAAAGCACGATATTAATAAACGGGGCGCAGTTAGTCCCTGGGCATGCAAGGGAATGGGTAGAAGCAAAAGTGAAACTGCCCAAACAACTAGCAGCAAAAATAAGGAAATTTTAATTTTATTCATTTATAGACACCTCTGAGCAAAACAGTTACTCGGCTAGGGAAATGTACAAGCTATATTACCGCTTTCCCGCCTAAGAGACTACCTTTAAATAGCGAAGGAGGTAGACATAGACTAAAGAAAAGTCTAACACATGTTCAAAAGACCGATTTTTTGCCTCCTTACTACCATTATTTTTCTTTGCTCGGCAGCATCAGCTGAAATACCTCAGCCCCCACAAACTAGTGCTATTCCAACTTCAGTGTACGTACCAGCACAAAATGAAGCGTCTGAGCTATCAGATACAAATAAGGCCCACCCAACGGCCTCATCCTCTAAAAAAAATCAGCCAGCTGTAAATTCGGGCGAAACCTGGGAAGCTCTTTATGTACCTTTGGACGATCGTCCCTGCAACTGGCTTTTTCCTGGTCAAATAGCCCGCATTGGCGGCGGTCACTTAATTAGCCCAGAGCGATATTGGTTAGGTAAAGCGTATAAGCCAGGCAACCCGCAACAGATAAAAGATTGGCTTCGCAGTCAGCCTCTCTGCTCCAATGCTATTATATCCGCCGACATGCTGGCTTACGGAGGCTTGATTGCCTCACGCACGGCCAAACTCAGCGTAGCTGAGGCTCTGGCCAACTTGAATATTCTGCCTGAATTAGCCAAAAAAGGCCAGAGATTAGAAGTATTAACTATCGTGCCACGTCTGTCGCTACGCACATCTGACGAACAAGCTCCCTACGAAGCCAGTCTGCGCAACTGGGCGGCCCAAGGTCAAATGGCCCCACCGACTAACGTACCGGAAAAATACTTTCGTGAGTACATGCAAGTTAGGAATCGCAACCTGGAAGTTATTTACAACTTATTGATATTTACTCATCAAGGTATTATCGACCATCTAGTTATAGGTCAGGATGATTCTAGCCGAACGGGCATTCATATTAGTGAAATAGCGCAGTTAAAAGCCAAAGTTCAAGAGCTAGGCATAAACGATAAAGTCGATATTCTCTGCGGAGCTGATGAACTGGCTTCCAATATGACAGCTAGCTGGCTAGCTCAGGAATCAGGTTACACTCCCCATTTAGAGCTGGACTATTCAAATCCGGAAGATAAAAACAAAGTGCCGCCGCTGGAATCTTTCACCCTGGAAGAAACAGCCCGCTTGCACATAAAGCTGAGCGGAGCTGCAAAAACAGAAAATACTGGCACAGTAATATTTATCGAAACTCCAAGCGACCAACCTTTTACCCCACCCAGTTTGGAGGGAAATGAGGAAACTAAAACCCAGGCTGAGCATCTATTAAAACGCATCAACAGTAAGTTTTCCGGACAAAGAAAGCGCCCTTACGGAGTAGCCGATCTCCATTTAGTAAACAGGGCTGAGCCAATTTTCGCACAAACCCTAATAGACAATATCCCCATCTGGGAATTTGCTTGCTATTCAGCCTGGAATACCCCTTCTAATTCATTAGGAACAGCTATAGCTCAGGCATGCGCTCAGCAAATAGCTATGGTAAAAGGACATAATTGGAACTTCAGTCGCCAACTAGAAAGTGAAAAAACTCACCAGGCTTTTACTGTGGCCCGACTGATCGACGACTACGCTTACCAAGCGGTTATACGCCAAAATTTGAGTCAAGAATACAAAAATATTGATATTAGGGCTAATCCTCTAATCAATGCAGCCGGCCCGGCCGGTTTAGCAGCCCGCCAAGCCGCTATTCCCTGGGCTCAGCAACTTTGGGATGAAAAACTGTCTGGACAGAGTTATTATTCGCCCATTGCAAGGCGTAAATTAGTTTTTCGCAGCATGTTTATCGAAATAACTCTTCCTTGGCCGCGCCTTTTTGAAATAGAGGAGCGTCTTAATATCACTTTAGATACCACAGAAGTAGTATATTAATTAACAGGAGTCTGACTTAAAATGACAGTTTTGCTTTTAACGAGTGCTGTTCTGGGCACAATCGGCCAAATTGCTAATCAGGACACCAACCATAGTTTAGAGTTCGGAAAAACTATGATGGCCAAATTCCTTCACAATATGGAGAATAAGGCGGATAAAATAGATACCATAGTCTGTTACACTGAGGGCGTTTTCAATGCTGTACGCGGCAGCGATACTGCTCTGTCGCTATCTTTTATGCAAGATAAGGGATGCAAAATTTTGCTATGTTCCACTTGCCTAGATCATTATTCCCTGCAAGCTGAGCAGATGATCGGAACTGTTTCCGATATGGCCTCTATCTCCTCAATTCTAGTCAAAGCTGACAAAATAATCCGCCCGTAACTCAAACACTATCTAAATTAAGCTTTATAAAAAATAGCCGAGAGGTAAAACTTCATTTTAAGTTATCTCTCGGCTATTTTCAAATGGGAATATCATCTAAATTGAGACTATCCTCGGCCAATTCAGCCGACGCGGCTGCAGAATTAGTTGTTTTGTTAGGTAAAGACATAGTAAAACTGCCTCCCGGACCGAAGGAAACGCTCTGTCCTCCAGCATTGACAGCTCTGAGATCTGCAGAATTTAGAGAGTTTATATTGTAGAATCCACCAAATTGCTTCATGAATTTAAGTTTAAGAGTACCTATCGGCCCGTTGCGATGTTTAGCCACAATTACTTCCGCTATATTCAGCTCCGTACTCTGTTTATTGTAATATTCATCCCGATAGAGAAAAGCTACTAAATCGGCATCCTGTTCAATAGCTCCAGATTCACGCAAATCGGAAAGCAGAGGCCGCTTATCCTGACGACTTTCTACATTGCGACTCAGCTGAGAGAGCGCAATAATAGGCACATTGAGCTCTTTAGAAAGGCCTTTTAGTTGTCGGGAGATTTCTGAAATTTCAAATATTCTTTCGGAACTAACTCTATTGGCGCCGCTGCCTCTTATAAGCTGCAAGTAATCAATAATAACTAAATCAAGTCCGCTGCGCTTTTTCAAGCGGCGCAATTTAGCTTTCATATCTAAAATAGTCACACTGCCACTATCATCTATAAAAATAGGGGCTTTACTCAACTTATTAACAGCTTCAGCCATAGACGTCCAATCCTGCTGTTTGAGTTTGCCACTGCGCAAGCTCTGTCCGTTTACCTTCGCAATAGAGCACATCATGCGCATACAAAGATCTTCTCTAGGCATTTCTAGAGAGAATATGGCTACTTTGCCAGGTTTATCAGCTAAAGCTACATTAACAGCAATAGAAAGAGCAAAAGCTGTTTTACCCATACTGGGACGAGCTCCAACTACAATTAAATTGGCAGGATGAAGACCATTAGTCAGTTCATCGAGCTCTGTAAAACCAGAAGAAAGTCCAGAGACACTGCCACCAGCCAAAAATCTTTCATAAGCTTCATCAAAAGTTCGGCTAATTGAGTCGGAGATAGGCTCTAACTCACCACGAAAATGAGCATTATCTACTCCAAAAACGACTTCTTCAGCCTGATCGACGCGCTGAGGTACTTCTATTTCTTGATCGACAGCTAAGCGACTGATCGTCTCACCAGCCCGCAGAAGACGCCTAGCGATTGCATTATCAGCGACAATTTTAGCGTACGCCGTTACATGAGCAGAACTGTGCACAGTCTCCACCAGATCATTAAGACGGGCGACTCCGCCGCAGTGTTCTAGCTTACCATGATCACGCAGATAATTACTTACCGTAATCAGATCGATCACACCAGTGTTTTCGGCTAAATAGGCCATGGCCGCGTAAATTTCTTGATAAGCTCTTTGATAAAAATCTTCCGGACCGGCCAAAATTTCAGAAACTTTATCAAAAGCTTCCGGATCTATTAAACAGCTCCCTAAACAGGCTCTCTCCGCTTCTTCATTCTGAGGAGGCAGAAGCAGGCGGTCTTCAATTGAAGTTAAGCTCATAAGAAATTTCCTTTTTTCAAAAAAAACACCCGCCCCAATTATGAAGCGGGCCTAAAAACAGCTACCTTAATCTATTAAACTAAGCCTTCTCTACTGTAACCTTAAGGTTAGCCTTGACTTTAGAATGCAGCTTTATAACTACAACTGAGTTCCCAATCTTGCGAATGGGTTCGTCAAGTTTTATATTTTTTTTATCAATATTTTCGTTAAACTGCGCAGCCACAGCTTCAGCGATATCTTGGGCAGTAATAGATCCGAACAGTTTATCCTGAGCTCCACAATTAGCTTTTATAACTAAGGGCTTGCTCTGAAGTCGCTCAGCTTGAGCCTTAGCAGCCTCTTCTTCTCTTTGAGCTTGAGCTTCACGATCTTTTTTCTCTTTTTCGGCAGCGCGCAAACGGCCTTCAGAAGCGATTTCAGCAAAACCTCGTGCGACTAAGAAGTTGCGGCCATATCCGTCGGCTACATTGTGCAACTCTCCCTTTTTGCCGACTTTCGGTACATCTTTAAGTAATATAACCTGCATTGATAGACCTCCATAATTAATAAAAAAAGCGACCTCCCACTTTTATCGGAAACGATAACAAGGGAGACCGCTTTCAAGGAGCAATTATATCGATTATACGGTGTAAGGCAGCAAAGCGATATAACGGGCTCTCTTCACAGCGGAAGTGACCATACGCTGATGGCGGGCACAAGTTCCGGAAATGCGGCGGGGCAAAATTTTACCGCGCTCGCTAGTATACTTGCGCAAAGTGGCGACTTCCTTGTAATCGATCTCTTCAATCTTGTTAGCGCAGAAATGACAAACCTTCCTGCGAGGCCTGCGGCCTCGGCGCTCTCCACGAGCCATAGTGAACCTCCGAATTTAAACAAAACCCCACAAAGGGAAAAAATTATCTCAGCATTGACTAAAAAGGAACATCCATATCGCTCTCGCCGCCGAAGTCGTCATCCAATCCATCATTTAAAGGATCGGGAGCAGCGGAAGACGAGTACGAGTTGGAACCACCAACAGCAGCAGGCTGTACGTCGGACTTACTTCCTAAAGCCTGCACATCATCGGCAACCACTTCAACGAATGTGCGGTAAGTTCCATTTTCTTCCTTAGTATTTATCTGCAGTCGTCCTTCTACAGCTACCTGACGTCCTTTGCGAAGGTAGTTAGCGCAGAAATTAGCCACCGACTCCCAAGTAGTGATAGGAATAAAATCGGCACTCTTCTCAGAATTTCTGCTGCGGCGATCTACAGCGAGGGTAAAACGAGCAGTTTGCTTGCCGGAAGGAGTAGTCCTAACTTCCGGGTCACGTACCAGACGACCAATAAGGATAACTCGGTTGAGTACTGACATTTATAATACCCTCCACAATAAATACTTCACTCGAAAGTGAATTTTACGGTCTGTAAATTCCTTTTTAGCTAAAAAAACTACCAGCGAGCGTTTACTACCATGCAGCGCAGTACTTCGTCGCTGTTCTTCATAACGCGGCGAAGTTCATCAGCTACAGCGCTCTCAGCATCGAAACGCATAGTTACATAGTAGCCTTCGGCTTTTCCATTGACTTCGTAAGCAAAGCGGCGCTTGCCCCAGTTATTAACGTTGACGACCTGACCGCCCTCGTTGATTACCTGATTTTGATACTGCTCAGCCTTAGCGGCGACAGTTTCCTCACTAAAATCGGGAGTGAGGATATAAGTAATTTCGTATTTGCGCACAGCGCAAACCTCCTTCCTTCGGCCTTTCAGGCCCGCACAACGAACGGAAAAAATATAATCCTGACAAGGATTTACAACTGCTAAACATCACAGAACAAACCGATCTGTTGTCTCTACAACACGTTCCTATACGGGCAGGAAGAGCTCCCCAACCATACACATAGGCAGGAAGCAACGCTCTTATAGAGCTGCACGGTGGGCATTATAGCAAAAAAAACAACCTAAAGCAACGCTTTAAGAAGAAATAGTAGGTATCATTACGCGTATCCACTGCAGCAGCCAAGTCCAAAAAGCAATGCAAATAGCTGTCCATAAAGTATTTTTAACTATCCAGGTTAAATGGATGGACAGTTGCGTTGGCTCCTCATAAGTGCGTCTTTTTTCTCTCTCCGTCTGTTCTCGGTATTCTGCGTAATAAGAAGACGGACACAAATAAGTAGTAAACACCGTTAATCCTAGAGCTGCACAGACAACAAATATAACAGCTTTTTCTACGGTTAATTCTTCACTAGGTAAAGCGATCAAAGCCGCAGCAATAAAAACTAAGACTTGAGCTGATGTTTTAGATAAAAATATATCGAAGCGCGGCCCCCAAATAATACTGTTCATTACTCTGGTAATCGATTCAGGCAAAGCAGGATTGCTATGTTCATCCCAAACTAACGGCCGTTGCTCCTCACCAGCGAACTTTAAAAAACATATAGGTGGCCTCTCATTACTTTCATTAGGACGTCCGGAACTCTGTTTAAAAAATTCATAATCTGAACAGATCAATTTAATAATACATTTGCGCAATATCCATAACTCTACATTGGCCAACACGAGCGAACATAGGAATAAAAGTAAAGCCACTATTAAGAATTTTGAAGATTGCAACAGAATTGAAGACAGCAAGAAAGCTAACAAATATACGCCTATCAAAGGCAAATCTTTGGGATCTTCATAAACTGATTTAACGTGACTTACAAAGACAGTAACAGCCATAACAGCAAGAGCGGCCGCTAAAATCAGACAAACTGAATTATTTTTAAAAAAGTTTTGGCAAAATTCATAAGCGCCATAAGTGCCTATGAATAATGATATAATCAGCAAACCTATGCGAAAGGGAGCCCAAGGGGCGAGCTTTTGCTTAACTTCAGGATACGATCGGCCAAAAATTTCCACTTGAAACTCAGGATCGGCTTCAAACATTTTGTGAAACCAGTGCAAATCGGCTCGAACTTCGATAAGCCCTGCTTTGCAATCTTTAAGAATGCGCGTCCAAAGCTTTTTTGAATAGCTCTGCCACACTCGTTCTCTTCCTTTAAAACCGCTTCTTGCCATTAAAACCCCAAGACCAATGATATAATCAGAAAACAGACGTTAACCGCGAATACGTAAATAAGTGCTGTCATTACTCTCTTTGGCCAACACCATACCGATGACAGCTGGAGCGCTGAAAAATTCTGGCAGACGTTTAAGAAGTTCATCTACTTTTTCTTCTGAAACAGCAATTAAAAGTCCACCGGAAGTTTGAGCATCGGCCATCAAACCGAGAATCGGTTCAGCTACCGTTCCTACTACCTCTAAATAGGGCCTGACATACTTAAGATTAGCAACCGATCCTCCTGGAATATTTCCTCTTAAGTAGGCTCCTTGTGCTCCAGGCAACCAGGGAATAGCTTCAGACTGGAATTCAAAAACTGTATTTGAATTTCTAGCCATTTCCAAGCTGTGACCTAATAAACCGTAACCAGTTACATCTGTGCCAGCCTGGGCGCCTACAGCCACCATAGCTTCTGAGGCGTTTTTATTCAGCATTTCCATAGACTGCATAACCCACTCTAACTCATCGGGAGAGATATCGCGGAATTTATGAGCGGTATTCAAAACCCCAGTTCCCAGTGGCTTGGTGAGAATTAAAACATCGCCGGGACGAGCTCCATCTTTGCGTACCATTTTATTAGGATCGATCAGACCAGTAACGGCTAAACCGAACTTAGGCTCAGGATCTTCAACGGTGTGTCCCCCAGCCATTACCGCTCCAGCCTCAAGAACCTTTTCCAAGCCTCCCTTAAGAATAAGACTTAAGATTTCCACCCCCATAGTTTTCATTGGGAAACAAGCCACATTCATCGCTGTAAATGGTACGCCACCCATAGCGTAAACATCGGACAGGGCATTAGCTGCAGCAATACGGCCAAAACGCAGTGGATCATCTACTACAGGAGTAAAAAAGTCAATGGTTTGAACTAAGGCTTGATTTTCATTTAACTTAACAACTACAGCATCATCTCCGCTGCTTTGTCCGGCTAGGGCTCTGCTATCTAGAGGATAATTTACTTTCTTCAGCAGCTCTTCTAAATCTTGGGCCTTAATTTTGGCAGCACAACCGGCACAGGAGCACATCTGCGTAAGCTTAAGATTCCGGTTTTCATCGTTATGGCTCATATTTCTCCATCTCCGTTTAGTTAATACTTAACATTAAATAACGCTGCAGCACGACAAACTGCACCGATATATTTTACTATATATAACTCTTCACCTATAAAAAAACTGTCAAAATTCATAACTCCAACGCATATAAATACCGTTTGAGCTAACTTTGGGACCTTCTGTAGGAGACTTCCACTCGTAATTAAACATAATCCGTCGATCTTTGCTGCGGTCTAAATAATAATTTACGCCAACCACATAACGCAAAGCAGCGTTAATTTCGTCGTTGTAAAGACTATCGTTGCACAAATCTAAGTTGGGATCGAACCAATCGACAAAACCTACTATATCCCAATTTTTGTCTAATGTATAAGCTGTGCCAACATAAGAACCTAAAGAACGGCTACTCACCTCTTGAATGCCGTTATAGCCATGACCGTAAATTATTTCAGAATCTATACGTAAATCATCCGTTTTCAGTTGATAATCAAAGCCTAAGCGCTGCACTGGCAAAGAATGGCCTTCACTAAAGCTGTGGCGTCCGGCCAAAAAGGAGGCTCCTAAATAGGCATGATCAGAAATACGTACCCGTCCACGAGCAAATAAATCGTTATCTGAACTAGTAAAGCGATGATTATTATGCTCATTCATTAGACCAAGCATCAGCTGATCGCCCCTTTTGCTCTCAAATTCGAAACTAGCTCCCCAAGCACGCCCTAAGTACATAGCCTCACTAACAGCACTGGGATTACAAGTGAGCACCTTACTACTAGACTGCGATCTTTCTATACCAAAACGCGTTTTGAAGCGACCAAGTACTAATTTTTGCTTGGTTCCCAGGGGGATGTGAGCGTAACAATCCTGCAGCTCAATTTTATTTTTATCGAAGCGATAGCGGGCCTTAGTATAGAAAAGGAAACTTTCATTAGTATATTTGGCATTGAACTCCAGTTTAGGCATGAGCTTGTCAGTTTCATACATGAGCATGTCAGAACCGCGTTCGTTGTTTACTATACTGGGATATTTAGAATTAGAAAATTCCAATTCTGCTTTACCACCGAACTTCCACTTGCCACCCACAGCAGATTGGGATGCACGCCCTCCATTTTTTGAAGCTGATTCACTATTTTTAGACTCTAATTCGGAGCCAGTCTTATTTGACAGCGCAGCTATCGCTTGGCGAGGTTTTTGATCCGAACTTTCATCTGACGGATTAGAAGACGAAGCCGAAACTATCTCGTCGTGAGAGTCACAAGGATAAGCTGACGCCCCATCGGGAGCAAAGAAGCAAGCTGTACTTAAAGCAACCACAAATATCGTTGACAAAAAACGAAAATTCATAATTCCGCCTATTTTATAGCAGAAAAAGCTGTAACCTGCATACTTAATGAAAATAAACCTGTATATTAGAGCACTATTAAACATTTTTAGCAAGGTAGACGACATAAAAAATCGAACTCAGGGCGACTATGACAAATACTTTTCCTGTAACAGAATTGCGTTGCTCCATATGCCAGCGCAGTTATAGTCCTAATAGTTTTCGTTATACCTGTGAAGATTGTGGTAATGACGGAATTTTAGAAGTGCTGTACGATTACCAACAGGCGTCACAAATGCTGACTCCTGAACGGTTAAGTCAGAATAAAGCTTCCGGCTTAGCTAAATGGGCCCCCATTTTGCCTTTACACAGTGCTGACAGTCTGCCTCCTCTTCGTGTAGGTCAAACTCCCTTTTACAGTGCAGAACGCCTAGGTCAAGCCATTGGCTTTAATCATCTTTACCTTAAAGATGACGGTCAGAATCCTACAGGATCACTCAAAGATCGGGCCAGTGCCGTTTGCGCCGCCTCAGCTCAAGAAATGGGCTTAAATTTGATTACGGCCGCCTCCACCGGCAATGCGGCCTCTTCTCTTTCAGGTATGTGCGCTTCTTTAGGCTTGAAAACTATAATTTTTGTACCTGAAAGAGCTCCTAAAGCCAAAGTCGCTCAGTTGCTGATGTTCGGCGCCACCGTTCTGTCTGTGCGAGGCACCTACGACGATGCTTTCGAGCTTTCTCTGCAAGCCACCAAAGATTTCGGATGGTATAACCGCAATACCGGCTTTAATCCCTACCTTTTAGAGGGCAAAAAAACAGCAGCATTAGAAATTTGGGAAAACTGTGGTTATCAAGCTCCCGATTATGTGGCGGTCTCTGTGGGCGACGGCTGCATCATCGGCGGTTTAGGTAAAGGTTTCCTCGATCTTAAGCGTATGGGGCTTATTGATAAACTACCTAAGCTCATCGGCGTCCAGGCCCGAGGTTCTTCAGTACTGGCCAAAGCTTTTGCTAATGGCGGAAAAGTAGAAGCAGATCCCAACGCCGACACTTATGCCGATTCAATAAGCGTAGGAATGCCCAGAGCAGCTTCTTTAGCCCTACGCGGCGTCCGGGAGTCCGGAGGACAATTCATAGTTGTTGAAGACGATGAAATAAAGAACGGACAGGCCCTATTGGCAGCCAACGCAGGCGTCTTCGCCGAACCGGCTGGAGCTACTCCTATCGCCGGTCTTATTAAAGCTAGGAAAGAGAATTTAATCCCCGCCGATGCTAAAGTTGTAGCCTTAATTACGGGCAATGGACTTAAAGATGTCGATGGAGCGATGAAAGCTCTGCGCACTTCTGCAGTTTCTATTGATCGCGATCCTGCGGCACTTAAAAATACTCTCCGTCAGCTGCTTAATATCTGACTATAGTCCTCAATTAAGTTAAAAGACAAATTAACTGTAAATATCTGCTTATAAAATAAAGTCCGGCTTTATACTGCTTAGCCAGCAGTGTAAAGCCGGACTTTACCGCTGTATGCAAGATATAGAATTGGCGTCATTCTCAAGATAGCTTCTTAAAAATCCTTGATAATCTGCCTTATTGGATCCAGACTGCAGTTTAGCCCACTGTTTTTACAGATAAATGCAGATATAGATAAGCAGGACTGAAAATAGATATGCAGAATTGTTTAGGAACTTATGGAAAAATGGGGTGTTTCCCCAAATGCTCCCGCTTTTTAGATGCGGGCAGTATCTAAAGCGGGCCCGCAGTCTGCGGGCTAAAGTTCGCAAATATGCTACAATTCCTCAGTTTTATTGTGGAGAGCATGCAAGAGGTAGACAAAAAGTGTCAGCACAAAATAATCTGAACCTGAACCGCATCGCCGATCAGATCAATGTCGTTTTAACGCAAATATTCCGTGATTACGTAGCCCAGGGCAGTCCTACCAAATTAGGCGGCCTCAGATTTCTTGATATAGAAAGTTCCAAAACTTTCGCTTTTGAAAAAACGGAAGTTTCCGAAGACGGAAAAGGTAATATACTCCTCTTCTCCGCTCCGTATGCCAGTATCGATCAAGATAAAGAACCTACCGAAGTTACGGACAAAAAGGTTGTTGAAGCCGATGTAATAGATCGCGTTAAAAAGGAAGTGCTGCAAATTTTGAAAGCAGGCGTCTATGGCGACAGTCTTCATAGTCTGAGTGTACGTCCATCCAAAGATGCAGGCAAGAGCGATCGCTTCTTTATTGAAGTTGGTTACTTTGTACCTACCATGGAATGGCTCTCCGACGAGAATGTTATTGCGTATGCGACCGCTCATAACCTTGACAATATGCGATCGGCATTGGTGCGCATCTTAGAAGAGAAAATTTTGCCTATGGCCAGGGCTATAATGGAGTTCTTGATTCACAATTTAAGATCGATGAAAGCTGAAGCTTAGTTTTATTTCTACTAAGTAACAAGTATCGACTGCGCGTATTTTTTTAATAAACATAAAGGAGGCCCCATCTCCCGTAATTTTTGCAGGAGATGGGGGCCTACTTTTTTATTTGAATTTTTTACAGAGGTGCTGACCTCAGGGGACAGCCACTTGATTAGAAGCACCATGTGGACGTTCTGATGCTGAATTAAGAGTCCGAACGATAATTAAATTTTTGCTGTTTAACCAAACAGAAGCTACACGCTTAATATCCGATAAACTGACTTTACTGTAACCTCTCAAATGCTCCTCCGGCAGCGACGCGCTTGGGCCTTGTAAACGCAACCATTCAGCTTTGCCGTCTGGACTACTCCAAGAAATCTGCAGCCGACCTTTACAAGCAGACAGAGCGCGATCCAACTCAGTTTGAGAAGTTCCATGGAGCAAACGTTGCAATTCCTGACGCAAAATAGCTAAAGCTCTGTCCTGTTTATCTTCTTGAACTTGAAAAACGGCTACCCAGGAAGGCCTACCGCAAACGGTAGACATATCGCTGACTGAAGCGCGACTGCCCAATTTCTCTAAGTGGACGATGCGCAACGGTAAACGGGAACTGCTGCTGCCCCCCAAAATTTGCAATGCGGTCATATAAGCGAAATAATCTCTGTGCCCTGGAGGCGGCGCCACCTGACCGACTAAAAGAACTGACGGAGAGAACTTTCCTTCTACAGTGAGGTTACTTCCCTTAGTTCTAATTAAAGACTGCTCTGCTCGTATGGTACCGTAAACATTTTCAGCAGCTCGAAACGCACTCTCTTCTCCTAACTCTTCTTGACAGATTTTCTTAATTTCTTCGGTTTTGACACAACCAGAAAAATTTAGAGAAATAGAGGCTGAATGGATGAGTTCTGTTATACTCTCCTGAAGCTCTGAAGCAGAAATTTTCTGTATCTCAAGATCTTTATTATTCAGTGTAGATCCACTTACAGCCTTAATAATTGCTGTTAAGGATTTTAATCTACCGCTCTCTGCAGCACCGCTATCTTCTTTGTTGTACTTCTGTAAAATTTTATCAACATCTGAAGTAGAGAATTGAGGATTTTTCAAAACTGCTCCAAGCAAATTCAGTAATCGAGGCAGTTGATCGCTGCAACACCATCCGTTAATAGAAATACCTCTCTGCTGAGGAACAAAATTCAGAGTAAAACCTTCGCGCTCCACAACTTCTTGTAAAGAAACAGACTCTCCATTTTGAATTATACTATTTCGCCCCATCAGTTCAGCTGCTGCCTTGATTAACTTATCTTGAGATATCTCGCCACAGTCTAAAAAGGCGCGCATAGACGCAATAGGCAAAGAATTATCAATCCAAACCTGAACCTTTACACCGTTATCTAGATAGAAAAGTTTAACAGGACTATTCGTATTGTCATTTTCATTCTTGGGCACAGTTGCAGAAGCAACTTTATCTGACCCCTCTTCTGAACTTACAAATACTCTGCGCGGACCAGGAGAAGCAGAAAACGACTTCCAAAATTCAGTTGATTCAGAAATATAAGTTTGAGGATGACTACGCGCTAGGCGATTCCAAAGAGCAAGTACACTGTCAGTATTAACAGCTTTAATAGCTTCAGGCACTGAAATAAGCTGAGACTCAGGATGTTCTGAATTTAGATCCTCAAAAAGGCACAACCTATCTTGATAATTTTGCCACAATTTATAAAAATGAGCCACCGCCCGCCTTTTAGCCGCTTCTAAATGAAGTGCCACAAATTTTTGGCTATCGGGATTACTTAAGGCCTCTTCCAACAAGTCAGCCACCTTCTGCGGAGATATACCAGCAGTGCAGTGAGCTCCAATTACATACATAGAATCGCCAAAATCGGCGTCATAATTAATCTTAACTTTAGAAGTAAGGCCGTGCTCTTGAATTACCTTTTGCAAGTAAGCTTCAGAACTATCGGCCCACAAAATATTGAGAACCAGCCAATCAGCATAGTCGGATGTACTGAGTTTAGGAGCCGGCCAAGCGAAAACAGCCATGCCCTGCCTGCTCTTAGAGGTACAAAGATCTGTTTCTTTTTTAGAGAGTAAATCTTGCGAAGAAGCAGGCACAACCGCTTCTGATGTCTTCCTGTTCTTATTATTTTGCTCAAGAATAACCGCTTGTTTCTCCCAATTCTGTCTATTTTTAATTAAATTTTTGCCGAAATGGCGCTCTAATCGCGTTTCAGATAAACTAAAAGGTTCCGATGTTATAAAATAAATACAAGTACGTCCAGGTATAAAATAGCGCTTATAAAAATCAATTAATTCTTGTGCAGTTATACTGGCAATATCGGAAGCAGCACCATCAGGAACAAGTTCTCCATTACGCAGATGAGGATAAAGACTGCTCAGCAGATGCTGGCGCACTAAACGCCAAGGATTAGCACGGAGTTTAGCTACTTCTTTGATAAGCAAGCGCCTTTCCAGTTCTAATTCTCTAGGGGTAAAAACTAAACCGCTCAGACGATCGGCTTCTATTTGTAAAGCTAATTCAGCAGAGCCGTTTGGCACAACTTCCCAAAAATTTAAACTGTTCTCAGTAGTGCTAGCTCCCCGATCAGCTCCTATGCTATCAAGAGAGACTGACAGTTTGCCTCCTGAAAAACGAGCAGTTCTACGAAACAACAAATGTTCCAAAAAATGAGCTCTTCCCCACGATCCTTGAGTATCTAACTCAGATCCAGCCTTAACTGAAAGGCTTATACCTGCGGCTTCAGACCGAGGTACATGCTGAATAAAGGCCTTAATACCTGAACTTAACATAATTGTCCGAACTGTACCGCCAGGTATGTTGCCTTGTTCGCACAACCGTTTAGGAAAATCTTCTGCATAAGCAGAAGAGGCCACAATAGAATAGACAAAAATTACCAGCAGCCCAATAAACAGTCTGCTATTCATCTTTTTTAAATTTTCCCGCTGAAAAACAGCAGACAATTTTAATTTCCAGCTTAGTAAACAGTTCACTGAAGTATCCTTTAGTCCAAAGCTATATACTCGCTACTCGCGTTTACCATTCTCTATACAGCTTCATCTTTCCCCAATAAAAAACTAAACTAAAAAAAAAATCTTAAAAGTTTCAGGGAATAAAATAAAGGCGCGCCGAATGCTCGCCGATAGTTTTATCCGCAAATTCAGCATAACTAAAGAGGAAAGTATTATGAAACGCTCCTTTAAATTGTACTTAACACTTTTTGCCATTTTGTTAGCAGCTCTGCTAGCGGCATCACCTAAAGCGCAAGCCCAACTCATTTTAGCTTCGGGCACTTACCGTATTACTGAACTAGATCAAGGAAAAGAACGTATAGGCATAGCCCAGCTAGACGCCAATCCGACCGTTACTCAAAACTGGGTATATCTCCGCTTGAAAACAAAAGTTACTAAACGTTTTTCCCAAAACGGCTGGCTGCGCGATGAAAGTATACCTGTAAGTGAAATATTTAGCGTTATCGAAAAAGGTGATATTATAAAAGTTGAAGGCGGACGTGACTGGAACGGCTCAATAACGGCTAAGGATATCCTAATTATGCCAGACAATATAATGGAGTAGTTGTCTGCCAACAAAATTTTAGGAGCGAAGCCCATAGAAAATTTCCAGGAGAGTTTATGACCGACTCAAAGATCTTGGAGCGCCTGCGGCGCTATACTGAAATTTATAAACGCAAAACTGGCACCCAATTTAGTACAGTTCCAGGAGTTACAGAGGCCGTTATCAAAGGGCTGGCCCAAAATATGGCGGAGTTGGGCCGCCCCCTCTGTCCTTGCAATTTTTACGCTGATAAAAAATCGGAAATTAAACATAGACGCTGGCTCTGCCCCTGCGATGAAATGCAAATTTATAAATATTGCCATTGCCTTCTCTATGTAGCTGCCAATGATCTGCCTATTACTGAATATTTACCTGAAGCCCATGAAGGAAGAGCGATGTACGGCCTCAATCCCGATCCTCATCCAGAAATAAAACCCAATCCGTGTCACCGTTCAGCTGCTTCTATAGAGGAATGGCACAGGCAATAACAGCAAAATCTCAGACAAAGGAGCCGGTGTGAACAGATCCACTCCCATTGATATAACCGGTCTGGAAAAAAGCGGCACCGGTAAAAAAGTTTTAGTAGTTACAACTATCGACCTGACAGCTCAGTGTTTTCTTCGCCGCAAGTTCGAAGCTATGGTGGCCTGCGGCTACGAGGTGACCTTAGCTTGCACAGTACAGAAATTCCGACAACCGCTGGAAAGTTTAGGCATCAAAGTCGTCAATATTCCTATAAGTAGGCGTATATCTCCTCTACAAGATATCTGTTCTTTAATAAAATTAATTAAGTTTATTAGACAGTATAAGCCGGATATTATTCATACTCACACTTCTAAAGCAGGCTTTATCGGACGCCTAGCTGGTTTCCTCTGTGGGGTTCCTCTGCGTTTGCATACGATTCATGAGCTGCCAGAAAATGCCGCCACTAACCTCTATCTCAAATTTTTATATCGAATTTTAGAAAAAATAGCAGCCAGACTGGCCTGTTTCCACTTTACAGTTTCTACTCCCAATTTAAAGCAAATTATCTCTGAAGGTATTGTCCCCGCCCACAAATTAGCCATAGTCCGTGAAGGCTGCTTAGATCTGGATCGCTATCAACCTTGCGGCAGTCCTGCAGAGCTGCGCAGAAAATTACAGATACCGTCCGACTCTTTCATTATAGACTCAGTAGGCCGTCTAGAAGAAGCCAAAGGACACGACATTTTAATAAAAGCCTTTTCGATATTTTTGCAAAAGTTAGCCCCACAGGAGGCCTCCAAGGTTTACCTTGTCATAGTGGGACAGGGCCGACTCCGCCGTCAGCTAGAAGAACTTATTGATGAACTTAAACTACAAAAGCAAGTTATTCTGGTGGGATGGGCAGACAATTTGTTAGAATATTTGGGTAACTTCGATATTTACGCTTTAAACTCAAACTATGAAGGTTTAGGCATAGCCAACCTAGAGGCGATGATAATGCATCGCCCCGTAGTCTGCACTGCTGTAGGTGGGGTTATCGACGTAGTTGACCATCAAAAGAATGGACTACTAGTACCTCCTAAAAATCCAGAAGCTACCGCTCAGGCCCTATTTGAATTGTATAGTAAACCAGAGTACGCAACCCAGTTAGCTGAGCGAGGCTATGCTAAGGCGATTTCAGAATTTCAAGAAGCGCCACAGGCACGCAAACTCATGGAGTACTACGCCAAACTATTGCCCCAATATCAGCTAAATTAATTTAGGCTAAATTAATTTTCTAGAGCATAGTTTTTATCTGAGCCAATTCGGCACGAACCTCTGCTGCCGTCTGTGGACGATCGGCCACTTTAGCCGCTTGCAGGCGGCGGCAGAGAGAGTCAAGAGGCAGCGGGATATCAGGCCTTACTTTAATCAAGCTATCCGGCTCTCGGAAGAACAACTCATAGAATATAGAATGGAAGCTATCTCCCTCTATAGCCCGCTTACCAGAAATCATTTCATAGAGCATTAAACCTAAAGGAAACAGATCGGTAGCTTCCCCCACCTGTCCCATTCGTCCGTCGATCTGCTCAGGAGCCATATAGCGCGGTGTACCTAAAATAGTACCAGCCTTAGTTAAATTGCTCTCTTTATTAGTTAACTTAGCTGTACCAAAATCCATTAAATGGACCCGCCCCTCATCATCCACTATTAAGTTCTGCGGTTTCAAATCGCGATGGATAATACCTTTTTCATGGACTGCGGTAAGGATATCAGCTATCTGCCAAGCGTAATCGACGGCTTCAGATACAGAAAGCGGCTTAACCCCTACAAAAGAAGCCATATTAGTACCTTTTAAATACTCCATCACCAAATAACGGCAAGGCTTATGAGCTATCTCAAATATGCCCACCACACCAGGATGTTCTATACTGGCTACCGTTTTCGCTTCTCTTACAAAGCGTCCGAGAGCTTCCTCATCTTCGCAAAATTCTGGCTTCAGCACTTTAATAGCTACCTGGCGCATCAAACGCGTATCTTCAGCTAAAAAAACTACCGAAGTAGCCCCTTTGCCTATTTCATGTTCGAGCAAGTAAGCTCCCAACTTAGACCCTACAGTTGGCATATGGCTACCGTCTTCTTGACTGAACTGACGCTTAGCCAGACGGCTCTGGATTCGAGCTTTGAGCACATCCATATTGACGGGCTTAGTAACGTAATCGCTCGCCCCCATGTTTAAAGCCTTGACCACACTTTCACTGTCGCCTATAGCGGTCAACATAATGACAGGAAGTAGGCTATCAGAATAGACAGCGCGAAGCTCCTCTAAGGTTTGGAATCCGTCCATCTCCGGCATCATTATGTCGAGAAGCACCATATCGATGCGTCCTAAAGTTTTGATCAGTTTTATGGCTTCGCGTCCGCCTGAAGCCGTAAAAGTTTCATATCCCTCACGACGCAAACGGCGGGACAACATATCGCGGTTGAATTCTTCATCGTCAACAACCAATATAACTTCATTAGCCATGATATAATATTTTCTATAATGAAACTTATATACCTATTTTCTATATGACGAAGTTTTTTTGTTTAAGCTAGAATTTACCGATATGGTCGGAAGTAAGGAATAACATGTTAAACGACATTTCTCTGCGCACGCGCCTGATGCTTATGACTTTGGCTGCCATATTTTTGCCTTTAATAGTGGCAGGCACATATTTTTGTAATCGGGAAGTAACCAGCATATATGATTCCCAAACGGCTTATCTGCTATCCTCTTCTAAACATATATGTCAGGATATAGACTCTTGGATAATTCGCCAAAAAGGTGCTATACGAGCAATTTCTGAGACTAAAATAGTCAGAGATTTTGTCGTTTTATACAACAAAGTCGAAAATAACCCCGAAAAAGAAAAAAAGCTCTATAAACAGTTCAGTGAAAAAGCTGAAATTATGAATAAATCGATGCCGCAAGTTTCCGAAATATATTTATCATCTTTAGGCAGCGATATAAGATACAACAATGACAATATTCAGTATTCTGAACTAAAAAATAAACCTGAGGGTCAGCATCTGCAGTCTTTTTATACAGGCGGCAGCATTTATTTTAGCACTAACAGCAAACATATCGGTCTGCCCTGGCTGCCCGCAGAAATGATGAAAAACAGTCAAGATGTACTCAGCAAATTAAATCAGGGCGAGGTAGTTCTCTCTCAGCGTTCTATAATCAACACTGAGTCATCACATCATTCCGATCATGACAAAATTTACGACAATCGCTGTTCTGCTAGCTACCTTTCAATTTTAGTTTATGATGAACCTAACGACAATTATTACGCTGAGGGGCTTGATCCAAACAACCGGCGTATGCCTATGGCGATTCTCACTTTCCGCCTCTACCCGATTAACATACGCTCACTTTCATCGCACGGAAATTTTTATGTAGTTGATGATCACGGACAAATTATTTCTATGCCTTCCAATGTAAGCTCCAAAGCCATGGAAGCTCTTTCTCCCAGCACAGATACTTCAGAAGACTATAACCAAGCTAAATCGCAAACTTTTTACTTAAAAACTTTAGAAGGCAATCCTACTCAACCTTTAATTGAGTATCTAACTTACCATGATACCCACAACAAACTTCACCCTAATTTTCCTACTGACTATTTAATGGAAAATGCGGTCAAAGACACGTACAACGACATTTTCGGCCATCGGGTTATTGGAGCTTGGAGCGCTTGCAATCAGATAAATTGGTTCGTTCTTTCAGAATTTACAGAATCAGAGCTTTTTCACTCTCTGCGCCGTTCTCTATTAATTTCAATTCTCATTACAGTATCTATAGGCGCTGTGTTTATGGTGTTGGCTTTCTTTACAGCTAACGGTCTAGTCAATCCCATTATCAAACTCAGCCAGGCAGCCAGCGAAATTGCTGGGGGAGATCATACTACCAGGTGCCATATTAACCGACGAGACGAAATAGGTCGTTTAGCTGCAGCCTTCGATGCTATGGCCGGACGCATCGAAAAAACTATGACAGATTTGAAAACGGCTCGCGATCAAGCTATGGAAGCAAGTCGTATCAAAAGCAGCTTTTTAGCCAACATGAGCCATGAGCTGCGCACTCCCCTAAACGCGATAATCGGTTACAGTGAAATGCTTATCGATGACGCTTCTGAACGGCACGACAGTCAAGCAGTTAAAGATTTGCAAAATATCCATATAGCTGGGCTGAATTTACTCTCTAACATCAATGATATTCTGAATATTTCCCGTTTAGAATCTGGCAAAGTTAGCCTATTTATTGAAAAATTCCCTTTGAGTGAAATTATTACTGAAATCAGGGCTTCAACTAATTCTCTTTACCAAGTTAACAATAACAAGTTTGAGCTAGAGTGTCCCAATCAATCCCTTACTCTCAATACCGATCACGCCAAACTGCGCCAAATTTTAATTAATTTACTAGGCAATGCCGTCAAATTTACTAAAAACGGCCTCATTAAGCTCTCTATTGAAATCTGGAGCGGACAAAAAGCCCAAAACGAATTTTATCAAGTTCCTTATTTAGACAGCCCCGGTTATACGGTTGTCGAAGCCCCATTTAAAGATGATAGTCTGGTCGTTATTTTTAGCGTTCAAGATACGGGTATGGGTATGAATGAAGAGAAATTCTCCAAAATTTTTGAAGAATTTACTCAAGCTGATGATTCCATTTCTCGTAGTTACGGAGGTACAGGATTAGGTTTAGCCCTAGTCCGTCACTATTCCCACATGCTCAGAGCCCGCTTAGAACTAATATCCAAAGATAAAGTAGGCTCTGTTTTTACGCTGAAAATTCCTTTAGTATGGGAAGATGAAGGAAAAGGCGAAAATACAACTGCTGAGCCAAAGTAGCCTCATCAGCTAGCTGAACACACAACATTTTTTTATAAACAGCCAATTGCGGCCTCCTAACTTGCAATTTATCCGGATAAAAACAGTTGGAGGCCCACCGGCTGAAAACTATTAAACTTTATATATACTTTTACATTTTATTAAGTTGTTCACTGGTAAAATGGGGCACTAACTCGACAAGCAAACGGAGCGCTGATTCGTCGTCAGCTTCATTGGCTACCTGGCGAAGCTCTGCTAACTTTTCACCCGGCCAATCCTTAGGAGGGGCTTCAGTAGTTACCTTAGTTATTTTAGCCAACTTGGTAGGTTCGGTGTCTTCGCCGCTGTTAGTAAGTTCTTCGTAAAGCTTCTCTCCGGGGCGTAAACCAACTATTTTTATAGGTATATCTATATCAGGTTCAAAACCGGAAAGGCGAATTAAATTTCTGGCTAAATCGATAATTTTTACCGGCTTACCCATATCCAGAACATAAATTTCCCCACCCTGAGCCAAAGCTCCAGCCTGCAGCACTAACCCTACAGCTTCGGGAATAGTCATAAAAAAGCGAGTCATGTTTTCATCAGTAACCGTAACTGGACCGCCTTTAGCTATTTGCTTTTTAAAAGTGGGGATAACGCTTCCCCTAGAACCCAAAACATTGCCAAAACGCACGGCCGCAAACCCAGGGATTCGTCTGGAAGCCAAAATTAGCTCCGCTAAACGCTTAGTAGCTCCCATAACGGAAGTAGGATTAACGGCTTTATCAGTAGAGATAGATATCAACTTTTGCACGCCATACTGCTGAGCTAATTCGAGCAGAGTTAACGTGCCAAAAACATTGTTAGCTACGGCTTCAGCAGGACTCAATTCCATTAAAGGTACATGCTTATGAGCAGCAGTATGGAAGACCACTTGAGGTTTAAAACGCTCAAAAAGTTTAGTCATTCTGGCTTTGTCGCGCAAATTACCTATAAACTGCACTACAGGAGCATTGCGCAACTCAATACCAATTTCATGAATGCTGTTTTCCCCCCGCCCCATCATAATTACTTGAGCAGCTCCCAGTTTGACAACTTGACGACAAATTTCTGATCCAATTGAACCTCCGGCCCCAGTTACTAAAACACGCTGACCTCTTATATAACTGCTCACTTCAGATAAATCGCCATCTACGGGATCGCGATCGAGCAAATCTTCAATTTGTACTTCACGCAAACTGTTGACTTTAACGTTACCCTCTAGCAAATCAGCTACACTAGGAACTACACGCATACGGACTTGAGGAGTCTTAGCACAAGCTTGCACTACAGCTCTCACTAAAGACGGAGACCGGCCTGACATAATAACAAAGCTTATATCAAACTGTTTTATCAAATCGGCTAAGTTATCAACAGTGCCCAAAACAGGGACACCGTGAATGCGCAGCCTCCGTTTATGAAGATCGTTATCAACTAAACCTATACAACTAAAACCGGAATTTTCTCTTTCCAATTCCCTGATAATGACCTCACCGCCATCATCGACCCCTACAACTAAAGCCCGACGCTGCTCAGTACCATTAAGCCCTTTTTTGACGCTCATTAAACGCAAAATAAGACGAGTTCCTCCGCAGGCAGACAGCCAAAGTAAAGCCGCTATAGCTGTGCTGGTACGCGGAAATACAGTCCCTCCAGCCAATAAAACACATACTTCCCAAACTGAAGCCGTTAAAAATACGGCGTAAAATGTGGACAGAAGTTCATGCACACCGGCATAGCGCCAAACTTTGTCGTAAAGACCAAAAAAAGAAAAACTAACCACAGCTAGCATAGAAACTCCCACGTACAGGGAAATATTGCTGAGCTGCATAAAGCGCTCCATAGCTGCTAAGTCAAAATCCAGACGCAATCCTAAAGCTAAAATCAGGCCTAAAAAAACTAAGACAATGTCTAGGAGCGCTAAAGTTAGTTTATGGCGAAAAGTCAAAATCTGACCTCCTTAGGACAACTGAGCGCGGCAGTCGTGCAGCTCATGAATAAGTTGGCAAATTTTAGAGATTAGCTGCAGATCCATATGAGAGGAGATAGGGAGGCAGATAATACTGTCGCTAATTTTCTCAGTAATAGGCAGCTGTAACCGTCCGTCGTTATAGCAAGATAACTTGTGACCTGCCGGATTAAAATAGGCTCGGTTAGGCACGCCTTCCATGGTAAGTGCTTTACTGAGGGTGTCACGACTCATACCGAATTCAGAACTGACGACAACAGCAAAATCTTTGTAAGAAGAGCGCGAGTGAGCGCGGATAGTTTGGAAAGAAAGACCGGGCAAATCTTGTAGTCCTTGCTTATAAGCCTCAGCCGCTTTATTGCGGTGCAGAGCGTAATTTTCTAAATAGTCAGCTCCTTTAGCGGCAATAATAGCATTAGCTTCACTCATGCGAGCATTCATACCGATATAAGGACACTCATAGCTGCCTGGGTTGCCATAATCTCTTCCAGCAATAATATGATTGGCAATTTTTTCACTATTAGTAGTGACTAAACCGCCCTCACCTCCAGTGAGCAACTTGGTGGGTGAAAGAGAAAATGATTCAAAGCTACCTCGACCACCTAATGGATGGCCCTCATATATGGTGCCTAAGCCGTGAGCAGAATCATAAAATACGGGCAAACCGTATTCTTCTCCCAAACGTTCTACAGCTGCAAAATCTAGAGGATTGCCAAAAACGCTTACTGCTGCTAAAGCAGCGGTACGCGGAGTAATGGCGCGGCGCATTTGCTCAACATCGACCGTAAACGTATCGGGTTCACAGTCCACAAACACGGGTTTAAAACCGTTCCACCAAATAGCGTGGAAAGTGGCCATAAAAGAAAATGAAGGTACGATAATTTCGCCCTTATCCTTATTAAGCTGCAAAGCCTGCAGTCCTAAAATAAGACCGCTAGTGCAGGAAGAAACACCTATGGCATATTTTACGCCAAGCAAATCGGCCATTTTTTGTTCAAAAAGGCGCAAATAAGGCCCCTTAGTTAACCAGCCACTGCGATACATCTTTTCTAAAGAAGGAGCAACTTCTTCCCAGGCTGGCGTAGTAGGCTGAGTAAAGGGAATAGCTGGATCAAATAATGGTGAACCGCCTAAAATAGCTGGTGTGCGCTTTTCCATAACCTTACCTCTTTATTTTTTTATTTTTTATTCCACACTGATAAAATATACCGACAATCTACATGCACTTTACTGTTTATGCTCGTCGCCTGTGGCTGAATCAACAGATACCTGCCCAGCTTTAGGCAGCCAACCATAACCGTAAATTTCATCCCCGCGATAAAGCACGCCTACAGTGCGCCACAAAATTTGACAATCAAGCCAGAAAGAATAATTGTTTATATAATATATATCTAATTCTATACGCTCCGGCCAGGTAATACTGTTGCGTCCGCTTACCTGAGCTAGTCCAGTTAAACCAGGCAAAACTTCTAAACGGCGGCGCTGGTGGGGGCTGTAGGCTTCTACCTGATAAGCTAAAGTAGGACGCGGACCGACTAAACTCATTTCACCGCGCAGTACGTTGAAAAGCTGAGGCAGTTCGTCTAGTGACCAACGGCGCAAAAAAGCCCCAGTCTTGGTTATTCTCGAATCATTCTTTGATATTTCATAGCCGCTGCCCAACCGCTCTGCGTTGCGAATCATAGTGCGAAATTTAAAAAAAGGAAACTTGCGGCCACGCCTGCCTACGCGCTCCTGCACATAAAAAATAGGCCAACCGTTATCAATAAGTACGGCAACTGCACAGGCTGCTAAAATAGGACTGAGTATAACTAACAAAAATAGCGAAGCGAAAAAATCAAAAGCCCGCTTCAGTGAACCGTTCGGATTGTTAAACATAAAAAAACATCTCTTATCTGCTCATTTCCAGCAGTTTCTTTATAAACTAATATAAACGTTCCCTTTTACAGTATAATACAAAAAAGCTGCATCGGAATAACTTTTAGAAAACAACTATCCTCTCATAGGGCAGCTTTAATCTACCTTACAGCATAGATGGTTACGATAATACAAAGCTTAAAAACACAAAAAGCTTCCTGTATAACAAGCTATAAACTTACATACCCAAAAAATTTATATTATTTTTGCTAAATACCTCTTGCCTTTTTATAGAGTTATTAGTATAATCACTGCGTTCCACGGAGCGATGGCCGAGAGGTTAAAGGCGCACGCCTGCTAAGCGTGAGGGTCCAAAAGGCCCACCTGGGTTCGAATCCCAGTCACTCCGCCACTGTAGAATAGCAATCCCCTACGTTAAGCGGGTTTCGGGTTTGACTCCCGGAACTCGTTTTTTTATTTTTCAAGCTGTACTGCCTTGCAGATGCAAATTTTCAGCTTGATACGAAAATTAGGTAAGTAACAAAGCTTATTTGTCGAAATACACTTTAGGGTGCAATATGGCTGCCCGTTTACGCGGGGTATTTCACATTGGTTTTACAGTGAGTTTGGCTCTTTCAAAAGCTCAAACAGGAGGATGTTAATGACGGAAATTACCACTTATTTAAAAGAGAATGCCGCCAAATTTGAGGAAGATCTCAAATCTATTCTGCGCATTCCCAGTGTCAGCACCGATGAAAAGCACAAACAGGATATGCTGAAATGCGCTCAAGAAGTTGTGCGCCAGCTCAATGAAGCTGGTATCAGCAAAGCAGAAATTATGCCTACACCGGGCCATCCTATAGTTTATGCCGAATCTGAACAAAAAGCTGATCGTCCCACCATTTTAGTTTACGGCCACTACGATGTGCAGCCTGAAGATCCCATTGAAGAGTGGGAAACCCCTCCTTTTGAGCCTTCAATACGTGATGGAAAAATTTATGCCCGAGGCACTTCAGACGACAAAGGCCAATTTTTAGTACATATTAAAGCGGCTAAAACTCTCAATGACCTTAAGGCCCTGCCGGTAAACTTGAAGTTCTGTATCGAAGGCGAAGAAGAGTGCGGCAGTCCTAACCTTGATAACTGGATTGTCAGCCACGCCGACTTATTAAAAGCCGATGTTTTAGTTATTTCTGACACCACTATGTACGCTCCAGGCCGTCCCTCCCTGCTTTACGGCTTGCGCGGCCTAACTTATCTTGAAGTGGAAATTAAGGGCGGCGATGGCGATATGCACTCAGGTATGTTCGGAGGAGCTGTACCTAACCCCATTAATGAACTCTGCCGCATTATTGCTGCTCTCAAAGATGACAAGTACCGCATTACCATCCCCCACTTCTACGATAAGGTGCGCCCTCTCTCTGAGGAGGAACGTAAAGAATGGGAAGGTCTCGATTTTGACGAAGAAGAGTATCGTCAGATGGTCGGTTCTCCGGAGCTCTGCGGCGAAGAGGGATACAGCTGCATTGAGCGGCGCTGGGCTCGTCCCACCCTCGATGTAAATGGAATTTGGGGTGGTTTTACTGGCGAAGGTGCCAAAACGGTCATTCCTTCCAGAGCTTACGCCAAAATTTCCTGCCGTTTGGTTCCCGATCAAGACGACAAAGAGATTGCTCAACTCTTAGAAGCTGAAATAAGGCGTTTAGCCTCCCCGGCTGTTACCGTAAGCGTTAAATTTGATCACGGCGGCCCAGCTTGGATGACTTCTCCTGACGATCCCGTTTTACGCGCAGCTAATATTGCAGCTCAGAAAGCCTGGAATACAGTCCCGGTAAAAGTTCGCGAAGGCGGTTCCATCCCCATTGTTTCTACTTTTACCAAAGTACTCAACATCCCAGCTGTACTCTTAGGCGTAGGTTTGGAAGATGAGCAGATTCATGCTCCTAACGAGCATCTTTCTTTAGAAAATTTCCACGCTGGCATAGCTGCTTCTATTTATCTGATGCAGGAAATTGCTGCGCTTCCGGAGATGAAAAAATAGTCAAGTGTAAGAATTGACTAAGCCCGAGGGCTTAAGCAGCTGAACTGGCTGCCTAAGCCCTCGGGCCTCATTATTGTCGCCAATATATTCTAAAGTTTGTACCTATTAAGCTTAGTCAAAATTTTGGAAGCACATTTATCATCAAGATTAACAACAGCTCAAATTAAAGAAGCAAACTTGATACCTAAATTTTGACAAAAAGACTCGGCAGCAGCTCCTGGATTCTGAATTTTAAACTCCTCCAAACTGTTCATATGTACAGGCAAAGGAGCATCCTGGCGTATAGAAGCCAAAACTTTATTCATTTTTAAACGATCCTGAGCTTCTTTTATAGCCACGGCAAAACGTCCGCAAAGATCGGCTCGTTCTATAATATTTTCCAAACTTCCGAATTTATTGATGAGCTTAGCACCAGTTTTCTCGCCTATACCTTTCACACCTATAATATTATCAGAAGCGTCTCCCATTAAAGCCAACCAATCGACTATAAGTTCAGCCGGTACTCCACAATAATTATCCTGACAGTTGCTTTTATCAACATAATGCTCGTCACTTTTGCCCTCTGCTGGAAGCATTATGGCAATGTCCCCATCTAGAGCGAGCAACTGGGCAAAATCTTTGTCTTTAGAGAGAACGCGCACTTTCCAGCCTTTTTTTAAAGCAGACGCCGATAAAGTTCCGATTATATCGTCAGCCTCATAACCATCAGCATAAATAACCTTATATCCCAAATGGCGACACATATCCATAGCCAGAGGAATTTGTACCTTTAAATCGGGATCTAACGGCGGACGGTTCGCCTTATATAAAGGAGAAATTTCCCGGCGAAAAACTGGCACAGAACTTTCAAAAGCACAAATACAGTAATCCATGCCTAATTTAGTACGCCAACTGCGCAAAGTTTTAGCTAAACCATAGACAGCCGAAGTAGGTACACCCTGCGCACTTCTTAAACCTCGGGCGCCACCCAAAGCATAAAAATTTTTAAATATCTGGTACATAGTATCTACAATAAACAAGGTGTCGGACATACTTCTTTAAGAACTCTCCTTATTACTAAGCGCATATAGCTGAAAAAAAGCAGCTAGTTGAACGGCTTGTTTCCTTTAACTTTAAGCCTTTACCTTTCATATCCAGAAACACGCTTGTCAGCTTGCTCTTCTATTTAGACATTTTATTCTGAGCCGAATTATTCGTTTTCTCAGTACTGGGCCATCCGAAAGACTGAATAACCAAAACTTCATAACCTTTATCAAACTTGTAATCACGATTAATAGACTCAAGAGTAGAGGGATCGCCAACTACCACATTTCCTAAACCGCAAGAAGCGCAGTAAAGACCGGCATTTTGATACAATGAACCAGCATGCATATAAGAGAAATGGGGATCAGGGGCAACTGGAGCAACATAATAAAACGAAAAAGGAGCACTCTTAAATCGGCCCCGGCGAGCATCGCCGCTTTTAAACAGTATAAGCTTATTAGCAGCAGCATCGTAACGCCAAAGGCCGTCAGCCTTAGCCACATAAATATCTATATTCCTACTATTTCTAGCTGTAGGAGCGGTACGCTTACCATCACTCCTATTTATACCCCAAGAAGCCCAAAGCAAATTGCTGAGAATCTGCTCGGGAACCTCTTTGTTAATAGCAAAACGGCGCTCTGTGTGTCGATCTTTAAAAACGTCCATAATAGGACGGCCTCCGCTCTGTTCTGGAGCAGGAAGTTCAACCGCAGTTATCGGTTCTGCTGCACAACTAATCTGCATTAATGCCATTAATCCCAAAGTAAAAAGAAAACTTTTAAGTTGGTCCATTTTCACTATCATCAACTTTCTTTATGTATTACTGTCTCAGATATATGTAATTTTGGGCTTGATTTTATGGCGGTGGTACTACCGATATAGTCTCTTTCAGGACTAATCAGACGCACTAGTCTCCAGGCTACTAAGCCCAAAACTACACCAGCTAAAATTCGTCCCAGAACAATAAAACCTACTATAACTGCTAAAGGCTGACCCAAGGTCAACGTACTTTGAGACAAACGCTGCAATGCTATTCCAGGATCAATACCTAAAAATAAAAAAGCGTTGACGAAGCCGCAAAGACAGGCGGTAAGACCTGCAGCTACGCATGAAGCTATAATACTAGATTTGCTAAGCTTAAAAACAGAAAAAATAATATCAACAACTAAAGCTTCAATGACAATACAGTAAAGGGCAAAGAATTTGAACCCGCCTGTAATTAGAAAATTAACTAATGCTGTACCTAAACCGCACAAAGTGACAATACCAAAACGCGGTATCCGACTGAAAAGAACGGTGTAGACCATAACGTTAAGGCCAACTAACACAGATCCTTTCATAGAAAAGTTGATGAGATGAAGCAGCGTGCCAATCACTAACTCTGAAACAGAGTTGCAGCAAGTTAGCATAGCTGTAAATGTCAGTTCTTTAACTGTCAAGTTCCTCATGTTCTTGCGATGCGGCAGAGCTGAGCTCCTGTTCATGTTTGATGCGATCTGCTGCCTGTAAGAACTCTTGCCAAGGTTCCTTAGCGGCCTCCTGAAGCTTCTTTAACATACTATCATAATGGTCCAAAAGCAAACTGGCTTCCTTAGTTAGCTCAGCTCCGCCATGCTCATAACCGCCAATATACCTGTTCATGAGCTTTATGCCTAATTCTTTTTCTAAAGAAGTTAGAATACGGTGAGCCTTAGCATAAGACATATTCAAATTGATAGCTGATTTACGTATAGAACCATATTTTTCAACACCTCGCAGCAAAGCATAAGGCCCTGGCCCCATAAAACGCCGACCGCTATCGCCACAAATACGCAGCAAAATTTGTATATGCATAACACTACACCCCAAACGGCAGCTGCCAAATAGGCAAAAATCCCGTTATCTTTCTAAAAAAACAATGTGATTTCCTGTAACTTATAGTCTGTCTAAACTCAAAAGCTGATACTAGTCAGACGTCAATTTCAACCACGCACCATAATACTAGGCTTGGAGATTGCCTTTCTAACCGCATTGATTTGGCTCTCAGGAACATTAAGCAGAACAATTACGCTGCGATCGTGAGCATGAATTTCCGACTTTACATCTGATATATTCTTCACAGCGTCAGCAAATTCTTTAGCATCACCTTCACTATCCCAAATTGAAGCCCAAATAACAAAGCTGTCATTAAAACTGCCATATAAGTGTGAAGTTTTTTCCGAAGCTTGTTTGCTTGATAATTTAGAGACTGACGCGTTAATTTGGCTATGATTAGCTTTATCTGCTCCATTTTCAACACTGTAAGTCCTAGGCAACTCACCGTCGGCATATTGACTAAGCTCATTTGCACTGCCAATTGAGCGAGACAGTCTGTAAACACGCCAAGTATCACCACCCCAACCTCGAGCTACAGCTGCAGCCTTGGCTTTATTAAAATTTTCGATCCAAGTACGGATAATGTACTCACCGGCAGTGTCATCGCCTAAGCTTACATAATTGCCGAAATTACTGGGTAAAGCGCTGAAATCTACAGTTTTAGGCAAGTCCACTTTCTTTATATGCTTAAAAGGATGGAGTATATGTTCAGTCGATACAGGAGGATCAACCAAAGCGCCATTTATACTGGAACTTCCCTGCTGTTCAGCTAAAACTTGACAAAAATCGAGGCCGTTCATATAAGGCATAAGCGTTACCGCTTTCACAATCAGCGGAGCTTTTTCCAGCTGAGGAAATTGATTCACAGCCTTTTCAACTAACTGAGGAGAAGTAATTATATATTTCTGGACAGTGTACTTATTTAAGCCCATAGAAGAAGCCAAATAGGTAAACATAGTACTAGTGGCGTCTCCCTCAGCTACAGCTGTCAAGGCTAATTCCTTATCAAGATTACCTTCAGCGGCTGATAACTTCTGGCCTAAATTAAAGTTTTGATCTTGCAGAGCGTGGCAAAGCTCATGCACTAAGAGTAAATCGCTTAAATCGATATTAAAATGATTGAGCAGTTTGCTGATAATCGCATCAATTTTTGGTTCTTCTAAAATATCAGTCACCACTAACAGAATTTTATTGACGGTATCATAAAGGCCGCGCACTTGCTCTGAATAAACTAAGTCGGCGTAATTGCGGAAATTCTGTCCTTGTTGCAAAAGACCAAGATTGTGAAAGAACAGATTGCGTCGTTCATCGATATTAGGCTTAGATTCCTGGCGATTAGCCTCTAACAAATAGTTCCCCGCCTCATTCTGAGTACAAAAATGGCAGTTAACCGGCTCTTTAAAACGCAATCCCCTGATTTTTTCAGTTTCGCTTGCCAAACGGCGGACTTGCTCTTTAATTGACGCAGAATCATCTGCAGTTTTGCTGGCAGCAGATCTTTCCCAAGCTATACAACATGTTTCGACTTTAGTGACAGTACCGACAGCTTTAACAGCAGCAGGCTCGGTCGGCAAAGCCCAAACAGTAGAGCAGCAAAAAATTTCCAAAACCAACATAAAAGCCGCTTTTGAAACAAAATTTTTCTGTCGGTGCCAAAAACTACAAATTGTGAGCATAAATACTTTTCCTTTTTAATAAAAAGACGGCCATACCTAAAAAAAACATAAAGCCGTGCAGCTTCAGGTCAACACAAGCGGCACAGCTTAATAATATGTCTGCAAACTTTAAAACTGCTACTGCCATAGACAAGTAGCCCCAGCAGAGCTATTTAATTTTGCGGAAATCGAAAATAACTTTAACCGGCCGATGATCGCTAGCTTTCTCTATGTCGGGTATATCGGCACAAACCATAGCGCTGTTCGGAACTACAGCCGGCTTGAGCTTCTCATTGACAATAATATAATCTAGAGCTGACTGATACCTACTATTAAAGAAGCTGCGCCTCTCTGTCTCGGGTAAATGTCCTAAAACATCGGTGAGGAAAGTACAACTAAGCAAAGGACGAAGCGTCTTAGCTTCAGGAGTATCATTTAAGTCGCCGCATATGGCTGTAGGATAAGAACTCAGCGAACGAGCTATTTCTTTCACTCGCTTAGCCTGAGCGATACGTTTGGCGTCTGTAGCCGCTCCTCCGCGTTTGCTCTTAAAATGATTTACTAGAAGTGTAAAATTACTTTTATGATTAAAGTGCACTTCTAAACAATCTCGGGAAAACACTGCAGAGCGCTTACCTTTCGGCTGAATAAAGCTGTCTTGAGTGTGAGTTACGCAATTACGCACCGGCACTTTTGAAAGCACGCCTACATTTATACCTCGAACTTTATCGTTACCGGGAATGAGTACATAGTAAGGGTACCCGCTGCGACGCCCTAAATCGGACAGAACTTGGGAGTTCTCAATTTCTTCAACTCCTACGACATCAGCGCCGACCTGCTGAAGGACAGAGCTTACTCTACTCAGCTTATCAGCATATTCCGATTCAGTAAGCACATCATCATTATAATCGTCGTCAACCGTATCGAAAAAATTCTCTAAATTCCAGGTGGCTAGAGTAAGCACTGGCTGTTCTGAGACTCTATGCTCGCTCGAACTAACCGATAAAGATTCAGAACTCTTAGACTCTTTCCGAAGTTCATTTTTATCGACAGTGCCGACATTGCTGCAAGCGGCTCCGCCAGCCAAACAGCAGCCGACCCCTACAGCCAAAACTATTGAAAAAGCGATTTTTTTTAAATTGAATTTAGAAAAATACATAGCTTACCGCCTTCACCATCTGCGAAAAAACAGTTCAGGCGGTTCAGTTATATCTGCGCCGCCCTACACACAACGAAACAGTATCTACTCAATTTATTCAGGCAAAACTTCACAACCGAAAAGCTGATAAGCTCTGGCATACCTGCGACTGTAGACCAAATCGACCATTTCTATAAGTCCAAGCTTGCTACGCAAAAGATGACGTTCTTTTGAAAGTCCACGACTCTCAAAAACGCCAAGTTTATGGCAAGTGTCAAAAATTTCATCAGCTTCTTCCTGACTTTCGCAGGGATAAGTATGCTCGCTGCTGCTGGCTCCCCAATTTTCTTTCTTAAGAACCGACATAATGGCTTTTTCATCAGTAGGAGCCACGTAAGCTGAAGCGACTTCTTTATAGACTTTTTCCCACTGAGCAATCATCACGGAAATATCTTCGCTTATATCGCGGTTGTGATCAGATTGATAGCAGGAGTGGAAGCATGATTCAAAGCAGACAGAATTATCTTTTATTTCTCCCAAGATAAACAACTCGCAGATGCGGGGAGAAGAAACAAGCCACTGCCACTGCATTTCCCTATCGAAATCTTCTTTAAGTTCGTCGTCTTTGTGGGAAATGAGCAGCTGAATTTGGAATTTGGAACCATTAAGATCCTTGGCCTTATTTTCTAAGCTGCTCAGCATCTCGTCGAACGAAGGCAGACTTTCTATTGGGCAGAAAGGAGCCTTGCAAATAACGCTACCTTCTTTTTCATCTGCCACAAGATTCTTGCCTTTAAAGACTTTGCGCAAAATGGGAATCTTGGAAGAGCTGCCTGACTGCACAGCTAGTTCGTAGCTCCAAAAAGAAGCATCGGCTTTTGCCCAGTCGATATCATGTTCCAGGCGATAAGCCACAACGTAATATCTAAAAAATTTGGCTAAAATGTCTCGGTTGATCATGGTGGTATTTTTGCACTTAATCAGGGATGATTCCTGCTCCCAACCAGATCGGCTTTACTATCCTCTAAGACAGCGCAAGATACAGACTAATTCCAATATTAATAGATATTTGACAGTAGGGCAAAACTTAAGTAAATTATATGGACTAAGAATGGAAAAGCCGTGGCTTTATCTGAGAATCAGAGAAATTGCAAAGCTGTTCTTAAGTTAAGATCACAGCCAAATACGGTTGTTTAAAGAACAATTTCCACCGCATTTTGTTTAGAGCGGATAAAAGGACATAAAATATATTAATATGGCAAATTCCTGCATAAAAGTTACGGGCAGCTGGACTCCCCAGACGACTGCCAAACGCCCAGACCCAGTTGCTGTGCTGCGCAATTTGAAACAACCTGTTTTCGCAGTTGCCTCCCCTTCGATATGGAAAGATCAAGAACTGCCCTTTACCCTCTTCGAAGACGGGATATGCCAGTTTCCTGCTTCATTTGCCGCAGGAAGCCTGCCTTTATTAGCCTTAGCTCCAGCACTGCCTCCCAGTGAACTGGGCCAAGAATCATTCCGCCGCACTTATTCACTGCGCTATGCCTGTCTAAGTGGTTCTATGGCTAACGGCATAGCCTCCGAGAATTTAGTTGAAGCTATGGCTAAAGCTGGCATGATGGGCTTTTTCGGCTCTGCCGGACTCAGTTTAAAAGAAGCAGAAGCTCACATTCATTCTCTCAAACAAAAACTTGGCTCTCTGCCGCATGGTTTCAATTTAATTCACAGTCCTTCTGATCAGCAACTGGAAAAAGAAACTGCTCAGCTTTTTATAGACAATAAAGTCAGTTGTATTGAAGCTTCAGCCTTTTTAGGCTTAACTCCGGCGCTGCTTCATTACCGATACAGCGGGATAAAGCGTTTGCCCGACGGCACAATCAGCGCTCCGCATCATGTTTTTGCAAAAGTATCACGCTTAGAAGTAGCCGCGAAACTGCTGGCTCCTCCACCTCAAGAAATGATTTCTGCTTTAGCTGATCAGGGACTGCTGACCCAAGAAGAAGCAGCCGCAGCCTATCTGCTGCCCCCCGCCTCAGCTATAACTGCTGAGGCTGACAGCGGAGGACACACAGATAATCGTCCCGCTTTCGGACTACTTCCATCTATGCTCGATTTACGAGACAGAATGCAAGAAAAATGGGGATGGCAAGTGCCAGTAGGCGCAGCCGGGGGTATTGCCTCTCCTCAGGCGGCAGCCGCCGCTTTTGCTATGGGAGCAGCCTACGTAATGACTGGTTCTATAAATCAGGCCTGTCAGGAATCTGGTTCCAGTCAGGTAGTACGGGAGATGCTGGCTAAGGCCTCTCCGGCCGATGTCACTATGGCCCCAGCTGCCGACATGTTCGAAATGGGTGTAAATGTCCAAGTGCTCAAATGGGGAACGATGTTCCCAGTAAGGGCGAAACGTCTCTATGAAGTTTACCGCACTTACAATTCATTTAGCGAAGTGCCGCCTTCAACTAGGGAGCAAATAGAAAAGACTATGCTGCGCTCCAGCTTTGAAGAAGCTTGGCAAAATACGAAAGCTTTCTTTGCTAAACGAGACCCGCGGCAAATTACTAAAGCAGAACTAGACCCTAAGCACAAGATGGCGTTAGTTTTTAGATCATACTTGGGGCAAGCTTCACGCTGGGCCAATGCCGGTCTTCCCGATCGCCGAGCCGATTACCAAATCTGGTGCGGTCCATCTATGGGCAGCTTTAATGAGTGGTGCAAAGGAACATTTATGGAAAACGTAAAAGAGCGCCACGCAGATTTGGCAGCACTTAATATTATGACTGGGGCTTGCATCCTGACCAGAACCTCGCTTCTTTGCAATCAGGGAGTCGAGCTCCCAGCCCAGTGGAAGCGTTTTGCTCCCCTTCCTATCCAAGAATTAGCCTCGCTGTTACAGGAGTCGTTATAGTGTCTTCTAATTACAAGAATAATCATAATCTGCCCATTGCTATTATCGGCATGGGGTGCCTTTTTCCTAAAGCCGACAGCCGCCAGAGTTTTTGGCGTATTTTGCGCACCGGAACTGATTGTATAGGCCCGGTTCCTGCTACTCATTGGTCGGTAAACGATTTGTACGACGGCGATCACAACAGTCCCGATCGCTGTTACGCCAAAGTAGGCGGATTCTTGGAACCTTACCCCTTCGATCCCACAGAATTTAACATTCCGCCCAATGTTTTAGAAGCTACAGATACTTCTCAACTTCTCGGTTTAGCTGGCGCCAAGGCCGCTTTGGAAGATGCTGGTTACGGTCAGGGGGGCAAAGCCGTTCCTAAGGATACGACCAGCGTTATTTTAGGCGTAACGGGCGCCTTGGAAATGGTTATTCCTCTGGGAGCTCGCTTAGGCCATCCTCGCTGGCGCAAGGCTTTAGCTGAAGCCGGAGTTGATAAAGCTACAGCTGAAAAAGTAGTTGCCAGTATTGCTGATTCTTATGTATCTTGGCAGGAAAATTCATTTCCAGGCTTGCTGGGCAACGTAGTAGCAGGGCGCATAGCTAATCGCCTTGACTTACACGGAGCTAACTGCGCCGTCGATGCAGCCTGTGCTAGTTCTCTGGCAGCGGTCCATCTGGCTCTCTCTGAACTTCGCTCAGGTAATGCCGATATGGTGCTAACTGGCGGCACAGATACCTTCAATGATGTATTTATGTTCACTTGCTTCAGCAAGACTCCAGCTCTGTCTGACTCCGGACATATAGCTCCTTTTTCCGAAGATTGCGACGGTACTCTTTTAGGAGAAGGCATAGGTGTTTTAGTACTTAAGCGTTTAGCTGACGCCGAACGCGACGGAGATCGAATTTATGCAGTCATAAAAGGACTGGGGGCTTCTTCAGACGGAAATTCCGGAGCTATTTACGCTCCCAGTGCTCCTGGTCAAAGTTTAGCTTTAGAAAGAGCCTATAAAGAAGCGGGAATTACCCCCGCTGACATAGGTCTAATTGAGGCTCACGGCACCGGTACAAAAGTAGGCGATGTCGTGGAATTTAACGCTTTGAAGAGCGTTTTTAAAAACGTAGATAAAAAGAGCAGCTGCGCCTTAGGTACTGTCAAATCACAAATTGGTCATACTAAAGCTTCGGCTGGAGCCGCCAGTCTCTGCAAAGCCAGCTTATCTCTTTTCCACAAAGTTATTCTGCCGACTTTACACGTTAGCCGTCCCAATCCTAAATTAGGTCTGGAAGAGACTCCTTTCTATATAAGCACTCAAACTAAACCTTGGGTTGTCAAGAAAGGTGAAGTCAGACGCAGCGGCGTCTCGTCTTTTGGCTTTGGAGGCAGCAATTTCCACGTTGTTTTAGAAGAATACAATCGGCAGCGCACCGTTCCAGCCTGGGACGGTTCTGTGCAGATTTGGGCTTTTAGTTCTGCAGAGCGCAGTTCTTTAATTGCTGATATCCGCAGCGCCGCCGCTTGCGAATTTTATGAAGCCGCCTATAAGGCCAATTTGTCGCGCCGTAATTTCCGGGCAGATGCAGCGGTTCGTACCCTACTGGTCTGTGGACCTAATGATTACTCGTCTAAACTTAACGAATTAGCCGAGGCTTTGGAGCAAAATAAAGATGCGTCTGGCTCGCTTCCCAGTGGTTCTTTCTACGGCGACGCCTCTTCTGAACCTGGCAAAATAGCCTTCCTCTTCCCCGGTCAAGGCAGCCAGTATGTCGGTATGGATCGCGAATTTTTCAGTATTTTCCCTGAAGCGTTGGCGGCTTTAGAAACAGCTCATAACACTTTGGAGGATAGCCAGGATCCAGCTCAGCTTATCTTCCCCATAAAAACTTTTGCTGAAGGAGAAGAGACAGCCCAGACTAAGGCTATCACTGATACCCGCGCAGCCCAGCCTTGCTTAGGAGCTGCCGAATCAGCAGCAGCCTCTATTCTGCGCGGCTTTGGAGTGTTACCTCAAGCTATGGCCGGCCACTCTTACGGAGAGCTGGTAGCCCTTCAACAAGCCGGTGTTTACACTCAATCGGATCTCTTCGCCCTCTCAGCTCTGCGCGGTTCCCTTATGGCTAAGGGAGACGGAGGACGTGGCGCTATGTCAGCAGTTTCCGCTCCTCTTTCAACCATTGAAGAAATAGTACAAGAAGTTGGTGGAGATCTGGTACTGGCTAACCGCAATCATCCCTCTCAGGGTGTTATCTCCGGCTCTAAAGAAGCCGTCAGCCAGGCAGAAGAAATTTGTAAATCGCGCCGCATTACTGCTAAGCGTCTTCAAGTATCGGCCGCTTTCCATAGTTCTCTTATGGCTACTGCCAAAGAGCCTTTCTGCGAGGCTTTGAGCAAAATTAAACTGCAAGCTCCTAAGATTCCAGTCTATGCTGATGTCACTGGTAAAGTTTATACAGACGATATTGAACAGCTCCGCCGGACTCTGGGAGAACAGTTGGTCAGCTCGGTGCGTTTCATTGATATTATTGAAAACATGTACGCTGATGGCTTCCGCACTTTTATTGAAGTCGGACCGAAAACGGTTTTAACCGGTTTAGTAAAAAAGATTTTGGGAAGTAAAGCTCACTACATGCTCGCTACCGACGGACGCCGCGGAGGCGGAGAGTTAGTCTGCTTAGCCCAAGTTTTAGCCCAACTGTCCGCTTTAGGCTACCCAGTAGATCTTGCTAAATGGGAAGAAAATATCAGCGAACCACGCCATAAACGCATGATTGTGCCTATCTGCGGAGCTAACTACCGTACTCCTGGCAAACATGCTCCAGCTCCTAGCTGTGATCCCATTCAACCGGTGGAAGGCTATCAGCCCCTCAAATTTATCAGCGATAATCCAGTGGTCAATCCGTCTGCTCCTGTAGAATTGGGAGAAGTCGCTTTTGATTCAGTTCCGGCTGCCCAAAAGCCTGACGACATTCACATTGATAAAGAGGCTCCTACCCCCAAGGAAGTCTCCACCCCGGGATTGTCCGCAGTTCAGGCCGCCCCTCGCTGTACGCCATCAACAACCGATGAAGTTACTAAACCGGTTCAATCTTCCTACGCGTCTCAGCCCCAACCTATATTCGTATCCTCTCCTTTAACTGAGCCTACATCGCAAAGTTACACTTCTCCAGCTTCGGCGACAGACCTAAAAGCAGCTGCCGTTCAAAATACTCATCTCAGCTCTTTTGGTACTAGCACGACTTTAAAAACTGATAGTTCTATGCTGAGTCAGGCTTTTCGCACCATACAAATTGGCCTGGAAGCTATGCAAACTCTGCAACAGCAAACAGCCAATGCTCATTTGCGCTTTTTAGATAGTCAAGTGCAGATTCAACAGACTCTGCAGAGTATTATTGCCTCTCAGCAAACTTTAGCGCAATTAAGCTTAGGAGCAGAACCTATCAGTAAGGTGTGTTCACAACCTTTCAGCCAAGATAGCGCCAATTTAACAACCGTTTCTAACTTGGCTACTGTCCAGACGGCCAGCATTCCTTTGGCGGAGCATCGTCCCTATTTCCAACCCCCTGCTGAGCCTGAGCCCTTAGTTTCAGTGCCTATATCTTCAGCTATGTCTGCCTTTTCAGCAGCCAAGCCTTTAGCTAAACCTATTTCAGAAGTAAACGCAGAAGCTCCAGCTACTGCTGTAACTGAAATGAAATTGAAAATGCCTGCCGCCCCCCAGACTGAGCAGGCAGGCGATTTGACTGCCGCTATTATCGGCACAGTAGCCGAAATGACCGGTTATCCGGCGGATATGATCAACTTAGACATGAATTTAGAGACCGATCTGGGCATTGACTCTATTAAACGGGTTGAAATTATAGCAGCCGTACAGAAAAGATTCCCTCAAGCTAAAGTTATAGCTCCCGATGAAATAGGCTCTTTGCAAACTCTTCGCCAAATTGCCGATAAGCTGAATAATTTAAAATCTAACAGCCTTGCCGAAAACGCTTCCCAGAGCAGTGTTTCCGAAAAGAAGGTTATCGCCGAGGCTTCTGCTCAGAATGACGCTAAAGTTCAAGATCCCGAAAATCTACTTCTGAGTGTAGTGGCTGAAACGACAGGTTATCCTGTTGAAACTTTAAACCTCGATATGGATTTGGAAAATGACTTGGGTATCGACTCGATTAAAAGAGTAGAAATTCTAGCTGCCATCCAAAAACAGCTGTCCGGCACAACAGCCATCAGCCCAGACGAAATCGGTTCTCTGCACACTTTGCGTCAAATTTTAGATAGACTCACTTCTAACAAAACAACAGGTGCTCAGCCGAATGACGCTATCCAAGAACAAAATGGCGCCAAGTCTGTTCCTGCGGAAGAAGTTATCATTAAGATTGTATCTGATATGACTGGCTATCCGGTAGAGACACTAAATACCGATATGGATCTAGAGAGCGACTTGGGCATCGACTCTATTAAAAGGGTAGAAATTCTGGCTACTGTCCAGAAATCTCTGCCTTCAGCTGCTACCATCAGTCCTGAGGAAATCGGTTCTTTACACACTCTGCGCGATATTATCAACCGTTTGGGTAATAACTCTCAGGTAACTTCAGAGGTTACTGTTGCTAAAATAGCTGCCGACTCAGCATTTAGCAATGAAGATACCGTACTGAAGGTTGTAGCCGATATGACTGGCTATCCATTAGAAACGCTAAATCTGGATATGGATTTGGAAAACGATTTAGGTATCGACTCTATAAAAAGGGTCGAAATCTTAGCTGCTGTCCAAAAGATCATTCCGGCGGCTTCAGCTATAGGGCCCGATGAGATAGGCTCTCTGCACACAGTGCGCGATATTCTCAACCGTCTGAGCCCTAATAATCATCCTACCCCTCCGGAAAATGGCCCCCAGCCAACAAACGGCGGGAAAGAAAAAAAAAATAACGATAAAGGAACCGAGGCCATAAATGAAGCTAGTTCTGAGTCTAATTTACCATTAGCTGCGGAACAGGTTCCTAAAGAAACTTCTGCTGCTTTAAATAGCAGCAGTAATCAGACTGAAGGCGACCATCCGGCTGCCGCGGAACAAGTGGCTGAAGACCACTCGTCCGCCGCAGCCGCTGCAGCGGCTAATGATGAAAATCCGCCCTCAAATTCAGCAGTTAAAAACACTGCCGAAGCTTTGGCCGAAGCTTTGGCTCCTAATGGCCAAATGCTCAAACGGCGTAAACTTTACTATGAAGAATCGCCGGCACCTAACAAAACTGTTGATATTGACGCTCAAGGGCTTTATGTCATCACTGATGACGGTTATATTGCTCCGGCTCTCTGTTCCGCCATGGAGCAGCTCGGTTTGCAAGCTTGCCTTATAAGTAAAGATCAACCTCTAACCGACCAGCATTTAAGTATGGCTAACCACTTCGCTGGTTTAATAGTAATTATGCCTAGCTTCCCCCTCTATGAAGTAGGCGACTTTTTCTTTAAGCGCAGTGCAGCAGAAGAAGCCCTCAAAGACTGCTTCAAGCTGGTACGCCAGCAGTGCCAAATTTGGAAACAGATAAATCAGGTTCCTGGCCTGTTTTTAACAGTCACCCGCATGGACGGACGCTTCGGAACTTTTGATGAAGCCAGCAATCCTATTGAAGCTGGACTGCACGGATTAGCCAAAGTAGTAGCTCAAGAATATCCGAATCTGCGCAGCCGCTCTTTCGATTTTTGCGTCGATGACAATCCCGATCGTATAGCAGCTGAGATTATTGCGGAATTGCTAATTGATGGCAGTAACGAAATAGGCATAGATCGACGTGGCGTACGCCGCATTCCAGTATTGCGTGAAGAGAAACTTGGCTTTAACGGGGAGAATTTACCTAAGCTAGGTTCGACAATTATAGTAACGGGCGGAGCTAGAGGCGTAACCGCCGATTGTGCTAAACTTTTAGCTAAACATGGTAAGTTCAACTTTGTTTTAATAGGCAGATCCCCTATTCCTGTACCTGAATGGACTCAAACTAAATCAGCCCAAACGGCCCGCGATTTAAAAGCTTTACTTTACCAACAGGCTAAACAGAGCGGTAAGAGTATCTCTCCTAAGCTTCTAGAGAGTGAATGTCGCCGCATTTTAGTTAATCGGGAGATTTCCCAAAACATCAACGATATCCGAGCCTGCGGCTCACAGGCGGAGTATATTTCCCTTGATGTGCGCGATGACAGCTTAATTAATCAAATTGTCGCTGATATTCGCAAGCGCTTAGGCCCCATCACAGGCTTTATACACGGAGCCGGCGTTTTGGCCGATAGATACATATGTGATAAAACTGATGACCAATTTAGTATGGTCTTCGACACTAAAGTAAACGGCCTTTATAACTTTATGCAAGCCTTACAAGATGACCCGCTGCAGTTTGTGGTTACTTTTTCCTCTGTTTCTGCGCGGTTCGGCCGCCCTGGTCAAGCAGATTACGCTATGGCTAATGAAGTAATGAACAAATTTACTTATACAGCCAGTGCTCTCTATCCTCAAACCCGTTTTGAAGCCATGGGCTGGGGACCGTGGGAAGGCGGTATGGTAGATGAAAGTCTTAAACGCAAATTTGAGCAATTGGGCGTTGAAGTTATAGAACGAGGACGCGGAGCACGCGCTTTAACGGCAGAAGTTTTGTTAGGTCACGATCAGGCCTGCGAGCTCGTCATGGGAGATGGTTTCAACGTACCTAGCGAAGACAATTCTAGTGAAAATCAAGAAAAGCAGCCTGCAGAGGAAGTGAGCCGCTTAGCTAAATCATTGGGACTAGACAGTAACGAGGAAGAGAAAGGAGACGATTCTCAGCGCCCTTTTGCGCTGACGGGCCCAAAGCCCGTCCGGCTTCCCAATCGCGCATCTTCGGACGAAACCGCCGCACCATATGATGATTGTTCTGGAATTGATCGTTGCGATCCTTACAACCGCACTCTCAATTCAGAATATTATCCTCTTTTAGAGGATCATATTTTAGGCGGTCACTCTGTTATGCCAGCCGCTTTAATGGTGGAACTGGCGGCTCAAGCTTGCCGCAAGTATTTTCCTCAGTACCGCTTTTTGGGCTGTGACAACCTCAGAGTACTGAGACCTGTTACTTTACCATTAGGACGAGAGCAAGGCCAGCCAGATAAGCATATTGCCGATTCAGAAATCGATATAGTTATTAGACGAGCAGAGCCAATAAGAGATGAACTGCGCGTTTCCTTTGTGATAAATCATCGCAAGCCAAATTCAACTCCCCACAAATGCGCAGAGGGTACAGTTGTACTGGCTCTGAAGCCTGGCCTACCTCATAAACCAAGCAGCCGTCTTAACCCAATCGAAGAAAACGGCTATCCTTGCACTATGCCAGAAGCTTATAATAAATATCTTTTCCATGGTCCCAAACTGCGCGGCATAGATAAAGTTAGGGCTTGCGGACAGCATGTTTTAGCTGCCGATGTGACTGACAGCGGCGTCAAATTAATGAATCATCCCCAAGAGACTCCTATTACTCATCCGCTGTTCCTCGACTGTGCTTTACAAAGTGGACTGTTATGGAGCGGCGCTCAGCGCGGTCTGTGTTCTTTGCCTATGTTCGGTGGCAGCTATCGTCAATATGTAGATAAGTTTCCTGAGAAGGCCCATATTCTTCTCTATCCCAAGGAAGCAGATACTAATGAAATGCGCGGAGATATATTCCTCACCGATAACAAAGGCGAAGTGTTAGCTGAATGGCGTGACGTCCATTGGATTATGAGTTCTTCCTTGGCTGAATCATTCCGCAGCAACTGTTTTTAACACACAGTTTTAAGCTTATCAACACGGGTTTATTAAATATGGCAAAACAAAATACAGATATAGCCGTTGTCGGCATCGGACTAAACTTTCCCGGAGCACACAATGCTGAAGAATATTGGCGCCGCCTTCAAGAAGCCCAAGATCTTTCGGAACATCCTAGTTCCAATCGCTGGCCTATAGATGACGCCAAACATTTGAGTCCTATCCCTAAAGCGGACGGCCTGCGCTGTACACGCGGCTATTATCTGCACAACCTTCCCTCGCCGGAAGATGAGGGACTGCCAAACGGAACTGATCCAGTATTTGTTTTAAGCTTAAATACTGCTCGCCAAGCTGTGCAAAATACTGCTATCAAGAAAGAGCGGACCGGAGTTATCATGGCCGCTATAGCTCTTCCTACCGATACAACTGTAGAGCTGAGCGAAAATATTTTGGGCAGCGATTTTGCGGAACGTCTGCGCAGCAAACTTCAGGAGACTTATCCCAACACTGCTGAATTTTCTATCCAACCATCTTTTATTAGCAACGGCGCCGCTAGCTCTGAAGTCAGGGCCATCAACGCTTCTCCTGTAGGCTTGCCGGCACAGCTGATCGCTAACTCTTTGGGCTTAGGTTTGGGAGGCTATACCCTAGACGCCGCCTGCGCCAGTTCTTTAGTGGCTATTGAATTAGCCTGTGAGGAGCTGCGCAGTGGCCAAGCGGAAGCTATGATCGCCGGAGGAGTTTCTCGGCCAGACTGTCTATATACTCAGATGGGCTTTTCCGCTTTGAGAGCTCTATCTCCCAGTGGAGTATGCTCTCCTTTCGACGTCAAAGCCGATGGTCTAATGGTGGGCGAAGGCTGTGGTTTGGTCGTTTTGAAACGTCTTGCCGATGCTGAAGCCCAAGGAGACAAAATTTATGCTGTTATTAAAGGCACTGGACTGTCCAACGATATTGAAGGAAGTTTAGTTGCTCCCTCCAGCGAAGGGCAACTGCGCAGCTTGCGCCAAGCTTATGAAGTATGCAAACTTAACCCCTGGGATATAGATTTAATAGAGTGCCACGGCACAGGCACTCCAGTGGGAGACAGAATAGAATTCAATAGCCTACAAACCCTTTGGGAGAATGCTCCTCAAGGTTCTGTTTGTCAGCTCCGCTCAGTCAAATCTATGATCGGCCATTTGCTGACGGCTGCCGGAGCGGCTGGTCTTATTAGGGTGCTGCTCAATATGCAGCATAAAATTATTACTCCCCAAGTTAATTTTCAACGTTCCAATCTACCTTTGGCAGATAGCTGCTTCCGCATAGAAAATCAGGAACTACCTTGGCCCCAACCTGAGGGACGTCCACGCCGAGCAGCTGTCAGCGGATTCGGCTTTGGCGGAATTAACGCTCATATAATTTTAGAAGAGTACACCGCTCCATTTCCTTCCGAAGCAAGAGCTAGTAAAACAGCAGATTCCTGCCCTAACCTTTCAACTGCTAACTCAGATAAATTAGATGCTGTAGCGGTTATTGGCCTAGCTGGCCATTTTGGTTCTTTAAATAGCACAGAGAAATTTAAAGACGCAGTCTTTAACGGCCTTTCCGCTTTAGAAGAGCTACCTGACGATCGCTGGCAAGGTATCTATACGCCGATTTCTACTCAACAAGCTTATATTAAAGACATATCTGTAACTCCAGGCCAATTTCGCGTACCTCCGGCAGATATCCCCCATATTCTGCCTCAGCAAACTCTGCTTTTGTACACAGCAGCTCAAGCTATGGCTGATGCTAAACAGCCCCTTCGCCAGCGCCGCCATCGCGCAGCTGCCTTTATAGGTATTGCGCTAGACTTAAATTCAACTAATTTTACTTTGCGCTGGCATTTAGAGAAGAAAGCTCACGAACTTGCTAAATTACTCAATTTAAATTCAGAGCAAGAAGAAGACTGGCTTAAGAATTTGCAAGATGAAATTTCAGCTCCTCTTGATGCAACACGCACTATGGGAGCGCTCGGCAGTATCGCAGCTAGCCGAGCCGCCCGCGAATTTCAGTTCGGCGGCTGTTCTTTTACAGTTTCATCGCAAGAATCTTCTGGCTTGACAGCTTTAAAATTGGGCAGCCAAGCGTTACTTAATAGGAAATTAGATTTAGCGTTAGTTGGTGCCATAGATCTGCAAGGTGACGTACGGGCGGCTCATTCCCATTTTGCCGAGCTTCCCGAAGGATACGGTGAAGGCTGCTGTTGTTTCGTGTTAAAACGTTTAAGCGACGCTCGTCGAGACGGCGACCATATTTATTGTTTGCTTAAAGGTTTTGGCCAAGCTTCAGAAACTGGTAACCATTCCGCTCAACCTTCTTCTGTGCAATTAGCCTTAGAACAAGCCTGCGCTCAAGCAGGTACAGCGCCTGAGAAGCTAAGTTATCTAGAATTTAGCAACGGCTCTCTGTTAACTGAGCCCTGTTATCGTGAAAACCTACAGCAAATTAGGCGGACTATCGATAAAGGGGATATACCTTTATCAGTCACCTCTGTAAGTTCTGTTATAGGCCAATGCGGAGCGGCTTCAGCTTTAGCTTCTACTTTAAAAACCGCTCTTAGTTTAGAACACCACATCTTGCCAGCTTCTCCTCGATTTATTAAGCCTTTAGACGGAGAAGACTGGACAGGGTCCCGTTTTTGCGTCCACACTAAGCCTTCATTCTGGTTCCGCAGACGCGCTGACGGCTCTCGATGCGCAGCCGTAATATGTACGTCCTACCCGCACCAGACCTCGACTATCATCTTGGAGGAAGCTCCTGTAGCTGAAACAGCTTCACAAGATCAGTTAGTGGATTCTTCTGCCTCACACGCTCATCAGCATACTTTAGATAAAATTAACTCGGTAATATTTGCTTCTTATGCTGAAACTGCTGAGCAATTAAAACAACAGCTGAAGCAGCTGCAAACTGAAGCAGAAAAGTTGCTTGATCAAGATCAATGTGAAGTCGACAATTTAATAAGATTAGGCTCTTATTGGCACAAGCAACAGAATCAGCAACATAAGCTAGCCATGGCTTTTGTCATAGATTTATCGACTGAAGAGCCTTGGAATGAGTTCCATATACGTTTGAAACTTGCTATTAAGCATTTAGAAGAATATGCCGACAAGCCTCTAGCTAACCATTCCATTTTTTACAGTCCCAACCCCTTAGCTCAGCAAGGTCGGACAGCTTTTGTATATCCCGGATCAGGGGCGAATTTCTTAGGTTTAGGCAGAGAATTAGCTCTGCACTTCCCTCAGTTAATGGAGCGCTTCGATCGAGAAAATCTTTATATGGCTGACGAATTTATGGCGCGTTGGAACCAACCTTACCGTTTAGATTGGTCTGACAATTGGCAACGAGACGCCTTCAAAACGTTAGCCTCCGACACTCATAAAATGATGTTCAGCCAGGTCAGTTTTGCCATGCTGACTACAGATGCTGTGCGTAGTTTAGGCTTAGAACCTCAGGCGGCCATAGGTTACAGCTTAGGAGAGTCGGCAGCTTTATTTGCTCTAAGAGCTTGGCCTGAAAGAGATCTTATGTACAAGCGCATGGAAGGTTCCGACTTATTCCGAGAGCAGCTTTCAGGCAAATGTCTGGCAGCTAGAAGGGCTTGGAATATTCCTTCTGGCGCCAAGTTTGAATGGATGGCTGGTGTCATCCGCGTTCCAGCTTCTCAGGTAAAAGAAGCTATAGCCACTATTTCTCAAGTTCGCTTACTTATTATTAATACTGATAACGAATGTGTCGTGGGAGGCACTCGCGAAGCTATCAGTAAACTTTGCACTAAATTAAAAACTAAAGCTATTTTTGTTAGTGGCGTGGATACCGTTCATTGTGACTGCCTCGATCCTGTGGCTCAACAATACTGGGATATGCATTATTTACCTTGTACTCCACCACCAGGCATCGATTTTTATAGCGGCTATTACCACCGCTCTTATAATTTAACTTCAGAAAAAATAGCCGATTCTATTGTAGCCCACGGTCGCTTCGGATTCGATTACACTAAAACTATACGTCAAGCTTGGCAAGACGGAGTGCGCATTTTCTTAGAAATGGGTCCGGGGGCCTCATGTACTCGCATGATTAATAATATCTTGGCTGATAAACCTCATTTTGCCATAAGTTTAAGCAACAGAGGTAAATCTGAGTTATCATCTTTAGAGTGCCTGCTAGCTGGAGCTATCAGTCAGGGGCTGCGTCCCGATCTTAGCAGTCTATTCCCTAAAGACAAGCAAGAGACTATCTCCGTTGGAAAGCGTTTATTAAAAATTGCTTTAGGACGTCGCCCCTTTGATCCGCCTTTATGCTTTAAATTAAGTTGTCAAGAAGCCCAACCGAATGAATTCAATAATATTATTCGGAATAACGCTCCCCCTATTTTAGCGACAGCCACAAAATCAGCTAGCTGTAAATCATCAACTCCCCAAGCGGCCCAGTTGTCACTGGAGTTTGCTTCTTTGCCTAATAAGCAGCCCAACACAGAAGAGGATGCTTCTCAGGCGATTCATAAACCTTTAAAAGCGGCCGATAATTTGCATAATAATGGTAAAATAACCGAAAAAGCTATGAATCATATAGAACATAATCAGTTAAGTTCTGTTTCTGCAGTTCCAGCTGAAGCTCATTTGCCAAGCCTTTTGACTAATGATGAAGTCACTTCATCTGCAGTTCAAAATATCGATATTGCTAACAGTCCTTTAGAAAATATTGAAAAACTTTTACTGACTTCTGCACAACTCTCCCAACAAAGTCATAATAAGTGGCTTGACTTTGTTAAAGAAAGCTCTAAGGCTATAGCTGATTTACTGCAGCGTCAAAGTATTTTGACTCAAAATTTGGCTTGTTATGACTTAGCTTACCAGCCCAATCAGGTTAAAGCTCTTACTAATCAAACTTTACATAGCTCTTTAAAAGCAAACGATATTGCTAATCAACAGCAATGTATTGGCCATAATACAGATAGCGAAGTTCTACCTGACAGTTTAAAGGGAGCTTCTCTTAGTAGAATAGACGCTCCATCCGCAGCTTCCGCTGGAAGAGTAGTATCGCCTCAGACGTCCCCCGGCCATAAGGCTACTTATAAAACAAAATTGCACGGTGTAGAGTTTACAGCTTCTGACGGTTATATTTGCGGTAATAAGCCATCATTAGCTTCTGCCAATCAGCAAGTTTTTATGGACAGACAAGCCTGCCTGGAATTTGCTGTGGGCAAAATTGGACATGTTCTCGGAGAGAAATTCGCTCCCGTTGATAATTATTCTACGCGAGTTCGCTTGCCAGCCGAACCTCTCATGCTGGTTGATCGTATAATATCCGTAGAAGGTGAACCTCTCTCTTTGGGCTCTGGGCGTGTTATAACTGAACACGACGTCGTTCCCGGCATGTGGTATCTAGATGGAGGACGTGCTCCGGTCTTTATTTCAGTAGAAGCGGGACAAGCTGACCTGTTCCTCTGCAGTTGGTTAGGTATAGATTTTAAGGCTCAAGGCAAGAGAGTCTACCGCCTTTTAGATGCCAATGTTACTTTCCATCGCGGGCTCCCTCAGCCAGGTGAAACGATTCATTATGACATTCGTATTAAACGTTTTATCAACCAAGGGGATACTTGGTTATTTTTCTTCGAATATGAAGGAACTATAAACGGACAAACTTTCCTCACTATGCGCGACGGTTGTGCTGGTTTCTTCACTCACAATGAAATCCGCAATAACGGCGGTTTAGTACTGACTGAAGACAGTCTCCGTCCTAAACAGGGGCGCAGAGATCCTAATATGAAATATTTAGTACCTCTCAGCCCTGGCAGCTACAGTCCTGAGCAAGTTGAAGCCTTACGCCGCGGCGATTTAGAAGCCTGTTTCGGAGCGGATTTTGCCGGTTTGCCACTGCATCAACCTATCAGCTTACCTTCCGGTTTGCTGCGCTTAATTCATCGTATTCCCGAATGTGATCCCCAGGGAGGACGCTGGGGGCTGGGTAAAGTTATAGCTGAAGCTGACGTCCATCCTGAAGATTGGTACCTAACTTGCCACTTTGTTGACGATATGGTTATGCCTGGTACCTTAATGTACGAATGCTGCGCTCACGCCCTACGTTTCCTGTTAACCCGCTTAGGCTGGGTAGGAGAAAAAAACCAGATAGCCTATGAACCGGTTATTGGAGTCAAAGCCGTACTTAAATGTCGCGGTCCTGTACTACAGACAACAAAGACGGTGCGTTATCAGGTAGAGATCAAGGAAATAGGCTATAATCCTCACCCTTATGTTATTGCAGACGCAATTATGTACGCTGATAATAAAAGAGTTGTAGGCTTTGAAAATATTTCCATGCAGTTAACTGGCACCACTGGAGCTAAGTTAGAAGAACTTTGGAGCAGCAGACAGCCACCAGCGGTTCACTTAGGCGATCCTATAAAAAAGGCTATATTTAACGAAGAGCAGTTTATGCAGTTTGCCATAGGGAAACCTTCTTTAGCCTTTGGACCGGAGTTCGCCGAGTTTGATACTAAATTTATAGCTAGATTGCCTGGACCGCCTTACCAATTTGTCAGCCGCATTGTCAGTGCCGATCATCCTTTCCTTAAAACCGTACCTGGAGGCTGGGTAGAGGCTCAGTACGATATACCTGAAAATGCTTGGTATTTCAAAGCTGGACATACTGGACGCATGCCTTTCTGTGTCCTTAACGAAATAGCTCTGCAAGTATGCGGTTGGGTATCTAGTTATGCTGGTTCTTCTAAGCATAGCAGCGAAAATCTGCACTACCGCAATTTAGGCGGAACCTCAATCCTGCATGAGGAACTTCATCCTAAATCAGGAACGGTCACCATTAGAGTGCGCCTTACTAAGTCTTCAGAAGCTGGCGGCCTTATCATTCAAGATTTTGACATGAATATGAGCCAAAAAGGACGCCTCATTTATGAAGGACAAACTACTTTTGGTTTCTTTACAGAAAAAGCTCTGGCCGATCAGGTGGGAGTTCGTGGCGCCTCAAAACGTTTATGGTATCCTGCCCAGGAAGTACCCTTTGAAAAGCTGCCAGTGCTAGCTCCTTTAACCCCAAGTGACAATCAAGACAATAGAACCGCTTCTTTATCTTTACCCGGTAAAGCTCTACTTATGCTGGATGAATATGCTTGGTATCCTCAAGGAGGAAAATTAGGATTAGGAGCAGCTGTAGGCCGAAAACGTATCGATCCTCAAGAGTGGTTCTTTAAGGCCCACTTCTTCCAAGATCCGGTTATGCCCGGATCGCTAGGATTAGAAGCTTTTATTCAGCTTCTCAAAATAATCGCTCTTAAAAAATGGCCCAATTTGCAAAAAAGCCACACTTTCTCAGCCATTACCCTAGATAGCCCCCATCACTGGCTCTACCGAGGTCAAGTAACCCAAGCGAACCAAGAAACTATAGTAAGGGCAGAAATTACTGAAATAGGCCAAGGGAATAATCCTTATATAAAAGCTAACGGCATTTTAGAAACAGACGGCAAAATAATTTATGAGCTGAAAGACTTCAGCGTATCTTTGTCGTCTCTATAACCCCGTTACTTGAAGGCCCCCGCACAGCTTTAAGTATGCAGGGGCCTTATACTTTCGCTGTACTGCGCAGTCTGGTAAATTTCAGACAAAAGTTACTGTTTTATATAAAAAATTCGTCTATTAGCCTAAATTATTGCTAATTTAGTGACAAATGTTCACAATTATTCTGCTCCATATACAGCCAATATATGGTATTATGAGTTAAGATATTTGTAGATGGAGGTTCTAATATGTTCACTCCTGGTATTCCCTTCGGAGGCCCTGGTCCTTTTGGCGGGCCTATGGGTCCGGGTTCAGTATTCGGCCCCGTTATGAATCCCATGACGGCTCTGGCCATGTCTAGTCTTACCGGTGCTGTCGTAGGCGTTCCTATAATGGCCGCAATTCTCGATAGCAGCATTCCTTTAAATGGCGCAGCTAATCCTGCGACTATGCCAAGTTTTGGCATGGGCGGTTATGCTGGTTCTGTTATAGGTCAGGGTATCGGCGGTCTGCTCGGTATTAACCTCGGTATGAAGTTAGGCGGCCCTTTAGGCATGATGGGCGGCAGCATGCTTGGTTCAATTTTGGGCGGCGGTATAGGTGCTAAAATTGGCAATGATATACAAAATAACCAAATGGCCAAACGGGCAGCTCAGGCTGGTCAACAAAATCAGCCTAATACCCCTGCTACAGGAGAGCGCGAGCGCATCTTTAATTCGAACGTTGGTAAGGCAGCTGTAGCCGGTGCTGCCGTTGGTTTAGGAGCTGCAGCCGTATCTAGTGCCGTTTCTCAGACAGCAGAAGAAACTGTAAGAGCTAGCCTCTATACTCCTTTCCCAACACCTCCACCTCCTCCACACGGACACCGTCATGGCGATCTGTTCCGAATGCCGCCTCCTCCACGCGGAGGCTTCCCTCCTCCTCCAGGCCCCGATCATCATCACAGTCCTTGGAGTCCTGGTCTTGGCCCTGGTCCCCATGGTCCTCACCATCCACACCATGGTCCGGGCGGTCCTGGCGGTCCGCACCATCACGGCCCGGGCGGTCCTGGCGGTCCACCTAGGTGGTAGTATTTATAATCGGCTTTTAAGAAGCTGAAAAATTATAAAAAAAGCACTTAATCGTCTATTAAAAACGGCAAGTGCTTTTTTATTTTAACATATTTTTTCTTGGGCCCCTTTAGACGTTAGCGAGACAATCACAATACCAATGAGAACAAATACAACTCCTAGACATCCACGCCCAGATATAGTTTCATGCAAAAAAATGAAGGCAAAAAGAGCAGCGAATACTGGCTCTAATGAGAAAAGCACTCCTGTATGCTCTGGCGTAGTATACTTTTGCGCTATAGGCTGAGCCACAAAGGCAAAAGCACTGCCTATTAAAGATAACCCTAAAACAGCTGTCCAACCTAACACATTGGAAGGCAAGGATGGAATTTCAAAGAGCATAGCGCTTACAGAAGAGTAGAGTGCCGCAAAGCCAAGTTGCCAAATACCTAACTGTAAACCATCATTCCCTTTGCTCAGTTTATCAGTCAAAATAATATAGAAAGCGTAAACTATAGCCCCTAAAAAACAAAGTATATCGCCTTCATAAAAAACCAAAGACTTCTGAAGCGTGAGCAGGCCGATACCCGCAGCTGTACAAACGGTGCCAGCAATTACAGAGATATTGGGCCATCTCTTAGTAAGCAAAGCGTGTAAAATAGGCACCATAACTACTGCAGTACTAGTTAAGAAACCAGCATTAGAAGCTGTAGTAGTCTTTAAACCTAAAATTAACAGAGCACACATAGCGTAAGTAAATAAACCTAGCAGAGCACCGCCACCAATAATTGTCCAACTGCACTGCAAATGCTTAAAGAAAATGGCGGAAACAACGGCAAAGGCGATCCAAAAACGCACAGCTAGTACACTTAAAGGTGGCATTACTTCCAGGCCCAGTTTCATAAATAAATACGACGTTCCCCAAGCCATAGCAATGCAGATCATAACTAAATCAGCCGTGCGCTGATTCCAAAAACTGCCCTTTACTAAACTATTGGCAGCGGAACTGTTTCGGTTAAATTCATGTTCTAACATAAACAATAACGGAATATTTTTAATTAAACTGATTATCTTCAACGATAGCTAAATTTACGTCATACACAAGAATAGACAGAGCACAAAGTCGGCCCACATTATAGATCTACGTAATAAAAAAAGGCAAATATTCCCCCTGTTTATTGGTTACAGGGGAAGTTTGCTTCCATCAGCGAAAGTGCGAGTCGTTATGTCTACTACTTTGTCTAAACCGTTCACAGCTTGTATTTTTGATATGGACGGAGTCTTACTAGACTCCGAACCTTTCTGGCGTCAAGCTGAGAGAGAAATTTTTGCCTCAGTCGGATTAAATTTAAGTGAAGAAGACTGTATGGAAACTATGGGAGTGCGTATTGATGAGCTAGTTCGTTATCGTCATCATCAGCATCCTTGGTCTCATCCCAGCTGTACAGACATAGCTGCGCAAATTCAATATCGTGTAGCTGAGCTAGTACAAGAAAAAGGCACTAAACTTCCGGGAGTAATGGAAGCTATAAGTTTTCTGCAAGACCGTAAACTGCGCTTAGCTCTAGCTTCTTCTTCATCTTATATGCTTATCAATGCCGTTTTAGAAGCTTTGTCACTGCGAAATATTTTTTCTGTCATCTGCTCTGCTGAAAAGGAAACTTATGGCAAGCCTCATCCGGCCGTTTATATCCATACAGCTCAAGCCTTAGGAATAGATCCTGTGGACTGTTTGGCTATAGAAGATTCTATTAACGGCGTATTTGCTGCTAAAGCGGCTAAAATGACTTGCGTAGCTATTCCTGAGCCGGCTATGCGCCATAACAAAAAATTTGCGGCTGCCGATCTGAAGTTAAATAGCCTTCTGGAACTTCCTCATCGCTATAATGAACTACTTGAGGAAAGAGAATAACATGAGCAGCTACTTAAAACACAATTTAATATGCTGCTAAACAAAAAAAAGCCCGCTGGACAGCTGTTTATCAGATTACCGGCGGGCTTTTAACCTAGCTCAACTTATAAGTTTAAGAATTTTTCCGTTTATGAGTTTTCAAGCCGTTTATCACTATAGCAGGTAGCGGCCGAGCCGGACAGATATTTTCACAAGCTCCACAGCCAATACATAGATCAGGATCGACAACAAGTTGCTTAATATCAGTTCCCGGTTTAGTCACAATCTTTATAGCTTCTTGAGGACATACCCGCACGCAGGCTCCACACCGTTTTCCAAAACTTAAACGGCATTTATCTGCTTGCCAAGCCGCCAGTCCTATCGAGATCTGCCCTTTATCCGCCAATGAGACGGGCATAATAGCTCCAGCAGGACAAATCATTGAGCATTTATTACACTCCGGACTGCAGTAACCTGAAGCAAAAGACATAGCAGGCTGATTAACGTTCAACAATCCGTAATTAGAATCTATAATTTTATGGCCAGCCTTAACATTGAGAACCCGGTTAGGACAGTTGCTGACACACAGCATGCACCCTACGCAATGTTTGTGAAAATGTTCATAACTTTGTGAACCACAAGGCAGCACATAATTTTCTCTCTCAGGATCCACTTTAGCTGGACGTTCTTTTTTACTCCCAACCTCAGAAGCAGCAGAAGCAGATTCAGTGCAAGTTAGGAAACCACCCAAACCGCCTATAGCTGCTAGACCAACACCTAAAAGAGAACAAAAAGAGCGCCTAGTCATCTGATTTTCTTCTCTTGCCTTACCATAGAACATTGCTGAAGAAGAGCTCAAATTATTATGATCGTTAAATAATTTTTTTTCAGTGTTTTCGCTCATTTTCATATCCTATTTGCTAAGATTAGAGATATTCTCTTGGCTATTATCTAAAGCGTTCCCCTTTGACGGAATACGCCAAGCTATAGCGTTTTTATGACAGAGGCTCAAACAGTTAAAACATTTGACGCAGCGGCTATTATCAACTTCGCCACTTTTAATATCGATGCATTCAACTTGACAACTGCGAGCACACAGACCACATTTAACACAACTAGTTTTATCTATATCTATTTTATAGAGAGAATGACTGCTAATAAGACCAAGTGCAGTGCCCACAGGGCAAATATTATTGCAATACCAGCGCCCTTTTAGAACCGCAGCTCCCATAATTAGAATAAAAATAACGAAAGTCAGACTAAAATTTAACCAATCGATACTATAATATTTGGCGGCCCTAGGAGCTATAGCCCCCATTTTAAAGTTCAGCCAAATATGAGCGTTTTTTATTAACATTGATGCATTCGCAGCCATACGTCCAAATAGAGCGTAAGGATCGAGCCAAGTAAAAAGAGCGCCCAAACCTGTAAATAAACATAGAGTGAAAATAATCAATACAACATAGCGCCGACGCGGATAGGACTGACTATAAGTAAATTTGGGCTGCATACGAAATTTATCTCCGATAAGAGCAAACACTTCTTGCAGCAACCCTAAAGGACAAATTAGGGAACAGTAAAGGCGGCCTCCCAAAGCTGCTACAGCTATCCATAATGCTACGGTAATTAAACTTAAGCTAAGTATAGCTGGAATTAGCTGAATCTTGGCCAAGTAGGCTGAATATACAGCTAATCGGCCCACCCCAGCAAACATAATACAAAAGACGATAAGTATTATTGCCGCCAAAATAAAACGAATTTTTCTCAGCATGCTATATCCTTTACCCAAACGTATTCGAGTAGTTTAAGATCTGCTTATAATTAAAAACCGATTTCATCTTGACCTCAGGCCAAGTTGAAATCGGTTAGCGAGCAAGCTAATCGTTAGTCTGCTTAGGAGGTTCAACCGCCAGATAATCCTGGGCCATACGCTCCATATAAGATTTTGTTAAATCGGTTATACGATTAAAACTGGAATTTTTAATAACTAAACCGACATGATGATCTTTATCCATGCGCCAGAAGATATCAGGATCATTATAAGCAGAGGTGTCAGGTTTGGCCTGACGGGAGAGACAGACCATCAAAGATGCGCTATCGTAACGTCGGTCAGGTACAGTATAAGTCTCACCACGGGCAGAAGCGATTTCTAAACGCGCCCACTCTTGCCATAAATTAATACCTGTGGCTGCTTCCACCATCATATCTATGCTAGCTCCGCCTACACGAGCTGCTACTTCTAAAAAGTAAACCTGGCCATCTTTGGAAGAACGGATAAATTCAGCGTGGGTTACTCCCCTCACTATTTTCATAGCCTTCACTAAGCGCCGGTTCATATCGGCCACTTCCGGCTCTTCTTCAAAGCCCTGGGGCAGAGTCCTAGTGCAGAAAACACCACCGAAATTCCAAATATCAAAAGGCGGCTTCACATAGCGGGAAACATTAGAAAAAACGATCTGACTGTCCCAAACAATAGAATCGACATGATAAACTGAGCCAGGTATATACTCTTCCAAAAGACGGTAACTCTGCTCATCACCCAACTGATTAATAGTATCCCAAAATTCCTGAGCACAAGTAATCTTTTTAATACCCACAGCTCCGGCTTCTGAGCGCGGTTTTAAGAACCAAGGAGCGGGTACCTCATTCATAAATTGGGTTAACTTGCCATAATTGAGAACATGTTCAAAACGAGGGCAGCGAATATGTTCATCGCGAGCTTGCACACGCATAGCTAATTTGTCACGGAAATAACGGGCTGTAGTATCTCCCATACCGGGAATACGCAGATGCTCGCGCAAAGAGGCCACTAACTCGACATCGTAATCATCCATAGGAATGATACGATCGAAGACTATATTACGGGCCAAATAGGACACAGCTCGCATAACTTCATCGCGACTAGTAAATTCAGTCATATAGAACACATCTTGTAAGCAGTGCCTGGCCCAAGCTTCTTCTTTGAGGCTGAGCTTAGTAAGCAAATACAACCGGCAGCCTTCTTTATAGCACTCTTCAATAAAACGATTGCCCTTGAAATAGCTGGCCACAATTAAAATGGTGACAGGTTTCTTATCCAAAACTTTCAACTCCCCGGCAGCTTACTAAAGAGCCGCCTAGTCCCAGTGTCTTAAGACACCGACACAATTACTTAATCAATAATTTAACCCTATGAACTGTCATTTTATCATGCATTCAGTAGTAGTTCAAATGCCGCAAAATCGCGCTCTATTAGGCTTAAAGAACCTTCCCAGAAGCTACTGCTATCCAAATCGACGCCTAAGGCCAAACGAGCTGTATCTTCACAAGAAGCACTGCCAGTTAAGCGCAACAACTTAGCAAAAGTGGGCAAGAAATCTCTGCCCTGCTGCAGAGCCTGAGCATAAATTCCCATACTAAATAAGTAGCCAAAAATGTAAGGGAAATTATAAAAACTGATATCCGTAATGTAAAAATGGCCTTTAGAAGCCCAAAACCAAGGATCAAGCTCATTTGTATTTAAGGCTTCGCCGTAAACAGCTTTTTGAGTCTCTTCCATAAGGCGACACAATTCATCAGCAGACAGAATCTTATGGGCTCGCTGTTCATAGAATGATCGTTCAAATAGAAAACGCATCACTATATTCAAGAGGTAAGTGGCAGCATCATCGAGGCACCGTTGGTACATGCTGAGTTTATCCAAGCGGCTCATAGAAGGCTGAGAAATTAAATAATCGCTGAGTAAAGCTTCAGCGAAAGTGGAAGCCGTTTCTGCTAAAGTCATGGGGTAATTATGAGCACATGGACGCAGTCCCGCCATTAGGTGCTCGTGGTAAGCGTGGCCCAGCTCATGAGCTAAAGTAAAAACATCGCCCAAATTACCTTGGAACGTCATAAAAATACGCGATTGTCCCAACAGTGTGGAGGAAGTGCAGAAACCGCCCGGACGTTTACCTTCGCGCACTTCAGATTCTACCCAATGATTATCTAAAGCTTGCTTAGCGAAGCTACCGAAAGCCGGATCGAAGCGGTTAAATGCCTCTATAATGATTTGTCCCGCTTCGCTCCAAGTATAAACTTTAGCAGCCGCACTTTCTGCTTCATGCGTATAGGCAGCAAAATTTACTGGTGCGCCCAAATCTTGAAATCCTAGCTTATTTAAACCTAACAGCTTGGCTTTTAAAAGCAGATAACGGCGCGGCAGTTCAATATGCTGCAAAACCGTATCTATCATTTTGTCCAAAGTGCTGCGCTGCAAGCCAGCTTCAAAGGAGGCTTCATCGAGAAAGTGACCGCATTGACGTTTCTGCTGCAGCTTAAGGCGGCATCCAGCTATATTATTTAAAGCAGCGCTGACAGCATAAGCAGAACTCGCCCAAGCTTTATTTGATTCTTTTAAAGTGCTAGTTCTCACTTGACGATCAGGATCTTCCATCAAGCTGACTTTTAAACTCATAGGTACTAAGCGCTTTTTTCCGCAACTATCAGTAATGGTAAAATTAAGCGAACCGGCAATATTTTCATAAAGATTTTCCCAAGCCCGGAAACCTGTTAAATTCAGTTCAGCCGCCAAGCTTTCCAAAGCAGCATCCATGCTGTGTATAGCTCTGTAACGCAACCTATCTAACTGATACTCAGCTCCGCTCAAGCGGATATCTCGACGCAATTGGGAAAATTCGCATTTGTTTAGCTGGCGCAGCTGGGCTAAAAGGCGCACTTCGACCAAACGGCTTTGAGCAGATAATTCATCGAGGCTGTTCTGGGCCTGAGCACTTACTTCATCAGCAATATTTTCTGAGCGCACACATTCTATATAACAGATTAAATGCTGCAATCTAGCTTGCAAGTTTTCAAATTCAACAATAAATGCGCCCAAATCTTCCAAACTAAGTTTATTTTCAGGCTTACTGAGAATTGATAATATATCTTCTTTAACTGACAAAAAATAAGCTAAATAATCTTCTTGATCAGGTCCGCTAAAAAACGGCTGCAAATCCCAATTATCAAAACCGCAATTCGTCATAGTTTTTTTACCTTTACAAAAACAACTTGGTGTAGAAAAACTTCGAAAAAAAAAAGACCGCCCCTGCCCTACAGCACAAGCGGCCTGCCCAACAACTCTACTTCTAAAAAAGCTGAGCTGATTTAAGTAGTTTTAGATGTCTCTAATGGCACCCTTATCTTCATAAGCGGTGATCATCCACTCGCCGAAAATGCCATTTTTAGCGAAGTTGCTGATATCCCATCTAGGGAAGAGAGGAGGCAGGTTATAGCGCAAGTTTTCGTCGTGGTTGAAATTTTGCGTGTAATAACCGCGTCCGTTAGTATCGCCTTCGACGTCGAGGAAACTGCTAACGATAGCTCCGTTTAACTTAAAGGTACGCTGACTGGCACGTTTTAAAGTACGATCGGCTATCAAGTAGTTGTAATTAGCCTTACTGTTAGCAGCCATATTGTTCCAGTCGAACTGCACGGAGTGATCCATACTCATAAGTACGGCATCTACGCGCAGCTGATCTTTCTTAGCCTGAGTAGATTTGACTCCAAGAGATTTGTCGTTGAGCAAAATGTAATTTTTAGCGACCACACCCAGGCTAGAAGAAGAACCGGGTTGATAGGCAATATCACTAGCTATCATGACATTACCTTCACGCTCAATGGAACTGTTGGCAGGAGTGGGCCAAATGCTCTTGACGGTAGAATTGCCAATTTTTAAATCCTTCTGACTGAAAGGCGGCACATGTTCGTAGGGATCTTTCTCGTAATAAGTTCTAGCAGCATCACTGTAAAGAACAGAACCACCAGACTGTTTTTCAGAGGGTGAAGCGTCGGAGTTGTTTAAGCTAATATCGCGAGCCTCATCGACATTGGCCAGAATAGTCAATGAACCATCGAGCATAGCATTGTTCACAGTAGTGCTCTTTATGTAATTTGTGCTGAGACCAGTATTAGCAAAAGTATCTACATTGACAACTTCAACATTACCACCGGTAACACTAATAACGCCATTATTAATATTGCTAATTTTAACCGGTCTATTAGTAAGAGTTTCTACATATCGGGAATCGATATTGCCGGAAGTGTCAGTTACAGCTGAATTATATTTAACAACTCTGACTTCATCGCCCTTAATTTCGACACGCACAGTAGCGAAAGTAGGCGTAGCTGAAGGAATATCTTTTCCGTTTATATCTTTGAGACCTGATTTCGGAGCTTGGGCAATATCAGGGCAGACGCCAGCTGTTTTAGGAGCATTACAGTCGCTGCGCTTATTAGCCCAAGTACTGTTATTAGCCACAGTATAAGATAATTTCGTACCGCCGCTAGTATTTCTAACCTTGGTATTTACGTCATCAAAATAACTATTTACCTGAGGAAGACCGAGTGAAGGCACACCGTCACGCAAAGTTCCACTAAATATCCTTCCAGTATCTTTATTACCCTGATTAAAAGTGTAAGTACGTCCGCCCTTACTATTTTTGTACTCGTAATTAGCACTGCTTCTGGCAGTAGTTACATCACCTTGGAAAATATAGTTAGTTTCCCGGAAATTACTGGGAGAGAAGAACCCCAACTTGCCATCGAGTCCGCGTTCATTCAAATACTTTTTGACTCGGTTTTTTTCCGGATCGTTGCTGCCGTAACCATCAACGCGCAGACGTCCAGCTTCTAAATAATCTTCAGGCAAGAATACGGCTGTTCTAGCAATTTCCACACCGTCATCGGAACCAGTCTTAGTTTTGTCTCCTAAGTTGACGCCGGTGGCGTCCCAAGAGCGGGCATTCTGAATGAAATGCATGAAGTCGCAAGCTACGCTCTCACGCACACGAGCTTCCACAACTCTAGTGGCCAAAGGAACTCTGTTGCTACCTGTAGTTTTATTGTCGTTAGCATAAACTTTAGCTACAGACAACAACTGATACTGACTGGGCTGATTGCTAGTAGGATAGCGAAATTCAGTACAAACGACCTCAACTTCGGCGTAATTGACGCCGCCGCCATAATCTAAGCGATAATTACTGCTACCATTCTTAGTTATAAAACGAATAAGGCGGCTATCGCTGCCGGAGCGCAAGTTGGCCGTAGAATTATCGGTGCCAGTATAATTACTTTTCCAATAATCTTCACCCAATTTAGTATTAGTATCGTAGGATAAGCCGTAGGTATTTTTGAGAGTGTTAGAATCGAGAGAAGTCACTCTTACGTCAACCTGATCATTTAAGGAAGCATTTCTGCCAGAAATGCATACCAAATGGCGGCCTTCAACTAAAAAGTTGCCAAAGCTAGAGGTATTGACCCACTGACTCCTAGTTTTAGCGAACCCTATGCCGGGCTGCCCCATATAATTGATAGCGGCCTCTATACCCCAGTTAGCAGCATGTAGCGCGGCGTCGTTATAGTTAACCGTTCTGGTCGTTCTGCTGTCGTTGAGAGACAGGGCCACCACTGTAGTGCTTATAGAGAATAAAATAGCGATAGTAAAGAGGGCAAAGATAAGGGCCACGCCCTTCTTGACTCTCATTCTTCGGGTGACGTTCATATACCACTACTCTCCTTTCTAATTTCCGGCCTGAAGGCGGACCTGAGTTTCAAATTTAATTTCAGTAGCCTTGCCCGTTCTTTTAGCCACCAGAGTAGTAAATTTGATATTAAACAAATTTCTATTATAAGTGGTGTAATAAAGCGGGTCGACAGTGCCACCGCTACTGTTAGTAGATTTTGGATGAGAAACGATAAAACTCATCGTGCTGTTACCTCTGGTAAAGGCAACTTGCTTGTCATTGTTGTTAGTAACTTTAGAGTCTTCATTCAAAGTAACTACCAACCAATCAGCTTCATTGCCGCTTGTACCTGATGAGGAGAAAATATTAGCAGTATTGCCAAAAAATGACTTATCTAAAGTCCAAATAACACCACTTACAGTTCTTGAAGCGGTACCGTCTATAGTTATACCTGTGCGCGTAACTGGCCTGTGACCGAACTTGAGATTGCTAATAGGATACACTCTGCGGTAAAGACGGTCAGGAGTGGCGTCAGGCACCATCCATTCGACATAGCAGTAACTGTCTATTTTAGACGAATCGTAATTATAAGTGGAAGATGTAGTCATACCATTTGCTTCCAATTTGGGACGTGTAAAAATAAGGCGGTTTTTTACCCAAGACATAACTTGACCGCCTGTGTCCCCTTCAACGACGCTGTTTTTTACATTAAAACCGCTGCAGGCATTATAACTAACATTGTAACTGTCCGGCAGCAAAACTCCGGAAGGCAGGGTGTTAGTACCTACAAAACTTAAACTAGAACCGCTGCTTATAGCAGGCAAAGGGGTGGCAAGGCGCAATTCACTGGCCATGCGGTCTAGAGCTTCTCGCGTAGCTGCTGTAGCGTTGCGAACACTGCGCTCAAATTCTTGAGCTCTAAGTGAGCTGATAATCATATAAGCGATAAAACCGATCATCATAGAGAGCAGTGCAGCACCTACTAAAACTTCTATGAGAGTGAATCCGGATTTAGCTTTAAACTTGGCTCTATTCATCACCGGTTACCAGTCCTTGCGCTGACTACAGAAGCGGAGCGAGCCACTTTCTTGCCATTAATAGTTTCATTCCAAAAAACGTTGACGTAAATTTCCCAAAAACGGGAGTCGTTGTTGTCTCCCTTGCCATTGTGAATGAAATATACACCATAAGTGTCTTTGGGAGTTTTACCTGAAGAGTATCCTACTTTGGCGGCGTCTAAAGTGAATATTCCCTGCGTATCACCAGTTTTTTTACCATCTTTCTTCAGTTCTTTTACAGCCGTCAAACCATCGTATGTATTATCAAAGTTCGCAGTAGCCTGGTTGTAGGAATACTGCTCAAGATAATGCTTGCTGGCTCTAGAAGAGAAAGAACCATAAAGATTAGGATTGCAGGCAATAGGCATAGATCTTAGCTCTTCAGCTATAGCAGCAGCATGCTTGGCAGCTTTAACCGAATTTTGCGACTGTCTGTTGAGTTTAAAAGCGGCCGGAAATACAGAAGCGAAAGCTATTAAAGTGGAGGTTAAAATTGCAATCGCAACTAATATTTCCAACAAGGTCAGACCTCGCTGTCCCTTTCTTTTAAATTTTAATTTCATATGACTACACGACCTCTCTTCCATCTCGCTTGCCTATAGTATAAAATGAAAAGGCATATTAAGTCCATTAACTTGGAGTAAATAAATGCACCATTATTGGCTGAATAAATTATTCCAAGCTAAGAATATTATAAAGGTAGTGAACGAATTGGCAAAGTGTAAAATTTTTATTTTTGTTTTGTTTCTATTATGCGGTGCTGTATTTTTTAGTTTATTATCCTGCCCAGTTTCAGCTGCCGTTGTAGAAGGTGACGACATCATACGCTATGTCGATACTCCAACTGGAACTGTTTTACACAGAGGCACGGCCATAGATACCTCTCCGCAAGTGCCAGTATCCGATAACGGCTACAAAGTTCCCGAGCAGCAGGTAGAGAGCACCTTGCCAACACGCCCTGCCCCCAAAGTTACAGATAAGGAAGAAATGCCAGAGGTGCCTAACTTTACTGCAGAAGTCGAAGCCCCAGTTGCCAAGAAAAAAGATAGCAATCTAATGTTTATTGTTATTGGGGCAATTGTTGTTATAATAGGATTAGGTGTTATCCTATTCATAGCTAAATCGCGGGAGAAAGAATAAACATGAAAATATTTATGTCACCGCACTCCAAACACAAGTTTTTAGGTTATACTCTCATAGAGCTTATGGTGGTAATCGGCATTTTAGCCGTTCTGGCTGCGATAGGCATAGGCAATCATCGCCGCAACTTAGCCAGAACTCAAGTGCGGCAGGAGATGGAGCAACTTTGCGGAGCTCTGCACGATGTCCCCCCCTTAGCCCGCTCTGCCGGCGACCTTGTCGTAAACGGTACAACTCGTCCCAAAGCTTCAAACTCTCAATATAATCAAGGTGTAAACAACTTCAGCAAACTTTTTGGAAATTCGGAGTGTTTTGTCTGGCGTGTCTATAACGGACGCACTCCCGATGGGAAATCAAGAGTTGTAAACAAAGGCTTTGTAGGCTCTTACGATCAGGTCGCTTTGTTCGCTACAAGCGGATTGGTTAGGGCAGCTAGAGGAGGTGCTGGCATTACCGATCCCCAAAAACAGATTACTAAAGGTGTTTGGGTAGAATTTATTGAAGCCGATAAACAGACTAAAGCAGCCAAAACTGGCGGCAGTTCCTTCTTTATTCTGTTTAAACCAGATGGAACTCCCTATGTAGACGGAAAAATTCAAGTTAAGCACTACGAAAAAGCCTCTACTCCTCGCATCGGCGTCGAAATTACTATAGACAGAATGGGCAATATGAACGAGAAACAGATAAGAAGTTAAACGTTTGCCAATTTAGGTTGGGTTTCCAGTTTTTGTGCCGGTGGTTACTAAAAAAAGAAGGCTGTAGATTGAAACTACAGCCTTCTTTTTTTCGTTTATTGTTCGTCGGCTAAAATACGCTTCTCACGCCAGCGGCGCTCTATAGCTTCAGCCTGAGCTTCAAGTTCGGCCCGCTGCTCCGGAGGCAACAAATCGGTAATATCACTGCGACTAAGCGAAACTATTTCTGATTCGCGCCGCTGTTCCACGGCCTCAGCAGCCGAAATTCCTGCTGCAGCCCTATTTAAAGCATCATTTATACTTTTTCTGTCTTCAACCATAACACTAAGCCTCACTAGGTGGCACATCGCCAGCATATACATGAAGGATGAAGCCCTTATTCTTCTCGCTATACTCGACGTCCATAACGGTCATCTTGGTGCCTGGAGCTAACAAGTACTCTTTTTCTTCAGGGAAGCGGGTAAGCTTCTCATCGGCCGCCACATAAATGCCTTTTACGTTGTCGCCAACGTATATTTTAGTGGCGACTTTAGGTTTGTCTTGAAAATCGAACTTGTGATCGATAGTAGTGGAAAGAAAAGTTTTGCGATTAGACTGAGTACCGCTTATTTTAGACTTTATATAAGGAGCTAATTCGGCTGGAGACATATCTAACTGCATCTCAGCTACCTTGTCATAATCTTCAGCAGTCATATAATTGCGCAGCTCAGCCAGACTAGCAGTACGATAAAGGATCGAGCCCTGAGGAACACTATGCCTTTCCAAAGCTTTAGCCATACATTCAGAGGCTTTGCGCACGACTCCAAAACGACTCTTCACGTTGCCCAGCAGGTAACCATTCATTTTTTGGTAGGCCACTGTACAGTAAGCCTTAATGCAACCGCGCTCAGCCATGTTTAAATCGGACTTAACATTATTATTGTAGTTATTTTCTGCATCAGACTCAGAAATATATTGATAATCTTGGACTAGACTAAGTGTGGGTACGCGACTAGAAGTAAACCCTTTCAAACTGAGACTGCCTAAACCAGCAGCCTGGAAATCGGCCTCCCCCATAGCAGAAGAAACTGCACAAGAGGTAGACGAATGCTCGTTATCACTGCAGGAAACAATCTGTTCTAAAAGCTGATTTAAATCGTGATCGGACAGTTGTGTTTTATCTTTAACAGCAGATTGGGCGCCCGACACAACAGCCGCTTCTCCGTTGGAGACGCTGCTTAGAGAACTTTCAAAAATATCTGATGCAGACGGCAAAACAGCCTCTTCCACAACAGGACTCTTAACGGCCTCAGTTTGTATATTTCCGCAGCCCGGTATAAAAGATTGCATATTAACAGAATTAATGTTCATAACTGTGGCGCACGTCTTTCTCTCGTATTGGCATATCATTCAGGATAGCACAAACTTAGTATATTAGCTATAAAACAATGTAAATATACTACCCTAAAACTGCATTTTTATTAAATCTATTTAAATATTTATAAGTGAAATTAAATTATATTAAAGCTCTTCTATATGGTTTTAGCAGCCAGATATTTACATTTAGTTCACGTTACCCTAATACGATACGCTAAAATATAACTGACAGATAGCAGATGCTTTTTATGTGTTCGCAGGACAGGCGGCGGCATAAATACTGGCAGAAAAATTCAAACCCTTTTCTCAGAAATTACCTGGGGAAGTTCTTGATAAACACAGAAGTTAACCTATATATCCGTACATCTGTCCACATTTAATAAAGAGGTCTTTTTAACAATGATTGGTTCAATTTACAGTACCAACTGCGCCTCTTGCGCAGCTCCTACCTATCAGCTCGAGGCTGCTACCTCTAACAATAATGCTCAGCCCCAAGAGATGGAATTTTCTTATAATCCTCAAGATGAATTGGTTATGGATCCTGTTACCATAGATCTCAAAACTGAACATGGTAAAACGGCCAAAGCTCCCCGCACCGAAAATGTAAAATTCGTAAAAAAAGAACGTCTAAAACCGAATTCTGAAGGCAGCTACGTTTTCGATAAAGGTACTAAACAATATGCAGCTGCCAACAGTATGGCTACTGTACAGCACACCATCAGCAGTATGGAAAAACTTCTGGGATATGACGTCACTTTTGCCTTCGGTGATAAACAAATTCTCTTAGATTCCGATGCAGGCGTCGATCTGAATGCTTATTATTCCCGAGACGAAGAATCTCTAAACTTTTTCCACGATTTTGATCCGGTCAAAAAAGAAACTGTCTACTCTGGCGCCTCCGGAGAAGTCATTTCTCACGAAGTGGGACACGCTATTCTTGATGCCGTGCGCCCCGGTTTTCTAACTTCCTGGAGTGCTGATACAAACGGTCTGCACGAGGCTTTCGGCGATCTTACCGCTCTTTATATGTCTACCCAAAACGACCAAGTATGCCAGATCGCTGCCCAGCAAACAGGCGGCGACTTAAGCCAACCCAGCCTGCTTTCCGATACTGGCGAACACATGGGACGCGCTATTAATAATAAATATAATATACATACCGAACCACGCGACTACGTGCGCTGTATGATTAACAACTGCAAATGGGAGGATCCCAGCGGCATAGATAGCGAAGAGCCTACCCCTGAGCATCCCGTATCTACCGAAATGCACGATTGGTCCCGAATTTTTAGCGGCGCCCAATACGATGTTATGGCAGCTATTACCAAGCGCAATATGGCTGAAGGCATGGACGCCGCTCAGGCCATCAAAGCTGCCGGTCAAGAGAGTATGGAATTATTAGTCGGAGCTGTGAAAATTTCTCCAACTCACGATGCCTCTTACAGAGATATCGCTTTATCTATGTTAAAAGTTGATGCTCGCAGCAACGAAGGTAGAGCGCACGACATTATTCTTAATACTTTCAAAGAGAGAAACATACTCGAGGAGGGTGACGACACTCCTGCGGAAACTATGGCTATTACTGCGGAACCCTGCGATCTTACTATTACTTTAGACGGACCTGAGTACGGTATTTTTGCTGGTGCTGAAGTTACAGGTAAGAATACTTCCGGAGGAAATGCTATCGGCATTATGAGCAATCCTGGCGACAAGTTGGCTAAAGACATGAAGCGCTTAATTAACAGCGGAGCCATTCTTTACACTGAACCTAACCAAGTTGTCGAGAAGAAAGACCTTTTTGATAAAAATGGCAATCCTTACATGGGTGTAGTGCGCTGGACTGATGGAAAAATGGTTATTGAGCGCAACAAAATGATCAGTTAATAAGACAAAAACTCGGGTACAAAAAATAGATACAGCCTCTCTTGGGCTGTGCTAGCCCAAAGTGAGCCTCCAAACTAACTACCAGGTGCGGGGGCTTAATTTTTATTAAGCAGGCGTTTTAACGGATCTGCGTTAAATGAAACATCTATGTAAATATAATACACACTCTTATATATATAATAAGAGTACAAAATAATGGGCGGGATAACTTCAAAGATACGTTTTTACGAGAGGTTACTGACATGTTAAACTCTATCAGCGGCATTAGCTCAACAGCTTATACAGCCCCCAATAGCGGTATAAACTCATCTGAAGTAAATGCTGCCACCAAAGGTCCAGAATTTTCTTACAATCCTCAAGATGAATTGGTGATGGATCCGATTACAATCCAAGTACCAAACATCAGGACTAATAGCAAAAAAGCACCTGAAGGCGAGCACGTACGATTGGCAGATCAGGAAGGACTGCGGCCCAATAAAGATGGCGAATATATCTATAAGCCGGGCACCCGTCAATACGTAGCAGCCAATACCATGGCCGTAATTCAAACTACTGTCAACTCTATGAGTGAAAAATTCGGTCAAGATATAAATTGGGCTTTCGGTGAAAAGCAAATTAAGCTTATTCCTGACGGCGGTGTTATGCTCAATGCCTACTACTCACGCCAAGATGAATCTCTGAACTTCTTCCACGCCAAAGATCCGGTTACTCAACAGCAAGTATACTCCGGAAGTTCTGGAGAAATAGTCTCTCATGAAGCAGGCCACGCTATTTTAGATGCCATACGCCCCGGTTTTTTCTCATCCTGGCACGCTGATACTAACGGTTTTCATGAAGCTTTCGGAGACTTGACGGCTCTTTATATGGCTAGTCAGAGCGATGAAGTGTGCGAATTAGCAGCCCAAGAATGCGGCGGTAATCTGCACCAGCCTAACTGCCTGTCAGAAACTGGCGAATTAATGGGCCGCGCTATTAATAATGAAGCCGGACGCAACGTAACTGGCGGAGATCACGTGCGCAGTTTAATTAACGACTTCAAATGGCAAGCTCCTCATACTGTCGATCGCAATCCTTCCGGCACCGATCCTCTGACTACCGAATGCCACAGCTGGTCACGCATTTTCAGTGGCGCTCAATACGATATTATGGCCGCCCTTACAGAACGCAACATGACTGACGGTATGGAAACTGCTAAGGCCATAAAAGCGGCCGGCAATGAAAGTATGGACATATTGGCTAAAGCTATAAATATGTCTCCACAGACTAACGCTACTTACCGCGATATTGCTCTCTGCATGCTTAAAGCCGATGAAGATATGGGTGGCAAGAATCACGATATCATTTTGAATTGCATGCAAAATCGCAATATATTGTTCGAAGATGACGATACCCCTGCGACTGTTTCTATGAATTCAGTTCCGACCCATGAAGTTACAGTAACCTTAGAAGGGCCGGAATTTGGCAAATTCGCCGGAGCAGAAGTAAAAGCTCAAGCCTCCTCTAGTATCGGTACCATGAGCGACAGCTCCGATTTAATTAACGACCTGAAAATGCACATCCAAAACGGTTCGATTCTCTACACTGAACCTAATCAGGTAGTGAAAAAAGAAGATCTGTTTGATAAAAATGGCAATCCATATATGGGTATAGTACGCTGGACCGATGGGAAAATGACTATTGAAAGAAACACTATGATTAGTTAAGGTCTACAATCTTTCTGCTAACTTAATAAGGCCGCTCTGAAAATTCAGAGCGGCCTTATTAAGTTATTCTCGACTTCAAAATTTGTTAAATAAAGTCGAACTTATCCGCGAATTTAAAGCTTTACAGCTAAAATTGCGCAACTTTTTTATTCTAACGGCACATCAGGTCCCATAACAGCATCTACGGAGAGAACCTCCATTTTCCAGCCCGGCATATCTTTAAGCTGCTCAGCAATAGACGAAGCATCGCCTACAGCTACCATAACCATAGTTTCCGGTCTAAAGAAAGAGAGGCGCGGCATATTCATAGACGCTGCATCAACTTTTCTTATATTATCAACGTAATTGTCATAATAATCATCGGGCAAATTATAAAGCTGCATTTCCAGAAGGCGCTGGGCCAACTTTAAACTAGTTTCGAAAGACTGAGGATAACCGTAGCAGATATAATTTTCTGTGCGTTCCAGTTCCTCGGTATCCATCTTTTTACTCATAGATTCAATTTCATTGAGAATCTCACGCAAAGCTGGCACAGTCTTGTCAGCCTGAACATCAGTAGCAACTAAGAAAGGACCGGCCTCCTTACGAAAAACGAACATAGAACGAGCACCGTAGGTATAACCGTTTTTCTCACGCAAATTCTGGTTGAGCCTGGACATAAAAGAACCGCCCAAAGCTGTATTCATAACTTTCAGAGGGAAGAAATATTTAGTATTTCTAGCAAAACCAATTCTACCCACACGCAATACAGATTGGTGAGAACCGGGACGATCCACCACATACAAAATTTTGCCTACACCTGAAGAAGTTTTAGGCAACGCAGCCAAATTCAAACTTTGAGAGCTTCCCTTCTTAAGGGCGCTGACCGGCTTATTAAGGCCTTCTTTAAACTCAACGGCAGTCTCTTGACGGCTAAGTTCAGCCCGCTTCCAGCTGCCGAATTTAGATTCAAGCTGCTCCATAACTTTGTCAATATCGACGTCGCCAGTCACAGAGAAAAAGGCATTCTGCGGTGCATAATAACGTTTATAATAGCTAACCACATCTTGACGATTTAAAGAAGCGTAAGTTTGAGCTAAACCATTTAAACTATAGCCCTGTCTGTTTTCGGGATCAGCCCTATAAATTAAGCGGCTAAAGGCGCAACTAGCTAAAGAAGACGGATCTTCGCGCTGCTGCATAAAACTAGTTAAACGCAAATTTTTAAGACGAGCAATTTCCTTATCCGGAAAAGTAGGATGGATTACCGCTTCAGACATAAGATCGAGTCCTTGAGCCAAACGCTGGCTAGGAACGGTTAAAGAAATAGTCGATCCAAAATAAGACTGATCTATATTAAAATAAGAACCGATATTGTCACTCTGCTCAGCAAACTGCAAAGCATCGTATTTAGCGGTGCCTTCATCGAGACACTCAGCAGTCAAAGCCGCCAACCCCATTTTGTTAATAGGCTCGTCGACAGCCCCAGCTTTGACAAATAAACAAGCGGTAACCAAAGGAGTAGTCCGACGCTCCATAAACCAAACGGGAATACCATTGGAAAGTTGACGTTTTTCAATTTTAGGAACCGATACCGAAGAGGGAGAACTGACAGGAGGAGGCGTTAAACGGTTGGGAGCCATTCCCTTATCATTACTTTTTACTGGAGTTTCAGCTTGAGCCATAAGAGACATTCCTAATACAAAAATACAAGAAGTAAGCCAAAATTTCATGTTCACTCAGCCTCCTTCTTTTCGGGTACAACGGTTATTTCCACATATTTGCCAAGATCGAGATATTTTTTAGCACATGCAGACACGGATTCAGGAGTTACTTTACGGTAACGCTCCAAATCAGACGAGAAAGAGTCAGGCTTGCCAAAGTGCCAATAATAGTTATTGAGCATATCAGCTTTTTCAGAGATATACTCAGCATTAGCATAAAAAGCCGATTCAGTCATATTAACCACACGATCAATTTCTTGCTGACTGGGCGGTGTATTCTGAATCTTCGCAATTTCTTCATTTACGATCTTCTGCACTTCGTCTAGATTGACTCCAGGCTTAGGGATATAGGTAATAGTAAAGCAGGAACCTAAGTCGGAACTAGATTGTTCGGCCATAATGCTTTGCACTATCTGCATCTCGTAAACTAGACGCTTATAAAGACGTGAATTTTTGCTATTGGTCAGGATAGAAGCCAATACATCCATATCAGCATCTCCTTCTGCATACAAAGCGGGAGTGGGCCAGCTTTGCGAACGAAGAGGCAGAGCGACTTTGTCTTCAATAGTTTTTTTGACTATGCCTTTCAGTTCTACTGGAGGAGCAGAAAGGCGCTCAACTTTAGGGCCTGGTTTTACATCTGCAAACCACTTTTCTACCAAACGCTTGGTTTCCGCAGGATCGATATCCCCAGCCACTACTAAACTAGCATTATTAGGCACATAGTATTTTTTGAAGAAATTAACTACATCTTCATAGCCTGCAGCACTTAAATCGTCCATAGATCCGATAATCGGCCAGTTATAAGGATGTTCTTTAGGATAGAGCAAACGCGGCAATTCTAACCAAAGTCTGGCATAAGGGCGGTTGAGATAGCTCTGACGCATTTCATTTTTAACCACATCGCGCTGGCCATCGACAACATTAGGCGACATTGAATCGAGCAAGAATCCCATGCGGTCCGATTCTAAAAAAAGAGGCAATTCTAAAGCGCAGGAAGGCACTGAACAGTAATAGTTAGTGCGATCTGTACTAGTAGAAGCATTGTTGCTCCCCCCTACCCCCTCCAATAGACGATCGAACTCGCCTTCTTTTACATGGCCTGAACCTTCAAACATGAGGTGCTCGAATAGATGAGCGAAACCTGTGCGTCCTACTTGTTCGTTACTGGAACCCACTTTATACCAAATGTTGGTATAAACCATAGGAATAGTATGATCTTCATGCAGAATAACGTGCAGCCCATTGGGAAGATCAAATTCTGTATAAGGCACATGCATATCTCCCTGGCCCGACTCCTCAGCTGCTACAGGAGCAGTAGCTATACAAAGAGCTGCTGCTAAACCGCATAACGCTTTGCGCATAGACATAATTCCTCCTTAAAACCTGCATTCCGGCACTGTGCAGTAGTACCAAGAATAATAATGTTAGTAAATTATAATTTTAAAACTATTAGAAAGTTTCTAAGTTAAACCGCGTTTTTCACTCTGAGCAGCAATATCTAAATCGGAAAGTGGTTTAGTTAAAATGCCTAATATGCGACAAAGAGCCCAAGTGAGTTCAGATCGATTCATAGTAAAGAAATGAAAAGACTCTACGCCGGCTTTACTAAGTAAAAGCAGCTGGCTGGCCGCTAGCTGCATAGCCAACATACTGCGGATGCCCGGAACTTCGTCCAAACCGTCAAAAAGTTTGACAATCCAATCGGGCAGCTTGGCTCCGCAAGTGCGACTGAACTGCAGCAGACTACTGGCATTAGTGACAGGAAGGATACCAGGAACTATAGGTATGTCAATATGATGCCTTTCAGCTCTATCCAAAAGGCGGAAATAATCATCTACGTCAAAAAAATACTGAGTTATGGCCCTGGAAGCCCCTGCGTCTATTTTACGTTTTAACACTTCCATATCAAAATCGAGAGAATTTGATTCAGGATGGCCCTCAGGAAAAGCTGCTACGCTTATTTCAAAATCGCCAATACGGCGCAAACCAGCCACTAAATCACAACAGTACTTATAGCCGTTAGGGTGTGGCAGGTACTCTTTAGACCCTTTAGGTGGATCTCCACGCAAAGCCACAATATGACGAATACCAGCTTCCCAATAACGTCGAGCAATATTATCGACTTCCTGGCAGCTGGCTCCGGCACAAGTAAGATGAGAAGCAGGTACTAAAGAAGTTTCTTTAGCTATACGAGTCACAATATTATGAGTTCGTTCTCTAGTAGAACCGCCTGCTCCGTAAGTTACCCCCACAAATTCCGGTTTTAGTGGTTCAAGACGGACGATAGTATGCCAAAGCGTTTGTTCTGCTTCCGGAGTTTTGGGCGGAAAGAACTCAAAAGAAACTTTAGGGGCATTATTGCAAAAAAAATCTTTGAGTTCAGAAATTTCTATCAGTTTTTTCAATACCGTTTCCTCATAAAAAGGAGATACTAAAATAAAAAAGCGGTGTTGTCAGCCGGAGCCAGAATGGCAAACAGCTACCCGACTCAGATGCAAACCGCTTCTAATTTACATCCTGTTAGCAGGATGGATCAAATGAAAAACTATTTATAGAATTCAGCGTTGACCTTGATGAAGTCCTCTTTATCAGCGGGAATCTCATCATCAGCATAAATAGCGTCAGCTCCGCAGCAGCTCTTGCAAGCGCCACAGTCGATGCACACTTCAGGATTGATGAAATACTGGGCTTCGTTATCGGAGGTGTGAATGGCCTCGACAGGGCAATTTTCGGCGCAAGAGCCACAAGTGATACAAGAATCGGTAATTATATGAGGCATGTTCTCTAAATTCCTCTACTTTAAGTATTGCGGTGTCCACACCGCATTGGCCTTTTGGTTCACGTTGAAATGTTTTTTTCCTACTTATTGGAAAGTTTTTTCCCTAGGAAAGGGCTTAAGTCACCTAAGTCTCTAAAATATCGCCAATCTGCAGACGGCGTCCGGCCATGAAGGAAGCTCCATCCATCCAGCCCTTACCAGAAGGTTTAACTAGCTCTAAAACTACTGCACCCTTTCCAGTCGCAACTACATAGCCGCGTCCCTTGATTTGACCGATAATCTGTCCAGGAACGGCAGCTTCCCCCTCACCAGCAAAATCGACGGCTGAAGCTCGTCCTATCTTGACAACCTGTCCTTGAAAACGGGCGGCAGCTTCCGGCTCATCATAGAGAGCCCTGACAAAATCAGCTATTTGTCTGCTATCTTTATACCAATCTATAAAAAGATCTTCTTTCTGGAAAGGCTTGGTATAATTAAACTCACCATCTTGAGCCTCAGCTTTCAAAGCGCCTGCTTCTAACCCCAGCGCAGTCTCCACTAACAGATCGGCCCCCAGTTCAGCGAGCCGCTCCATCAACTGAATGCCGCTCTCTTGAGGTCCTATAGCTGTCTCTCTGCTCATAAGAATCGGACCGGTATCGTAGCCTTCTTCCATAATAAATGTAGATACACCGGTTACTTTATCGCCATATATAATAGCCGCCTGCACGGGAATCGCTCCGCGGTGGCGCGGCAACAGAGAGGGATGGAGATTTACACAACCTAAGCGGGGAAGTTCCAACAAAGTTTTAGGTATAAGCTTAGCATAAGCTGCCACTAGAATTAAATCGGGATTGAGCTGTTTAACTAGACCGAGAAACTCAGGATCGCGTACCTTTAAGGGTTGATAAACGGGCAGCCCCAATTCTAAAGCAGTAACTTTGACAGGAGGCGGAGCAAGCTTATGACCGCGCCCTTTGGGCTTATCTGGCTGAGTAACCACTCCGACAACCTCAAAACGCTCAGCCAGCTTACGCAAAGCAGGAACAGCAAACTGCGGAGTTCCCATATATAGTATGCGCATTAACAGAGAGCCCTTTCAGTTAAGCTTTTGTTTCCGTATCAGATTTGCCATCTTTATTGGCTTCACCAACGGCATCGGCACTTTCAGCCAGCTCAGCTTCAGCAGATGATCCTTCTGCTTCATTATTGCTATCAGATTCGTCAGTCACGGAAACCTTATGAAGATTTTCAGCCAAATCGACATAGACACGTCCGTCGAGATGGTCGCACTCATGCTGAGCACAACGGGCAAAAAGGCCCTCTCCCTCGTAGCTTACTTTCTCTCCATTCTCATCTAGACCACTCAAGCGCACTTTAGTACAGCGCCAAACTTCGCCTTCCAAACCGGGAAAAGAAAGGCAACCTTCCATTCCAAGTTCCTCTTCATCACTCAAAAAAGTAACTTTCGGATTCACCAACTTGATAGGGCCGTTGCCTACATCCATAACTATCATGCGACGAGATATCCCGATCTGCGGAGCAGCTAACCCCACACCGGGAGCAGCATACATAGTTTCTAACATACGATCGAGTATATCACGCACTTTGCGGTCAACTTTTTCTACCGGCTTGCATTTTCGACGCAAAACCGAAGCTCCGTCTGTCAAAATTTCGAAAACTGACATAACTCTGTTTCCCTCCAGCTCACCAAAGCGCAAGTACAAAAATCCCCTACAGAGAAAAACGCCCCTCGAAATCACTCTCCAGAGCTTCTTCCGAAGAACGCCTGTCCTATCGGCTTAGGCTGAGCCTAGTTTTTTTCAATTAAAATTTTACAGCCCATGCTGCCCACCAAAGCAGAATCATCTCCCGCTGATTAGAAGGAGGGCCAAAACTCACTCATAGGATCATCAGGATTGCTTTGAACACTATTCGAAGTCGGTACAGCAGCCGAAGTCGGTACAGCGGTAGATTGAGCCGAAGAGGCCTCTTGAGTACTACCTTCCTGAGCATCTTTAGGCGGATCGTGACTGATTAAAGCTTTGCAATCGACGGGAACACGATTGTAATTGAACCACACAGGATTATCGGGAACTAACGTGTAGCTCTTCCCGCCCTCTAAAGTACCGACATCAGCACTCCAACTATTCATGACGGTGCCATCATACAGCACGGCATTAACTGAGAACTTAACTCCAGTCAAAGACTCCGCGCCGCTGTTAGTGATTTTAGCACTGTTCATATGAACCTCAGCGGTATAAGCGCCACCGGAATCATTGTTAAACCATTCGATGTCATTAACCACTATAGGAGACTCTCTGTTGCTGCCATCAGTCTCAATCTGTCCGCTAGCGTTGAGCTTATATTTGGCTTCACTGCCTTTCTTAACTGCAGAAGAGCTACCGCCAGATTTACTTTTAGCTGCACTGCTAGATAACGACAAAGCGCTAATTTGAGATTTGCTGACCGGCGCACTCAGATCGATGCTCCCCATGACAGGAGAAACGCTATATTTTAAGCCAAAGGCCTTAGCGAAGTCCTTCACATCGACGATAACTTTGCCAGCTTTGCTGCTCATAGGCAGAGAAAACTCTTTGCCGCCGAAAACTATAGAAGAAACTTCTGAAGTAATCAGAGGTCCACCTACAGCAGCCTTCTTTACATTCTTCTTACTTTCAGCCAGCGTATAAACATAAAGCTTGCCGCCATCGATATTCCAACTGTACTGCAAAGAAGTAAACAGATCGTCAAGACAAGCCTTGACCGTTTCACCAGAAACTACAGCACTACCTTTAAAAGGACGGTTGCGCACATAAAATTCATACTCGGCAGCACTGACCGAAACGGCAGAGCCGAACAAAATGGCTGCCGTCAAAAAGCCGTAGAAAAATTTATTCATTCTACTCCTCCAAAATGCGGAAAACTCTTTCCAGACCAATGGCTGTGCGCTGATGGCGCTGTAAATTTGCATCAGCTTGGCACGGCACTAAAAGACGCACTACCCTTTCCAACAATCTGGCTAGGCTCTCAACAGCGCCTCAGGGGCATAATTTCCACGTTAATAGATAAAATCCGCCCACTGTAATATATAAACTTCCGGTTTACAGAACACTACTTGTACGCCTCAGCCAATAGACGCAGCCAGAAGAACTACTCTATTTAACAAATTTCAGCTCAATAGGTGTACCCACAAAACCGAAAGCCTCGCGCAGCTGATTTTCCAAATAGCGTTTATAAGAAAAATGGACTAAGTCGGGAGAATTGCATTTAAAAGTAAATCGAGGCGGAGCCGAAGGTCTCTGACTGACATATTTAATTTTTAAACGATCTCCCTTGTAACTTGGCGGCGGACGCAAAGCTACGGCCTCTTTAACCACTTGATTGAGGACGGGCGTAGGTACGCGACGGCGTGATTCATCGTAAGATTCTAAAGCTGCCTCTAAAATCTCATCAACTCCATCGCCAGTCAGAGCAGAAGAGAAAATTACTGGAGCATAGGCCATAAATTCTAGATCTTTGCCCAGTTTTTTAACAAAACGCTGCTTCCATTCCTCAACTTTAGCTCCGCCAGTTTGGCCTCCAGCTTCAGATCCTGCTAACTCTTTAACTAAATCCCATTTGTTAACGACAATTACCGAAGGCTTGCCGGCTTCGTGCACCTCTCCGGCTACGCGCTTATCCTGAGCCACTACTCCATCTCTAGCATCGATGACTAAAATAGCAACATCGGCATTTTCCAAAGATTGAGCAGCTCGGACGCTAGAATAAAATTCTACGTTTTCATCAATTTTAGCCTGACGGCGCAAACCGGCAGTGTCAATTAACCGCACAACTCGACCGTCAAAATCAACCAATGTTTCCACAGAATCACGCGTTGTACCAGCTTCATTATGCACAATGCTGCGCTCTTGGCCAATTAACCTATTCATAGTAGAAGATTTACCTACATTAGGACGACCAACCAAAGCTATGGAAATTTCTTGTTCTTCACTGGGCTTAACTTCTTGAGGCAACCTCTCCAAAATAGCATCTAATAAATCGCCAGTAGAAATCCCGTGTATAGCTGAGACTGGATAAGGATCGCCCATACCCAAAGCATAAAATTCTACGGCGTGAGTTTCTACTTCCAAAGTTTCAGCTTTATTGGCAATAAGCAACACCGGTTTTTTAGAGCGACGCAAAATATTGGCAACTTCTTCGTCGAGAGGCTGAACACCAGCCCTAATATCCACCACAAAAAGTACCAAATCAGATTCATCTACGGCGATTTGAGCCTGCTGATGTATGTCACGACGCAGAATGTCGGGATCGTTAGGATCGATACCCCCTGTATCACAAACGGTAAAAGTCCGCCCATTCCACTCACAAGTACCGTAAATACGATCGCGAGTAATACCTGGCGTATCTTCTACAATAGCCTTGCGTTCACCAGTCAAACGATTAAACAGCGCGGATTTGCCTACATTGGGGCGCCCCACGATGGCAACCATGGCACTGCTGTTTAGACGCGGCTTAATTTGATTGTTCATACGTATTTATTTCCTATTTATAAAGCACTCCGGCTAACATGACAGAGTGCAAAGTATGCGGCAGTATAAGCAAAAAAACGACTCAACTGGGGGAAACCGGACCTAGATACTGTAAATCAGCGATAGCTGTCATAACTTTATTGCTGACTTCTTTCATGGCCTTAGGATCGGGCTGTTCATTTAAACCTACAAATATAGGACTACCGAAGCGGATGCTCAAACGACGTCCGCAAGGGATACCATGGTTTTGTCCTACTTCATAAGTATTAAAAACGCAAGCCGGTACAATAGGAGCTCCACTCTTAAGGGCCATCACTGCAACGCCTAACTTACCCCGCTGCAGTTTTCCGTCTTTGGATCTGGTTCCTTCAGGGAAAATGCCAACTAGGCGTCCGCTTTTCAACAGATCGACAGCCTGATTGACGGAGCTCCCATCTTTAGAGCTCCTGTCTACCCAAACACAGCCGCAACCGGCCAACACAGGGCCCAGTAAGGGGATCATAAAGAGATCCTTTTTGGCCACAAAATGAACCTGACGAAATTTAATAGCAATACTGACTAAAGGTGGATCGAAAAGAGAGACATGATTAGAAGCAATCAGACAACCTCCATCTTTCGGTATGTTTTCCACACCTTCTGTATCGACGCCGAATAGAGTACTGCAATACAAATAAACGGCACTGCGAGCTACTTTATACAAAGTTTGCTTAAAATCGGGCGGCTTTAAACAAACCTTACCTAAAGACGTATGGCGCAAACTTTCAGGAATAGAGAGCAAAGAATCGACTGCAGGCAAACCGCAACAGACAGTTTTTTCCCCATGTTCTGCCTTTATCTGTGTAGGCCAATTCTTCTCAGCGCTCGGTTCATTCATTAGCTCGGGAAGCCTCCGCGTAGTCTTGACAGATAATATCAGCGACAGCTTCTGCACTCATACTCGTACAGTCTATGTAAGCTGAATCGGGAGAACGTTTTAAAGGTGAATCGGAACGGTGAGTATCTTCATAATCGCGGGCAGCCAACTGCTGGCAAATATCATCGTAAGTGAGAGCATTGTCTAGACGGTTTTGCATATCCAACAAGCGGCGGCGAGCTCTCTCTTCCAAAGAGGCGTCGAGGAAGTATTTAAGCTCTGCGTCGGGCAAAACCACCGTGCAGATATCGCGGCCAGCCATAACTATACCACCAGCTTCGGCCATCGACTTCTGCCTTTTAACCATTTCTACTCTCACCAAAGAGCAACTGGCTACCTTAGATACGGATCTGTTAACCGCTGGCCCGTGCAATTCTTCAGTAATATCTTCACCGTCAACTATAACTCGACATCCGGCAGAGACGCTACTATCAGGTTCCAAATGCATATTTATGGCTTCAGCTAAGCGGCCTAACTCCTGGTTGTTATCTAAAACGCACCCTTGCTTTAGGGCCTGCCAAGCGACTGCCCTATACATCATTCCCGTGTCTAAATACAAAAGACCTAAGCGAGCCGCCACCAAACGTGCGACAGTAGTTTTACCTCCAGCGGCAGGTCCATCAATAGCGATGTTAATGGTGCGTTTACCCATAAGTGAAGAGCCTCCGACTTCTGTTAAACAACTTTATCAAACAATCGAACTTTCTACGCTGAAAATAAGCTACCCTCCCCAGAATTATAAAGCAAAGATGGTCAACTACTTTTTTATTTATGTAAGCAGGAAAAAAATTGACCGTTACAGAGATTACCCGGGAACTAGATGCATCACTTAATCTACATTTTATAAAAAAGGAAAAGACAGCGCGGTCATACTTTACTGACAAAGTAGCTAATGACCAAAATAGAGTAGTAATTTAATGAATAAAGCTATTTTTTTAGACCGAGATGGTACCCTAATTGAAGAAGTGAATTTTTTGCATAAACCTGAGCAAGTTCGCTGGATTGCAGGAGTACCTGAAGCTTTAGCCGCTTTATACAAGCAAGGATGGCTCTTGATTATGGTTACTAACCAATCAGGAGTAGCCCGAGGCTATTTCACTATGGACGACGTAAATAAAGTTTACGATTATATGCAGAATGATTTACGTACTTATGGGGCTCAATTCCAAGCCATGTATTGCTGCCCTCACCATCCTCAGTTTTCAGTATCTGCGGCGGAAAAAAATTGCTCTTGTCGCAAACCTAAACCAGGCATGTACTTGCAGGCCCAGCAAGATTGGGATCTGGATCTCTCCAGTTCTATAGCCTTCGGTGATAAAATCACTGATATCGAGGCCCCACTCTCCCTGGGATGCCGTTGTTTTCTTACTTCTACAGGATACGGTCTAAAGGAAGCTTCCCAACTGACTCAGCAGCGTTACAATAAAGTTGAAAGATGCGCCTCGTTGACTGAAGGTCTGCAGCAATTCATTAAATAAGGGACTGGGGATCGGGGTCTACAGATAAGCGCGTACCATTATTCTTTTCCCCCACTTCAGCGGCAACCTTAGTACAAAATGAAACTAATTGGCGCAAACTATATTCCGGCTTAGCTTTCACTAGCAAATGGCGGCGGTATAATCCCTGCAGGCGCTCTATAGGGCATGGGGCTGGGCCCACAACCTCATCGGCTGCGAAAGCTGACCGCAGTATATCTGCAGCTTGAGCAGCCGCTGTTTGTACTTGCAAGTCGTCCTCACCAGAAATTATAAAGCGAATCAGGCGTCGGAAGGGCGGATAAAGGAGTTGACGCCTTATTTTTATTTCACTTTCATACATAGACTGATAGTCGTAATTGACTACGGCGTCGATGACAGGATTTTCTGCATCCCAAACTTGCAGAAAAACCTCTCCTCCCAAATCACCTCGGCCAGCTCGGCCAGCCGCTTGACTCAACAGCTGAAAGGTGTGTTCCCCAGCCCTAAAATCGGGCTGACTGAGCTCAGCATCAGCTCTCAAAATGCCCACTAAAGTAACTCTGGGATAATCCAGCCCCTTAGCTATCATTTTTGTACCTAATAAAATTTGTGTCTTACCGCTGCTGAATTCCTCTAAAATGGCCTGATGAGAACCTTTTCTGGAAACAGTATCGCGATCTAGCCTAGATATGCCAACTCCAGGAAATAACTCAGCAATCTCAGCAGCCAGCCGCTCAGCCCCAGGTACTCCCATCTTAAATTTTATATCCTTACATTTAGGACAGAAACCGCTTACTTCTTGGCGATAATCACAGTAATGACAAATCAATTTTTTAGATTGGCGATGCCAGGCTAAACTTATGCTGCAATTAGGACAATGAGGCACATAGCCACAGGCGTTGCACTGCAAACTGCCGGCAAAGCCGCGCCTGTTCAAAAGCAAAACAGACTGTTCTCCTCTGCTCAAGCGCAGTTTTAAAGCCTCTTTTAAAGCTTGAGAAATTAAGCCGCCATTTTTTTTCTCTAAGCGCATGTCTATTAAACGAATGGGAGGAAGTTTTCGTCCACCGGGGCGGCTATTCAGTTTGGCTAAACGATAGACCCCTTTCTGCGCCAAATAGTAACTTTCAATTGAAGGGGTTGCACTACCCAATACAAGAGCAGCTTTATGCTGTTTAGCTCGCATAAAAGCCACTTGACGAGCATGATAACGCGGCTGATTTTCTTGTTTATAGGATGATTCGTGTTCTTCATCAACGCAAATAAAGCCAATATTTTCAAAAGGAGCAAATATCGCGGATCGCGTGCCTAAAGCGACGCTCAGTTCCCCTCGCCGCATGGCCCACCAATAATCGCGCCTTTCAGCATCACCTAAAGCGGAATGAAGAACACCAACTTTATCACCTAAACGGCCACAATAACGCTCTATAGCCTGAGGAGTAAGAGAGAGCTCCGGCACTAGCACTATGCCTTGTCTTCCCTGTTTTAAAATACGGTGCAAAGCCTGCAAATAGACCTCAGTTTTTCCGCTTCCAGTTACTCCATAAAGTAGAACAGGCTTACCATCATCAGCAGAGCGGCAAATCATTTCTACAGCTTTGTCCTGCTCTGAGGTGAGTGGCAAAAGAGGATAATCAGAAATATCTTTTATTTCAGATTTCAAGCGCTTCTTAGAAAGTACCCTTTTTTTCGCCCACATTGAACGCAACCGCTTCATAACTGGCGTAGGCACTACAGTTTGAAAGCTATCATACCAAGATCCGGCATAAAATTGACGCATTATCTGCACCAATTTCATTAACTCGCCACCCCAAAAAGGCGCAGCCTCCAAAACCTGGGATATAGGACGTAGAGAATATTGTTTATCCTGCTCACTAAGTTCAGTATAGACATCAACAACTACGCCATTTAAAAAACGAGACCCTAGAGGAACCTCAACCACACAACCTACGGCCAAGCCGCTTTGGAATTCCTCCGGTATCTCGTAAGTGAACATACGATCTAATGCCCGCGCTGAAGATTCGATTACAACACGGGCATATTTGTTTACTGATGAATTCACGAACTTAACAGCTCGTTATTTGTCTAGAGTTACTAAAATGGCTTTATCGAAACCATGCTCTTTGAGACGCTGCAAAGCAGCCTCAGCGTCAGCTCTGGTTGAGAACGAGCCAGAGTACACCCTGTAGAAGAAACTGCCTCCAGAACGCTCGAACTTGCGATAAGCAGCCTCATATCCTTTAGCTTTCAAATCGTCAACTAATTCTTTGGCATTGACTTCATTAGAGAAAGCGCCAACCTGACAGCTTAAATATTTGCCTTCGGGAACAGGAGGATATTTCTTAGAAGACGGAGCCTGCACAGCGGGACGGCTAGCAGCAGTATTAGAAGTAGAAACAGAAGAAGAACTGGGGGCACTGACAGCAGGTTTAGAGACTGAAGTCGTCTTTTTATCTGTATCGGAACTAGCGATCGCTGCAGGTTTATTAACTGCCGTTTCTGACTTAGCTGGAGTTTGTACAGCAGGCAGAGCCCCACCAGCTAACAACTCTTCCGCATAATTAAAAATTTCAGCTGCAGCTCGCTTTTCATTTACAATGCGATCGACTCGGTAAACGACCTTACCGGGCAACCGGCCATTAAGAGAAATAACTCCCAAGAAAAGTAAATCTTCCCCTAAAATGTTAAGCTTCTTCTCACAGAACTGTTTTTCACGCTCGTGATTAACGTGATAGGAAAATACCTGCATCCCCGATCGGGCCCGACTATATTTATAGGCACCCTTGTCGTCTTTTTCTACTAATAGCTTGGTAATTTCCGCAATTAACTCTTTTTCTGCACGCGCCATATCTGGCTTAGATTCGTCGCCAACAATTAGTACGGCATAACCGCTATCCTTAGTTCCTGGCTCAGCGGCCGCAGCCTGCTGGGCAGACATTTTTGTACTGCTTATAAGTACGAACACTAAAGCCGCAGCAGCTAATATATTGAGGCGCATGTTTCTGAACACGTTTATATTCAAGTGAAACCTCCGATCAGCTGAACTTTCCCAAACTTTTCAGCTACAGTAGCTCAACTGGTCACAATAACTACAAATATCAATGTGCAAACTTTTTTAAATGAGTCTGCTAATCCTCCCCCATAATTACTTAACGGCGCAGACGGCTAAGTAAAGAGCGAATCTGCTTCTTTTCTTCAGCAGGAGCTAAGCGTTCAGCACTTCTGTAGGCCCCAGCAGCTTCGTCGAGCTGCTGCAAACTACTGTACGCTTTGCCCATATCTAAATATATACGCCAATCCTCAGGATCAGTCTCTGCGGCCTGCCGGTAAGACCAAACGGCAGCTTCATACTGCCCCTGACGATAAAGAACACGCCCTTTAAGCCAATAGAAATGGCCGCTAAATTCGGGAAAATCTTCGGCAGCCTTGGAGAAAATTTCTATAGCATCCTGAAGACGCCCGCATTTGCGGTAGGCTCGGCCCAGCTGTTCCACAATATGGTGATTATGCGGCGCTTCCTGAACGGCCTCAAGTAATGCAGAAACAGCACTACTCCACCGATCTTGAGCTCCCAAAATATCAGCTTTGACTAGCAGCAGCGGAGCATAGTGGGGAGCTGATTTCAAGCCTTCCTCTACAAAGCTGGAAGCTTTAGCATAATTCTTCTTGCTGAGCCAAACCTTAGCTAGACCAATACAAGCCTCAGCATTGTAAGGATCGCGCACTAAAATAGAAGACAGCACCTCTAAGGCTCCCACTAATTCACCATTAGCAATCAGACTGCGCCCAACGCCCACATAAGCATTGTAAACAGAATAGAAACTACTGCTGTCAGGAATGACATTGAGGAAACGTTTAAAGCACAGCACAGCCTGATCGTGACGTCCCTGCATGGCATAGGCTCTGGCCAAAGGCAGGTTAAATAGGTACATATCAGGATCGCTGTCGATAGCCTTTTGGAATTCGATAATCGCTAAATTGTTCAGACCCTGCCCCGCCAAAGCTCTACCTAACATTCCTCGAGCCTGAGCGTCATTAGGACGAAGCGATAAACTACTCTGGAGCTGACGCATGGCGTCTTCATAAGCCCCTAACTCTAAAAGCATAATACCTAAGGACTTTGGATAATCTGGATTAGTGTAATCTAGACGACAGGCTTTTACCAACTCGGCGATAGCTGCCTGATACTTACCCATGCAGTAATACACCATAGCCAGATCTTCGCGATAGGTCGGATTGACAGGATGCGCTTCAACGGCCTTCTGATACTGTTCAACGGAAGAAGCATCGTAATGTTTCTTGAGAGATAATCGACCTAAGCGGTTGTAGTTTTCGGCGCAGGCTGGTTCCAACTTAACAATCTGTTCAAAGTGATCCATGGCTTTTTCCAAGGAACCACCCAAAATAAACACTTCTCCTAAACGCCTATGCAAACTCAAACTATTGGGATGGAACTTTAAAGCTTGTTCTAAAGTTCGAACAGCTTCGCTAAGCTGATTGTGATGGCAAAACAGAGCGGAAAGCTTTATGGAAGCCTCTATGTGTCCAGGCTCTGCTTCTAAAGCTTCACTCAATTCGCTGACAGCCTGTTTTTCATTATTTTGAGCCATGTAAAGAGAGGCCCAATCAGTATGAACGCCGGAATCGACACGTACACCAGCTTCAAGCGCTCTTTCCAGTACGCTTTGAGCTTGAGCTGTATCGCCCAATTTGAGACAAACATCAGCCAAAAGACTGTAAATATCACCATTATCGGGCTGAGCATTGCAAGCTCTGTGCAAACAATTCAGAGCCTCTTTATATCGCTCTTGAGTTACAAGGAACAGAGCGAACTGATAATTAACTTGGAAATCGTCAGGAGCTTGTTCTAAAGCAACACAATACTGCTCAAAGGCTACGTCGGGCCTACTTTGAGAAAAATAGAGAAAGGCCAAACGACAACGCAGCATATTGTCATATTCACAGCGGTCGAGCGCTTTATGTAAGGCAGAAATAACTAAGGCTGGTTGCTCTGTTCTGGAGAAAAAATCGGCTAAAGCAACATAAGGCTCGTGACTGTCAGGAGCGTACTTAACTGCTTCTTCAATTAAAGAACGTGCAGAGTCGTATTCGCCTAATTCACAACGAACGCGCCCTAAACCTATAAGTCCTTGAATATTCTCCGGATCGCGGGACAGCACTAAGCTGAACTCAGAAGCGGCTTCTGAGAAACGCGAATCTTTGAAGGCTGACAAACCAGACTTAATAACCGTTTCCAGATCGCGTTCAGACACGGCTTCTGAAATTGCCGCATCAGGCATAATTTCTGCTTCTGAAGGAGAGGACGGAGAAATTTTTTCCTCGACACCGGCCATCCAAGCATTAGAAGCTACAGCGGCACCGCTGCCCCCAACAAAACGCCTAGGAGCAGCACTACTCCCTCCTTCGCTATTTTCCTTAGGCGCAGAAAGCGCAGGCAGTTCATTCTTAGGTTCTGTTACTAAAGGGGCAGGTTCTATTTTAGGAATAGGTATCTGAACTGCTCCAGCTGAAGGGGCAGGTGAAGTTACACTACCAGCAGAGAAATTTAAGGGAGCAGCTACACTAGTTTCTTGAATAACACGGCGAACTGGCGGACCAGGCGTAGGCAGTGATACTTTCTGAGGAAATGCCTCCGGCTTAATAATAGACTCTTCAGCCTTGACAGCTGGCTGCTGCTCTTGAGAGCTATAAGAAGCCACCGAAGTGCGGAAGGCTTCCTCTCCACCGATAGTAATGACCCCGCCCGCCTTCCGGCTCGCTTTGGCAGACTGCTCGTTTTGACGGGCGATATCAGCTTCGTAAGCAGCAGCAGAATTGATGACTACAGCTGGTCTCGTATTAGTAGATCGCACCAAACGGGAAGATCCTGAAACCGGCATAGAATTTTTTCTGTCCTTAAGCGGCGCCGCAGGCGCCGCTACCACTGACGGAGCTGAAGCTGCAGCCTGTATAGTTTCTGAGATATGGTTTTGGCCTATGGGCAAACGCCTTACTCTCGAAGGATCGGGCAGACGCCGACTATTAGATTCAGCTGAAGGAGGCAAGGAAGAGGCTAATTCGGGAGCAGCTCCAGCTTTGGAAGCATTGAAACGCGCAGAAGAAGGAGCCGGCAAACGAGAATGTTTGGCCGTACCAGTCATCTTGTCAACTGCAAGAGAGGCTGCCGAAACGGACGTTGAAGGCGCGTAAATATCGTTGCGCAAGCACGCATCGAAACTTTCGAGCATTTCTGCTACAGAGGAAAAACGATCTTCAACTTTCTTGCGCAACGACCGCAGAACTAAAGTTTCTAAGCCGGGAGAAATCCCTTTATTGTAAATGCGCGGAGAAGGAGCCGGCTCCTCAGCCACTTTACGGAACATTTCCAAAGGATTGCCAGCACTGAAAGGCCAACGACCAGTAATAAGCTCGAACAGAATGACGCCCAAAGAATAAATATCAGTGCGCTCGTCGGTCAGCTTGCCTACGGCTTGTTCTGGAGACACGTAAGCAGCAGTGCCCATAACTTGACCTACTTCGGTAAGAGAATGCTGACCGGCGAAAAAGGCTAAACCAAAGTCCATTACCTTAACGTGGCCAGATTTATTAACCATAATGTTGTCGGGCTTAAGGTCGCGGTGAATTACCCCATTTTCGTGAGCATACCGCACAGCTTCCATAACTTGGCGGAATATTTTTAGACGCAAACGAAGCTGTTCCGCAGTCGGAACCTCTTCATATTCAATCATATCGCCAAGTGAACTGCCTTCGACATACTCCATAACAATAAAATGTATGTCGTCAACTTGACCGATATCGTGAATTTTAACAATATAAGGACTATCTAGACGGGCCGCTGTTTTTGCTTCGCGCAGAAAGCGTTCAATAGACTTAGGGGTCATCTTTTTGGGAGGCAGAACTTTTATAGCGACTTGACGTTCTAGCACTGGATCTTCACCGCGATACACTACTCCCATACCGCCTCTTCCCAGTTCTTCTATAACTTTATAGCGCCCAATATAGATGGTACCCATTAGGTTAGCGACCTCATAATGTATTTAAAAAACCACAAAAACGCCAACGATAGCGTTTCACATCGCGAAAGAGGCTTTTTCACCCAAGAGAGTGACGACTCATTGCCTCTACTTTAACTCTGTGAGTCGTAGCGTTTTAGGAATCAGTTCTTGCTGCAGCCCTCTCTCAATACAAAAACTCTTTCCTGCCCCTCCCAAATACTATCTGCCCAAAGACAACAACACTAAACTTGTCCTTTAAACTAATTAAACTGCAGACAATTTCAGCAAAGAACAACAGAAGTGCCATCACAGCAACGAAAAAATTCCTCGTCGTTATTCTCCATAAAGTTTAACTTGCCTTCCCATCGTAAATTGCTTAAGCAAGATAAAAACAGTTCCTCCGACAACATTCTCTCTAAGTTCAGTTTAAAGTATACGTTATTCCATTATTTACATTTTCAATTAATATCGTCAAATTGGCCGTATAGAGGCAGTGAAAACTGAAGTTACTCGCAAGCTAAGTGATTCTTTACCCAAGATAAAGCTTCATTTTTTGACATAAAATGCTCGCTGCACTCTGCAGATAGAGCAGCCAAAATTTTTCCTAACTGAGGACCAGGACTGATGTTTAACTCTTTCTGTAAAAGATGACCATCTATAGGCACAACAGGGCAAGAAAGAGTGCCGTTTTTCAAATAATCTAGTAATAGACAATCTAACAGAAAGGACCAAGAAGTATCTTCATGATAGGCACATAATTTAGCACTGTTGTCAGATGCCAAAGGAAAGTCGTCTTGATTAGATAGATTACCAACAGAGTTAAATGATAATTTTCCCTTATCTTTTTCCTGAAACTGAAACAATTTCCAAAGATAATTCAAGGCAATTAAACATGGGAAGAACTTAACTTTAGTTAAAAAATTATAATACTGCCTCCTTGAGGCTCTCTGCGATAGTAAATTGCACAATTCAGAAGCAGCTTGTTTAAGTTCAAATATTACTTTTAGTTCTTGAACTGATAATTTATAGCGATTTTGCTTTTTTTCTAGATGATAACTAGGACATAACAAAGCCATTTTGAGTAATACTAGAAAACTTCGCCCTCCTTTTACCGATAATTTCAAATAATGCTGCAAAAGTTTTCCGCTATGTTTGAGCTTGGGCCAACCTGTATGCTGTTCTCTCTCTAAAGCGATTAAAAGAACTACCCCCTCAGAAGAAAGCCAAGAAGAGTTTTCTCTATGACCTTCCAACTGATAGTTTGTACCCGCGCCGCACAAAAATTGAGGAAAAGCGCAATCAGCCAATAGACTCAATTGTTCAGTCAATGAACACTGTAATACAGCAGCCAATTCAGAGCCAACTCTCTCCTCGGCTACTCGACCTATTTCTGATTGTAACGTATGAGCTACCTGAGCAGATAAGTCATTATCCCAAGTAAGATGATATGCAATACCTAAGCGCAAAGCCCGCAGAGCTCGCAGCGGATCGTTAAATAAACAAGAAGGCGAAACGGGCGCCAACTTGCGCTGGTACAAATCGACCAAACTCTGCTTTTCATCGTAAATAATATTCTCAGTTATACTGTAAGCTAAAGAATTGATCGTAAAATCTCTATCTTTAAGATCATCTTCCAAAAAAGCACCGCGCAGGGCGCAAAAATCGACATCCGTATTTTCGTTAGTAAAAACGGCTCGATAGAACCCGCGCTTATGATCTAAAACTACCCAGGCAGCCCCGCAAACATCACAGAAACGGCGGGATAAGCGGGCCGTGTCATGTGGTGCCCCTCCTTCAATAATCAGATCCCAATCTTTAACGGGATAATTCCAGGCTAAATTGCGCAGTGCTCCACCCACAATAAATATGCGGCCTCTCCAAAACTCAGGCAACTTAAGCAAAGGGATACTAATATTCTGTAAAGTGTTCCGCACTTTTTCCAGCAGGTTGATCCCGAAGCACAATTGTTCATATTTATCACTAGAGACCTGCGCTTGGCTCAATAAAGAAACTCGATCGTATATAAGCATGAGTCTGTTCTTTCGCCGAACTTATAAGATAAAAGCTATAAGATAAAAGCCTTTTCGAAATGTATAATACCCCAGCGATCTATTTCTAAACCGCGAACATTTTGCTGATGAGCGTGAATTACACTAGCCCAGCAGAGTACAAAATCAGCCGCATCACTATCTAATTTTTTCTGTACGGCCTGATAACAGTTCATACGATCAGCAACATTTTGGGCTGAGCGAGCCGCTTCTAAAAGGCGCCAAATTCTTTGACTATCGTAATTAGCGATGTTGTACTGATCGTGAACGTCACCAGGGTCGGATATGAGGAGATTGATTTCCAAACTGGGATCAGCAGCTGCTACCTCTTCAGCCTGCAAGCATATATCATAATAATTTCCTGACAGATCGCGCTGATACTCCTCCTGATCGGCCTCATGCAGCTCAATTTGGAATCCGGAAGTCTCGAGACCAGCAGCCAAAAATTGGGCAGAAGAGCGCATATCAGCCCAACTTCCACTATCCCGACAATAAAGCATAATAAGTTTTTCTGGCTGATTCTCTACTCCGTAAATGCGACTGAGCAAACGCTTCGCTTTGTCAGGGGCGTAATTATTGAGCGAACAAGAATTTAAAGCGAACTTACTTAAAGGTGACAAAATTGAGCGGCCCAACGAACCTCGCTTACCAGCAAAACGCTCTGTAAATAACTTTTTAGGTGAAGCATAGCTCAAAGCTAACCGTCCTCTAATATCGTTGAATGGGCGGTGCAGAAAGTTCGGCATCAAAGAAAGGCGCACCAAAGTTTTAGACTCAGTTAAAACAATTTGGTCACTAGCTTTAAGTCTATCGACTTCCGCTAAGGGCAGAGTGAGCATTACATCGATGGCTCCCCTCTCCAACTCACGCAACCGACTGGACGAATTTGGCAAAATTATAAAAACTAATTCTTTAAAGCTGGACTGTTTCCGCCAGCTCTGTTGAAAAGCTTGCAGCCTCAAACGCTGACCAGGTCTATAATCGGCTATTTGGAAAGGGCCAGTACCTAATACCGCTCCATATCCAAGGGCCTTTTTATCTGCAATGGTAACGGCCATAGGAGGGGCGGCTAACAACTCCAAAAAATCTGCACAAGGATAATTGAGTTTGAACCTAACCTGAAACTGCCCCAAGCTCTTGACTTCAGCTATAACTGGACGCTGACCGCCCAAATTGATCCTAAAGAATTTATAATAGCGGCCATTTCCATTCATAAGCCGCTTGATCCAACTGCAAACTACAGAAGCAGAAAGCGATGTACCGTCATGGAACAAAACGTTGGGACGCAGGTTAAAAGTCCAGACTAAACCATCAGGCGAAGTACTCCAGCTCTGAGCTAGACAAGGCTTGATAGTCCCTTCGGAAAATTCCACTAAATTATCAAAGGCCGGCTGCAACATTTGCATAGACACGGCATTCGATGACAAAGCCGGATCTAGCCCGTTCAAATCACAAGGCACAGCGACTGCCAAACAGTTGCGCTTCCAACTCAGTATATTTTCCACTTCAGGACGAAGGCTTATCAAACTGCAGATAAACGCTGTCAGTAGAAGAACGCCCCCAAATGCTATAAGCCAAAAGAGCCCCTTGTTACTCCTTGGTCGGACAGAAGGAGCTAATTTAGAAGGCAACAGGCGCAGCTCGGTTCTAATTTCAGATGACGCTGAAAGCCGATCGGGACGCTCCGTACTTTTTTGACTTGTTAGATTCGGATTAAATTCACAAATATTATTTATGGGCGCTTTACCTTCGCAGCCTTCAGTATTACGCTTCATATAAACTACGCAAAATTTTTATTTCCTCTCCGTAGCCAGCCAAAACATTGGGAGTTTCCAAATAAAATGGCAGATCTTTAAGCAGAGGATGATTTATAATTCTAGCTATGGCTTTAATACCTAATCGTCCCTCTCCTATTTTAGCATGACGATCTTTGCGAGCCCCTTGAACATTCAAACTATCATTTAAATGGATAGCTTTTAATCTATTTATTCCCACTACTCGATCAAACTGGTCTAAAGTGCGCTCCAAGTCATCGACCACATCGTAGCCTCCATCCCAAACATGGCAGGTATCTAAACAAACGCCCAATTTTTCGGAGCATTCAGTCCGATCGATAATAGATTTCAATTCCTCAAAAGAGCGTCCTAACTCTGTACCTTTGCCAGCCATAGTCTCTAGCAGAACGATCCCCGGAAAATCATCTGGCACCACTTCATTAAGCATTTCAGCTATGGAAATAATACCTTCTTCAGGTGTGCGCTTCAAATAATTTCCAGGATGGAAATTATACATAGCTCCGGGCAGCTGAGCTGTAAAATTTAAATCTTCAATAAATACTTCTTTAGTTAAAGAACGCACATTTTCTTCTACTGAAGCAGGATTAATAACAAACGGACTGTGGACTAATAGAGGGCCAAAACTATACTGACTAAGCTGCTGAACAAAATTTTCGACGTCTTCTTTACTGAAACGCAAAACTCCCTTACCTCGAGGATTGCGGCAAAAAAACTGAATAACGTTAGCTTCTATGGACAGGGCATCTTTCAGCATAGCCGATAATCCCTTAGAAATTGATAAATGGCAGCCTATTTTAAACATTGGAATCCTCTTGTTGAATAAAAATAATCAATAAAATTAACACTACTCGCTTCAAGCGCCTCTCTACTTAACTAAGCAGGGTTATCCTCTCGAGTTAGTTCTGAAGAAGAGCGCAAATGCTCCAACCAAGCAGCTAAACGCTTTTCATAACCCAATTTACCGGGATTATAAAAACGGCACTCTTTTAAATTATCAGGCAAAAATTGCTGCTTTACATAATGGTTTTCATAATCGTGAGCGTAGCGATATCCTTTAGCATAGCCTAAATTCTGCATAAGCTTAGTGGGAGCGTTGCGCAAATGCAAGGGTACAGGCTCACCTGGACTTTGATGAACAATCTGAGAGGCCGCCATATAAGCGGTTCCCACACTGTTAGATTTAGGGGCTAAGGCTAAATACAAAGTGGCATGAGCCAACGGATAAAAACCTTCCGGCATGCCAACAAAGTTCACAGCCTGCTGAGCAGCTACAGCTACTGTAAGTCCATTAGAATCAGCTAAGCCGACATCTTCGGAAGCCAAAATTACTAACCTCCGAGCCACAAAAAGAGGATCTTCTCCTGCTTCCAACAGACGGGCCAGCCAATATACAGCTCCATCAGGATCGCTACCGCGCACCGATTTAATTAAAGCTGAAATTATGTCGTAATGTGACTCACCAGATCGGCTGTGACGAAAATTTGATAGCCCAGCCGCTTCGGCCAAATGACGCTCTGTAAGCATTATACGTCCATCTTCATCAGCAGCGGCAGAATTGACCGCCTCTTCCAGAATATTCAAAGCAGTGCGAGCATCTCCAGTACAAGCTTCAGCTAAAATGTCCAGCAGTCTAGGGTCAACCTCAACATTAAAATGGCCCAAACCTCTTTCTTTATCTTCCAAAGCTCGGCGCAGCAACAGAACAATATTCTGCTGACTTAAGGGATTTAAAGTAAAAACACGACATCGAGATAAAAGAGGCGCCACCACTTGAAATGAAGGATTCTCAGTAGTGGCTCCCACTAAAATTATAGATCCATCCTCAACATGAGGCAGCATTACGTCTTGCTGTGCCTTATTAAAACGATGAATTTCATCAAGAAAAACTAATGTGCGGCGCCTCATGAGACGCCAACGCTCTCTAGCTTCGCCAATAATACGGCGTACTTCACCAACTCCAGCAGTTACAGCAGACAGAGAGACAAAAGCCGCTTTAGCCCCAGCAGTAAGCAATCTGGCTAAGCTAGTTTTGCCTGTTCCTGGAGGTCCCCATAAAATCATGGAAGGCAACGCTTCACCGTCCATAAGACGGCGCAATATACGACCAGGACCAACTAAATGTTCCTGTCCCACATATTCATCTAAAGTGCGAGGTCTCATACGAGCCGATAAAGGCATGGCCCGCATTTCCTCGGACAGCTCGCTTTCTTGGCGATCGTTCGCTTTATTAGGTTCGTTTTTAAGTGTAGCAGCTGACTGACCAGAGGCAGCTTTCAAATTAGGCGAAATAAAATCATGACGCGATGACACTGCCTTAAAAGGTGATTTTTTTTCAGAGAATAACTTGCGGCCAGAATCTTCCCTATCGTCATCAAAAGCAAACAAACCGCCCTGCAGTTCTGAATCTTTAGCCATACTAAATAGTTCGCCTCCTGATTAAATAATATCTGCGGTAGTTCTTTAGCAGATAAGTACAAATAAAAAGCCGCTGAAGCTGATCTGCCCAACAGACTTAACTTCGGCGGCTCATTAGGAGGAGTTAAACGATAGCCGACTAGTTCTTCAAAGCTTGCAATGGCGCAGGGATTCGTCCACCGCGTTCAATAAACACAGAAGAACTATGAGGATTAACAGCTATGATAGAAGCAGAACCTAAAAGCCCGCCATAATCGACCTTGTCGCCGGCTTTTTTGCCCGGAATCGGTAAAATGCGCACTGCTGTAGTTTTACTGTTGACCATGCCTATAGCCATTTCATCAGCGACAATTCCAGAAATTGTGGCTGGAGGAGTGTCACCAGGAACGGCAATCATATCTAGGCCTACCGAGCAAACGCAAGTCATAGCCTCTAGCTTATCTAGAGAGAGAGCCCCTATCTGAGCACAATAAGCCATCTCCTCATCTTCTGAAAGGGGGATAAAAGCTCCCGACAGACCACCAACATAAGAGGAGGCCATGGTGCCTCCCTTCTTGACAGCATCGTTAAGCAACGCTAAAGCGGCTGTCGTACCATGAGTGCCACAGCGCTCCAATCCCATAGCTTCTAAAACATCGGCCACAGAATCGCCACGTTCCGGCGTGGGAGCTAAAGACAAATCGAGGATGCCGAAATTTACTTTCAGACGGCGAGACACCTCACGTCCAACTAATTCCCCCATGCGGGTAATTTTGAAGGCAGTGCGCTTAACCGCCTCAGCGACCTTACCTAAATCGGCTCTATTTCCTAAACGTCTAATAGCCGCATTAACTACACCAGGACCGCTAATACCGACATTAATAGAGCATTCAGGCTCGCCTACCCCATGCATAGCTCCAGCAATAAAAGGATTATCCTCCACCATATTGCAGAAGCACACTAACTTGCAGCAAGGTAGCCCCTCCAATTCCGGACGAAGGAAGGCTGTTTTGTGAACTACTTCACCAAACAACTTCACCGCATCCATATTGATGCCGGCCTTCGTAGAACCAAGCGAGACTGAAGAGCAGACTCTGTCTGTAACGTTTAAGGCTTCAGGTATAGAATTAAAAAGAACGCGGTCAGCGTTGGTAAAGCCCTTATGCACAATAGCACTGAAGCCGCCGATATAATCGACCCCTATTTCTTTAGCAGCTTTATCGACAGCTAAAGCTAAGGGCACGTAAGAATCAGCTCCAGTAGAAGCGCCTAAAAGAGAGAGAGGTGAAAGGGCGATACGTTTATTGACGATAGGAACACCAAACTCTTGAGAAACTTGCTCGACAACAGGAACAAGCCTTTCACCGACCTTCAGAATCTTTTCTGTAACCTTATCACAGGTAGTGCGCATAGAACCAGACGCGCAATCCTGCAGATTCAATCCCATAGTAACGGTGCGCACATCGAGGTGTTCATTTTCGATCATACGCAAAGTATCAAAAACTTCATTAGCAGCTAGCCACATAGCGCCCGCCTATTCGCCCGCGACGCGCCTATACCTGCCTCATAGCAGGCAAACCATTCAGCAAGAAGCTTTTAAACGTTAACATTACTCCATATGACTTCACCGGCACAGCTAAAATCGTAAAACTGCAGAACTTGAGAACATTCTTTTTTAAATTCTAGAGAATGCAGCACTTCAATAAAATCGCGCACAGCTGGTACGGCCAACGAAGCAGTGGGTACAGCTAAATCGAGACACTCCGACCAATAAGGCACAAAAGTTAATCCCATAGCTTTAGCAGCAGCGGGTATAGATAGGCCAGCATCAGCTCGTCCGGCCGCAACCTCAGCGGCAGAAGCTAAATGGTTGTTCAGACAGCGATCGTACCCATTAATGTAAATGGGATCTATACGTTCTTTAGCTAAATTCCAATCAAAAAGTTGGCGCGTGCCCGCTCCCAACTGACGATTGACAAAACGCACTTCTTTTCTGGTTAAATCGCTTAGCGTATTAATATCTAAAGGGTTACCGGGTGCGACCACAAAGCCTAAGCTGCGTCTGTATAATCCCAAAAGTACCACGGGGAAATCGGAAAAATTGTCTTTTAAAAAAGGAATATTATAAAGACCGCTGCGCGTGTCAAAAATATGCAATGCAGCCATATGGCAAAACTTTTCTTTAAGTTTAGCGGCACTTAAATAGCTGCTTAGCCCTTTCCAAATGAGATTAACAGCCGGACGCTTCATAAGACAATGTTTATTGAGTAAACTACAGCAGACATCTTGACTGCCCATGATGACAATATTTCTTTCTATAGAACGAAGCGGCTTAATTCTTTTAACTAAAACGTTGCTACCTTCTTCAAAACCATTTTCGCCTTTGGGAGATAAAATATAGCCATCAGCAGAAGCAAATGAACGCATCAAAATATTGTGCGTATTGGGCACAGCTATCCTCTGATTTTCTATAAGAGACAGCTTGACAAAAGTAAAATCTTTAACATTAGGATCGGTGTCCACCTTGACCGCCAGCTTAGACCACTCCAAAACACTCGGTTCCTCGACGCCTCCCAACATAAATTTTATTAAAGGCTGCATGAAGATAGCGGAGCCCACATAAGCTACAGCGGGGAAACAAGGAACAACTATCAGCGGTTTGCCTGACAGTTTGAAAAGTACTAAACCACGTCCCGGATTGAGCGCAATATCTTCAGCTAACAACTGACCATTAGCTCTCAAAATATTGAGAACTTCACTTATACACTCTTCAGGTTCAGAGATAAGAATAACCCCGTCAGACTGAGAGGTAATTCGCTTAATCTCTTCTTCAGCATATTCTAAATTATTTTCTATGCACAGCGGAAAACACTGGCTATCAGCGCCTTCTTCCATCAGCAGACCGGCAATCAAAGCTCCAGTGCCATTAACTATTTCGCCATTTTCAGAAATATTGTTACGAAAGCCGAAACGCTGACTAGCATTTATAACGGTGATTTTAGGCTTACGGTAAACTCTAACCTGGCTTATACCGCCCATCATCATCATGCTGATATCGTAAGCGCTTATCTTGACACCGACTGGCGCCAAAATACTCCCTTTCTCGATATCCTCACCTATAGGGCGTACATTTTTCCAAGGTTCATCAATATGGCTGACAAAAGCGATATTGTCTGAGAATTTAACCTCATTTAGAGGTAAAACTAAATCGTAAGACTCCGGCATGGAATCGCCGGTACTGACCAAAGCGCAGTCTTTTCCCAAAGTAAAGCGGCGCGGCTCAGCCGGCGAAGCTCCCAAGAGACTAGCAGAATTCACAGCTAAGCCATTTACAGCTGCAGAAAAGACGTTGGGCACTGAACAAAGAGCAACTACAGGCTCTGCACAAATGCGCCCTTTGGCTTCATGCAGAGGTATGGATTCTATATTTACGGTACCGCGAGTCTCAGCAGAACAACTGAAATAGAAGGCTCCCAGCCACTTTTCCATAGCCTCTTCTACACTGATGAAACCTTTACAAGAACTTTCCTGAAAAGCAGCATCCACTTGACAATTATTATCTTCAGGTTCAAAAAAAGATCTGTCCTCAGAATATAGATCAGAGCCAGGTGACGAGAGCTCCTCTTTCTGCGCTTCTGTCCCCATATAATAATAAATTCTCCTCAAATATCGTTTTGATTTTTGCCGTCTTCCTGCCAACCGTCAGCCCAACCTAAGCGGGTGAAATCTAGATCAGACCAACTGACTAAGTGGCGTCCCTTAGTTAGGCACAGAAAAGTATCATGTTCAAAATCGTGAACCGTATTATAGATCTTGACCCGATCGCGATTCCAAGTTAAGAAGGCCTTAACTGAATCGGTGAAGTAAGCTTTACGACTATGCAAGCATACTTCACGCACTAAACGGAAAAAATTCTGGAAAGAAACGTGAGACAGCTTTTCTTTAAAAAAGCTGCGATAGTTTATAGAAGAAGAATCGAAACGCAGCGGTTCTTCTCTATCAGAGCAGTATATATCTAAGAAATTAGTAGGTTTTAAAGTAACTATTTTATCTTTGTCATCTTCGTGCACATTGCCCTGGGCCATACGCGAAAAATTACGCATCAATTTCTGCACTTTATAAGCTGAAGCGTCCTGCTCGCTGCGCTCAATAATCATACCCAAAGCAACGTATTCGATACATTCCCAGGGCACTTCAATAATATCGCCAGTCGTTTCCCCAGTTATCATAGTTTCACTAAAAGATCCGCTTTTAATGCGATTAGGTAAAGGCTTAGCTCTTTTATGAAATATAGGAGCATTGCCGTTAATTAGAGCATCATTGTCGCTGAGCGGAACTGCGTCTATTTCATCCGGACTGCTGTCAACAATGTATGGATTAACTTCTGTTTCTAAATTTTTAGCTAAATTCAATTTATGCTGTTCAAGCATGTGTCGATCACCTGCACCTATTTCTTAACGTTACTTATCGGAACTTAAATACTTACCAATCGTTCTTAATAAGATTATTAGCTTCATTCATCTCCTGCATAGCATGGCGCATCTGCAACTTCAAGTCGTTAGCATTATCGGAGTTGCGCAGCGCATCGTCAGCTGTAATTTTACCGGCTTTAAACAGCTGCAGTAAATTGTAATCAAAACTTTGCATACCGTCAGGATGGAAAGAATCTAGCTCTCTTTTAATAGTAGTTAAAGCATTATCGCGCAAACATTCCTGAATACGAGCGTTATTAATCATAATTTCTAAAGCCGGCACGCGACCTCCGCCAACTGCGGGAATCAGGCGCTGAGCTATAACCGCCTTGACATTCATAGACAGTTGATAAAGCACGGGGTTATGCATTTCGTCAGGGAAAAACTGCAAAACACGCTCAATAGTTTGCACGGCGTTATTAGCGTGCAAAGTAGACAGCACTAAGTGACCAGTTTCAGCAAAATATACAGCCGATTCTACTGAAGATAAATCACGCATCTCACCTACAAGCAGCACGTCGGGAGCCTGACGCAAAGCACTTTCTAAAGCGTCTCTGAAGCACAAAGTATCAGTGCCCACTTCGCGCTGAGAGACTAAGCATTTATTCGTATCAGTATGCACATATTCGATAGGATCTTCTATGGTTACTATATGACCGCTAGAATGCTCTTTGCGAAACTTAATCATGGAAGCCAGAGTAGTAGATTTACCAGATCCGGTAGGTCCAGTTACTAAAATCAAGCCGCGCCTTTCCATGACCAGCTTATTTAGAACAGGGTGGAGGCCTAAGGTTTCAATATCTAAAATATCTTCTTCTACCCGTCTGAACACCATAGCGACACTGTCTTTTTGGCGGTAGGCATTAACACGGAAACGCCCTATATGTTTGAGGGGATAAACAAAGTTGGCTTCAGGATGACCGCCCTCGAACTTATCGCGCAAATGGCCAGGCATGATAGCTAAGGCCAAATACTCAGTCATCTGCGGAGTTAAGGCCTCACATTGCACAGGATACATAACGCCAGTAATACGCAGAAAAGGCGGAAGATCAGCTTTTATATAGACATCGGAAGCTTTCTGTTGATATGAGAGAGCCAACACTTTGTCAAGCAGTGCCCGCAGATTTTCAAATTCCATATATGTCTCCTTTAAGCTTTTCCTGCAGCTACACCCGCAGAGGATTAGATCTTATTATGGCTAAAAAAACTTTATGTTTAGGCGCTCTTCCTGCCCTGCAATAAGGCGTTCCAAGTTGCGGCGATGCTGAAAGAAAACTATAGCTGCCATCAAAACCGCAAAAATAATCTCAAATATAGAGGCCCCATAAACGTAAGCTAGACACGGAAAAGCCACAGCAGCAGAAAGCGAAGCTGCCGAAGCCCAGCGAGTAAGCAAAGCTACTCCCAGCCAAATAAGAGCGGCCATTCCTACTGCTTGAGGCGCAATAGCTAAAAAGACCCCACAAGTAGTGGCTACACCCTTTCCACCTTTGAACTTTAAAAAAATGGACCAATTATGACCAGCTACAGCCGCTAAACCAAAAAGCAATTTAACTGCCGGATGCATAAAACTAGGTACAAAAACGAAGTAAGATAGACATACAGCTAAAAAACCTTTAACTACATCGAGGCTCAATACAATCAGAGCCGCTTTCAGCCCCAAAACTCGGTAGGTGTTAGTCGTGCCCACGCTACCACTGCCCAAACAGGATAAATCAGATACGTTAAAACGTTTCGCTACAACTACACCGGAGGGGAAAGAACCTAGCAGATAACAAACTATTAATAGAATTAACGACCAAATCATGCAATAAACTTCAACTTTTTTAAGTTCTAAAGCGGCTAAACGGACAAACAGCTACGCTGATTAAGCGATTATTTAGCCTAAGAAGCTGTCTTACCTGCAGAGAAGCAGCCTTTCCTACCAATCAAAATAGAAAAGTCCTCCCGGACGAGCCATGATTAAAGTTGGTTCTCTCAGATACTTATTAGCCACTCTTTTAATATCAGCAGCAGTTACACTCTTAAGTTCTTGAATTTTGCGAGCATCACTTTCATAACCGGCTCCAGAAAGCTCCGCCATACCTAAATGGAGAACTTTGCCACTCAAACTCTCTCTTTCGGCCAGGTATAGTCCTATCATTTTTTCTTTAGTTTCGGCTAATTCTAATTCATTCATACCGTCTTTTTTTAATTTGTCAATTTCTGCTAGCATGCGGCGCCTGGCTATTCCCACAGTACCTGGTTTAGTAATAATATGACAGAGCAAATGGGAAGGGCCCAACAATTCAGGATAGCGGGCCCCGACTTCGTAAGCTAAGCCTCTATTTTCACGCAATTCAGTCCAAAGACGAGAACTTAAACCGGCTCCCAAAGCCCCATAAATAATCTGCATAGCCGCATAATCTGAGCTCTGCAATGAAGGAGCCTGATATCCCAGCAGAACCCAAGCCAGTTCCGACTGCGAATATAAATAAACTTCTTTTTCTGAAGCTTGCGGTTCCCACTGCACTTCTAAAATTTTCTCTCCGGCGGGCACCATCGAGGCGCAAGCGCTGCTTACTTCTTCCCGAACTTTTTGAGCATTTACTTTACCGGCAGCTGTTAAAACGGTTCGATCAGGGGTGAAATTACGTTTATAATAAGCACTAATATTAGCAGCTGAAGTTCTATTTAGAATTACCGGCACAACCTGCGGAGAACGTTTATAAGGATGTATTCTGTAAAAACAGCTGAGAAATATATCATAAAGCTGCCCGGAAGTTCCTTCACTGTCACCCATGCGGTTTAAAGTTTGGCGACGAGCTTGATCTAGTTCAGCTTGGGAAAAGTTCGGATTAGCTACTGCCTTGCACAGACGACGCAGCATAAACATATAATTGACTGGAGAGGTAGTTATACTCAGGCGGCTGTAATCAGCTGAAGCTCCGTCATCGACTAAACTGCCGGTAATTTCTACTACATCGTCGCCGAATTCGTCGTCAGAGATTCTGTTACTGAGCATTTTTAAAACTAAAAAGTTATAACCCTGAAGGTTACTCCCTTCCTGACTGACTCCACAACGCACCAAATAATCAATGACGACCAGATTCTTACTAGGTTCCTCTAAAGTAAGACACACGAACCCATTAGGAAGTACATATTTTTTTACAGATGAGGCCCCATTAGAGATAGACGAGGTACCTGAAATAGAAAAGTTGTCAATTTTATAAGTTGAAGAAGGCGGATGATTAAAACCGGGCAACGAAGGTAGCTTTAGATCTCTGTCCGGAGACTGAGCCCCAACGGACACCGCCCAGTAAGCTGCGACAAGAACTGGGCCGATCAACTTAATGAAAAATTTCCACATTGCCACATCAGCCCTTCCTCAATTTTTAACTGTGTTTTCAGCGGCGTTGTCCTGTCCGGTTCCAGCCTCTTCCCCGCTTCGGCTACGCTGTTTATTCTTTTCAGAGACCTGTCCTATTAGTTTTACACAATAGTAACCTCCGCTCAAATATTTGGCAGCGGCAGCCATTACGTCTTCTTTCGAAACTTTTTCAATTTCACTTAAATAGCGATCTGTAAACTTTATATCATCGATAGAAGCATAAAAGCCTAAATTATCAGCTCGCCCGGCGTTAGTCTCCTCTGAAAAAGAGTAATTACTGCGCAGAAAAGCTTTAGCACGACGCAAATCGCGATCGCTGAATTGCCCCTGGCGAACCATTGCAGCTACCGAAAGCAAGTCTTTCTTAACATCATCTTCATGACCAACTTTGCTTATACCGTAAAGCGAAATTAAGCCAGGAAAACGCTGAGTGAGAAATTGCACTCCTCCATCTTGAAGCTTACCTTGACTAACTAATTTTTTCTGCACTAAAGAGCCGCGTCCTAAGCCCATTAAAAATGACATAACATCGACTTGATAGATATCTGGTTTATCGTGAATAGACGGACCAACAAAACCAACCGCCACAAAACTAGATTGAGCTTTAATATCTCGAACAGCTGATACTTCTTCGCTAGGCCGTTTTATATCAGCATAACTGCTAATAATGCGCTTTTGAGGACGCGTAAACTTAGAAAATTCTTCACGCAGCACAGCCAGCATTTCAGAGCTCTTAAAATCGCCAACTACTACAATACTAGTGCGTTCAGGGGAAATAAAAGTATCACGAAACTTTATGAAATCGGGACGATTAAAAGATTTTATAGTATATTCGCTGCCAATAATAGGACGACCGTAAGGATGCTCTCCGTAAGCTAGCTCACTCATCATTTGGTTCATAATACGAGCCGGACTTTCCAAATTCATACGATACTCTTCCAGGACGGCTTTGCGTTCCTGATCGATGGCTTCCTGATCTAATTCAGCATTTTTTAAAGCATCGGCCAGCAAGCGCATGCCTTTAATGGCATTTTTACCTGGCAAAGTGATGTAGTAATGAGTAAAATCGCGACCAGTAGAAGCGTTAGTTTGACCTCCCAAAGCTTCAATAGCCCTTTTAAATTGGTATCCGTTTAAAGTTGGAGTACCGCGGAAAAACAGATGCTCAAAAAAGTGGGATATACCCATAGTGTCAGCATTTTCCTCAAATCCGCCTACTTTGCAAAAAATATTTAAAGAGCAGACAGGAGAAGATAAATTTTCTGACAGCACTAATAGCATACCATTAGGAAGAACTTCACTGTAGTAATTTTGTTTAGACTGAGCTTCAGAACTCTGTATAATTGAAGCTATAAAAATTAACAGCGCACAGATAAAACTAATCCGCCAAATTTTTCTATTTCTCAGACTTGCCAATATGTATCTATTCCTCATACCGGCTTATTTTACACTATATGCCCCCCTAGAGTAACACGTGTGGCAGTGATCTAACTTACTTTTTAAGGAAATAAAAAAGAATCCAGCTTTAAGACAGAAGCTGAATTCTTCTCCAAGGAAAAGGACCAGTACGCGGGGGGGGGAAACGCTACTGGTCCTAAATGGTACCGCGTGCGGGATTCGAACCCGCGATTTTCGCCGTGAGAGGGCGACGTCCTGATCCTCTAGACCAACGCGGCGCAAAGTTGGCTGCCGAAGAAGGATTTGAACCCTCACGTACGGATCCAGAGTCCGCTGTCCTACCGTTAGACGATTCGGCAATATAGCTTTGCGGATATTTTTCTCAAGCGGCGCGAAGCTCGTTCACTACCCTTAACCTCGCTCACTCTCTCTTGAGAACGTGTGCATTATATATACTAGTAAAAAAAACGTCAACCCCTTTTTGCCAAAAAACAACATTTTTTTTGCTTTTTTTTTTAATAACCAAGCCAACTAATGCAGAATCAGCCTCAAATTACTTTGTAAAGTAAGTTTTTAACGTAAACTACAGATTAAGATCAATTTCAAACTCTTTAGCTTCATGCCACTATATTTCTAATGACCATATTACAATATTGCGCCTATTTTAAGTACTATTTTCACAAAACAAAAGAGCGCTTTCCGGATACACTTAAAAAATGATTTAGGAAAAACGCTCTTCTCAATTTTTTAATAAATTAAAAGCTCAGAAGCTTTTCAAGCTTATCTCTTTACCATTCTACCTACTGCAGGAGCGGGCATACTGTCGAAGCTCTTAATATAATCAATGAATACATCACGAGTAATGCCTATAGTTTTTAAGGTTTCACCTTTGCCCAAAGCACTGTAATTGTCTCCTCCCTTGGAGAGGAACTCAGTCGTAGCTACAGTGTACTCCGCGTTAGGATCGACTTCCTGACCGTTAATTTTTAAAGAAACAATCTCTTTCGAAGTACTATCTGCGACCATTTCCACACCGGAAGCCTGCAAAGGCCCAGTCTCTGTCTGGCAGACTGATTGCCTGAAAAGCTCTACAATGTCCTGTCCTTTAAGTTTGACAACTACAACGGGATCATCAAAAGGAAGCAAACGGAAAATAGTATCAAGTTTAATTTCACCGGCCTGCATCGCTTCAATACGGATACCGCCCCAGTTATAAACACCGATATCTGCACCGGCTTCTTTTCTTAAAGCATCGCAAATAGCGTTGCCTAAGCTGGAATCGTAGTGTTCTGCTGAATTTTTAATCGTTAGGTCATCTTTTAAACTGCCAACGACCTTTTCCATCATAGGCTGAACTTGTTTATTATACTGCTCAGCAATAGCAGCCACTTCAGGATCCGCTTCTACGGCGAGATTCTTATCTAGAGTGATAAGCTTATAATCGAAATTGAAAATTTTTCCGTTGTAAGGATTAACATCGAGAGCGATCTGACCTAAATAACGCCCATAATGGCCCGCCTGCACAATCCAAGTATGACCGCCCACATTTATAGCCTTGTCGAGCTTTGTATGAGAATGGCCACCTACAATTAAATCGAGAGCCGGAACTTTTTCCGCAGTAATTTTATCAGCGTCCACACCGCAATGACTGACGGCTACAATCAGTTCAGCGCCATCTTTGTACATTTTGGGTATATATTTCAGGCAGGTTTCAGCCGGATCGAGGAACTTCAAATCGGCGGTGTTACCCTTCTTCACCAAACCAGGAATATCTTGAGCGATCAGACCGATAATACCCAACTTAACGCCATTAATTTCGCTGATCATATAGGGCTTATAAGGATTTTTCCCTTTACTATTGACTACATTGGCTACCAGAATTGGATAATCAGCATTACTGAGCATCTTTTTCTGTACATCCATACCCCAGTCATATTCGTGATTACCTAAAGTACCAGCCAAAGGCTTCATAACGCTCAGAGACTTGTACATAGGCTCGCCATGGAAAAGATTAGAAACTGGGGTACCTTGAGCTACATCTCCGCAATCAAAATAGACGACACGACCTGGATTTTCTTTCCTGATTTGTTTCAACAAGGAAGCGATGCGAGTTAAGCCTCCGCGATTCTTACTGTCAGGTTCAATATTGCCATGAAGATCGTTAGTATGAACTATAACGATCCTGCGTCCTTTCTCAAGATCAGCATTATTATTTTTAGGGACTTTTGCATCAGCATTAAAACTTGAACTGGCGGTCAGAACCATAACGGTCAGCCCCATAAACATTGCACGAATTGCCGTACCACAAGTCATAACAGAGAAGAAACTCCTTAGCCAAAAAATCTGTATACTTATTTTCTAACTGCAGCCCAAAAAGCTAGAGCAGAACAATAAAAAAAGCACCCCCAAGTGGGAGATTGGCTTCATGAATTTAAGGTTGGTTCCTGCTCTTATATGCAGTTTTTTTTTCAATATTTAGGCAAAAACTTGACTCAAAACTGCTTCCAAAACTCCTCCTCCGATAGCTCTAGCTTTGTCAGAAATAGTATATATATCGACTTTTTCACCTCTAGGATCGCAGTCGCCAAGCTTTTCTCCACAAGCGACCTCAGTGCCGTTGCGAATCAGGCCGCGCAATTTGCCAGACAGAAGCACTTTAACCGGCTTTTCATTAACCCACCCCACTATTTGCCCTTCACAAACCATCTGCCCTAATTCGGCTTCAGCTCGAAAAACTCCGCAGCAAGGGGCTTTTATCAGTCTTCGTATGCTTTCTCCGGCGATAATCCCAGGTACACCGGTATTAGGCAAGGGCTGACCGCTGTAAATAACTTTACCCAAAGTATGTCCCCGCATAGTTTCAATAACCCTATCGACATTGAGGCCGGCTGTAAATCCGGGTCCAATTCCTACAACAAAACGGCCAGGGCGGCGCTGATCGTCTATTTCCCTTTTCAACATGCGGGCGTCAACGAGAAAAGGTACGTTCAATTTATCGAATATTTTCCCCTCAGGATCGACCGCTACGCCTATATATTTACGAGCCAAAACTTCGGACAGCTGGCTTTCAGACTGAATAAGCACAGCTTCTACTTTTTCGATAGAAATTTTATTTTCCCAGACAGCCTCTCCAAAACAGACGCTACGACGTACCATGCGAGGGTGCTCTAATTCACTAATAATAAGTGGAAAACCAGCTTGAAAAAGACGGTGGGCTATACCGCTGGCTAAATCGCCGCCGCCGCGTATGCCGACTAATGGTGCTTTAAAATGCAAATTATTCGTCCTTTCTCTGCCAACTAAATTAAAAATTTGTTTTTCGGCAGCATTCAATATAAGCGTCAGGAGTATCGCAATCCCAGTATATTTCCGGACCTTCAGCCTGCCAATAAAGGCAATGCTCCGAGTACTTTTTCAATAAACTTCCAGCTCCCTTGTCACCAGAAATAAGCAATAATTCAGGCCAAAAACGGCGGCCGAAAAAGACAGGATGACCTCTGCGCCCCTGCCAAACTGGTACAATAATGCAACTTTGAAGCTCATGAGGAGCCAAGCGGCCGCCTAAATCAGCTATGCTGTCAATAATAGCTGAAGTCACTAAAGGAAGATCTGCTAAAAACACAGCGGCACTATCTAAAAGCTGAGCTTGTGAAAAGTTATTCAACAATTCACTCAAGCCTACTTTCAAAGAAGAAGACATACCCAAAGACCAATTATGGTTAATTACAGTACTGAATCTGGGAGCAGCCGTAGGGGCAGAATTATCTTCCTTGAGGCAAGTTGCCTCGAGATGAGAATCGGCAAAATTTTGCTTTAGCCAAGGCAAAACTGCAAGAATCTTTTCCGCATTAGCTCCAAGAACAAAAACACTGCAGACAGCCTTACTCTGCAGACAAGTTAGGCAAGCATGTTCAATTAAATTGGCCGATCCTTTCCATGGCAGCAGCTGCTTGGGAACGGACATGCGTGAAGAGGAACCTGCACCGAGGAGAATTATAGCAAATCGATTGTCATACATAATATTTCAAGTAAATTTCCGTTTTAAGTTATAAAATCTTGCTGAATATTTTCAAAACGGGGGGATTATCATGAGCAATTTAACCGCCTTGCTGCGCAAATTTTTCGGCAAAGATGAGTTCCGAAGCAATCAGAGAGAAGTCATTGAAGCTTTATTAGCAGGATCGGACGTTTTAGCCATTTGGCCTACTGGAGCAGGCAAATCGTTAACTTATCAGCTGCCAGCTTTAATACTTCCCGGCCTTACTGCGGTTGTTTCGCCTTTAATAGCGCTTATGGAAGATCAAGTCAGACAGCTGCAGCAGCGCTCTCTGCCTGCAGTCTGCCTCAACAGCTCTCAATCATCGGAAGAGCAGGAACACATTATCAAATTTATAGAGGAAGGGCATATTAAGCTTTTATTTGCTTCCCCTGAACGTCTGCTAGAAGAGAACTTCCTTAATAGGCTGCGCCGATGCCATATTTCGCTTTTAGCGGTCGATGAAGCTCACTGTATCAACCAATGGGGACACGATTTCCGCTCTAGTTATTTGCGCTTGGGAGAACTAGTTAGAGCTCTGCGTCCCCGCTCTGTTTTAGCCGTTACTGCCACAGCAGATCAAGAAGCAGCCGACGAAATTGCTCGCTGCCTTGGCTTAAGCTCTCCTTTTATCTCTCGTCTCTCTTTAGATCGGCCGAATTTGTATTATAAAGTTATAAAAATTGAATCACAGCAGCGCCCTTGGTTAGCTTTAAATTTTCTACGTGCCTCCCGAGACCATCCTTCCGTTGTTTACGCTGCTAGACGCGCCCAAACGGAGAGTTTGGCGTCCTTTTTTAGACAGCATGATCTGGCGGCAGCGCCGTATCATGCCGGGCTGCCGCCAGAAACAAGGCACAACATTCTCCAAGCCTTTCTCGAGGGCCAGATAAATATTATTACAGCCACTACAGCATTCGGTATGGGAGTAGATAAATCGGACATAAGACAAATAATTCATATGTCTCCCCCGGCCTCACCGGAAAACTACTTTCAGGAATCGGGACGAGCCGGACGCGATCGGCAGCCGGCTGTCTGTTTATTGTTTTGGGACGCAGCCAATTTTAAACATCTTAAACATAATCTAGAAGACAGTTACCCACAGAGACAGGAAATTAAGGAATTTACAGAGCTAGCTTTAAAGGGGAAGCAAACGGTCGCCGAGATGCGAAACACTCAATTTAGAGCGATGAGCTACAAAGCCTGGCAAATGCTATTGCGCACAGCTCTGGGAGAAAATGCCGACCTTGCCGCACCTCCAGAACTGCTGCTGAGTGACACTCACTTATCCGGGTATTTTGAAGTTCTCAAAGAAAGGGCTGAGCAGCGTTTACAAACTATTGAAAATTACTGTCGCACTAAGGAATGCCGACGCCGCGCTTTACTAGCAGGATTTGCTGAAACTTATTCCGGAGCGTGCTCTCAATGCGACAATTGTCTTCACCAACAGCGCCTTTTAGGCTTAACCACATGCAGTATTCCATAGAGGCAAAGTGTCAAATGGCGTATATCATAGGATTATAAGGCTGTCGTCCCGCCAGATGATTTTTCTACAGCGATTTTTTCTCTTACAATTCTTGATAGACTACTTTGCCCTGCGAACCTGCAGCCTGACTTAAAATAGGTATTGCCCCGATATATCGGCGTACACCAGCAGCTAGCTTGGTTAGTATTCCAGCGGGAGCTTGCTCAGCTTGACTAAAAACTAACAATCTGTCAGGGCCCGAAAGAAGAGACAAATAAGCACAAGCTAATCGTATGAATTCAGTTAAGCCAATTTGACTCCCCCATGGGTGCTGCAACAGACGACACATCAACTCCGGGCGGTGCACTTCACCATCAATAATCCTTCTCCCCAATCCTTGCAAGCCGATGACAGCAACGCCTAAATCGGCGCTACAGTAAAGTACCGGCTCGTGAGAGGCATGTGCTTTGACGGGCAAACGCTTCGATCCGTCCGCTTCAACCAATAGATAGTCTAATTGGGGCCAAGAGCTAATTATATCTAACTCTTCGGGAGAAAATCCGATCCATTGGCTGCGTTCTTTATTTAAGCGCATCAATCCGCATAGCCCATCCTCTTCTTTTACCTGACGCCAGTTCTGTTCCGCTTCTATTAAACTATGCCGACTATTTAAAGGGCTGCACTCTATGATCTTTCCAGGATACAAATCTGTACCAGATGCAACTGGCGGGGCTAAGTGAGTACTAGTTGTAAAAATTACTCCAGCCCGTCTTTCTTTTTGCCTAGCTAAACGCTTAGCATTTTCTATCATGAAAGTTGTTTTGCCACCACTACCGATAATTTCCCAACGATGATAAGCGGCCAAATTAATTTTCATTTTCGATGCCTCAACAATCCGTTACAATTAATTGTCAACACAATTTAATTTCAGAGGCAAAATTGTATTAGAAAGCCCCAAGTTATAGGAAGCGTCTCTACCTCAACAGGTTTAACTGAGAAGAGGACATAATCAAGTCCCTCTTAAACGTGTTATAATAAAATTTGCAGTTTTAACAAGAATGACGTTTGAAGATTACAGCAGAAAGGATCGGCTTAAATTTTTTGACTCAAAACTTCACAAATTTTGAAGCTAGTGTCTTACCTTCAGGAACCGTTAGCTTTATACCCATACATACTAACAAAGAAATAACTGCCGGGGAAGATCTGACTGCGCTTATTTTAAAGGAATCTCCTGTGCCTTTGCAACAAGGCGATATAGTTATAGTCACTCATAAAGCGGTAGCTAAATCAGAAGGACGTTTAGTCAATCTCAGCCAGGTGACACCATCGGCTTTAGCTTCAGAATACGGTAAACGTTTTGGTAAAGACAGCCGTTTAATTGAACTAGTGCTCCGAGAAAGTGCCTATGTTGTACGCATGGCTCGCGGCTGTCTAATAGTAAAAACTAAACAAGGATTTACCTGTGCTAATGCAGGTATTGATCTTTCTAACACGGGAGATACAACGCACTCCTCCCAAGACGCCGTTGCCTGCTTACTGCCTCAAGATCCCGATCTATCCGCCCAGCGTCTATGCACAGCTCTCAGCGCTGTTTTAGGCTTCACTATCCCCACCATTGTGAGCGATTCCTTTGGACGCCCTTGGCGCGAAGGTATTGTCAATGTCGCTATAGGTAGCTGCGCTTTCGATCCGTTTACAGATTACCGTGGGCAAGCCGACAGCTCAGGCAGAATTCTCAAAGTTACCCGCATGGCTAGCGCTGATGCTTTGGCCTCCGGAGCAGAATTAGCCTGTGGCAAACTTAAAAGGGTGCCGTTCGTTATTGCCAGAGGCTTTAAATGGCAGCCAAGCACCCTGACAGCTCAAGCTTTACTGCGACCGGAAGAAAAAAATTTTTTCCCTTAAAAAACAATTATTAAGAGACTGCCACTTTTCTCTTATTAATCTTGACATTAGTCGTATATTTAAGTTACCATGCCTGAGCAACGGTACTCTTGTTCGTTGTCATTCATTCACCTCATATACTTATATTACAAAAAAAACAAAGCCTGCCATTATGGTAGGCTTTTATATTTTATCTCTAACTAGTTTGCAAATACATTAGAAGAACTAGCAGCTATTGATATTTAAATTTTACAGGTCAAAAAGTAGGCTGACAGTCAAAACGGAAGCTAAGCAGCTTGATACTATTTTTTTGAACCCTTCTCCTTTATGATTGTGAGAGGCGACGCCAAGCAGGCAATAATTCCACTCGACACATTTCAATAAATTCGGCCTGATTGAGACCGCAATTATGCAAATACACTTCATTGAAACCAAGCTCAGCGCAAATTTTTAAAACTTCTAAAATGGGTTGAACGCTGGCAGCTATAATAACTCGGTTCTCAAAGTGTTCTGGACGCACCATTTTGGCCATCTCTGCCAACACTTCTGGGAAACGTATATCGCCTTTAGGAAAGTTTAAACCTCCGTTGGGCCATTCTTTCAGGGCAGCCTTAATAGCTTTATCCATGGAAGTATCCCAACTAACGTGTAGCTGCAGACGAGCCGTTTTATCAGCGCCACCGTTATCCCTAAATTTAGCCATTAGCTGGCTCAATTTATCTTTATTAGTCCAAACTGTTAGCCATATATCAGCTAGGGAAGCCGCCTTAGAACACAAATAAGGGCCAGAAGAAGCGATCATCAACTTTGGAGATACCGGAGGTAAAGTGTATAAGCGCAAACTTTCCACTTTAAAATGCTCACCCTTAAAGCGCAGCTCTTGACCGCTCCATAGCTTCCTAATGATATTAACTCCTTCAAGCAACTGCTGAACTCTCTCTTTAGGTTCAGGCCAGTAAGTACCGAAAACATGTTCATTAAGAGCTTCTCCAGTACCTACCCCCAAAGTGAAATGTCCAGGGACCAAACATTCTAAGGTGGCTGATATTTGCGCTAAAATTATCGGATGGCAGCGTGCTCCGGCGCAGCTAACTCCCGTAGACAGGGGCAGCTTAGTCAGCTGACTCAAAGCACCTAAAATAGTCAAAGCGTGGCCTGAATGGCCCTGAGAAGGCACCCAAGGCTGTAAATGGTCGGAAATCATTAAACCTGAGAAACCAGCCTTTTCGGCCATCTGCCCCTGTTCCAGTAGCTGCGCCGGTGCGAACTGTTCCGAACTTAAACAATACCCCAATTTCATATTTTTCTCTATCTTAAACCACTAAAAACCGCCGCAGCATAATCAGGCGTTCCTTTACAAAGTTCAAAGAACACAGGCTAAGTTTTACTATCAACAATAATAAATCGACGGCTAAACTAAATCGAGATTAGGTTTCGCATCAAGAGTCAGCGGTGAACGCCAACCTTGAGAAGCCAACTCCCAACCAGCTCGGGCAATCATCACAGCATTATCCGTACATAAATCGAGTTTAGGGCAGACAAAATCTATTCCTAAACGCGAAGCACCAGCAGCTAATCTTTCACGTAGCGCCTTATTAGCAGCTACACCTCCAGCTAAGGCTAAAGACTTAGCCTGACAACGGCGCACAGCTCTAAAAGCCTTCGTACTTAAAACATCGACTACAGCTTCCTGAAAAGAAGCGCAAATATCAGCATCACTGCCACGCTCATCAGATTGCAAATGGAGCAAAACGGCTGTTTTTAAACCGGAGAAGGAAAACTCATACCCCTGATTGATCATAGGCCTGGCAAACGGAATAGCCTCTTTGTTACCCTGCAGGGCTTTTTCCTGAATTTTCGGGCCGCCGGGATATCCCATCCCTAAAGCTTTAGAGACCTTATCAAAAGCTTCCCCGGCGGCATCGTCTCGCGTAGACCCCAAGACTTCATATAAACCTGGTCCGTCAACTTTTACCAACATAGTGTGTCCGCCTGACACCAAAAGACAAATTAGAGGAAGTTCTATATCAGATTTTTCCAATAAGGCAGAAAAAACGTGTCCCTCCATATGGTTGACGCCTATCAAAGGTATATCCAAACAACCGGCTAAAGTTTTAGCTGCTGCCACTCCCAGCAGTACTGCTCCTACTAAACCTGGGCCGCAAGTTACAGCTACTGCTTCTAAATCGGCTAACTTCAGATTGGCGGCAGCTAAGGCCTCGTCAATCATGGCATTAATAACTTCCATGTGAGCTCGGCAAGCTACTTCCGGCACTACGCCTCCGTATTTGGCGTGTAAGGGGATCTGCGTCGATACTAAATTGGCTAGAATTTGCCTGCCATCGCCTAAAATAGCGGCTGAAGTTTCATCACAAGAAGACTCTAAACCCAAAATATATTTAGGGTAAAATGGATCACACTTTATATAGTTAGCTCTGCTGCGGCTGCTCATATTTTTCATCTAATCCTTTCAAATTTAAGCGGCCGGCTAGCTTCTGAACCTGCCGGACATACGCAGGATCCTGCATATTGTCAACCCGCATAATAATAGCATCGTAACGATTCTCGTAGTATTTTTTACGTATTCCTACACTTTTGAAACCAAAACGTTGGTAAATAGCAAGTGCCGGTTCGTTGTTGAAGCGAACCTCCAAAGTTGCTGCTTCTATTCCCTCAGCTAAACCGCACGCAATTAAATTGGCGAACAAGTATCTCCCTAGCCCCCGCCCCTGCCAATGGGGATCAACAGTTACTGTACTTACTTCTAACTCCCCCAGTAAGTTCCAAGATCCGGCATAACCAACCAAATCGCCATCAGCTAAAAGCACAAAATAGCGAGCATAACTGCGTTCTATATCGGAAGCAAAAGAATCTTTAGGCCAAGATTCTTTGGGACCGTAAACATGCAACTCTAAATCGGCTGCTTTATCTAGAAACTCTTTAGTAAACGGACGAATCTCTATTTTAGGATTACCCATAAACTAGTACTAACCTAACTGAACTTCAGCGGCCCTGAGATAGACAGGAGCTAACTCAAACACTCCCTGACGATGACCAGATTTAAAAGCAGTTTCTCCTAAAGAGGCCACCCAGGCTCCCCGCACTTGAGTATCAAGAGGCTTAGTTATAACTAAAGATGAGGTTTTAACTAAAATATCATGATAGCGCAGCGCACCACTGCCTACCGCCAATCGACATCCTAGACGGCTGGCTTCTTCAGCCAGTTCCTGGGGGCTATAAGCTTTATCGCTGCAAAGGCGACGCATATTTCCATCGGAGGTATCAAAAAAAGACGCAAAGACCTCTCCACGGCGAGCATCCAAACCGGCTAAAAGACAAGGGCAACCGGGATGGGCAGCAGCCAGTGCTTCTAACGTGTTGATGCCAACTAATGCACAGCCTGTAGTTTGAGCAATAGTTCTAGCGGTGACTATTCCCAAACGCAAACCAGTAAAAGAACCTGGACCTACGGTAACAGCTACAGCGGAGACGTCGCTAAACCCAGCACCAATTTCCTCTAAGGCGCCTTTAATCGAGGGAAAAAGTCGACACAGATGAGAACGCGGACTAAAACCGCCGCGCTCCGCCAGACACTGTCCGTCTTTTACTACAGCCGTACTAAAACTTTCACCAGAGCAATCTATGCCAATAATCAAAGATTTATTGTAATCAATTTTTTTAGGAATCACGTTTCAAAGCCTCAACTATTTCTTTACCTCGTCCGCTGTTAGACTCAAAGACTAATTCCCGTCCTTCAGGCCCCAGATCGGTACGATAATAAATTTTTATACGCAGACAATCATCAGGAAGCAGCTCTTCGGTGCGTTCTGACCATTCGATGCAGGCTACACCGTCTGTGCCTATGTACTCTTCAGCGCCAATATTTAAAAGCTCCTGACTATTTTGCAAGCGATAGGCATCAAAATGGTAAACAGGAAAACGACCTTCATAAATATGCATCAAAACAAAAGTAGGACTTGACACACACTCAGTCGCTCCAGCTGCCCTGGCCAGACCTCGCACAAAAGTAGTCTTGCCCGCTCCTAAATCGCCATAAAACGCAATAACATCAGCTGGACGCAACAGAGCGGACAAACGCTCTCCCCACTGTTCCGTTTCCGTGCTGCTATTTGTCATCACCCTTAAACTATTTTCACTACTGTTCATTCTTTACGCCCCGCTTCACATTTATTATTCTTCAATTAGCCCTAAATAGTTCAGATTTCACAAGAAAAGAGCTTCTCTCAACGCTAAGCGAAGTGAGAAGCTTTCCTGTAGAAAATCTGGCCGGAACGTACCCATTAGGAGTGATGGTCACCGTATTTCTGCCTATACAGCTTTTCTAAAATATTGGAACTCTTTTCTGTAGCTCTCTCTTCACGTCCCTGTAGCTCTTTGCGTACCGACACCAGTTCATCGCGCACCTGAGTGACCGAACTGTACCTTCTTTCAGGAGCATACTCCATACACTTAATTAAAACTGATTCCAACCAGTGATTGGCGTCAGGCTTCAGTTTGCGCAGAGGAGGGATATTAAAGTTAAACTTATCGAGATTAGCCTGAGTCAAGCACCAGTAAAGCGTAGCCCCCAAAGAATAAATATCGCCTCGCAAATCGCAATCAAAACGGTTATATTTTTCAGGAGGCGCAAAACCAGGACTTAGCATAGTAAAGGTACGAGGGCTTCTACTAGGAGCAAAATAACGCGCTACACCAAAATCGATGACCTTCAAATCGCCATTGTAAGTTAGCATGACGTTAGATGGCTTAAGATCGCCCAAAAGAATGGGATACGGTTTGCGAGAGTGCAGATAGCCTAAGACGTCGGAAAGCTGGATTCCCCAGTTCAAAACTTGATCTTGCGTAATACCGTCAGATTCAAGCACTTCCTGATGCATAGTCTTGCCGGCTATCCATTCCATTACTATATAGAAATAGACACCTTGATTAAAATAGGCCATGACCTTGGGAAGTCCGGGATGAGACAGGGACATCAAAATTTTGGCCTCAAGTTCGAATTGAACATTCAAATCTTTGAATTCAACCTGAGAGAACCCCTCAGTACAAATGGCTTTTATCGCCACCAATGCTCCATTAGCCTTTGTATCCTTGGCTAAATAAACCGTAGCAAAATTGCCGTGGCCTAAATTGCTTATAAGTCTGTAACGTCCCTGTAGCTCAGCTGCCATAAAACCTCAAAAACAGTCGATCTGCAGCGCCGGAACTAATAGCTCCATCCTCTGCGGCCTATTTAGAGGCCTACATGTGAGATAACCAAAACGAAGCTAGGATCAAGCTATAAAAGTTTCAAGTCTAAAGTTCGGCTGCAGTAAATTAGCTATTTTTGATAATACTGCAAAATTGTATTTCTCACCTGCTAAAAAATGCATAAATCTAATTTACTGTCAATTTCCAACCAGCCTAATTACCAGAATAAACGGAGTTTAACTGAGCTTGCAGAATAACGGACGACGGTACTTGCGAACGGATAGCTGAAAACTAGGCTTAGCTACCTTATTGACAGACTACTTTCTACTTAATGGCTGTCTGCAGTTTTCCGATGAAAACAGAGAAGAATTAAAAGAGACCATGAAAATCGCTATAATATCCGATAGTCACGATAACCTAACCAAGTTGCGCCAAGCGGTGCAAGTAAGCCTGCACAGGGGGGCTGACACTCTTGTACATGCAGGTGATTTTGTCTCGCCTTTCAGTTTAGATCCTCTAGCTGAAGCTAAAATACCTATTCATGCAGTATTGGGAAATAATGACGGCGAACGAGAGGGGCTGCGCAAGCGTTTTGCTCTCCTGGGCGCCCATTTTTGGGAAGGTCCAGTTTCATTTTATCTGCGCGATACTCTTGTTCATCTGCAGCACTTCAGCTTCACTGAGGAGCAACTAAATTTACCTTCTGCTACCTCCCCCCCTGCAAACGCTCCCAAACTTCATCCTGAACTATTTATTTGCGGCCATACTCACAAATTGCAGATAAAACAATGGAAAAATTGTACTTTGGTCAATCCTGGAGAATGCTGCGGCTATCTTACAGGCAAATCTACCATGGTGCTTTATGATACGGAAAAGCGCAACTGCGAAATAATAACTTTAGATTAGAGGCAATTATTGTGCACAGGTATATTCCCGATCTTTACTGCAGTAAAATATCTGACATTCCGTTTGCCAAGCTGGCCAGTCTGAAGAAAGTAAATATATGTCTCGATGTAGACAACACTCTAGCTCTGCGCAGTTCCTCCGTTATAGATAGGCAAGCAGCAGACGCTCTTGCTGAAGCTAAACGGCAGGGATATATCGAAAAAATCTGCATTGTTTCTAACATTATTTGGGGGCGAGCTCGTGAGGAGAGAGTTCGTCTTATTGCACAGCAGATAGGCACCGAGCATTACTTTGCGGCACGTTTCTGGGAAAGAAAGCCAGGAGCTAAGCCTTTTTTATCAGCTATGCAGATGATGAATTCTCAGCCGGAAAATACTGCTGTCATAGGGGACCAAATTTTTACAGACATAGCTGGAGGCAAGAAGCTGGGGCTGTTTACAATTTTAGTAAAACCATTAGGAGATGATCACTGGACGACTATGCTTACCGGCAGACGCCGCCGCGAAAACAGAATTTTACAACGATTGAGCTTGAAATAATCCTATACACCGTCAACATATATATAGGCTAACTTAGCAGACATCATAAGTTTAGTTTATGAAATAAGGTAACTATCCAAAAAACCAGTAGTCTTTATGAAATTTTAAACATCTCACTTATGTAACTGTCTTTTACTTGTACTAAAAATAACTTAAATTTTACTATCCAGACGCATGCAAATAGATAACGAAAATAAACAACTTAAAAAGGAAGCTAACAGTATACTAACGAAATTTGAGGATATGTTGCAGCTTAATTGGTTGCATTAGAGGTTCTTCGGATCTTGCCAGCAAGGAGGCCTTAAGTGGATAAATTAAACCTCGAAAACATTTCCCAAAAAATTGACGACCTTATGCATAAAATTCCTGGATATACTGGTATGCAGGAAAGAGCTGCCAGACGCGAAAGCGACGCCGCTCATAGAGAGTACATGGCTAAAAGACTGACTGAACTCAAATCCAACATGCAATCTGCTCAGGAAGAGTTTCTAGGATCCGGCAATCTCTCTGTAATGGAACCTTTCGATAAAGTCGCTAACAAACTCGATCGCGTGATCGAACGCGTGCGTTACGCCAATCGCGGTTATGCTGGTTTCTTTGACGCTGTAAAAATAAACGAAGAAGAGTTGAGCCACATTTACGATTACGATCTTTCATTGGTCAATATAATCAGCAATGCAGAAGAAGCGCTTATGAGTATACAAAGTGCAGCTGACGAAGGTAACGATCCTAAGTTAGCCCTCAAATCTTTAACCAAATGCATTAACAGTTTTGACAATGCTCTTAATGAGCGCGAACTTATTTTGAAAGGGATTAAGTAAGGCTTAAAATATGGCTAGATATTTAGATGTTATCGATTGGCGTCCCACTGATCCGACTGCGTTAGTAGGCAGAGTCCCTGAAGATGGTCCAGCTGACATTAGAATGGGCGCTCAGCTCATTGTACGTGAAAGCCAGTCAGCTATTTTCTATCGCGACGGCCAGGCCATGGATACTTTTAAAGCCGGACGTCACACACTCTCTACCGCCAATATCCCAATTCTCACCGAGTTTTTAAATCGTTTCACTAGCGGCGGAAAGAACGTATTTGCTGCTGAAGTTTACTTCGTTAATCAGCAAGTTATCACCGACCTTAAGTGGGGAACTCCCAATCCTATCGATCTCAAAGATCCAGACTTAGGATGGGTACAGTTGCGCGCCTTCGGCACTATGTCGATTCGAATCGAAGATCCTCAGCTCTTCGTAAATACTTTGGTAGGTACCCGGGCGACCTATACAACTAAAGATCTCAACACTACCCTCAAGGGCAGTATACGCACCCGTCTCAATGACCTTTTGAGCACAACTTTCCAGTCATACGCCAGCATCCGAAGCAACTTAGATGAATTAGTGGCGGCAATGAAAGTTAAAGTCAAGGACGACTTTGGCAAGTACGGTGTGTCTTTGCGCGACTTCTTCATTCAAGATGTTTCCGTACCAGAAGAGATTCAGGCAGCTTTCCGCAAACGTGCTACTATGGGCGCTTTGGGTGTACAAAACTATATGCAGCTTAAGGCGGCCGATGCGCTGGGTGATATGGCCAATAACCAGGGCATGGTTGGCGGCGGCATGGGCGCCGGCATGGGTATGGGTATGGGCATGATGATGCCTCAAATTATGCAGCAAGCTATGCAAAGCGGAATGCAAGGCGGAATGCAAGCCAATCCAGCTCAGCAAGCTCCTTCGGTACCCTGCCCCAACTGCCACACTCCTGTAAATGCTGGCGGCAAATTCTGTCCTAACTGCGGTACAAAGATGCTTCCTCCGGGTACAATTCCCTGCCCCAGCTGCCAAGCTCCAGTTCCTGCTGGAAGTAAGTTCTGCCCTGAATGCGGCACAAAAGTAGCTCCAGATAAGAAAGTCTGCTCTTGCGGTACTGAGTTAGCTCCTGGAGCCAAGTTCTGCCCCAACTGCGGTGCAAAACAAGACTAAATATTACTCTTTAGCTAATGAACTGAATTAGTAGAGCCCTGTCTCGTTTTTTTCTCAGCAGAAAGAACTTGGCAGGGTTTTCTTTCTGTCCAGTTATCTGGAACAAAAATTTAAATTTTAACTCAACTATAACTGAATATAAAAACGATACTATGGACAAACAGCAATTACAATTTCTCTGCCAGGCAGAAATTCAAACTGTATTATCTGAATTGGCTCAGCAAAAAATCGATGGTCCTGATGAACTTAAAATTATCAAAAAATTGCGCCGCCGCTTTAACAGCAATGAGACCTCGCTACTGCTAAATCAGGTTAAATTGAGAGGCAAAGGGGCCAATAAGTTTCCTGCTCCTATGGCCGCCAACATGTTTTATGAAGAGAAAGCTTTAGAACAAGCGACCTCATGGCCCTTAGCTATGCATAGAGCCCAAAAACTTCACCAAGCGGCCTCCCTCTCGGAAGCCCCCTTCCTCGATTTAGGATGCGGCATCGGCGGCGACGCCTTAGCTATGGCTCATTTTCGTCCAGTAATTGCCGTTGATTTAGATAGAGAAAGACTGGACATTTTAGAAGTAAACGCTGCACGTCTGCAGCTGCCTTTTCCTATTTATACTTTACAAGCTGATTATATGCATGATCAGCTTCCCGAAGCGGCAGCAGCTTTCAGTGATCCAGCCCGACGTCAAAATGACAGGCGTATCTACAATCCCCTGGAAACTTTGCCACCTCTGCCACAAGTTGTGGACCTACTGCGCCGCTTAGCTATACCTGCGGCTATAAAACTATCTCCCAGCTTCAACAAAGAAATGATGGAGCAACTGAAACCGGCCTCTTTAGAATTTACAGGACCTAGCCGCCAATGCCGGGAGGCCGTACTCTGGCTTAACCTCCCTAACAATCCTTTTTTAGAAGCTTCAATATATTTAAAAGAAAATATTTGGCATACTGAGCGGCATCCTCTAGAACAAAATAACCAAGTAGAGGTAGGAGAATTAAGAGAGGGGCAATACCTCTATGAAGTTGAACCAGTGCTGCTGCGTTCAGGTTTGCTCCATACTTATGCCGACAAACTCCAAGCCCACCTCTTCGATCCTTCAACCAGCTGGCTAGTTAGCGACTATTTTACTTCTGAGCCTTTAGCTGAAGCCTTCCTACTTGAAGAAATTCATAAATTTTCCCTCAAAAAGCTACAGAAGCGAATTAAAGAATTGGAAATAGGTATAATAGAGATAAAAAAACGTAATTTTGCTGTAGAACCTGAAACAATTAGACAAAAAATAAAAACCTGCCGTACTTCCAATAGTCTTACCGTTTTTTTAACTAGACGCAGCGGAGAACCGCTATTTATGCTAGGCCGCCGCATGGAGCGTATATGAAAGATCACAAAAATTTATTACGCCTTCCCTTTTTAGCTGCAGTTTTACTCAGTGGAACATTATCTTGTTCTGCACCACCTAGATCTGTGACTCAATCTCCTTCATTTACAGTCACAAAAACATCTTCTGAGAACTGTAATCATTTAGAAGAGCGTACCAATGAGCGTTTCAAGAGCACTAATCCACAAGCTCAAGCTATCAATCAAGCAGAGAATAACTTTATAAATTATCTTGAGCTAGACAATCAGCAAAAAGACCAGGTTGCCGAACAAATTCTTCAGGATATAAAAACTATTGAAAAAGTCGGCCGAAATTGTCCAGGCCATTTGCCTTATGTAGCTCGTTTTCTGCAGCAGCAAATAACTCATCAAAAACTGCCTACATACAGCGATCCTTGGCAGCAAGCTGCCTACGACTATATAATATCTCGTCCCAATTTAGCTCAGGAACTGCGCATATGCCGAGATTATCGTTTAGGAAAAAGCCGAATATTTTCTGCTGTAAATCATATTGAAGTGGGTATGTTTAGCCGCCATCGAGCTGAACTTTTAGAATCGCTTATTAAAGCATCAGGTTGGCAGAACCGCTTACAAGGCAAAACTGTAGCCGATATAGGGGGCGGAGCAGGTTTATTATTGGCTCAAATTTCAGCAAGCGTAACCCCTAAGGGCAAGTTGATCTGTGTGGATATAGAACCTGAACTCAAAAACTTTTGCTTATATTTATCTAAACGCGATCCGAAGTTTCAACACATAGAATATCGCTTGATTAGTTCTGAGAACCAACATACAGGACTAGCTCCAGCAGAAGCTGATCTGATTTGCTTATTCGATATTCACAACATTTACGATCAATTCAGTCCTGACAGCGAAGCGGAACGTTGCCAACGAGGAGCTAAATATTTACAAAATTTAGTTTCTTCCTTGAAAAAAGGCGGAGAGCTTCTCATTTATGACAGTGCTGAATTAATGGCTCCTGCAAAAACTATTGAAAAAATAGCTTTATCAGCCAATTTACTAGTGCAGAATATTGAAATTAACGAACCTAACCATCATTATCTGCTGCGAATACAAAAGCAGGATAATATCTTATAAGCTAAACAAGTATATCTATTATCTTCAGATCGTTTTGTCAATCAAACTGCACAGAAAGGAAACGGTTTTATGAAGCTGCAAACAATCTACAGCACAACAGACATAAAACTGAGCTTATTCATATGAAAATTGTCGTAATAAGTGCCAGCCCTCATCGTCATGGAACTTCCGCTCTCTTAGCAGACAGATTTATTGCCGGAGCCCAAGAAGCTGGACATCAGGTCTACCGTTTTGACGCCTCCTTCAAAAAGGTGCATTTCTGCATTGCCTGCGATCATTGTCAGCAAGGAGACAGAAGTTGTGCTTTTAACGATGATATGAATGAACTGACTCCGAAATTAATTGAAGCAGATGCCGTAGTATACGTTACTCCTCTGTATTACCACGATTTCCCCTCTCAATTAAAAGCTATAGTTGATCGTTATTATCGCATAAATGAAGAACTGCGTCAGCCTAAAAAGACTATGCTCTTGGTAGCTGCCGCTGACTGCACAGAATGGCTCTTCGACGGCATAAAAGCATCTTATTTAACTAATAATAAATATATGAATTGGCAAGATGCAGGTATGCTTTTAGCTCCCTCTTGCCCTACCAGAGAAGCTATCGAAGTTACTAAATATCCTCAACAAGCTTATGATATGGGGAAAAATCTTAAATAATAGAAAAGGATTAGCAATATGAACGAAGTCATTGCCAGTTTAAAAAGCCGCCGCAGTATACGTCGATACGATAGCCTCCGTACTGTTCCCCAAAATTTAATCGAAGAAATTATTGAGGCCGGCCTCTGCGCTGCTAGCGCTATGAATAAGCAGCCCACCATTATTATAGAAATAACGGATAAAGAGACGCGCGATCAGTTGGCAGCTTTAAATGGCCGAATCGGAGGCTGGGCGGAAGGCTTCGACCCGTTTTACGGAGCTCCAGTAGTGCTAGTAGTTATGGCTGAAAAAAATAACAAAAACCACGTTTATGATGGCAGTTTGGTTATGGGCAACCTTATGACCGCTGCTCACGCCCTGGGTTTAGGCTGCTGCTGGATTAATAGAGCCAAAGAGGAATCAGAATGTGCAGAAGGACAGGAAATCTTCCGCAGGTTAGGTGTACCTGAAGGATATGAGGGTATAGGCCACTGCATTTTAGGCTATGCCGCTGAATCTCCCAAAGCTCACCCTATACGCGAAGGACGCGTTATAAAACATTAGTTTTGTCTAATTCTATCGGCCTACAATTTTAGAAGGATGAGGTGGGATGTAGCTTTTAACCTCATCCTTCTGTTATTTCGGCTAAATTCTATGAACACTAGATAATTTTCTAAACTCTACTTCTGCAGTAGTTCAGCCCGCTTATTTTGAAATGAGCACCACTCTTCATAAATCGATTTTAAATTGTTGTCTAAAAACTTAATAGCTTCGTTTTCTATATGGCTTGGCACACCATAAAAAGCTTCAGCTATAGATCCGGTAATGGCCGCCAAAGTGTCACTATCGCCTCCTAAAGATATAGCTAAGCGCACCGCCCCTTCAAGATCGGACGCTTCTATAAACGCTTCAATCGCCAGAGGAACCGTATGCATGCAGGTAACATCGGCTTTATAATGCAGGCGGAGCTCGTCTAAAGTAAAGTTTATATTATAAAAATGTTGGTTAATGTAGGCCTTTATTTCTTGCTTGTTTTTGCCTTGGCGAGCTAAAAAGATAGCTGCGGTCGTTGCTTGCGCCCCTTTTATACCTTCAGGATGATTGTGAGTTACTGCCGTTACTACTTCCGCCAATTCTAAGGCTTCATTTAAATTAGCAGCGGCCCACCCGGCAGTACTTATTCTCATGGCCGCACCATTGCCGAAACTGTTATAGGGTTGAGGATTGTCACAACGCAGCCAACTTTTAAAACGTCCTCCATAACCACTTCTGGGGTAAGTTCTCCCCATTTTGCGCATGTAATGTACAGCTAAATCTGCCAACTTCTTTTTACCTTCATAATTGAGAATAAAACCTTGCTTGTAAAATTCCATAATAGCTTGGCCTACTGCTATAGTCATTACAGAATCGTCGGTGAAGCGACATTTAGGATCAAATAATTTAAAATTTACGCTACAACCGTTTTTCCATTCATATATTGAACCAATAATGTCTCCTATAATTGCACCAATCATTATTTTTTCTCGCTTTATGAATTACTAATACTATAATAATCTGATAATTTAAAAATTGTCAAGGATAATAGCAAAAAAAACTCGGCCTGAATAAATTCAGTACCGAGTTTCTCCCTGTTTATGGTGGGCACGAAAGGATTCGAACCTCTGTAGCGCGTCGCGCGTCAGATTTACAGTCTGATGCAATTGTCCACTCTGCCACGTACCCGTAACGCCAAGTATATTACTCAAATGATGTAACTTTGTCAAGTATTTAATAAAGCAAGGCTCAATAAAAATTATTTTATCAGATAGACACCTTACCTAGCTTGTTTCTAAATTTCCCAAAAACATGGCAAAGGATTGAAAGACAATATTGTGAATTTTATTAACGTAGATATTGTGTGCAGAGAGGCTAAGAAATGAACCTATCAAACAAATTTCTCTGTGGCGTCGTAAACATAGAATTTAGCTGGAAAAAAATTTGCTTGGGATGTCTAATTTGGGGGGCAACTATCTTGCCGGTGCAGGCAGGTGCTCCAGCTGACACCCCATCTTCTCAGCCAACATCCAAAACTAAATCAGCCCCAATATCTTCAAATAAGGTCGAAGCTCAAGCTGAGGAGCCACTTTCTGCTCCTAATGGCGACTCGATATCTTCCCCCCAAGCCTCTGTCTCAACGAAAGAATCAGTTCAATCTGCCACAGATTTGCCACAAAAGCAAGCATCAGCCAAACCTTCAGCAGAATCGGAACGATTATATCAAAAAGGCAAAAAATTTATTAAACAAAACGAAGTCGACAAAGGTTTACAGCTGCTGCGCCAAGCGGCTTCTTTAGGACACGGAGGGGCGGCTTATACAGCGGCAGATTGTTTATATAATGCTAAGGGCTGCCCACAAGACATAAAGTCGGCTATAACCCTATATAGAACGGCCGCTGACTTGGGCCACACAGCAGCTCAGCTGACGATAGGCAATATCTACCGCTTTGGCAATGGCGTTAACAAGAACTTAGGACTAGCTATAGCCTATTTATCTAAAGCTGCCGGGTTCGGCGATCCTAGAGCCAAAAATGCTTTAGCAGAAATGATTGAAAATGGTCAAGGCACAAAAAAAAGTTATCAAAAAGCTTTTAAACTTTACAACGAAGCTGCTCAGGCCGACGACAGTGAAGCTATGGTCAATTTGGGTGATCTTTATGCCCAAGGCCACGGCGTAACCCAAAATTCAACTCAAGCTGTAAACTGGTATAAAAAAGCTGCAGCTAAAAATAATGCCAAAGCTTTTTACAAACTAGGATATTGTGCAGAAATTGGTCTGGGATTGAAGCAAGACCGTTCCCAAGCTATAAAATATTATGAAAAGAGCGCTTCCTTAGGCGAAAGTAACGCCTTAACGCGCATCGGCCGTCTTTTCGACTTAGGATTGGGGGTTAAAGCCGATTTCAAAAAAGCTTTAAATTATTACGAAAAGGCTGAGCGTCTGGGCAACGGAACAGCAGGCACAGTTTTAGGATTATACTATGAGCAAGGTCTCAAAGTTAAACAAAATAAAGCGAAAGCGCTCAAATACTATATAAAAGCCGCCGATAATAAAGACGGAGAAGCCGCCAATATGCTGGGGCGTCTCTACAGCGAGGGTCAAATTGTACCTCTCAATAAAGCTACAGCTGCCGATTTATTTAATCAAGCCGGAGAAAACGGCAGCTTAAACGGTCTATGTAATTCTGGCAATTGCTACTATTACGGAATAGCTAGAGGTCAAGATTATAAAACAGCCTGCGAAAATTACCGTATAGCAGCCTCTTTTAATCATCCTATCGGGCTTTATAATTATGCTATATGCCAGATGAAAGGTCTGGGTACTAAAAAAAATTCTGCCAATGCTCTCCACCATTTGGAAAATTCTGCCAAACTTGGTTGCATACCCGCCATGTATAAACTCAGTGAAATTTACAGAGAAGGCTCTATAGCCCAAATAAATTTAGATAAATCTGTATCCTGGCAGCAAAAGGCAGATTCATATACTGCCGATCCAATCATAAAAAAGCGCACTGACAGCATGTATCAGGAAAGTGAGCAAAATACTTCGCGCCCAGCGGTCCTTAAAGGCTTTTATTATACACCTACCGATATAATAGTATTCAATTTTTAATTGCTGCAGTTCACTAAATGTATTTACCTACTAAAAGAGCTTTTAGCCACAAATAAATTTGTATAAATTTGGATAATCAGCTATTTGAGTTTTGGAAACAATATATTACATTCTATCTTGAAAGATAAAGATAACATAAAGAAGCATCTCCAATACTCATGATTATTCATAATGAAAACGACACTAATACGTGTAAGATCGATCTAAAAAAACTCCCTTTACCAGAAAGTAAATGGCTACTTCTAGGCTTGATTATCGGCCTGCTACTTTTCGACACTTCCCTATTTATTTATAATCTCGCCCCCTGGATAGATTGGCAATTAATTAATAACATCATAAAACACCAACACTGTGAACAGCTAAACTATATCTCTTTCTGGATGAGTTGGCTGGGCAGTGGACAGCCTTTAGTTACGATCGCAGTTTCTAGCTGCCTAATTATAGGCTTAAATAGAAAATGGCTTCCTATATTTCACACAATAGCTACGATGGTGTGCACTGGTCTCCTCAATAGCTTACTGAAATTACTGATTATGAGGCCACGTCCTATGTTCTTTGGCCTAGACGCTTTAGTCAATGAACCTTATTTTAGTTTTCCCTCGGGTCATACAGCTGGCAGCAGTGCTCTATCTTTCGCCATTATTATGGCCACCCTATCCTCTTCTTTACGGCCAATTTACAAAATAATTATAATAATCTGGGCTGTTATGTACGCTGCTTTGGTAGCCTGGAGTCGCCTATACATCGGAGTTCACTTCCCCAGCGATATTACTGGAGCTATAGGCCTAGCTATTTTTATAAGCTGTACGATAGAGCTGATTATAAGAGTAGCAATATACTTAGTTCACAATTCAAACAAATAAAAAAACCCTCCGAGATAAGCTTACGCCCTCCCGAAGGGACCGCTTTTGGAGCCTCGAACCGGACTCGAACCGGTGACCTTCCGCTTACAAGGCGGGAGCTCTACCAACTGAGCTATTGAGGCATACCCATAAATTCACCTGAGCAATAATACATAATAAAGAAAAATTTGTCAAGTTTTGCAAAAAGAAACATAAAGAAAAAAAGCCGACCCAGAATTAGAAATCTGAGCCGACTCTCTGACTGTACCTTATTTGAACTACGAAAAAAATTTGCTACTCTGCTAAGCTTAACTAATGATTGAGAGGAGATCTCAAAGTTCTCTCGATCTTACGCTTCACCCGCTGCAAAGCATTATCGATAGACTTTACATGGCGGTTAAGTTCTTTAGCCATCTCCTGGTATGATTTACCCTCGAGATAAGACTGTAGCACCTGAGATTCTAACTCGCTCAAGTTCTGTTTGATCTTTTCCCTTAAATCGCTAGACAATTCAGTGCTGATAAAGACTTCTTCAGGATCGGACACCTTGTTGGATGAAAGCACATCCAGCATGGTGCGGTCGGAATCTTCGTCGTAGATTGGCTTATTCAACGACACATAAGAGTTCAGAGGGATATGCTTTTGACGAGTGGCAGTCTTTATAGCCGTAATAATCTGCCTCGTTATGCACAACTCAGCGAATGCTCTAAAAGAAGATAATTTGTCAGCGCGGAAATCGCGAATAGACTTGTACAGGCCAATCATCCCTTCTTGGATAATATCTTCGCGGTCGGCACCCACTAAAAAGTAGGATTTGGCCTTTACACGTACAAAATTTTTGTACTTAGTTATAAGATATTCGGTTGCGTATTCATCGCCATCTTTAGCTAGCTTTACGACTTCTTCGTCTTGGCGCTCATCTAAGCTGGCACTGTAATTGCTGACCGTACTTGGCACTGACATCAAGTTGGTACTTGGCATTCAAATAACCTCGTGTTCTTCCAATACGTGCCTCTGCAGCTGCGGACTAATCTCTTCAATCTTGTTCGGCCTAGATATACAGCAGAGCTGTTAAGCGGAAAACACACTATCAACACAATCTCTGCCTATAGGAGATTTGTGCTGTATGGCGCCCCACCCTGACCCAATTACTCTAAGTATAAGCCACATTTTCTCTGCGCCCATCTGGCTAAGAACTTAATAAGCTCACCTCTCAACGCAAAATGCGCTTGACAACTGCCTTTAAGCACAAAGAAAACACAAACAAACTGGCCCTCGATAATTTTCTTTTTTAGGATAACAACGAAGACCAATTTACAAGAACAGAGATCCTCCACTGCAAAACAGAACTGAAAGAATATGAAAATCAACCCGAAACTAATTCTGCTAGAGCAGGAAACCCAAGCTTTGGCAAGGAAAGAAAGTGTGGGATCTTGTGACCCTTAATTTTCTTTCGATTAGCTTACTCAAGAAGAATAGCACAAACACAAGCTTTTGGCAATTATTGAACGCGGCCTTAATGACCGCTTTTTTTGCTTTACAGCCTCTGCCTAACAACTTCGTACATCATAATTCCCCCAGCTACCGACACATTAAGCGATTCAATGCGTCCCAACATGGGTATCTTTACTAGTTGAGTACACAACTCTTTAACGCTAGGTCGCAATCCTTTGCCTTCTGCCCCCATAACTACGGCAACTGCTCCTCGACAATCAACCTGAGTGTAGTTGTAGTCGGTATTGGAATCTGCCCCTAAAATAGCATATCCTTCAGAGCGCAGTTGGCGCAGTAGATTTCCCAATTTAGGCACACGAGCTACCAAAAGATGCTGATCTGCACCAGCACTAGCTCTGGTGACAGCTGGTGTAAAGCTGCACGAGTTAGAGCTAGTCACAATAACGCCATTAACCCCACTAGCCTCAGCAGTGCGCAACAAAGCCCCAAAATTTCCGGGATCTTGAACTTCATCAAGTATCAACAAAAATGGGGCCTTCTCACTACTATGAAGGCAACAACTCATGATTTCCTCAACCGTATTGAAGTTACGAGCCGCCTTGAGAGCAGCTACTCCTTGATGGTTAGCGTGGTTGCACATAAAATCTAAACGAGTGCGATCGCAGTGAACAACGGCTATGCCCTCTTCTCTAGCAATAGAGAAAACTTCTTTAGGAACTCCCACTGCCTGCTTCAAAACGTAAAGACGCTGTAGAGGTACTCCGCTGCGCAGAGCTTCTACGACCGGACGACGACCATAAATAACTTCCTGATCACCCCTTTCACGTTCTTTAGCTCGATCTTCTGTTGACAAAACTTGGCCAACCTCTTCAGAATAGCGACATCTATCTTTTCTTATTCCAATTTCATGATTAGCCTTAGCAGTATCTACGACACTATTTTCAGTGCGTTTATTGACGCGCTGACTCGATCGCAAATCGGACGGCTCGCCTCTGAAACGCCCCTGATGCTTATTAGACCTCATCTTTTGTTTGAATCTATCTTCCATCTTAACCCCTTAGGAGTATCTTCTAAAATAATGCCGCGTTCCAACAGCTGATCACGAATACAGTCAGCTTTCTGGAAATTTCGCTCTTTGCGGGCCTGCTGACGAGCCTCAATTAAGTTTTTTTCCTCTTCAGTAATTTCATCGGCGTCAATTTTTTCTGCATCTGCAACAATATTCAAAGCCAACACTCTATCAAATTCTTCCAACAGCTTAAGGATAATATTAGCTCCATTTTTGCCGATATCTCCTCCTTCATCGATAGCTTTATTCACATCGCGACGCAAAGCGAACAAAACAGCTAAAGCTTCTGGAGTATTGAGATCGCTATCCATAGCCTCAATAAACTTACGACGACTATCTTCGACCAATTTGCCAAGCTCAGGCGAAACCTCTCGAGGGCCTTCCTGCTCTTTTAAACGGCGAGCAAACGATATTAAATTATCTCTAGTATCTTGAGCTGTTTGCAAACCGCTAAAGGTAAAATCGAGACGAGTGCGATAATGAGTAGAAAGAAGCAGATAACGCACAGCTAAGGCATTCCAACTTTTTCCTGAAGCATTTTTAGAGCCATCAAGCAAATCACGCAACTTATAGAAATTACCTAAAGATTTACTCATTTTTTTGCCTTCTACTTGAAGATGCTCGGAGTGGAGCCAGTAGTTTACAAAAGGCTCTCCCGTATAAGGCTCAGTCTGAGCAATTTCATTCTGATGATGCGGGAAGATATTATCTACACCACCAGTGTGAATATCAAAATGATTGCCTAAATACTGAGTACTCATCGCAGAGCACTCTATATGCCAACCGGGGCGTCCTTTGCCCAAATCAGGATATTCGTCCCAATAAACATCGCCGTCATTTTCATCCCAAGCTTTCCACAGGGCAAAATCAGCTGCGGTGCCTTTTTCGTACTCATCTTGTGATACTCTGGCTCCACTTTGCAGCTCATCGACTTTTATATGAGCTAACTTACCGTATTTTTTAAACTTAGCGATATTATAGTAAATGGAGCCGTCTTCTGAACGGTAAGCATATCCTTTGGACATAAGATCCCTAATCATATCGGCCATACGTCCAACATGTTTAGTCGCCCTAGGATAGTAAGTAGCTTTTTCTATATTCAAACTCTCCAGATCGGCAAAAAAAGCTTCAATAAATGGCTCAGTGATAGCACTTAAAGGCACCTGCTGGGTGCGGGCCTTGCGTATAGTCTTATCTTCGACGTCGGTAATATTCATTACATGAGTAACTTTATAACCGCGATACTCCAGATAGCGTCTCAAAATATCTTCAAAAACATAGGTACGGAAATTGCCGATATGAGCAAAATCGTGAACGGTAGGACCACAAGTGTAAAGTCCAACTTTACAGGGATGGCCTGGCTCAGCCTCAGCAATAGGATGGAATTCTTCCAGAGTCCGGCTCATAGTATTAAAAAAACGAATAGCCATATCGTAAAAAAACCTTACCTTATCATCTAATTTTTCTGCTCTGTTCAGCAATCAAACTTGCCTAAGAGCAAACAAAAACAGCCTTTTATAATCGTTTATCGAATTGTGAGTTTACACTGTTTTGTTCATGAACTCAATAAGTACCTCCCACAGTTAGAGACAAAAAAAAAAGCGCTCCCGACTCAAATAGTTACAGTTTCGGAAGCGCATTGATATAGGAATTGACTAAAGGCCCTAAGCCATTATGAACCCACCATCAGAAACTTGCTCAGACTGAATTGAAGGCTGAGAACGTGAGGCTTGAGATTCAGCCGACTTTGTAAGCTCGGCAATATCCTTGGAAGTATCCCAAGTTAAAGCTAATTCTAGGGCCTTCTTGGCGTTAATTAAACCCGCTCCCTGCACATTTTTGGGTTCATCCAAGTAATTATCGCAACTCTTGACTAAAATTTCTTTAACATCTTTGTGAGTGAGATTCGGATTGGCCTGCTTTAAACAAGCAGCTACGCCAGCGACCATAGGAGTAGCCATAGAAGTACCGGAAATAGCTATATAGTCAGATCCCCAATGGGGCAGATTCTCGTTATCGATATCCGCATTAGGAGCTAAAGGAGCGTAAATATCAACGCCAGGAGCAACCAGATCGGGTTTATTAATACCGTCGACATTCGTAGGACCGCGGCTGGAGAAATCGGCGATCTTATCATCGGAGCGATCGAGGGTGCCGTTGTCATCGAGAGCACCTACTGTAATGACGTCGGGATGGATACCCGGCGTAGAGATATTACTCTCTGAAGGTCCATCGTTACCAGCTGCTACACAAACAACTAAGCCAGCTTCCATAGCTTTTTCAGCGGCTTGAGCCCAAGGATCATCTTTATATGAGCGCATAGCGAAGTCGCCCAAAGAAATATTAATTACTCCAATTCCAAGCCGATCTTTATTTTCAATAACCCACTGAATGCCTTTTATAGCTTCAGATACATTATTTATGCGAACACCCACCACATTAGCGTCGGGAGCTACACCTTTATGTACTCCGGCAGACTTCACCCCGCTACCAGCTGCGATACCGGCCACATGGGTACCATGGCCATAAGTATCAGTCGGTTTAAGCGTACCCTCATGCATATCGACCCATCCGGTAATCTTATCCTCTAAATCGGGATGAGGGTAAATACCTGAGTCTATAATGGCAATCGTTTGGCCTTTACCTGTATAGCCCATATCCCATACTTCATTCATGCCGATTAGAGCATCGGAAACGTCGACTACATCTTTTTTAGCTGAGGCTGAATTCTCACCGGACGCGCTCTTCATTAAGCTGGGATTATCGAAAGTTAGCTGACGATCGACCGCTATTTGAGTTCCCACAGGCAAACTAGTCAGCATTTTATCGATATTTTCAGGCTTAACATCGACGGAATATCCGTTAATTAAGGGGAATTGGTTAGAAACAACGTTGCCTGAATTTTCTTGAGTCCTGAGGAACTTCTCTGTATCGGCTGTTTTGACGTCTTTTCCAAAGCTGAGAATAAAGCGCACGCTGCCATCATCTGTAACGGACATATCTGAACTTTGGAAAGCATCTATCGGAGTGCTGACCGCACTACTTTCACTATTGACCTTAGCCTCCGGCTTGCCACTAACTGAACTGCTAATAGATTCAGTATAAGTTCTGTTATTAACCGAAGTACTGCCTATACAATCTGTTCTCACGACCTAAAACCTCCTTCCAAGAATCTGAAATAAGATTCTTGCCCTCCCCCATTGGAACTAGATCTGACTAAGTTTCAGCAACTACAGCCGGAAACAGCTCCAATCCTCTGCAATAAAGGATAACACTTAGGCAGATAGATTAGCAACAAGTAACTATTACTAAATGTTTACTAATCGGTACTAAACAAGAATTTTGCTAAAAATCATCTTTAAAGCTAATTTTAGATAACCTACTAACAGAAAACAAAGACAAACACAAAGCCTTCCTCTAGCACGCATAATCTTCTAGCAGGCTCACTAAAATGCAAATAAACTAATTTTTATAGGCTCTTAAGTATATAAAAAAAGACTAAGTCTTTTTATAAAGGACTCAGTCTTTAAAAATTCAGCCATTCAGCCTTAGAAGCTAATTGACAATACATAAAGCGCTTTCAACATCTCCTTTACCATAGCGAATTACCGACGGAGCAGAACCACTTAAATCTATGATAGAAGACTGAGACCACTCAGCGGGCCCACAGTCGATCAGCATATCAACGTCACGATAATAAGTTTTTATAACTTCTGGATCGTTAACTTCTTCGTCGGTTTCATAACTAGCTGAAGTATTCATCAGTGGGCTTCCCAATTCGCGAATAATGTTCAAACATACTTCGTTGTCGGGAACGCGAATGCCAACCTTGCGCTGCTTGTTGACGACAACACGGGGAACCAGCTTAGTAGCAGGCAAAATAAAAGTATAAGGCCCAGGCAGAAGACGCCTGAGCAAAGTATAGGCCTGCTGGTTTACGTGAGCATATTTGGAAATTTGACTCAGATCGCAACACAGCAAAGACAACGGTTTGCGCTTGTTGAGCTTTTTTATATTGTAAACCCTATTAATAGCCTGAGGATTAAGAGCATCACAACCAATACCGTAAAGGGTGTCTGTAGGATAAATAATTACGCCGCCAGAACGAAGTTTCTGAACAGCTTGGGTAATAGTCTCGGGGTCCTGGTCGTATTGTACAACGATCACTGCCGGAACCTCCTAAAATGCATAGATATGGGAAATTACGTCAGTCTTGCTTCATGGAAACAACCTGAAATTATACTCAGCTGACTTTTTATTTATCGATAACACTAACGGTATAAAAAAGCCCGCCTCATACAGAAGAAAACCACTCTAAATTGATTTCTCCTCAACCTGCGCATAATTCAATAAATATTACAGCTGCTCCTGTTTTTTGACTAGAGCAAAAAAAAGCACTGTCAACCGCAATTAAATTTGACAGTGCTCCAAGATAGTTGATGTTTTTTATAACTATATAAACAGTTAAGATTTAGCTACTTTAGGAACTAAACGCTCTTGACCGCCCATATAAGGACGCAAAGCTTCAGGAATTAAGACTGAGCCATCAGGCTGCTGGAAGTTTTCTAAAATAGCGACCATAGTGCGTCCAACGGCCAAACCAGATCCATTTAAAGTATGAACATACTCTGTCGGAGCGGAAGGCTCGCGGCGGAAACGCATGTTGGCGCGCCTAGCCTGATAATCCCAACAGTTAGAACAAGAGGAAATTTCGATGAAACGCTGCTGAGCAGGAGACCAGAACTCTAAATCGTAAGTTTTTGAAGACGACAACCCCATATCGCCGGCGCAGAGCAATACTACCCGGTAAGGAATGCCGAGTCCCTTCAAAATATCTTCGGCGTCATTAACCATTTTTTCCAATTCTTCATTGGAGGTATCGGGATTGACGATTTTTACCATTTCTACCTTGTTGAACTGATGGACACGCACCAATCCTCGAGAATCGCGACCGGCAGCTCCAGCTTCCGAGCGGAAGCAAGCAGTACAAGCGGTATAATAAATAGGCAGATCTTTAGCATCAAGCACTTCTTCCCTATGGATGTTAGTTAAAGGCACCTCAGCGGTAGGAATCAAATAGAGATCGTTAGGCGAGCAATGGAAAAGATCTTCTTTAAATTTAGGCAGCTGACCAGTAGCATATAAGGTATCAGGACTGACTAAAACTGGAGGCAGCATCTCTTTATAGCCGTGCTTCTGCGTATGCATGTCTAACATATAACTATAGATAGCGCGCTCTAAGCGGGCGCCTTCTCCACAAAGCAGCCAAAAGCGGGAACCAGATAATTTAACAGCTCTCTTACTGTCTAAGATGCCTAGTTCTTCGCCTATATCCCAATGTGGCTTAACTTCAAAATCGTACTCTTTAAATTCGCCAATCCGACGTACCTCTTTGTTGTAATCGGAATCGGGACCATCGGGAATATCTTCCTGAGGTAAATTAGGCAAAACTTCTACTAAGTGTACCTGTTCTTCTTCTATAGCCACTTTTTCTGCATCGAGAGAAGCAATTTGAGCTCCTACTTCACGCATTTTAGCAGAGTCAGCCGTAATATCTTCTCCAGCCTTTTTACGTTTGCCCAAGTCAGCTGAAACTTTATTGCGCTCTTTTTTCAGCTCATCAGCCTTGGTAATAAGATCGCGTCGTTTTACGTCGAGCGATAAAATAGCATCGATAGTTTCCGGTTTAACACCGCGACGGCCCAAAGCTTTCTTCACACGCTCCGTATCGCGACGAATTAATTTGACGTCTAACATATTGTTATAGAACCCTCCAACGTTTATAAAATCGATTTAAATTCCCAATAATGCAGTGTAGACTTTTTCCGCTATAAAGCGGCAAAAGTCTACAACAAATAGGCCAACTTTACAAATAATGTACTAGTAAGGCAGGCTCATAATCTTCTTGAAATCTTCCGGACGGCTGCTCTGCCTGACAGCTTCTTCCATGGTAACAATGTTTTTGCGGACTAAGAAGCGCAAGGCCATTTCCTGAGTCTGCATACCGTGCTCACGAGCAGAAGCCGACATATAGGGACCGATCTGGGCCAATTTATTTTCACGCAGTAACTCTTTAAGCTTACCAGTAGAGACCAAAAGTTCAAAGGCAGGAACTAACCCCTCTCCAGACGCTTTGCGCAACAAAACTTGGCCGACAATAGCCTTTAAACCTAAAGCCAAACTGTTGCGGCACGACTGAGAAAGGTGAGGAGGATAAGAATCGATAATTTTTTCCAGCATAACCTGAACACTGGCAGCTGTAGAGCTGGCAATAACTAAGGTACCGGCAGCAGCTAAGTTAAGCACCTCTTGGATTGACTCCTGCCCTTCCAACTTAGAGACCACCACAACATCGGCTCCCTGACGAGAAAGCGAAGCGAAAGCATCTTTATAAGATAAAACATCGGTACCGATTTCACGCTGACAGATTACCCCCTTCTGATTACGGTGCAGGAAGTCCAACGGATCTTCTAAGGAAACAATCTGACAGCAGCGGTTTTCCAAAATATAGTTAACTAAAGCAGCTACAGTATTACTCTTACCCGATTGTTTAGGTCCGCAAACAATTACCAAACCAGAACTAGATCCGGAGACCTGATTTTTAATCAACTCCGGAATACCCAAGCTCTCCAAAGTAGGAGCAGAGGGAGGATTTGTTGAGACTACGCAAGCCACAGATCCGCGCTGCCTATAAACGTTTACACGAAATCTGGATAAACCCGGCACAGAAAAAGCAAAATCGCACTCCATGCGTTCCTCAAACTCATCGATAAGGTCATCATTCATAATGGCTCTGCTGAACGAATCTGTATCAGCTGGACTCAAAACAGGTCCATCAAGACTAACCAACTGATTATTGATACGCATAAGAATCGGACTGCCGGGTACCAAGTGCAGATGAGAAGCTCTGCGTTCAACCATAGTAGTAAATAACTCTTCAACGTTCATGTGTAGCTATACCTCTCTTTAATTCTCAGCCAATACACGCAACACCGTTTTGTAAGCGCAGCCGGACCTGTGTTTATCCCTCCCCAAAAAATTCTTATTATAAATTAACTAATCTGAAGTGGGAGCGGCCGAACCTACCGAATTGGGGTTAGTAATTAGACGATTAAACTCTTCAGGGCTATGAGCTTTAGCAAGTCCCTCTTCATAAGTAATAAGCCCTTGCTGATATAAATCGCGAAGTGACATATCGAAACTCATCATACCGAACTGGCGGCCAGTTTGAATAGCGCTGGGAATTTGGTGAGTTTTACCTTCACGAATAAGGTTGCGCACGGCTGGAATCATAGGCATAAGCTCCATGGCCATAACACGCCCACCACCTTTGGCTTTAGGCAGCAGGCTTTGACACATAACTCCCTCCAAACATACAGACAGCTGCATACGCACCTGCTGCTGCTGATGCGGAGGGAAAATATCGATGACGCGGTCAACAGTAGAAGCTGCGGAGTTAGTGTGCAGCGTAGCCAGAACTAAGTGACCAGTTTCAGCAGCAGAAATAGCGATCTGGGTAGTTTCTAAATCGCGCATTTCTCCTATAAGAATGACATCGGGATCCTGACGGAGCACATGCTTTAAGGCCATAGAGAAACTGTGCGTATCCGCACCGACCTCACGCTGACAAATAACTGAATTTTTATCTTTATGCAAAAACTCAATAGGATCTTCACAAGTGACGATATGACAGCGGCGCGACTCATTAATATGATCGATCATGGCAGCCAAAGTAGTAGATTTACCTGAACCAGTCGGTCCGGTCACCAGAACTAACCCTCGAGGGCGCATAGCCAAATCAGCTACAGTCTGCGGCATTCTCAATTCTTCAAGAGTTAAAGGACGAGAAGGAATAACACGCAAGGCTGCTCCCCAAGTACCGCGCTGCAAGTAAATGTTAACACGGAATCGGGACAAACCAGGAATACTGTAAGCTAAGTCTAGCTCTTTATCAGCGATAAACTTGGCCTTCTGTTCATCGGTTAGAATACTTTCGCAGAGCCGACGTACCGTAGCTCCATCAAGAATTTCGTAAGTGGCAGGAGTAAGCTCACCATCTACACGAATCATAGGAGCGCTGCCTACTTTAATATGAAGATCGGAAGCGCCGCGCTCTACCATAGTTGTCAGTAAATCGTCTAATGTAAGTTCACGTGAGTCAAGCAGACTGTCCATCTATTCACCTTTACAGCAAGACTGAAAGCAGCGAGCTAACTCCAGTCTCAAAAATTACAAACGGAAACCACCAGTTCCTTCGATAATCTGCGATTTTTGCCTGCTTATAAAAAGTAAATAGAGAATATATAAAGAATCAATTCCTGGCTATTTCCTTGAAACATATAAAGAGAAAAAAAGTGTCCGAATTAACTGATTTGCAAGAATTTTTAAAAAATGATCTGCCTATTTTAGAGTTTAGCAATACAGGATTGCCAACAGCCTCTTCGCAAAAGCATCAAGAACGCTGGCTACAGCTGGCTCGCCAAAATATGCACGGTTTTTCTCAACAAGCTTGTGTAATCAGACGCTGCATTCAGAATGAGAAAGTACAACTAGAAATAAGACGCCGCAGTGAAGAGAACTACCTTCTTATCAAAACAAAGCATTATGCTTCATCAGATCTTTTTATGGGAGATAATGGCTATCTATACGAGCGCGTACTAGATGGGCAGCGTGTTTTACGCCATAACCCAGGCGATGAGATAATTGAAGATATTTTTGTCTTTAATCTTATTGAAAATCCGCTAGAAGCCCATTTAGAACGCGTCAGATGCATGATGATAGAACTTCTGTACAAGACTGGATACAGCAACTGGCCTCTATTAAGTGCAACTGAACGACTGGCTTTAGCTGAGCATCAGAGCTCAAGTGCAGAGGTACAGATAGCTTTGGAATCACTGTATGATTCAGACCAAACCTCCACCTTAGAAATGTTTTTAGGAGATGGTGCTGATGAAAAAATACGCCATGAAATTTTAGAAGCAGGCAAATATGGTAAATTGCGCCTAAACATTAAGGCTCTAGGGTGGCTTTTAAAAAGGCCTGATTGGAATACCAACAGCAGTATAATTTCTATGGCTCAAAGCATTACCGCAGAAAATCCTAAAGAAACAGCTCATTTTATGATCCATCCTAATGCTTTAATTCGACTGCGTTTAGCTGATTTAGTAGAGAGCACTGAAGCCTTACTACAATGGCTGAGCTGGGAAAGCCATCCCACTGTGCGTTTGCATATATTATTCAGCTTGCAAAAAACTATCTCTCCTACCGCTTTAACGGATAGACTGACAAAAACACTGAAGAAATTTACCACCTCGAAAAAAGATGGCGCTAATTTACCACCAGAATGTGAAATTATAGGATGGGTATTAGCCAATTGGCGCCAAGGGTTACTTGACGAAAGTAACCGCGCAGCTTTTATTAAAGCGGCTGATCTGCCTATTGGAGAACAAAATCAGAAAAAAATTCAAGGCTTAGTAAAACAATATAGCCTAATTAAGCCTTGAATGAACAGATGCCAACAAACTTTTATTGTTTACTTAACAGCATAATTGACTATTTTATCACTACAGACCTGATTAACTACTTTAGGCGAGTGAGAGGCAATAATTAAATAACCATAAGCATCTTCAAGACGAGGAAGCAAGTGGCGCACCTTTAGAGCCTGTTCAATAAGCGCTTCTTCGTCGCCGTCGAAATCGATTAGCTCTTTAGCTCCATTAATTACCTCTTCTTGTAAGCGGCGCACCTCATTTTCCAAAGGCTCGAAAATCTTTTCCAACCCTTGAAGAGCCTTAAGAAAGTCTTCTATGCTCTCATTATTTTGCAAAACAGCTGAACCTAAAGCGCAGATAATATCTTTACTGTTATAGAGATTATCGCCTGTTGCAGCTGCCTGAACACGAGCAGTTATATCATTAAATTCTTTAATACCGTTCATAGTCAGCTGCATACCCACCCTCAGGCCGAGAGCTTCGTCTTTGTTCACAAAAGCTTCAAACTGCATAAGACCTAAGCGTATAATGTAATAGGCGTCGTCGATGCTTTCTAAAAGAGCCTTAAGATAATTCTCGTTATCTTCATCTTTTAATTTACCAAGTTCAACTTTAACGGCAGTGTAAGCTTTCTCAAGTTCTTTAAATATATCGTATACGCCCTGAAGGAAAATTTCAGGTTCAATTTCATGTCGGCTCACTTGCGCTGCCAGCTTAATTAAGCCTGTATACTTAGAAATATCGGCTGGATCAGAGGCATGAGAGCCAGATTCTTTCTCCGGAGACCAACCGGAAGTTGAAGAACTCATAAAAACTCCTCCAAATTTTTTCTGGGCTTGGCCGCTGCGACTCAAGCTAACGGCTCTAAAATATTTTTTCATATTCATAGGCAGCTTCCTTTTATATCGTAAAAGATATATAGCTGCCTTCATTTATAACTGAATTAAAGTAAAAGAGAGAGCCGCAGACACCCAATATTGCTGCGGCTCTCTCTTTGCAGCTCCCCTGTTATACATAGAGAGTGCGTTTAGTCAGCTTTAAGCAAATAGATCGTAACCAATTTTGAATAACTCAGCCGCAGCGGCTACTCCAAGAGCTACAGCCGCCACTGGAGCTCCTACTCCGGTCATGGCAAGCACACCAGCTGTAGTAGTAGCTAAGCCGGCTATAGTGCCAGCAGTGCCAGTGACAACCTTTTTATTAGACTCTTTATCGTTACTGGTGTCGGCATCATGCTGACCTTGGACGCCTTCAACAATATCTTTAATACCGCTAGCCGTACTAAACACACCACTGGCTATACCCAGAACAGGCACAGCTTTAGAAGCGGTAGTAGCCACTCCACCAATCTTACCAGCCACTTTAGTGGCCGTAGAGGCGGTAGCACCTGCAGCAGCAGCTTTATCTACAAACTTAGTACCGATCTTACCAGCAGCTCCCAAAGCAGTGCTGGCAAAATCGCTGCTAGTCTTGGCATAAGATAAACCATCAACATTCTCACCGGAAATCAACTTGCCCGTATCGGCGGCGAAGTTGATAACATCGCTGACTTCACCAGCTAAACCCATACCTTTGCTGCCGAACTTGCCTACGTCGTCGAGCTTATCGGCAAGTTTAGTAAATTTGTTGGCATCATGTAATACGTCAGCAGACTTACCAGCAGCCTTCTGAACTTTACCAAACTTATCGCGTACGGTGTCAGCAGTGCCGTACACATCTCCAACTATATCGCCAAATCCTTTACCATCTTGGTTATCGGTATTCCCCGTACCTTCAACCTTAGCTGTATTATTAGCAGTTCCGTTAAGCTGATTGTTCATGCGAACGAAGTCAGAAGTACTGCTCAGTCTGCTCTGAGACTGACTCAGCAAATCTTCGGCCAGACCTCGAGAGAGCTTATCATCTCCTAGACTCTTGCTCAAAGGATCGTTTTTGAGCAGAATGTTAATATTGTCGATTCCAGCACCGCCGCGTACAGCTGTATCGACCTTCAGCTTCAAACCGCTGTCGTTCTTAGCCTGAGCAGCTTCACTCTTTTGTTTTTCTTGAGCCTTTTTCTGCTCTTGAGCTTTTCTTTGCTCCTCAGCCTTCTTTTTCTCCTCAGCTTTGCGCCTTTCTTCAGCTTTGCGCTGTTCTTCTATGCGACGCTGCTCCTCAGCCCGACGCTGAGCCTCTGCGCGCTGAGCGTATGAAGAAGACGAACTACTAATACCACTCACTGACATACCAATCACCCATCCAATCCTACGTTGATTGGAAGTTAAATACCTCATAAACTAATATTTGTCTATAGACATTTTAAAGATTCAGTTAAAGTTAACTATTTTTTTACACAAATAATTCGTCAGTATGCACCTTCAACGGCGGGCAAAGGTAAATCGGAATGGGTAGCCACTATAGCTTTTACCCACTTTTCATTAGCTTCGGAAGCAGCTTCTCTGGTATTTAAAAGCAAAGTGTAAGTTTGGCCATCGAATTTCTTAGCTTCATTTATCGCTTCATGGAAAGAACAGATACCGTCATCTAAGCAGTCTCCCAAAAAATCGTCGGCGTTGCAGATAGCGTCGAAATAAGAATCGGCATCAAGCTCACCTTTAAGATAGGCGTCTATGGGAGCGGCTATTAAATCGCGACTAGCTTCATCGGGAAACTGGCGACTTTGAGCAAAAGATAGCAACCAATCTAAGCCTTCACCAGCTATTTTGGACAGCATCATGCCGATACGCACAGGCTGTATGTTCTCAGGACTGTACATTTCAAATTGCATGGCCGCAAGTTTAAAAATAAAGTAGGAATCGCTTTGCCTAATTTTAATACGTTCGGCCAGATGTTTGTCATCTAATTCGGTTATAAAATCATCAGCACGAGTATAAAGCGCTTCCCAAATTTCTAGTATAGGAGCAAGCATAAACTTAAACTTCTCGCTATCAACTGAAGACGAAACCGCCCGGTTAAGGCAATTTTGCAAAGAATGCAAAACATCCTTAACTTTGATAGTTTCCGGAAGACTTTCCGAACTGAAATGGTCAAATGCATTTTCAGCATAGTTTGAGCTGTCTTCAAAACTAGAAAATCCTTGTACAGCTAAAGGACGCTCTGCTCCACAATTTTTGCAGACAGATTCAGAGATATGGTTATCATCTCCACAAACAAAACAGATCCAGTCTGTAACCATATACAGCGGCTTTTTCTCCTTATAGATTGGGAAGTCGAAGCAGCCCCGACCCCCCAAGCAATCAATTTTAGCCAAGATTAGTTTTTGGAAAACTTAATCCCTGCTATCGAGTATAAGCTGTCTACTTTTCTGTTCCCTCTTCTATCCAAGGTAGACACATTTTGAACAAAAACGGCCAAACTATTGAAGATACAACAGCCAAGAGAATGACTGCGGCATTAAAGTCTTCGCTAATTACTCCCATCTTAAGCCCTAAACTGCCAAAAACAACCAGTAAAGTAAGAGGGGCTGCTAAAATAAATGAAGCAGCCAAAGATTCTTTGAAGCGGCCTAACCATCCAGAGGCAGCAGGATTCCAGTAGCATAAACAGGCCATTAAACGCACTACCAACATAGAAAGGAAAAGAATAATAAGAGTACGCCAGTCTGACTTAAGAGCCATGTCTAATTTAAACTCTAAGCCCACTCGAATAAAAAAGACCGGCACAAAAAAACCGTTGGCTAAACTCAGAAATTTCATTTCTAATGGACCTTTAGCTCTGAAAACACAACTAAAAAGAGCTCCGGCCATAAATGCTCCCAAAATTGCATCTAGCCCTAAATGGATGGCAACCGCTACCATCATGAACATAAGAGCCATACCAGCCCTTACTCCTATTTCTGAAGGATCGTGAGCGGCCACCACACGACTAAAAGACTCTGGACGCCACCACACAGCTGAACGTAGGACTACCAACATAAAATAGGCCAAAACAAAGATAAGCAGCATTTTAACCATACTCATGGCCAAAGCAGCATTCAAACCTCCAGAGCTGTTCCAAGCGGCGATAAAAGCTGCAGCCACAATACAACTAAATTCGCCTATTGTACCAACAACTAATATTTGTTGTCCGAAAGGCTTTTTACCTTGTCCAGTTTCCTGAAGTAGCATAATAGGTAAACCTATAGAGGTAGCAGCAATAATCATAGTCACAAACGGCTGCAGACCGAACAAAACAACGGCAGCATAAGAAAAGGCGAAAATAAGGGTCACAACGCCAGCCATAGACATTAACTTGTGTCTTCCTGACGTTTCAATAGAATGGAAATTAAGTTCTAAACCAGCATTAAAAAGAAGCAGAAAAAAGCCCAACTCGCCAATAAGAGAGCAGAAACTATCCAACTGAACTAGTTTCATTACATAAGGACCTACTAAAATGCCGTAAAGTATTTCTCCTATAGAAGCGGGCATGCGCAGAGGACGGCACAATAAAGGCACAAAAAAAGCTCCAATAGCCAAAAAAAGCAGATTGTTGGCCGTTTGCAAAGAAAATTCATCCATATAATCGCCCCTTTGCTCAATTTTACTCAGTTATTTTGGCATAGTCGGCTCTTCCGCCGTGAGGCAGTACCATAACAGAACATTTGGAACGCATAATGATCTGGCGTGAGACATCTGGGGACATTAAAGAGATCCGGTGATTTTGTCTATGAGCTATTACCAAGAGATCGGAATCCTGCAAAAATTCTATAACTTTGTGTACAGGATTTCCTTCCAAGCAGACGCTTTCAGCAGACACAGAATAAGAAGACGATATTTTTAGCGCTCTTTGCAGACTAGCCTGCAGTTCATTATTTTGTTCCTCGCCTACAACCATTTCTTCAGGCTTCACAGCTAAACAAATAAAATTTAGGCCCAAAGATCGGACTAATACTAAAGCCAATTCTAAACTGCGAGGATGACGAGGCGTAACAACGTGAACGATCCTTTTGTAGGGGCAAGAACCTCGAGCAATTAGGCAAGGACGGTTGGCTCTGTTTAATATATCCATTAGCTTGTGAGGTAATAAGCCTATAAGCTGCCACATGTTGAACGGAGAATCAGGAACAGCCAAGCAGCCGCAGTCTTGTTTTTCCAATATTTGGTGAAGTTCGGTAGATTTACTGCCTGATATAGGCCAAATTAAAGATTCAATAGCAGAATTTGTCTCCTGTACGCTTTTGGACAACCAAGCGGCCTCAGTGGCTACTTCTACTGGCGTTTTTTCTCCGTAGCCTAAAGTCACAAATTTAGATCCGTAAGGCATAGGGAAACTGGAAAAACCGCTGCGGAAATATCCAGCGATGCGCGGCAAAACGGCCGGATCACCAATTAGGACTACGCGATCATCAGCTTCAAATACGGTTTGACCATGAGGAACAACCAATTTTCCTTTTCTATAAATAGCTCCAACTAAGTAAGACTGAGGGTGAAGCTGCATCAGGGAGCGGCCAATTACTACTGAGTGAGGAAGAATTTTTATTTCTGATATTTCTCCCATACCTAGACCAATATTATCGGCGATTTTGCGCGAAGAATCGACTTGAGCCGCCAAGACTGAAGCCATAGCACTGCTACGACAACTTACTTCAACTCCAAGTTGCTTGATTTTCTTCACATTTTCTTCATTTACAACCTGAGCATAAAGAAAAGCTGAGGTGAACTTACTGCGCATAAGCGAGCAAAAAATTTCTGTAGCTTCGTCATCTCCCAGAATAGAAACGGCCATCTTGACTTCATCAGCTTTAGCGCGGCGCAGCACTAAAAGACTGGAGACATCTCCGCAAATAAATTCTATACCTTCTTCGCCCAAACTTTGACGACAAGCGGATATAGTTTCAGCATCTTTATCTACAGCAATAAGCTGCCAGGAATCAAGCAATCTTTTGGCAAGTTCCCGTCCCGTCTTTCCCAGACCGGCGAGTAAAGCTCTAGGTTTTTTCATTTGTTTAGCCATATCTAGTTTTGCTACGATTGGCACAGAATTTTGCAGCTGTTCTTTCTCTGCTTCACTCATACGCTTGCAGCCATCCTTTCTATACTTTTTTGCTTCAAAAAAATAAATACAAGGAACAAAAATGTTCTACCTTAATTAAGATACTAGCCTACAGTTTATGTTCTTTTATTTTTCAATAAAATTATTCACAATCAAAAAAAAGAACCTATCTAACTCTGAATACAGAGCAACATAGGTTCTCGTATTTAAATTTTAAAGGTACAGATATTAGCTAACAGTCTAACCGTACCCAGAAAAGGACCTTTTAAGCGTTTCGCTTCTGGAAATCAGCCATAAACTCAATAAGACGCTCTACACCTTCATAGGGGAACGCATTGTAAATGGAAGCACGAATGCCACCCACAGAACGATGTCCCTTAAGTCCAATCATGCCTACAGCTTCGGCTTCCTGAGCGAACTTCTTCTCTAAATCTTCGCTAGGCAAACGCCAAGTTACGTTCATAATAGAACGATCTTCCTTAGCAGCATGAGGAGCATAGAAACCATCACTTTCATCGAGAGCTTTGTAAAGTATGGCCGCTTTCTTCTTGTTGAGTTCGTACATCTTGTCAAGGCCGCCGATCTCTTCTTCCAGCCATTTCAATACTAAACCGACCATATAGATGGAGAAGACTGGGCAAGTATTATAGAGCGACTTGTTCTCTACGTGAGTTTTGTAATTCATCATAATGGGGCGCTTATCATCGGGGATAAGCTTCTGATAGAATTCATCAGACATTACAGACAAAGTTACACCAGCCGGTCCAACGTTCTTCTGAGCTCCAGCATAAATCAGACCGTATTTGGAGACGTCCATGGGGCGGCTTAAGAAATCAGAGGAAGCGTCACAAACCATAGGCACGCCGTAAGATTCGGGTTCACGATGAAACTCAATACCGTGAATAGTTTCATTCGAAGTAACGTGGAAGTAAGAAGCTTCGGGACGAACCTTATAATCGCCATCCTTGGGCAGAGAGCTGAAGCCGCCCTCTTTACCAGACCACACTATATTGACGTTACCCACACGCTTAGCTTCAGCAGCAGCCTTCTTTGACCAGGTACCCTGTTCAAGATAATCAGCGCCGTTTTCACCCAAGAAGTTAACTGGAACCATACTGAATTGAGTGGTGGCTCCGCCCTGCAGGAACATGACATGGTAGCTTTCAGGAATATTCAAAAGACGGCGAAGTCTGGCCTCAGCAGTTTTAATTATGCCGTCGATTACCTTACCACGGTGGGAAAGCTCCATAACAGAAGCACCTGCGCCAGGATAACACACTAAATCGCGCTGAGCTTCTTTCAAAGCTGACAAGGGCAGAACGGCCGGCCCAGCAGAGAAATTGAATACGCGCTTCTCACATTCACAAGTCATTACTATATAACCCTCCGTTAGGTTATTCTATAATACTCCATCCCGCTGAAAGATAGGGGATAAAGCCTATTCTTACCAAGTTTAATCGTATTTTTGCTTTTCAAAAAAACAGCGGCTGGCCGTTAATACCGGCTCAAGCTTTTTGCCTAGCCTTTAAACGCAACGCACTGCAACAACCGCACAGACTGCAGTAAGCAAATATAATATAGGCCTTCGGTCATGTCCATAAAAAGCCTGCCTAATTAAAAGCTTAAATTATAGACAAAAAAATAAAGTTTAACGACTGGGCAAATTTACTTCAGATCGCACGTTCAAGGCCTCTTGAAGAATAGACTTGGCTACAGGTGCCGCATATCTTCCGCCTCCGCCGACATTTTCTAAGACCACAGCTACACACACACGAGGTTCATCGGCAGGAGCAAAACCTATAAACCACGCGTGGGTATCTCCATGGGGATTTTCTGCAGAACCAGTTTTGCCAGCCACTGCCACTCCAGGAATTTGAGCTCCATAACCAGTGCCTTCCTCAACTACACCAATCATAGCCAATTTTACTAAAGCTGCCGTTTCTGGAGGGATTATTTGTTCATGTTTTCCTTCAGGACACTGCCAAACTGTACCGTATCCATCATTATAAGAACGAATCTGACCGCGCAGCAAACGCGGTTCAATATCGACGCCACCTCTAGCAATGATCGCTGCTACTCTGGCCATATGCAAAGGTGAAACTAAAGTATCGGCCTGTCCAATGGCGGCTTCGGCTGGAGCTGAGGGAGAATCTAATTTAGGCAGCACCGCCGCTACAGATCCGGGAACCATAGGCATAGCACAGTCCAATTTGAATTTATGCATCCAACTGCGCAACTTGGACATACCTAAACGCATACCTAATTCACCAAAAGTTGCGTTACATGAATAAACTAAAGAATCCCGCAAAGTGATTTGGCTATGATCGCTCGTGCATTTCAAGTAAAAATTGCCAAACATCACCCCGCCGCCGCAGTAAAATGTGTAGTTCCACTTAGCGACTCCTTCTTCTATAGCAGCAGCCATCACTAAAGGTTTTATTACTGATCCGGGTGGATAACTCCCCTGTTTAGCCCTATCAAACAGCGGAGCTTCTTCACTGTCAGTATTTATAGCCTGCCAGTCCCTGTCCAAGGCGCTGAAATTAGGGTTGTAAGATGGACGCGAAGCCATAGCTAAAACATCGCCATTTTTTACATCGAGCACTACAGCTGCTCCCCTATAACCGTACAAAGCATCGTAAGCGGCAGACTGCAAAGCAGAATCGATGGAAGTGACGACGTCGTCACCGTACCGCCCGCTTTTATTAGCCAAAACTATGGCTTCTGACGGACTACGAGGAACGCTGAACCCGCGCAGTCGATCAGCTAAAGCACCTTCTAGCCCCACTCGACTGTATTTGGGATTAGCGTATCCAGTTACATTGGCAGCTTTCTCACCTAGTGGATAACTTCGCTCACCATCTTTATTAAAAGCTAAAGGCGATAAGTTGCGATCTAAAATACGCCCCAGCAGAGACCAATTTTCAGCGTTAACTGGATTGCGCTCATGATTTTTTAAGCTCTCAGGAGTAAAAATACCATATTTGGCTACACTAACTAACGGTAATAGAAGCAGCAATCCGAACAAAATAAACAAAAAGCGAATCCTTTTTTTTATGCCCACTACTCAGCTCCTCAGTTTATTTTTTACTATTGGATAATGGTGTCAGTTTTACCACTTTCTAAATTCTTATTTACCTCCACACTATCAGCTCCAACAGCCCACACCATAGCTAAAACTGCAAAACTAGAAATAATAGAACTACCCCCAGCAGAAACAAAGGGCAAAGTAATTCCAGTCATAGGGATAATTTTTGTATCACCCAGCATAATAATCGCGCTTTGCCAAGCGAACATACTGGCTAAACCTGATGCTAAAATTGAACCAAACTCATTTTGAGTTTTTATAGCGGCGGCAAAACAGCGAGCTACCAAAATAATTAGCCCCAAAATAAAAGCGACGCAACCTATAAAACCGAAATCTTCAGTCAATGCAACAAAAGCAAAATCGTTGCTGACTTCCGGTATAACATCAGCCCAGCCCATTCCCAAACCAGTTCCGTCAAAACCGGCATTACTTAAACTGAAAAGAGCCATGCACATTTGATAACCACTATTGTCAAGATCCTGAAAAGGCTCAAGCCAGTTAGCTACACGAATTTGCACATGACTGAAAATTTTCCAGCAGAAGTAGGCTCCACCTGATGAGAGTAAAGCGGTTAAAAAAATAATATCTCGTCGTTCGGTAGCTATATAAAACATGGCGACAAAAATACCGAACAGAAGTAAGGCTGATCCTAGGTCGCGCTGAGCTACCAATATAAGTTCTGCAGCCGCCATAGCCACTCCCAATTTTAACAAAGCTTTACGGGCTAGTACTCCAGCGTCTGACATAAAACCTAAGCGAATACAGGAGCGGAATTGGCGTAAATAAGCTGCAAAAAAGATAACAAAAAATATTTTAACGAATTCACCCGGCTGCAGACTGAAACCACCGATATAAAACCAAAGACGCGCTCCGTTAATTTCTACCCCAAAAATCATAACTGAGGCCTGCAGGACCAAACCGCTGCAGAGAAATATGTACTTATATTCTTCAAACAAGCGATAATTTTTAAATAACCACGTTAGCAACACAAAACATGCTAAGGCTAGAGCGATAAAAATCGCCTGTCTAGGCCCCTGACTGTAAATTTTGGTGCGGAAACCCAAACTGTAAATTTCCAACCAGCTGATGCTGACTAAAAAAAGAGCGCTGGGGATTAAAAAAATATCTCCCTTCTTCTTTTGCAGAGCGGTTATCCCCCAAGCAATCCAACTGGAACCAGCGATAAGCAGAGCGTATTTTACAGGTTCTTCAGGATCAAGACCGCTCCCGCTTGGCGTCAGCAAAGTAAGAATATAACTGCCGTAAGCTAAAATAGCGGTAACTATCAGCATCAGCAGGGCGCTTAAACGGAAAGAATTACTGCACATAAAGTCTTTTTAACTCTGTCTGTAGCGAAAAGTGCTGTTACCAATAGAAAAAGTATCGCCATCTTTTAAATAAACTGACACAGTCAACAAAGTTCCGTTCCAGAAAGTGCCGTTGCCGCTATTTAAATCTTGTAGCAGAATATCTCCATCAGGCTCGAGCAATAATTGGGCGTGACGCCTAGACACAAAAGTATCATCGAGACGGACATCACACTCTTTGGAACGACCAAAAGTTAAACTGTTTTTCAAAGGCAGAAATTGAGCATTGATACAGGGACTAGACACAACCTCAAGCCGACGCATTCCTACAGCAGGCAAGTCAGGATCGGTAAGAGCATTATGCATATCTAAAGCAGGGGATTCAGTAATTTTTGCTGCTGATCGTTCTGCGCTGACGGCCTCGGAAGCAGACGATAAAGCCCTCAATCTGCCAACAGAGTTACTTGCTGTCGGTTCTTGAGTTTTGTGTTTTATGGAGCTTTCAGCATGTCCACCTTCATGAGAGATAGACTGGATGACGACCTCTGAAGTTAAAGATCTAGAAATATCGCTGCTTCCGTCAGTTTTACCCCCTTTGTGAGGATGATGCAGCTTTTCATCAGGCAATCCCTGATAAATAATCCACAGGGAGCAGCCCACAAAAGCACAAATTAATCCCAAAAGGGGAAATTTTAAAAAATAAAGAAAACCTTCAGATATACCCGGACTCAAACTTGCCTCCAATGCAGCATTTCCAATCGGAACTAATATTGAGCATGGCGCAGGTACCGATCTGAAAAATAAAATAATCGGTAAGCCCCCTCCCAGCCTAGAGGCATGTTTATTTGCTTAAATCGAAACCATGACTGCGGAAAGTACTAGGATCGTGACACACTTCTTTAGCCACAGCTTTATCGATAATTCCCTCTTTCAACAATTTAATGAGAGCGGCGTCCATAGTCTGCATACCTACATCTTTACCAGTTTGGATGTAGTTATTAATCTGCGAAGTTTTACCCTCACGGATCAGATTAGAAAATCCTGACTGGGAAATCAGAATTTCATGTACTGCAACACGACCGCCTCCCTTTTTCTTCAGTAAGAGCTGGGCCACTACAGCTTTAAGTGATTCGCTTAGCATAGCTCTTATAGTATCCTGCTGTTTTGCGGGGAAAACATCGATAATGCGGTCTATCGTTTTTGCTGCTGAATTGGTATGCAAAGTGCCAAATACCAAAGCTCCTGTTTCAGCAGCTTTAATAGCGTTGTAAATAGTGTCTAAATCGCGCATCTCACCGACCAGCACTATATCGGGATCTTCGCGCAAAGAAGCTCTCAAAGCCTCAGCAAAAGTGTTAGCATGCGTTCCAACTTCGCGGTGGTCAATAATACAATTCTGATTTATATGGGAAAATTCAATAGGATCTTCGATAGTGATAATATGCGCGTTGCGATTCTTATTAACATAATCGAGCATAGCTGCCATAGTAGTAGATTTACCAGAACCAGTAGGACCAGTAACTAGAACTATCCCCTTCTTGAACATGGCAATTTGTTTTAGCACTTCAGGCAGATGCATTTCATCGATGCTGGGAATGCGGCTAGGAATTTCACGAAAAACGGCCGCTAAGCCATTTCTCTGTTTAAAGAGGTTGCCTCTAAATCGGGCTAAGTTAGGTATTTCATAAGCAAAATCGAGATTGCCACATTTTTCAAAAGCTTCTACCCGATCGCCGCTAATCAGAGGATAAAGAAGTTCGCGGGCTTTTTCATTAGTAAGAACAGCACAAGAGGATCGGTGCAAATCACCACTTATGCGGAACATTGGCACTTCACCTACAGAAAGATGCAGGTCAGATCCCTTATTTTCCACTAAAATACGCAAAAGGTCATCTTGAGTATAATTTTCGGGAACTTCAACTATAGAAAGGGCTTTGGTCTCTTCCGTAGCTGGAGCGACTTCAGCCACCTCACCAGAACTCGATACCACAGACGAAGCAGCCGAGCTCTCTTCATAAACAGGCTCGATTGGAGACTCATATTTTTTTTCCTGAACCTGTTCCTCTCGGGAGACAGCAGAAGAAAATCTTTTAGACAAACTTGAGAAAAAAGCCATAATTGTTTACCCCTAATTATTATTGCCCAAATAAGCGGTGGCAGACATGTGGCGGTACGGTTCGCGATTTATGGAGCGGGCCTCAGCTTCATCTTTGGAGATAAGACCGCGCTTAAACAGATCCATAATAGAATTGTCCATAATGCACATACCATCTTTTTTACCCGTCTGCATCGACATAGTGATCTGATAAGTTTTACCATCGCGTATCAAATTCGAGATACTGCCGTTGTTGACTAATATTTCTACAGCGGCAACTCTTCCGGAACCGTCGGCTTTAGGCAGCAGCTGCTGAGCGACGACACCGCGCAGCGATTCGGAAAGCATAGTGCGAATCTGAGCCTGCTGGTCGATCGGGAAAGCGTCTATTAAACGGTCTACAGCTTTAGCTGCAGAGTTGGTATGCAGAGTACCAAACACCAGATGGCCCGTTTCAGCAGCAGTAATGGCTAAAGAAATAGTCTCCAAGTCGCGGAGCTCGCCCACAAAAATAATATCTGGGTCTTCACGCAAAGCGCCTTTAAGAGCTAAAGAGAAACTCTCGACATCGCGTCCCACCTGGCGCTGGTTGACCAGAGCCATTTTGTTCTTGAAAACGTATTCAATAGGATCTTCAATGGTTATGATATGAACTGGAGCGCGGCTGTTAATAATGTCGAGGAGGGCAGCAACTGTAGCAGTCTTACCACAGCCAGCCTGTCCAGTGCAGAGAATTAGCCCTTGGTGGTATTTAGTCAAATTAGCCAAACTCTCAGGCAGCCCCAAAGACTGAAGAGTAGGCACTTCAGAAGGTATCAGCCGGAACACAATATTCAGGCCGCCCTTTTGGTAGTAAACATTACCGCGCAGACGCCATGGACCTCCTTCTTCAGCAGACCCCAGTTCGGTGGCAAAGTCCAAATTTTTGTTTTTTTCAAGAGTTTTAAGCTGCTCTTCATCAAAAAGCGAACTAGCTATTTCCATGACGAAATCGCTAGGCAGGGTATAGTCACTGGTCATGCGTTGCAGAGAACCATAAATACGGGCGACGGGTGCTTCCCCAGAAACTAAATACAAGTCTGAGGCGTGACAATCGACCATCATTTTTAAGCATTTTTTTAAATAGGACACGTGTAAACGACCTCTTTCCTGACATTTTCTCTTAAATATTTTTACTTTATCTGCACCGCCCGGCCTCACCGTTTTCAGCCCGCAACTGTTCACAGCTTAAGATGCCGGTTCATAAGAATAAAGCTCTGCAGCTTCGCTTTTAGTCAAAAAAAACTAGCACAAAACAACAACTACTGGGCTTTCGCCGCCTAATTATTCTATCCTTTAGCTGGAATACGCTCTCAAAAATAAGGCGCCGATGCATATATTTATTAAGCAATAGCGCATAATTTCTCAGCGTTTTATTTCAGCAGGTAAACTACATTAATTAGTTAAAATTTGCTGTCTCACAACACAAATATTTTGGCCTGAAAGAAAAAACAAACGAAAAATTATCATGATCCACTTTACCCCTCCTCCTGATATCCACCTCGGCGGTCCTTTTGTTATAAATATTCACAGCTTTGCCTTTTGCGTAGGTGCGTTGACAGCTTATTTATTAACAACTAAGAGACTACCTGAAAAATTAAGGATTTATGTAGATAACTTAACTGTGTGGATGACAGTAGCAGGCATTCTAGGAGCTCGTTTGCTCTTTGCTTTAGTAAATTACCAAAGTATACATAGCTTTACTCAGATATTCGCCTTTTGGGAAGGAGGGTTAATCTCTTACGGAGGCTTCCTAGGAGCTATTTTGGCTTGGATTGCCTATATAAAAATCCATAAGCTGCCTATGGCTACAATGTGCCACGCTATGGGACCGGCTGCTTTGCTAGGATGGGGATTAGGCCGCTTAGGCTGTTTTTTAGCTTGTAATGGAGAATTTGGCGTATATACGGATATGCCCTGGGGAATAGTTGTAGGTAGTGATATGCCGCGCCATCCTACTATGTTGTATTTAGCCTTAGCCCACAGCGCGGCCGCTATTTTAATAATGAAATATACAGCTCACAAATGGCGTATCAATGCTGCAGCCCTAAGTTTATGCTCCTTTGGACTAATACGTGCAGTCTTAGATTATTGGCGAGATTATAATCCCGCTTGGCTTTACTACGGTTCTTTAGCTATTTCTCTGTTGTGGCTAGGACTGGGTTTACTTATGTGCAAGTTTCTACCTTATCCTAAAGAAGATAATACTCCAAAAAGTAGTATCGAAAACGGCACAGACAATCAAACAGCCTAGTCCTGCAGAGTCTTAAACCATTGAAATCAAATGTACAAAAATAAGCGGAAGATTTGAATTTAAAACGCAAAAAAGCCCGCTCTGCTGATTTAACAGCTTACAAAGCAGGCTGTATGCTGACAAAAATTAAAGAACCTATTTAGCTCTGTAAACGATACGCCCTTTGTTTAAATCGTAAGGGCAAAGTTCAACGGTAACCCTATCACCTGGCAAAATACGAATCCAGTGTTTACGGATTCTACCGGAGATGTGAGCCGAAACTTCATAGCCATTTTCCAACTTTACTTTAAAACAAGCGTCACGATAGGCGTCCGTCACCACGCCTTCAACTTCGATTTTACCTTTATCAGCTCCGTCTGATGACAAAATTTAATTCCTCCGAATTTTACAACTGCAGCGGCACCGCCCCAAAAGCGGCACAAACCCCAAGCGCACACTTTAAGCATGCTTCCGAATTTTTCCGCACTTCCAGCCTCCGCAGCTAAAGATGCTTAAGCCGGATCTTTTCAAAGCTTCCTTTGATAATACTGCCAATTATTGCAACAATCATAAATAAAAGCAAGCTTTTTAAGCCATGCTTTTTTTTGCTGATATGTTATTTTTTATCCAACAATCAATGCTGGCAAGATTACTAATCGTTTTTCTGGCCGCTACCATTCTCAATATTGCCAATGCTCCAAGAGTTGATCAATTCATCCAACTTGTCAAGCATCATTTTAAGAGATCCGCTTTCTAAAGCACTTACGAATACAGCATCAGTCCAGATTTCGCGCACATTTTCCAAAATTTCCGGCGCAGTTTTATCAATTTTATTAAATACAACTAACTGAGGAATATCATCTAAAGCTAGTTCTTCAAGGATTTGCTGCACAGCCATAATTTGGTTAGCGAACTCTGGATTTGATATATCAACGATATGGAGTAATATATCGGCGTCGCGCAGCTCTTCTAAAGTAGCTCGAAAAGCTTTGGCCAAATCTTCAGGCAGATCTTGAATAAAACCGACCGTATCAATAAGCACGGTACGCCGGCCAGAAGGAAGTCGCAAACGGCGTGAAGTTGGATCTAAAGTGGCAAACAGCCGATCTTCCACTAGAATTTCCGCTCCAGTAAGGGTACGCAGAATAGTAGATTTACCAGCGTTAGTGTAGCCGACCAAATTAATGATGGGAGTCTGAGAAAGCTGACGTTTTTGACGTCGTATACGTCGCTGTTGGGAGAGTTTTTCTAGTTCGTGTTCCAATTTAGCTATGCGATCTTTCACACGACGACGCAGTACTTCAATCTTTGTTTCTCCAGGACCTTTGGCGCCAATGCCTCCCGTAATGCGCGACATAAAGTCGTCTTTTAAAACTAAACGAGGCAGGCTGTACTTCATCTGGGCTAATTCGACCTGAAGCTTTCCATCTCTACTACCAGCTCGGCGAGCAAAGATATCTAAAATTAACTGCGTGCGATCGATAACTTCAATTTCACAAAGTTCAGAAATTGCCCGCATTTGTGAACCACTAAGTTCGCCTGCGAATACAATAAGATCAACTCCTTTCTGCATCGCAGTCACCATTATGTCAGTAAGTTTACCGCTACCGACAACAAATTTAGCATCTAATTTTTGGCGTTTCTGCGTAACGATATCGACTACCTCAATATCAGCAGAAGCAGCCAGCTCTGTAAGCTCCGTCATAGAACGCTGCAAGTCGTCTAGCTTATTAGTAGTAACTCCCACCAAAACCGCTTTGCGTATTTTATGATCAGCGGCTCTGGAATCAATACGGCGAGCGTATTCCTGCTCTAACACATTTATTAAGCCATAAAAATCAAGTTTAAAAAGATTGAGAGGCACTGGTTCTTCCAGATGCCAAGGTTCTTTTTCACCTGGCTGCAGCCAAGCAACATAGATATGTCCTGGCAAACCACTACTAAGCGTCTCCAAAGCAGCTACAGCATCAAAACGCAGCAAAGCTAAATCGGTTAAGTCGTCTTGACTGAGAGGTTCTTGGTTTAGGTGAGTGTGGATCCAACGCACACCACGAAAACGAGAGCGCCCAACTCTAAATCGACCTAATTCAGAAATCATAATAGACTTAGAGTCACCTACAAACACTTGCAGCACATTGCCCTTACGATCGATTAAAATACCAATCTGTCGGCCTATATCCAAAGACATTTCCGTAAGTTGGCGTCCCAATTCCCAACTTATTAAACAGTCTCTGCTGACTCGTTTTTGAAACAAGCGCAAAAGATTCTTCTTTTGATTAGGTTTTAATCCGGCAATATTACCTTTTATTTCGGCCATTTTTCTTACTTTCGTTCTTAATGCCAACTTAAGTCAGATATGTCAAATTTATACTGTTACTGACAACTTTAGACAAATGAAATTTCCCCCCTGCATTTTACAGCTCTGCGCTTATCCTGAAAGTTACAGGCAGGGTGTTTCTCCCCGATGTTGAAGTCGCAGAGTCGTAGTGTATGGTTTCGCGTTTACTCAACTATTCGTCTCAACAGACTTGACCAAAAAGACTGGCGAAGCTTAATTACATGGTATTTTCTTAATGAGAGGAAAACTTTAATGGCTTGGAGCTCTGGTCTACAGCTTAGAGTAATTGAAGGCAACGATGAGGGCAGAGTTGTCTTACTTAACTCGCCGGAAATAACTTTAGGAAGAGCAGTTGAAACTAGTGAAAGTTCTCCCGGCTGGGTGCTCTTTTCTGAGCCTACTGTGTCTAGGGTTCATGCCCTGCTTCAGTGGGATTACGAAAGACAGTGCTATGTTCTGCAGCATCGCTCCCGAACTAATTCCACTTTAGTTAATGATGTGCCCGTCACTGGCGGCTATCCGCTTCATCTCAACGAAAAAGTAAATTTGGGATTGCTGGGTTTTGTTTTAGAGCAGGCAGAAACGCGCACGGGGAAATTGGGAGACGCAGTAAAGGCCCCTCAAAGCCAGGGCGTTTCCCAAGGAGTATACGATGCTCTCAGTGATTACGCGTCTAAAAATAACAACCGACAAGACAGGGAAAATATGGCTGGAATGGCCGACCTGATGGATGCCAGCTCTCAGGAGAGCGATGAAAAATTTGTTATGGTTGTCATTCAAGGACCTGATAAGGGGGCCAGCTACCCGCTGAAAGAACCGGTATTAGTTATAGGACGTTTACAAGGTCCCGCGGATCCACGAGCCAGTGCAGGCGTACTGCTTCACGATACCTCCGTTCCCACCGAACAAGCCTTGCTGGTGTGGCAGGATAGAGCTTCAACTTACGGCATACTTCAGTCTGACAGCAGCAGTCAAGCTACACGCATCAGGCGCATGTCCAACGGCATGCCGCGCGAAATTATAGTACGCAGCGATATTCCTACAGTGTTAAACGAAAGCGATATCATCATGATTGGACGCACCGCCATGATGCTTTCTGGAAATACTAAACGCAATAACGCAAGCAACAACGATTTGGGCCGCACTAGTATGCACATGCCAAGTCAACCTCAACCCCAACATCAACCGTACCGGGAATTTGAAGCTGAGGAGAATCAAGTCCACCGTTCACCTCTGCGTAGCTGGCGCCACGATTCTAATCCTCAGCAGGCTTACCACGAACCATCGCAAGGATATACTCCTCAGTCCAATTATGGAGGGTATCCTCCTCAGCAGCCTCAACAAGGTTATAGAAATTATCCTCCTCAGCAAGTTCCAAACTACGGTCCTCCTTCAATGGGCAGAGATCCGGGCTATGGAAATGAGTATGCTCCGCAGCCGGGATATGGGGCCTACCCTCCAGCTCAAAACAGAGGATCAGCTCAGCCACCTTATCCGCAGCCTGAGCCTATTAACTACCAGCAAGAAAATTACGATTACGGCAGCGAACCTGATTATGCGCCGCCAAGTCCAGCCCAGCCCCCCCAGCCCTCGGCTCCGCCTAGGTCGGCAGAAACTCCTATACCAGCTGAAGCCCCAGAACCAGTTGGAGCACCTAAGCCCGCGGGAGCACCCAGTTCAGCCATGGCTCCCGAACCAACAGGAGCACCCAGGCCAGCTGGAGCACCTAGGCCAACTGGAGCACCTAGACCAGCCGGAGCACCCAGACCAACTGGAGCACCTAGGCCAGCCGGAGCACCCAGACCAACTGGATCACCTAGGCCAGCCGGAGCACCTAGACCAGCTGGAGCACCCAGGCCAGCTGGAGCACCCAGGCCAGCCGGAGCACCCAGGCCAGCCGGAGCACCCAGGCCAGCCGGAGCACCCAGGCCAGCCG
>JBJEGD010000031.1:0-34580 GCA_051874735.1 Candidatus Bruticola sp. | reverse complement strand
GAGCACCCAGACCAACTGGAGCACCTAGGTCAACTGGAGCTCAACCTGAGTCTGAAAGTCATTATCAGTAGTTCATCAACGCCGATCAGGTAAGTCATATTTTCATAAACAGCTGACTGATCGGCTTGAGTGTGTTTAGTTTTATATAGGTAGCGCAACGGTGGAAAATCAGAATAACCCTCAGCATCAAGCGGCCAACCTGCGTATGATGCTAGAAAGTGAACCTCCCAAGAAGGCGTCTTCTCGACGCAATTCTAGAGGTACAACTCTAAGCGATATAGACACTATGTCCTACGATGAATTAGTGGCTTATATCTCTGATTCAAATTCTGATTTTTCTGATGAAAACTTACCCCTGGTTAATGGGTCATTTTCTAATTCAGACCAAGAGGAAGCTGCCTATCCCAAATATGAAAATTTACTTCCCAACTCTGACTTAAGCGCTGAACACGAACTTAAAGAAGATGAAGAACGCGCTAAGAGGGCTGTTCCCTACTCTTTTGGTTCCTTTAGTAAGCATAAGTCGATTGCCGCCAGTTCTCGCAACTCCCCAACTTTTGATCCTTCGCTCTGGGATTCAATTTCTTCCAATAAGAATCAACAAAATCAGCGATCTTATGTAGACCCTTTCTCCTATGACGACTCTAACGACAGTTCTGCTGAACTTGTGGCAGTTGTACCTGAGAAAGACCTGAATCGCGAAGACACATCCAGCAGCGAGGGATTTGACGGAGAAGAATTCGACAGAGACGGATTCGACAGGGAAGATTACGACAGCGACGGCTTCGATAGAGACGGATTCGACAGGGACGGATTCGACAGGGACGGATTCGACAGGGACGGATTCGACAGGGACGGATTCGACAGGGATAACTACGATCGAGAAGGCTACGATTGGGAAGGATACGACTGGGAAGGTTTTGACCGAGAAGGATTCGATAGAGAAGGTTACGACAGAGACGGGTTTGACAGGGATAACTACGATCGAGAAGGCTACGATTGGGAAGGATACGACTGGGAAGGTTTTGACCGAGAGGGGTTAGATAGAGAAGGTCATGACCGAGAAAGTAGCAACTCCATTCCTAGTGTCTCAGAGGAGTACAATCAAAATTTAGACAGCAGAACCGATAGCGACGGCTTTGATAGGGACGGCTTCGATAGCGACGGCTTCGACAGGGACGGTTTCGATAGAGACGGCTTCGACAGGGACGGCTTCGATAGAGACGGCTTCGATAGAGACGGCTTCGATAGAGACGGCTTCGATAGAGACAGCTTCGATAGAGACAACTACGATCGAGAAGGCTACGACTGGGAAGGATACGATTACGGAGGATTCGACCGCGACGGCTACGATAGAGAGGGATACACGCGCCAGGACTGGGAGGCAGTAGGATACACTTTTGGTCCGCACGGTGAATTTGTTATGCCCGAAGATGACAGTGAAGTAGCCTCTACATCTGGCGAAGAAGAATTACATGAAGAATGTAATGAAGAAACTGAGCCGTATGTGCAAGAAGATGGCAATCCTCAGAGCCTTGGTTATGCAGATAATGATGAACAAGGTAGCCGCCACGCTGGCACAGATTCCTTACTAACGGATGACGCACACATAGAAGATTACTTATCTAAGAAGACAGATGATACATCTAAGGAAGAAGATTGGGCGGCGCTCTCTTTTTCTGCAGTGAATTCTAAGTCTGAAAGTGCCATCCAGAGCTATCCTGATAAAGACAATGCTGAACCTACAAAATATATAGAGGGGCAGCTTATTAATAATGGAAGCGGCGAGTACGCTAACAAGAATATCTCTTCCCTCCCGAAACAGGAAAAAGACAGTCAGAAACAGGGAGAAATACAGCCGGAAGAATATCACAACGAAGATTACGAAGTAATAGAAGAAGAGGCAGCGGAAGATTACCAAACTGAACAGGGAGAAATACAGCCGGAAGAATATCACAACGAAGATTACGAAGTAATAGAAGAAGAGGCAGCGGAAGATTACCAAACTGAACAGGGAGAAATACAGCCGGAAGAATATCACAACGAAGATTACGAAGTAATAGAAGAAGAGGCAGCGGAAGATTACCAAACTGAACAGAGAGAAATACAGCCGGAAGAATATCACAACGAAGATTACGAAGTAGTAGAAGAAGAAGAAGAAGAAGAAGCAGCGGAAGATTACCAAACTGAACAGGAAGAAAGCCAGCCGGAAGAAGCGCCTATCAATGATATAGGTGATAATTTATCGGCCCATACAGTTCCCCAGCAGGCGACTTCTGAATCGGCTTCGTATGTGCGCAGCGATGTTCCCGTTTATGATCCTCAAAATAACCGTTTCGGAAGCATGACTCGCCCTTGGAGTTATGAGTGTGATTATGCTATAGACTACGAAAGTGGCAGCCGCCGAGGTCAGCGTATTTCGCTGTTAGTCTCTGAAATGGGCAATGAGCGTACATTAACTATAGGTTCTCCTGGCGAAAGAGTAAACGATATTGAAGTCGATGAACCGTCAATTGCTAACGATCAGGCTCTTTTGCGCTACAGCGGCGGACGCTTTACACTGATTAATTTCCAAGAGGAAGATATAAAGCTCAATAAACGCCTCGTCACCTGCGGAGAACAAGTAAATCTGCTTACTGGCGACGAGATTACTTTGGGTTCAACTACTTTGGTATTTCGTGAGCGCAGCACCAGTGAAGCGCTGGAAGCTTATTCTCTGGATGTAGTTGAGGGCACTGAAACTGATTTAGGCAAATCTTTCCCCCTAGCTAAGCAGCGCTCTACTATTGGACGTGACCGCAATTCAGATATAACTCTTACCGATCAGGAAATAAGCCGCAATCACTGTACCCTAGCATTCCGCGGAGGCAAGTTCTTCCTGCAGCATCGTTCTGATACGAACCCTACCTTTATAAATGGTGTATCAGTTCCCTCAGGAGGAGAGCGTCAAATCACTACAAGTGATAAAATTAAAATTTCCAGTCGCACCATTCTGCAGTTGATAAAACACAATTAAACGTTTTAAGAGGTTGTTATACTATGTTTGGAGCTAATTTTGCTAATTTGAGCATCGAAGACAAAACAGCTCAGCTTATTATGATCGATCTTCCCGATCAGGAATTATGTGACAAAAGTATTCATCATCTGCAGAGTCGTGCTTGGAACGGCGTCATTCTCTTTGCCAAAAATATTCAAAACCGTCTGCAAGTTAATAAACTTATTGAGGACATTCATAAAAATGCTAAAATAACCCCCTTTATAGCTGTAGATCAAGAAGGCGGTTTAGTTGATCGCTTCCGCTATTCAGAAATGAGCTTGTCTCCAGGAGCAATGGCTTTAGGCACAACAAAAAGTGAAGATGATGTTTATGAAGCCCATCGCATTATGGGTGAAGAACTGCGCGATTTGGGTATACATATAGATTTTGCTCCCTGTCTCGATGTCAATAATAATAGCCGCAATCCAATAATTGGTGTGCGCTCATTTTCAGCTGATCCGCAGGAAGCTGCCGTTTTTGGATGCGCCGCTATACGTGGACTGAGGGATGGAGGCGTTATTCCTACCGCGAAACACTTCCCCGGCCACGGCAACACAGACATGGATTCCCATTTGGCCCTACCCTCTATTAAAGGTACCCGCCAGCAGCTAGAAGAGACGGAATTGCTCCCCTTTAAAGCTGCCATACGCGAACAAGTGGAAGCCATTATGACAGCCCATATAGTTTTTCCCGCTTTAGATAAACAGCTGCCTGCCACCTTATCTAAAACTATTTTAACAGATCTACTTCGCCACGAGCTAGGGTACCAGGGAGTTATCGTGACTGATTCACTAGCTATGAAATCTATTGCCAACACTTGGGGCTTTGGCGAAGCAGCAGTGATGTCTATTGAGGCCGGCGCCGATTTAATTTTAGCTTTAGGCACCTTTGAACAGCAGATTGAATCATGGCAGGCTTTAACAGAGGCTGTTAGGCAAGGGCGTATAAGTGAAGAACGTTTAAACGAATCATTAACCCGTTTGCAAAAACTTAGAGCTAATCATCAACAGCTACCGGCGGCAGAACTAAGCCATACCGCTGAACATAAAGAGAAAATGACCGCCATAGTTGCCAAAACGGCTACTGTTTTGCGCGATCGCCGTATGATTCTGCCTCTTAAATTAAGCTCAGAAACTAAAATAGCAGTAGTATCTCCCGATTTACTACCGCAAAGTCCTTTAGGTGAAGTTTCTCGATCGATATCTTTAGCTCCCTTGCTGACGGAGCACAGCTTAAAAGCTGAGGAGTTCAAATTTAATATGGCATCTTTCGGCCCGCCTTTAAATCAGCTAGTTCGCGATTTGGAAGGATTTGATTGCGTAATTTTAGCTCTTTATGCCCGAGGCCAACTCTCTGATTCCCAAAAAGAACTGGCTAGAGAAATTCCCAAGGTCTGCCCTAAAACTATTGTTCTCCCCCTCTCTAGTCCCTATTTCCTCGAAGATATGGACTGGATAGATACGGCTGTGACCGCTTTTAACTACAGTCAAACCTCTTTGAAAGCAGCTGTAGCTAAAATTTTGGCCTGATGAACGAGCTAAACTTACATCTTTAGTGCTATATAACGCACAGCTAATAGCTCATAAAAAAACCGGGGCAGACGAAGCCTCGGTTTTTTTATATTAATATTGCAATACCTATTGATGAGGAGGAAATACGGCAATAAATTTCACTACCTCGTTTTCTACCTGAAACCCTAAACCTAAAGTTTTATAAGCATAAAAAGACTGCTTAGGTTGACTTTTAGCTGTAGGCAATTCATGAGCTAAGTAATTTTTACCGTAAGCGGCTATGAACTTGGCTTGAGGATCGCCCACTTGGATGCCCTTAGAAGTCACAATACCTGGCTTATCAATATAAATTTGATAAACTGAAGCACTGTTATCGTAATTTATTTGTACGCCGTTGAGATAATAAATCCAGAAGGGTCGCTTTTTTCCAACAAAAGCATGATCGGCATTAGGATTGCGCTGTACAATCTGCTCACATTGCTTTATGTTCATACCGATATTCAGAGGACCAACACCTTGGCCTGGACGCACATCCCAATTGCTTTGTGCTGCAGCTGCGCCTATACAAAAGACGACTGCTGCAAGTATAATTGCCAAAAATTTGTTTATTCTGCGCATACCACAATCCCTTGTCAGCTTTTAATTACCAATCCTGCCGATCATATAAACACTAGAGCTTAGAATTAGTCCGCTACAACAGGGCCTGCTTTCTAAGCTCAGTTTTACTTTCCTTTATATATAAAAGCTTAGAAAAGACTCTTTGTTTTACTTTTCTTCGCCAATTATTTCTAAACTGTTGCGCAGAATATAATCTTTGCGATTGTAGTAAACGTTGCGCAAGGAATCACAATCAGCGATTCTCTGACGATACGCAGCAACATTATCGTAAGTATGTTTAGGTGTATGCTTATCGGTAGTCTCTACATATGTAACGTTGCTTCCATGACTAGTAATACTAGCAGCGACAGTAGTCTTGGGAGCTTTTTCTTTAGCATAGACAGCTAAAGCCGACAGAGCCTTATGACGTTCAGTAACGTACTGAATATATAAAGCGTGCAATTGACGCAGCGCGCTACTTTCAGAAGTAATTTCACCAGCTTTAAAAACCAAAGTTTGACTTATAGGCATAGCATTCTTGTCTAAAAATTTGCCTAATTCCTCAAGAGTAAGCTTATTACTTTCAATGAGTATATAACGCAGATCGTTATCGTACTTTTCCACAGCTTTCATTTTGTATACATAGTCGTTGACTATCCGATTTACCCGCATGCGATCGAAATACATAATATCAGCTCTGCCTTCCATATCGGATACCTCATATTTAACCTCTGGAGGGCGCTCGGCTTGGACAGATTCAGCAGTTAAAATTAATCCAGATGATACCATTAGAGTTAAGGCAAACAAGGAACAAACGAATTTTGTGATATTCATGATCTTCCTCCGCTGAGAAATAAAAAGGCGAAGCAAGCTAACCTCTATAAGAAATGGCCAGCTTCTCCGCCGATAGCACAAAAGCTTAAAAATAAAATCTAGAATTTACTCTCAATCAAGTCGCCGTTTTTCACCTTATTAGGGCTTTCAACTTTGATAACTTTGCACTCACTGGCACCTTCATCGACATTAATGACTTGAATTTCACCTACGGTTTTCTTGAACTTAATGGTACCTTTCTGCTCTTCGCGGCGCACTAAGAACACCATCTTCTGGGTAATACCATGTTTAGAGCCAAGATTAATATAGACGGTATCACCTTCAACATGAGCCACAAACCCGGTATATTTCACTTTAGCCGGCAAAGACTTAAAGCGAACGGTATTAAGCTGATCGGCCAAATCTTTGGCAATGGCGTAGTAAACATCAGCCATAGCACTATCAGAAGCGCCACTATTATCTGAACGGGAATTAATGCCTAAAACCCTAGTGCTGCTGCTTCCTTTGCCAACCTCAATATCACGGCGGCAGCTAGCTGTGGCTACGATGCGAGCGGACTCACTATCGAGAACCTTTAACTCTATAGACACACGAGCGATATCGGGGGACTTGCTGGAGCTTCCTATACCGAACATAGAAAATGATTTGCTCTTTCCACGCTCTACGTTGAACTGAGTGACCTTACCTACAATAAGATACTCTACCCCTAAAACTTGTCCAATTCGAGCAGCAGTTTCCGCGGTAACAGCTCCGGAAGCTCCTAATTTTTGCTCATTTAAAACAGCTTTCAGCTGTTCGCGCTCTACAACAGTAAAGCGATCGGAATTAGCCAGCTCGGTAGTTAAGATTGCAGGGATAGCCGTACCGGGACTATCACTGGAACCGCGTCCGTAATTTGAACCGGAATTGTCGAAATCTAAAACAGCAACGGAAAAAGGACCGCTCTGATTAGCCATTTCATCGGCTTCAACCATTAAAGGCAGCCAGAAGCACCCCAAAGCAAGCACTATAAAAGATAAAAACAATTTACAGCGAAAATTCATATGTTACGAAAGCTCCGAAACAACTTATTTTTGAGCCGTACATATACAGGTAAGAGCAAACTCAGACGCACCAAAAAGTTAAGTCATCAGCACTATAAATAAACAAAAGCTGAGCAAATTAAGTGTCCTATTACTAATACCAAAAAAAGTACACTCGGAAGTTTATTTTCACAAACGGTTACTTTCTTGATTAAATTAATCTAACCTGTTAAATATAATTTATTTTTTTAGATTAAATGCGAAAAAAAATATTTTTTTCAATAATTGAACTCATTAATATTTTTATAAAACTGAGCTTTTTTTCGTAATTTTGCTGCTAGTTATGCTCATTCTATAAAGCAGCTTTTAAAAGCAGCTTAACCAAAAAAGTCCTTATTCAGGAAAACACAAAAGTAGGGGTGAATCTCAAAATAGAGAATTAAAAAATATTGTTAAATTCTCAGATGAATGGAATTTAAATGCCATTTTTTATTGAGTCTTTTTAGAAAATAAGTACTTCGAAAATTATTTTATTCAGGAGTATAGCAATATGAAACGCATCGAAAAATTACTTGAAGAAGCGGATCTCACTTACGATATAGACGACGACAATGACTATAACATTGTGATGGACTTAAGTGATGAAGATAACGAGGAAGATAAAGGGCGCTCTCAGTTAGTTATAGTCAGCTGTGAAAAACACGAAATTTCCGCTAATGGCCCTAATATGCTGCATGTTTATTCCAAAGCAGCCGATTTGGACGATCTCAGCAAGAGCGATTTCCAAGAGCTGCTCGAAGAAAGTTGCTCCCACAATGTAGGCGGCTGGGAACTTGCTGGTGGATCTCTTATCTTCACAGCTAAAGTGCCCGACAGTATTGGAGCTGACGACTTTAGAAGTATTATTGAATATGTAGCTCAAGTCGCTGATGAAAAAGAAGCTGAATATTCAGACGAAGACATCAACTAAATAAATACAAGCTGTAAAAGCTTAAACAACACACTAAGCAGGCCCCTTTTGCTGTCAAAAAAAACATGCAAAAGAGGCCTGTAAAATTGCCTAGAATTCGTTTCTGTTACTTAAGTTTAGCCAGGACTTCTTTAAAGGCGAGAGCCACCGTCTGCGGCTTTAAATCGGCAAAACCTAAACTCACTAAATCGACGCCCGGTTCAGCTTCAGGAATAATTTCACGCAACAGTTCAATGTCGTAAGCACGCACAATGACGCCATGCTGAAGCAACTTAGAACCCTGACGAACTTGGGCGCTACCCACAAATTTACGCCCCAAAGCAGTAATTTCTCCTGGTGCAGTTACCGACATGCAAGAAGGATGAGAAACTCCGCTAGGTACATGACCATCCTGGGAAGTTGATACCGGCAATCCTAAAGAATACAAAGCCTTTCCCAGCACAGCTGCTATATCAGAAAAAGCTTTTACAATCTTCAACCTATTGTCTATTCCAGGTAAAATAACAGCGTAAGTAATTTCTCCTGGCATATGGAGCAGAGCCCGTCCACCTGTAGGACGGCGCACAATATCAACTTGAAGGCGGCGGCACAGCTCTCTGTCTATCCATTGATCGTTTTGGTTTCGTCCTAAACTCAGCGTAGGTCTAACCCAATCGTACAAGCGAAGAATCGGCATAGTGCATTTCTTCATTAAGCAGAGATCGCGTTCCATATTTTCTGCTCCACTCAAAGGAGCGTCGATAATGTACTGCCAGCTTAAAGCTGCGTAAGACTCCAAAAAATTGTGCTCCATCGCTTTGCCCTCGCACTTCTCTAAATACAGTTAGAGGCTTCTGTAAATCGCTTCATTCAAAAAAACGTTCCAAGAAGCCTCTAACTGCAACTAGCTAAACAGTAGCCTAAGGCTGACGCAGAATCGGCTTTCTAGCCGCCTTAGTTTCATCTAGTCTGGTAACGGGTAAATTCTTAGGTACATCGTGCAGAGTTTCACCACTTTCGCAAGAGGCAATCTGCAGCATAGCTTCAATAAACTCGTCCATTACCTCTTTACTTTCAGTTTCAGTAGGCTCAATCATAAGCGCTTCTTCAACTATCAAAGGGAAATAAATCGTAGGAGCATGGAATCCTTTGTCTAGTAAGCTCTTGGCAATATCTAAAGCATGAAGACCGCGCTGCTTCTTTAATTCGGAAGCTGAAAGCACAAATTCATGCATACACAGCCGATCGAAAGGAAGCAGATAAGTACTCTTGAGGCGCATGCGCATATAGTTCGCAGCTAAAACAGCCAGACAACTGGCCTGGCGCAGTCCCTCCGCTCCCAATGAACGAATATAAGCCAGCGCCTTAACCAAAACTAAAAAATTGCCCCAGAACAGGCGCACTCGACCTATAGTGTGCTCAGTACGCTGTAACGCGTAACCATTTTCCGTTTTGATTACTATAGGACCGGGCAGAAACTCAGCTAGTTTTCCTCGAGCTCCCACAGGACCGCTACCAGGTCCTCCTCCTCCGTGAGGAGTGGAAAAAGTTTTATGCAAGTTAAGGTGCACCATATCAAAGCCCATATCGCCAGGTCTGACTATGCCCATTAAGGCATTCATGTTGGCCCCGTCGTAATAGACGACACCTCCAGCTTCGTGCAAAATACGGCAAATTTCTTCTATATGGGTTTCAAATAAACCTAAGGTGCTGGGATTAGTTAGCATTAGAGCAGCAACTTTAGGGCTCATGTTAGCTTTCAGTACCTCTAAGTCGACAGAACCATCGGAAGCTGAAGGAATAGTTACCACTTCAAAACCGGCCAAAGCGGCGGAAGCAGGGTTAGTTCCATGAGAAGAGTCGGGCACAATAATGATGCTGCGCTCTTGTCCTAAAGAACGAAAATAGGCGGCGATAGTAAATAGAGCGGTCACTTCCCCGTGAGCCCCGGCTGCCGGCTGCAAAGTGATAGATTCCATCCCGGTAATTTCAGCCAAACTTTCCTGCAGTTCATGCATGATCTGCAAAGCTCCCTGAGAGTGCTCGCATTCACTTAAAGGATGGAGATCAGTAAAGCCAGGCAAAGAAGCTACAGTTTCATTTACCCTAGGATTGTACTTCATAGTGCAAGAGCCCAAAGGATAGAACTGTGTATCTACAGAGTAATTCTTCTGCGACAGCCCCACAAAATGGCGCATAACTTCAAGTTCAGAAAGCTCCGGCAATTCCAGAGGCTCCTGACGCAGCATGTTGCCGGGAATAATCTCAGCAATATCCACACCAGGACAACTGCTTGGCGGGGGCATAGTGCCAAGGCGGCCGGGATGGGACTTTTCAAATATGGTCTTAGAAGTCATATTTTTCGGCTAGGCCTCCTTATAGTTGCGCAGAGCCTCAACAAACTCATCAATCTGCTCAGCTTTAGTAAGTTCAGTACAGCATAAAAGCATAGAATCAGCCAATTCCGGATAATCTTGTTCCAACAAATAACCGCCCTGAATACCTTCGCAAGCCAAATACTGAAGCAGGTTTGCCGCTGTTCCCTGGGGACATTGAAGTACGAATTCGTTGTAAGAGGAACCTGATAAAGGCATATTAAAGCCTTTTAGTTCAGCTAGTTTCTTTTTTAAATAAGCTGTATTCTGTATAGAACTAATAGCAGCTCTCTTTAAACCAACTGGCCCCAAGAGACTAAGATAGATAGTAGTAGCTAAAGCACACAAAGCCTGATTAGAGCAGATATTTGAGGAAGCCTTTTCACGTCTGATATGTTGTTCCCGAGCTTGTAAAGTCAAACAAAAACCTCGGCGCCCTTCAGCATCTGAAGTTAGACCGACTAGGCGTCCCGGAATACGGCGCATGAGCTTATTAGTGCAAGCTAAGAACCCTACGTAGGGACCGCCGTAAGCAACTGGATTACCTAAAGCTTGAGCATCACCGCAACATATATCAGCGCCGCAGCTGCCTGGTGAACGCAATACAGCCAAACAAACTGGATCAGAAACTTCGACAATAGCTAGAGCTCCTGATTTATGCGCCTGGCTGCACAAAGCCTCTCCATCTTCAATTACACCCAAGAAATTGGGATTCTGGATCAGAACAGCGGCGGTATCGTTATCAATTACGCCTAGCTCGGTAAGGCCGGTTTTCTCATTTAATGCTGCCTCTTCTACCTGAATACGGCTGCCGACCAAGTAAGTTTTAAGCACCTCTCTAATTTGCGGATGGACGCCACGAGAAACAATCACTTTAGAACGCCTTGTTTGAGCAGCAGCCATAATGACAGCATCAGCGGCGGCAGTTCCCCCGTCATATACAGAAGCGTTGGCCACTTCCATACCCGTCAAGCGACAAATTAAACTCTGAAATTCAAAAATGGTCTGCAAAGTACCCTGACTAGCTTCCGCCTGATAAGGAGTATAGGCCGTAAGATACTCAGAACGGGAAATAATATGATTAACTATCGAGGGAATAAAGTGACGGTAAGCACCGGCTCCTAAGAAACTCCCTCCGCTAAAGACGGCACAGCGATCTGATAAGCTCCTGAAATAGTTTATCAAATCGTATTCACTTAAAGCTTCAGGCAACTGCAGAGGACGAGGTAAAAGCAGTTTTTCTGGGATAAAAGAGAAAAGTTCTTCCCAACTGCTTACCCCAACCTCCTCCATCATAGCCTTTATATCCGCGGCGGTGTGTGGAGTATAGGTCATTAAACTTTCTCCGTAATCTGCTTATAGTCAGCAGCGTCGAGAAGCTTGTCCAGCTCGGCAACATTGCTCATTTTTATACGAGCAATCCAGCCCTGTCCGAAAGCGTCTTGATTGACTATTTCCGGACTAAATTCATCGTTGCTTTCACATAGACAAGCATTAACTTCAATTACCTCTCCGCTGACAGGGGCATACATATCGGAAACGGTCTTTACCGATTCAACTGTTCCCATCGGCTTGCCCTGCTCGTAAGAGATACCAACCTGCGGAACTTCTACAAAAACGATGTCACCAAGCTGATCTTGAGCGAAATCGGTAATACCTACTACAACAACGTTGTCTTCCAACACACGCACCCATTCATGAGTGTTAGTATACTTCAGATCTTGAGGAATCATGACTATCTCCTTATACTGGCTTATAAATTAAGATAGCCCGACTTTTTAAGCCGGGCCGACAACAAAAAAATTAACGGCGCACACTACCGCGCACAAACGGAGGACGCTGCACAGAAGCAAGCTCGACACGGTTAGGGCGCACTCTAATATTCAATTCATCAATGCCTTTTCTGCATTCGCTATTTACTAATGCTAAGCAGACACCGCGTCCCAGAGAGGGAGAGAAAGTACCACTAGTTACGGAACCTACTACTTGTCCCTGCCCATCTTCAACGGCGTATCCTTGGCGCGGAATGGAACGTCCTTTCATAACTAGGCCGATAATAGCAGTTTCAGCCCCCTTCTCTTTCTGCGCCAGTAGAGCATTTTTGCCTATAAAATTATTTTCTGTAAAGCGCACTACCCATCCTAAAGAGGTGTTTATAGGCGTAGTAGCCTCGGTAATTTCATGGCCGTAAAGTGAATAGCCAGCCTCCAGGCGCAAGGTATCACGCGCTCCCAGACCGATGGGCAGACAGCCCTCAGCGCGCAGAGCGTTCCAGACTTTTTCGGCCTCATTCCAAGGTACATAAATTTCAAAACCATCCTCGCCAGTGTAGCCAGTACGGGAAATTACAACCTTGAGTCCCTGAAAATCGCCTCTAGTTAAATGATAATAGGCTAAAGGTTCTAAATCGGTATTGGTAAAAGGCTGCAGCACAGACTGAGCCTTAGGTCCCTGAACGGCGATCAGAGCCGTTTCCATAGAAATATTTTTTAATTTAACTCGTCCCTGCAAATGGGACTCAACCCACTGATAATCTTTAGCACAGTTGGCGGCATTGACAACCAACCAATAATAAGGTTCGCCCTCAGCAGTATTGGGAAAGCGGTAAACGAGCAGGTCGTCGATGATACAGCCATTCTCGCGGCACATGCAAGTATACATGCACTGACCTTCAGTCATGCGACGAACATCGTTGGTCACTAAATTGTCAATGAACTCAGTAGCATCGGGACCTGTAATTTCGAACTCCCCCATGTGGGTAAGATCAAAAATACCGACCTCAGAACGCACGATCAAGTGTTCGCTCTTAATGCCGGTATACTCAACGGGCATTTCCCAACCGGCAAAATCCACAATTTTGCCGCCGTCACGTTTGTGGGCCTCGTAAAGAGGAGTACGCAAAAGTTCGTTAGCCAAAATATGCTCCTTTAATGCGCTGCCTATTTAGCATGGTCATCCGTTAAAAACTTTGGAGTCTGAACTTCTTACCTTGTCTTTTTTAGAACATAAAACGGCAGCAGACGATCCGCTAATTTTTCGCGCCCCCCTCTAAAATACCTACAAAACTATAGGCTTAAATTAGGCAGAAACGAGAATTTCAGCTTACACTGACAAACTAAAATTATTAATTATTTGGCTAACTTGGCGGCAGTCCTCAGCAACCTGAGCGACAAAAGCCTCTGAACTGGAAAATTGCCTTTGACCGCGCATCATTTTGATAAATTCAGTATCTAAATACCAACCGTATAGTTCATCTGGCCCAAACTGGTCAGGTTCTGTAAGAAGAAAAACTTCCAAAATATCGCGCCCTTTATCGAAAGTGGGCCGATTTCCCCAGTAAGCTAAACCGGGAAGCACGAAATCAGGAGTGCTTCCATCTGCGGGCTGTCTCCTGCTGAGGGAACAAACAGCAGCAAACACTCCTCGTGGAGGAGTTACCAAGTAAGAATCTATTTCAACATTGGCCGTGGGGATATTCAAAGTCCGGCCCACTTTGCGTCCGTGTACAATTTGTCCACTGACTTTGTAATGGCGTCCCCATAAACGGAAAGCTTCAGTAAATTTTCCCTCTTCAATTAGCTTGCGCAAAATACTGGAAGATACACTTTGACCTGACACACTGAAGCAAGGTAAGGCCTCTACAGAAAATTGACCGAACTTTTCTAATTTTTTTAAAGTTTGTACCGTGCCCTGAGCCTTATGACCGAACCGATAATTGTAACCTACTATAACTTGGGCTGCTTTAAGTTTATCGCGCAGAATTGACAAAATAAAACTTTCAGGACTCATTGACGCTAAGTCCCAAGTAAAAGGCACCGCAATAGGACGCAGTCCCAGTTGTTGAATAATAGATAAACGCTCTGCAAGAGAACAGAGCAGTTTGACACGGTGTTCTGGATCGAGCAGCCAACTAGGATGTTCCCTAAAAGTGAAGACTACAGGATTTAAATTATAAGCTTCAGCTATTTGCCTAGTGCGCTCAAGCAAAGCTAAATGGCCTAAATGAACACCGTCAAAAAAGCCCAAAGCTACAGCGCTGGCTCGATCTAATTTTAAATTAGATAAAGCATCAAAAGTATCAAGTAAAAGACTATTCGTTGACATAGGCTTGAATGCCGGCACGCTCCAGAGCTTTCAGTTCAGAGTTAGCTTCCTCAGCACTGGCATAAGGAGTACTAGTTACTTTGTAAGCGGTACCAGCCTCAACCGCTATTTCCTGTACTAAATAAGGTACACCGGCTTGTTCCAGTTTAGCTCCCAAAGTATCGACGGTTTCTTTCTGCATAAAAGTGCCGAAAATGAGAACGCGTCCCTCCGTACTGGATGGAGAGCTGCTGTTGCCCAAAGTTTCATTATCAGACGAACTTGACGAGCTGTTATCAGAAGAGGGGTTGTTTTCCGAAAGTTCACCCTCATTAGAATTAGAAGATCCAGAACTTCCAACTGTAACAGAGGGAACTTCACTGGGAGTTACAGAGAACCGTTCCCCCTCGCTGGAAGTTTTCTCTTCAATGGGAGCTGCTATTACAGTTGCCTCCTCTTCCTGATTCAAATCGCTGACTTTATTATTACTTTTGTCAATTTCAGCCTGTTTATCTTTGGCTTTATCAATCCAGAAGCGCTCATTTTTGACAGGCATAGCCGATTCAGCGGATACGGTATCATCAGCCAAATATTTTTCAATGGCTGTATTGCCGAGCATGGCGCCAACAGCCACAGACATCCAGATTAATATAAAAGATGTTAATAACATTCTAGGCCAGAAGCCGTCATTTTTCTGCGTAGCCACAGCGGCTGCACCTCCTAAAAAACTACACCTACTCCTTTTTTTCTGAGCAGAGCCCAAACAATTAAAAAAGAGGCCTGATGCATTCCCATTCCCGACGGCAAGGTCAGACCTCCTACCAAGCGCTTAAGAAGATTATCTTCCCTTCTAAGCTTTGCTACTTACAGATCTAGAGCTCCTATAACACGCGCCAATTTAGCAGGAATACTCTTACGCCAGACAGATTCATTAGCTCCCTTATCAAGGATACAAATAATCCTATAATCCTCCTTGAGAGGATAAACAGCCAGCATCTGACTGTCAGTATCAACTACCAGAGCCAAGCACTTGTCAAGACCGAGCTCATCAAGGTAAAGAAGAGCCGCATCGTACATTTTGGACATAGCCATAGCTATGTCGTCGCAGTCCTGAGTGGTGGAATCGACAACTACGTCGTCGGTGACAATAACAGCATCGAAGAAGCTATCGATTACTGTCAGCCCCATCAAGCTCTTTTTCAAAGTATCATCTTTAGCTAAGCGGCCTCCATAGCAAAGAGAACCAGTTTCTATATTATGAACTGACAGAGTCAATCCATCTGCAGTAGGATAAAGATCGAAGCATCCTGCCTTACCAGCTGCAATGAAAGTGCGCTGTACTTCGCCTAACGATACCTCACTAGCGATAGTCTTAATGTTGCCGATAAATTCGGGCAAGAAAGCGGCAGCAGATTCGGCATCGGAGAAAGTTTCCATGGCGCCTAAGAAAGGCATACCGTCATCAGCCACAATCATAGCCGATGAAATACCAAGATCAGAGATAGAGTTGAGACTAACCTCTAAATTATCGGTATCCTCGCTCTCTTCTATAAGGTGCTCCAAAAGCTGACTGACCGCAGCATTAAGTGATTCACTGACAGCGGGCAGGAACGCGGGTAAATCAGGACTGACATCGTTGTCGGAAGCAGTGGCAGCAGCTTCGGCAGCCGGAGCGGCCACTTCAGGTTCGACAGCAGTTTCGGCAACAGGAGCAGCTACTTCAGGTTCGACAGCAGTTTCGGCAACAGAAGCAGCTATTTCAGGTTCGACAGCAGTTTCAGTAACAGGAGCAATTACTTCAGGTTCGGCAATAGTTTCAACAACAGGAGCAGCTACTTCAGATTCGGCAGCAATTTCAGCAACAGGCGCAACTACTTCCGATTCTGCAGCGGTCTTTTTACTAGCAGAAGTGCGAGGTTCTAAAGCGACAGCTGCCCCAGCCAGCTCGGTGCTTGGAGTGTTTAGGAAGTACTCACCTATAATTTTTCCAACGCTAACCTTTGTAAGTTCATCAATATTAGCTAAGAAACTGCTAATAGCAGAGCGGCAAGCCCGATCGGCAACAGACTCTATAGATTTTTGCAAAGTATCGATATCGCTGACAATAAGCATGCGCTCCCCTTCAGCTTCAATCACTTTGTAAGCTTCGGCACTAATGAGTCCAGAGGTCACCGCAAAAGTGCAATCGGGATGGAAGAAGCGGCTGCGGGTCAGAATACGGAATACAGAATTGGCATCGAGTCCCTGCTCAGATATGGAGAACATAAGCAGAAGCCCTTTATAATCGGCGAATACTTCACAACTATGATAATTGTTCTCGCTGCGGAATAGTATATGTTCACTCTTAACACCGCAATCAAGCAAAGCCGCACCTACAGTGTAAGCTAACCACATGTTGCTGCGAGCTAAAACAGAACCTTTGGGGCAAACAGACAAAGATTGCACTATTTGCTCATCGGAAATAGCTTTGCCGCAGTGGAAACAGCGGAAACCGCGCTTGGCAGCTTCATCGAGAGCGGCTAAGCTAGAGACACGACTGACCTTCTGTCCGGTTTCTTTACAGAACACCTCAAATTCGCAGTTAATAATGCCCATATCGGCCATAGTTTTGACGTCTTCACCGACTTCAAAAATAGAGCGCCCCTGAGCAGCTTCGGGCAGAGAAACAACCCCACGCTCGGAAACGACCTTGAGAATTTGGCGCACTCCGGGACTGCGAAGGCAGTAAGCAGCGGACCGCTCCCATTCACCTACTGGCAAAGGCTCGGAATCTTCACGCAACAATTCAAAATAAGGGGAAATTACAGGGACATCTTCATATTCAGCCTGAGGAATGGCCTCATCTACAATAGCCGCATACTCTTTCCAAGCATTTTCGCCGTTCTTTTCATCCCAAACTCCGCCAACGAACAGAGCATTATCTTGGGGTAAAAAGTGGTAATAGAGCATCTCTCCGGCGGGAGTGATAATTATGTCACCGTCTAAAGCCTCTTCTAAGTTGCCCTTACCTAAAATTTCAACGAACCGATCATGGCCTCCGGATATGACCGGGCTAAATTTTTTACTGAGCAAACTGGCTAATACAGTTTTTCTATCGCTAATATTGCCAAGACATGTCAATTTTTTGCGTATGAATTGCATAAAAAAATAAAACTCCTCAAACCACGTTGTTCGTCGCCGTCAGCGAAAAAAAATTGCCCTAAATGTTCTGCGCCAGGCCTTTAAATCCTTTGTTAAATGAATACACTTTATAGTGTACAACTTAGCTCAGATGGCCCTATATATTACTAAAATTAAGGCGCTGCTACGGTTCAAAAGCAGCATTGCGCACCTTTTTTATCGATATAATATAAAGTGGATGTGCTTGTTTAAGCTAAAATTCAACCGTTTCCCTCGGCATTGCAGGGCCGCAGGTTTTGGCTGCTGAAATTGACTAATCGCAGTGCGGAACTAAAACTGGGGCGGTCATAGGGCAACAATGATAAAATAGTCGGCAGCCTCAGCTAAGTTAAGCAAGTATATTTTTAATTAGTCTAGAAAACATATTGAGCAATCAAAATACTAAGAATTTTTAAGGAGGTTTTCCTAATGCTGACGCCCTCTGTCGGGAAGAAGCAAGCCCGCTTGCCAATATTTCTATTTTTGGCCGTGCTGGCAGTCCTTTTAGCGGTTCCACACACGATTATGGCCGCTTCTCCAGCGAAGGTTTTTGTAAACGGCATGCGCGTGGACGCCGCTCCTGTAGTGCGCGACGGCGTAACTTATCTGCCTATACAAGTTATGGCCCAAGCTCTCAAGGCTGAAATTATTTGGGATTCTAAACTAAATACCGTTAAAGTAAACGGCCAAATAGCTTCATCTCCCATTTACAATAACGGCGGACGTATTTACCTGCCAGTAGAAACTTTCGTAAGTTCTATGGGAGGAACCGTAAACTTTGACGGACGCGACAACCGCATTTTAATTTCCACCGGCAATGCTTTTAAAACTCAGCCGTCTGCCTCTTCTGCAGCTGCTGCCAACACCTACGTACAGCCAAACCGAGCTGTTGTCAACAATACTGCCAGTTCATCATCTGGTTCTGTTTATACTCAGCCGACCAAACCTGTAGCTAAGACGGCCTCTGCGCCTCAAGCTACCAACATACAAATAAACAATTCTTCGCTTAGCCGCTCACCAGGTTTTAACCAGGTAGGAACTCCGGCCAGTTACGCTCCTAATCAAATAAACACTAATGTATCTCTGCGTCCTGCCGACGCCTCTCCCTACCTTTCTTCCAATTTACAACCTGGCCCCATTCAGGGAGTAAATACTCTCAAAGGTGGCAGCGCTAGTCTGTCTACTAACGCTCAGCGTCCTCAAAACGGACGTGTTTATGTGCCCAAAAGCGCTAAAAATGACGTTTTTCAAGTTACAGTAACCAACTTAGAAACTATTTCTGTACTTAAGGATTTTTATCGTCCGAAAGAGGGATGCAAGTACGTTATTGCTTATCTCTCTCAGCAAAATATTTCTCAGCAGGTTCAAATTTACACTGGCCGCTTCTCCCTCATGGATCAAAAGTCTAATTCCTACGAATATATAGAAGGATTAAGCAACTTTTGGCTAGTAATTTTACGTCCGTACGGGATCAACTTCGGCTACTTAGTTTTTGAAGTGCCCGCCGATTCCAAACCTGTCAGTTTGGTGCTTCATTCCCTGAACCAGGCTCCGCTGTCAATCGACATTTAAAAATCTGCCCAGCTTCAAAAAGTTATTGGAGCTATCGTATCTGGACTGAGTGCGATTGATGAAATGACCGACTTCAGAAGAATATTTTCCCTACAAACAAAGGAGTTGCGTAAATATGGTGCCTAGAACGCGCCTTGCGTATATTGCATCGATAGTTTTAGCTGTCTTTGCTTTTGTTATTATCTGCGGAGCCACAGTTAGCCGTGCTGACGCACCGGTAGAAATTACCTTCTGGCACGCCATGAGCAGGTCCCGCGGTAAAGTTCTCGACCAGCTGGTTAACAAGTTCAATAAAGCTAACCCAAATATCGTTGTCAAATCTGTGTGCATCCAATCTCAAAACAAAGAGTACGGCAACGACTACAACGCTTTATATTCCAAAATTTTGGAAAATATCGCAAAAAACACTCCACCCGACGTAGCTCAGGTTTATGAAAACTGGACCACCCAGTACGTAGGCATCGATGCTCTGGTTCCAGTGGAGAGCTTAATGAGCGCCAACGACAAAGCAGCTATGAAAGATATTGTGCCCGTTTTCCTGAGTGCCAATACTTTCACTTCTCCCAGTGGCGAGAAGCTTCTTTATACTCTTCCTTTCAATAAGTCTATCTACGTTCTATACTATAACAAAACCATATTTAGGGAGCTTGGCCTCAAGCCGCCCACAACTTGGCAAGAACTCAGCCAAGCAGCTAGAGTTATTTCAGATCGCAAAGGCATCCCTGGCCTGGCCTTCCAGCCCAGTGTAGATATCTTTGGCCATTACCTCTACTCTTACGGCGGAACTTTTATCAGCAAAGACGACAAAGGAGCTGGTTTTGGCGGCAGATTAGGCGTGAACGATCTTAATTACTGGGTCAATCTGGTTCACAAAGATCATTCGGCTAAGCCTACTTTCGACGCAGTTAAATTGTTCCAAGACGGCAGAGCCGGTATGTATATCGAAACGACTTCCCGTATTGGCGGTTTCGAAAAGGCTAAAGAACAGGGTTTAGATTTCGGCGTTATGCCTATTCCTAAAGGCAGCACTCAGGCCAGCCAATTCGCAGGTACAAACTTAGCTATTTTCAGAGGCGCTAATGACGTCGAAAAGCAAAATGCAGCTTATAAGTTTGTCTCCTACATGTGCAGCCAAGAAGTCACTACCGATTGGTCTATTCAGACAGGTTATCTGCCCGTGCGCAAATCAGCTATTAAATCAGCTACTTACCAGAATCACGTTAAGCAGCATCCTGAATACGCTGTCGGCCTTAAATCCTTAGAAAAGGCTACTGTTCAGCCACGTGTTCCCGTTTGGGAATCTATTCGCAGCATTTTGGACGACGCCATGTTCAAGGCTCTGGGGCGCAAGTGTGATACCGAAACAGCTATTCAAGAAGCTGTAGATACTTCCAATAAGCTGCTCTACTCCGTAGGCAACTACGAACAAGACAATTAACGACCTTTAGAAGGTTGTCTTACAAGGTGAGCGTATGTTCCCCCTTTGGGAGTACGCTCTTTTTTTTACTTATGTAATGTATGGCTTATGGATGAGTTAAAACAAACTAACGATAAATTGTCTGTCAATATGAGCTTAAAAACTATACCTCAATTTCACGGTATGGGATTGCCTCTGTTTTTTCTGGTTTTAATAATTTATGGTATAGCCACAAATACTCAATCCGGTTGGCTTTTTATTATAACTTCAATAATTTTGGCAATTTTGACGGCTGACTACGTTGTAACATCATTTAAGTTTATAAGACATAAAGCTCCCCTTACTATTACAGCTGTGCCGTACAAAGTTAATCAGGTGAATCCTAACTACAAAATTAACAGCGATTTTTTTATCGATGAAAAAGGCAACTTAATAGTTTCATTAAACAAAGCAGGGACTGTCAATCTTAAAATTACTAATAATTCCAACGCAGATATATTAAATTTGCAAGTATTATTTGATTTCGATAACTATGAAACTAACTGCAGTATTTTAGGTCGCTTTCAGCCCTCTCAGGAAGAGATAATCCCTTCCTCAACTTCTGTAAATTTGGTCAGATTATTTCACAAACGAAGAAAAAGTATAAGTGAGATAAACTCAGGACTAAAAGCTCTAGCTGCAAACATTAACAGTGAGCGAATAGTTAATAAATTATGTTTAATTAAAGCTGTCGGGGCTCATCAGTCAGCTAATATTACCTACAATTTTCAAGCTGTTCATAGAGGACATACACCCCTAATACCCTGTTCCTTAAGCATAATTAGCTACTTAGGTTTTTGGTCAGTACAACTCAAACAAAACGACAACTACACTCCCCAAATATATATAAAACCTGAAGTCAATCCTAATACAAATTTATTAAAGGATAAGCTTACTCGAAGTAATGTTAACGAGCAGTATAGTAACCAAAAAAGCGACTCTGATAATTTTCGTGGCCTACATATATATCAAGATGGCGAAGATTTTCGACTTATACATTGGGCGTCCAGTGCTCGTTTCGATGAATTAATTATTAAAGAATTTCAGGAAACGCAGCATTATGATAAACGCCCAGTTTATTTGGAAATAGACTGCCTAATAGATCCTAAAACACCACTGCAACTACAGCCCATTGAAACCAAATTTGAAATGATTTTATCAGCTGCCGCTTCTGTGCTGTATTTATGCCGACGCCAGAAGCGCCCCTTAATAGTCTCTTACCGCGGTATTCCCTCTTCAAGTAATCTGGATTTATACCACCATAGGAAAGACGGCTTGATACATATATGCAGAGATATCCAATCTTCTAAAAACTATCAAAACTCTGACGAAATTTTTTACAGATTGTTCAGCTGCCAGGATGGAAACTATGCTTTGGAACGTTTTTTTGCTGAAGTTCAGATATTAAACAATAATTCCAAAGAACTTGAAGAAGGCATAGATACTGCCAATAAACAAGGCAAAAATTGTCTGAATGTCTCTGAAGATACTGTTAAAATCTCTTTATCTTTATCAGATTAAATCTGCAGCATACAAATTTAGGAGCAGATATGAGCAGCGGTGAATCAACCAACAAGCATGAACAACCGAGTCGATTCAGCAGAATAGACAAACTACTTCTATTTTTATCCTGTCTCCATGTCAACCCGGAAAGTTCACTGAGACTCCGATTTAGTGTAATGATGTGCGAGCTGGTCGCCTTATTCAGCACTTTCTCCGCTCTGGAATTTCCTGATTATTGGTACTTGTATCCTCTGTTTTTAGTAATCGGACATATATATTCATACTATTTCAGATATAAAAACGCTTGCCTAATTAAAGCTTTAGTCAGCGTATACATGATGCTGCTGCTAAAAACTTTCTTCCAAAATTTAATAGCCTCTCCGTACAATATCGGTCAAATTTTCGTGAATCTATTAGCAGGGTTGGTAGTCGGCCACTCTTTTGATTTGCCCAAACGCCGAGACTTAAATTACTCTCTGATAGTCAGCCTCTTACTTATTAGCTTCTCAGCTACCGTTTTTAATAAAACAAATTTTTCCCTACATTTGCTACTGTATTTCACCCTATTTATTAATGCTATCTATTTCCACAACTTGTCTTATCAAGCAGATAATATCTTGTTAATAGCCGATAGCAAACATAGAAGACTACATATAAGTGAATTGTGTACGTTTGTCTCCATCTTTATTTTGACCGTACTACTGGTATTCTTATTTATGCCGCGATACCCCGGTTTAGCCGATTTTAGAATGCAGACAACTTTTGATTTAAGCTCAAGTTTAAATTTTGCTGGTATAAAAAGCAAATACGGGGAACTTATTGGAGCAGATGGACCTGTAAGCAAAAATCGGCAAGGTAATAATAAAAACAACGATTTAATTGCATTTGAAAGTTATGATAATTTAAGAGAAGATAACGACCTGAAAGAAACAAACAATCCCAAAGTACTTATGCATATACGCACTAACAGCCAAGGAGTTATTTACTGTCGCGGTTTAGTTTATACATTGTACGATGGCTCAAGCTGGAAAACAGATGATTTTGTCTTGCCTACGGAAATAGAAAGTACCAGTTATATGCGCCCTATTCCCCGAATGTTCAGCCGCCGCTTCTACAAAGATAGATGTATGAATCCCACATATTTAAGAAAACGCCCACAAAGTGAATATGTTACCCATATTTTTTCCTTAGAAACCAATTTTGACAATGTAATATTCTCCCCGTATTTCACACAGACCATAGATTATCCCACTAACACAATCTACATAGACTCTGATAACGGCCTGCGCTCACACAATATTCAAGAAAAAGGAACTATTTACACAACTTACTCTTTTGCCCCCAACTCTCCTGAAGATCTGGGATACAGTTTTAAAGAATATGAACAGTTTTTGAACGATCAACCTTCAACTTACGAAATAAAGTCTTGGGAAATGGCCAAGAATTACCACGGAGAGGCAGATCGCAGCGGTATAGAAATTACCAAGCTCGATCCCAATCTTAATAAAAAAGCGGTCAAAAAATACTTACAATTACCTGACAATATTACAGAGCGTACTCGCTTTTTAGCTGTGCGCCTTACCGCTCCGTACCGAACTCCTTTCTTAAAAGTAATGGCTCTTTGCCATTTTTTGCGATCGAATTGCGCTTACAATCTTTCACCTACACCATGCCCGGACGACATGGAACCTAATGATTATTTTCTTTTTGAAAATAAGGAAGGGACATGCCGCAACTTTGCCAGTGCTTTAGCAGTAATGTGCCGTAGTATCGGACTGATGTCTCGCTATATAGGAGGCTATGCCACTGAAGACTCCGATCTGTTTTCAGGAGATTATGTAGTGCGAAGCAATAATACTCATGCCTGGACCGAAGTTTTTCTCTTCAGTGAGGAATCTCTATGGCTACCTATTGACGCTGTTTCACCCAATTATGTAGTAAACAACCAAAAACAACAGGGAGCCAGTTTCGGATATTCCAATATCGCAAATAATTTGCTAAAGTTTTTAGCGAAATCTTATTCTGAAGGTTCATATAAAAATTATGTCTATTTCTTGAAAGCTTTCATCTTACTTTCATTAGCTCTGCTAGCTGGCTATCGGCTAGTTAAAAATGCAGATTTGGTGCATTTAATTATAGGCACCTCCTTAAACAAGGGGCTGAGCATAAAAAAACGCTTCTATATTATTATTAAACTGTTCAGATTAAGAAAAGATTTCTCTAAAATTCTACAGACAGATAATTTATCTGAAACAGAGCAAATGTATTCCGCTATGGTGATGATTTTAGCAGATCTACATTTTTGCAAATCCCCATCACAAACTCCACATGAATTCCTGCAAACTGTGACTAATCAACGCTTACAGCCTCTGCTACAATCTATGACCAAGGATTACGAAAATAACATGTACAAACAAGCAGAGTCTACTGTTAATAAGAGTTACACGCCTCATCTAAACTTGCGACAAGCGTGGGAGAAATTGTCGGCCAAACACAAAAAAATGTTACTATTACTTTTAAGTTTGACTGTGTCTAACAAAAAAGGTCAATCAAAGCCCCACAATACAAATGTCTAAGAATAAACTTATTATCAGTCCATCGTTGTGCGATAAAACTGTTTAAAACGGACTTTACAAAGCGCACTAACAGCCTGAACGCCCCATTATAGAAGGAAGTTAGGTATAATAGGGGAAAATCCCGGGGGATTTTTTCTGTAATTTTATTCATAGATTAGCAAATTAACGGAAGGACATATTAACTAACTAATGGTTACAAGTAACTTTTCTAAAAAATTAGGCACAGTAGCCTGTGCCGGTCTATGCTTCGCTTTTTCTGCTTTTGCCGCCGGATGCAGCGACGGAGGCGATACCTCTTACGCACCTCTAGATTATGCAAAATACGGGACAGTCACCTTCAATTTGTCTGAAACTGCTTCTAGGTTCGGCACCGTTAAATACTCCTTCCTCAATAAGAGCGGCCTTCCCATTCTGGTAACCGATGAACTGGCTGTAGAAGAATCTTTAGCTGTAGACAAAGTTCCTCAAGAAGCCGTAAAGGTTATCGGCTACTACTTCTTAGGTACTACTGCCAAGAGTTTCAGTATAAACGATATCGATTGGAATACTACTGGCAGCCTAAAAACGACCGTTACCGCCGATCCTTCTATTGCCGATACAGACTTAGAGTACTACCGCTTCAATCCTACCTACACTCATATTGACAAAGGCGAATTTACTTACGTAAATCTGACAGCCTCTTATTTACTTCCCGACTCAACTTATGCTGATTTAGATCTTACCCCCTTAGCGGAGATCAAGCCCTTAGGCAACATGGTTATGCAGGCTCAAGATAGTCTGCTCAACAATTACTATCAAGGCAAAAGTTACGGCAAGCAAGAGTTTGAAATTACTTCAAGCAATTTAGCTTACTTTACGACTACTCGTACTGAAGATCATCACGATTACGTATACGTTTCCGACGCAGTGTTAACTAAAGTTATCATTAAAGACAGCGTAAACGGAGATACCGATGAGCTTACTATGCTTAACCCTAACGTAGATCTTGGCCTTACCCCCGTTGTCTTAAATAGTCAGTCTTACAACGTAGGCTCAGGTGAGATTGTGGCTGTTGGAGTTTATACTTCTCCCACAACTAAGAGCAACGATTTCCAAGTGCAGCTGCGCGACCACGAAGCTACCTGGGAGACCCCCAACACCGTTGATATCAACTTCCAATTAGGTAAAGATAGAGTCATTTATACGGCTAGGAATACTACAGAGAATGTTCCCTTAAAAGTGTATACCTACGATGAAAACAATCAAAAAGTAGGTGACGAGATTACCATCAACATAAAAGATGCTCAAGACAGTATCTGCTACGAGTACGATCCTGTAGTAATAGGGGCTGTAGATTACACTAACCTGCATAAACTACCCCAGAGCGACAATTATAAGTTCAATTTCCGAGTTATGGCTTACTACATTGTAGACGGCTCTGAAACTGAACATATACAAATTTTTGACAAGACTAATACGGCCGTCATTATACCTGTCAATACTAACACTTCTACGCTCGTTACCCCTAATGAACTTTCTAAAAGCTATCAGCTTTCTTACGGTACTGCTGCGGTAAATGAAACTGGCTCCATATCCTTCAAGCTGCAAAATAGTGGAGGCAAAGATCTGGCTTCTACTGAGACTTACAGCTATACCGTTATTGCTGATCCTACAATATAAGTTTAAAAACTTAAGGCTGGAGCGTCCCACTTTTGGCTCGACTAAGACGCTGCAGCCCGCTTAAAGCGAACTATTAACAAATAAAGCGCTCTCCAAAATAGAGAGCGCTTTATTTATTTTCAGTATTAACTTAATGTGCACATAGGCCCAAAGCCTAACCACATAACCTAGAAAAGTGTATATATAAACGGAGCAATATGAGTGGCCTGAGCTAAAGAGACTAGCACAGTCATAGCCAATAACCCCAACAGTAACGGCACTAGCCACAAGCGTCGGCCGGCCATAAATTTAATAAAATCGACAGCTACGGCACACCGTCTGGTAAATTTACCGAACATGTTTGTTACATCTCCTCACCATTATCACCATTTATATTGGCAGCACTATCTGATTCTTCAGCAGGCATGCTGTCGGGTAAAATGTTGGAATCAACCACAGACGAATCGTACATGTTAATATCGAAAATGCCTGCGCGATCTAAGAACTGGCTTACAACCTCACCCGTTTGGAAATGACCTAACTTATTGAAATGCATATCCTTACTGTAGTACATGCGGGGTCTGTTCACTAAGTAAGGCCATAAATCGAGCACGTAAACACCTTGATCGGCCGCCCAGTCAAGCACTATCTGCCTGGGCTTACCCCTATCAAATAAGCTGTCTTCTAACTTGGAACGCTCAATCCAGTTCTGCCAATCTTGATCGTAAACCTCAATGGAAGAAGGAATGAGTACTATAACAAAGACGCTCCCCCGCTCAGAACAGAGAGTGCGGATTTTTTCTAAAGATTCGGCAGTTTTAGCTGCTCCTTCGCGCATTTCCTTAGTGTAGCTGTTGAGACACCAAGCCTGGGCAGTATTGGGCCTAAGCTTAGCAGAACCTCCGAAACTGTAGGCAATGGCGCACAGGAACTGGTAAAGATGGCTGCGACGCAGCAAATTTTTATATAAAGAGATATTGTTATCTTTGGGCAAATCTACGGAATCTTGCTGCTTCTTAAAACAGTCATAATTACTCCATAGAGCTTCAGCCTTGGGGGTCAGCACCAGAGCTTTATCAGAAACTGTAAAACTCTGACTGCCGACCATGTTGTCGTAAAAATCATTGCCGGTGTAGAAACCCAGCATGACTACATCGGCTTTGCGCTCGCTAGGCTTCAACTTAGCATAAAGCTCAGCTTCTGCATCGGTACCAGCGTTGGGAATGCCGTAATTAAGCACTTTGGCACCGGTAATACATTGAATTTGATTTAACCAAGTGTCCTCAGCATCGGACCAGCAGCCAAAAGTAAAAGAATCGCCCAGAGCTAAAATAGTCTGTCCTACACCAGGACGACGCGAAGCAACGGCTTCAGAAACGGCTTTATCATCGGCGCCATCAGCCAGCTGTTTGACCTGATCGCCACCGAACTGGTCTACAGGACGCAAGGCAGGCATAGCCCGCCAGCCCTCATCGTTGATATGGACTTCAGCGCTGAACTCAGGTCCATGTATGCGCCTAGTCCAACCCGGCTGCATACGCAGACCGTCTTTAGTACTTATATAAAGGCCACGCATCTGCATATTAGTGTTGTCTATGCCTAGCCGAACTAAAATTTCCGCTCCAACTAAAAGCAAGAAAATGATGGCCACATATTTGAAGGCGGTGCTTATAATCCGAGTAAATCCGGAAGAGCTGTCGTTGTCACTCTTATAAACTATCTTGCGTGAAGCAGCAGCACGCCCCTGCGCATTCTGATTTTCCGCCAACGATGGAGTATGCGACCATTTTTCTAACTCGGCCCCAGGAATAACCCTCTTATCAGAAATAGCCCTGCGGCTGACTAGCATGCGCCCCATAATCAGAGCATCCATATCGGAACGGGTAAAAGTAGACAAGGCCTCAGCCGGAGTATTAACGATAGGCTCACCCCTTAAATTAAAAGAGGTATTCAGCACTAAAGGTACACCGGTGCGCTGATAAAAAGCCTTGATTAACTCGTAGTAATAAGGGCTCTCCTGCTGGTAAACAGCCTGAATACGGGAAGTTCCGTCTACATGAGTTACGGCAGGAATTACTTCACGCATTTCCGGACGTACAGGCACGACCATGAGCATAAAACGCAAAGGATCGAGCAAATGAGAATTTGAGATATCGAAATAACTTTCAACGCCTTCAGCTAAAACTGAAGGGGCAAATGGACGGAAAGGCTCACGGAACTTAATGCGCGCATTAACTAAGTCTTTCATGTAGGCGGAACGCGGATCGGCCAAAATGGAGCGGGCTCCTAAAGCGCGCGGGCCCCACTCAAAACGTCCTTTCATCCATCCCACTACTTGGCCACTTTCTAAACGAGCCGATATTTCCTGATATACAGAATTCATATCGGGCAATTCACGGAACTTGCAGTTCTGAGAGCGCAAATAATCAGCAACAGCGTAGTCGTCGTGTTCTTGGCCTAAGTAAGGAGTAAGCAAACGGTAGCGCTGCGTGCCTCCCAAAACGTTGTAATAGCCCCATAAGGCGGCTCCTAAAGCTCCGCCATTATCGCCAGCAGCTGGATGAATATAGAGGTTGGAAAAACCAGATTCACGATAAATGCGCGCATTAGCTACAGAATTCAGAGCAACTCCACCAGCTAAGCACAAATTTTCGTGGCCGTACTTGCGATGCAGCGCCTGAGCTTGGCGCACCAGAATTTCTTCAGCTGCAGCCTGAATAGAGGCAGCGATATTGGCATAATGGGGATCGAGCAGGTTCGACTCTTCAGGAGTGCGCGGGCGTCCAAAAAGATCGCAGAATTTGTCGCTAAAAGAATGGTAGGCGGAACGGTGAAAAGCGAAGTAATCCATATTTAAAGTGAAGGATCCATCGCTATCTAGACGCACTAAATTTTTGAATATAGTATCAAAGAAGGTAGGCTTGCCGTAAGGAGCCATACCCATTACTTTATATTCACCTTCGTTGACTTGGAACCCCAAAAAAGCGGTAAAAGCGCTGTAAAGCAACCCTAAAGAGTGCGGAAAACGCATTTCGTCATCTAGATGAATTTGGTTGCCCCAAGCGGAGCCGCGAGTACCAGTAGCCCATTCGCCAACTCCGTCAACAGTTAAAAGAGCAGCGCTAGTAAATCCAGAACAGTAATAAGCGCTAGCCGCATGGGATAAATGGTGAGAGCAAAAAACTATTTTATCCTTAGCAACTCCAAGCTGTTCCTGCAGAAAGGCCTGAACCCAAAGCTTGTCTAACAGCCAAACTAAAGAAGATTCGCGAAAAGCCACAGCTGACTTAGGCCAGGAGGCCATAGAAGACATCAGCAGACGATCGAACTTTTGGAACGGCTTTTCAAAAAATACTACTAAATCGAGATCTTCAGCTTTACAAAAGGCGGAATCAAGGCAAAACTGAATTGCCAACTTCGGAAAAGCGAAATCGTGCTTAACGCGGGAAAAGCGCTCCTCTTCAGCGGCAGCTACTATTTGACCGTCGACAATTATAGCAGCGGCCGAATCGTGATAAAAACAAGAAATACCTAGAACACGCATCAGAATTGAGCCCTCGCCTTATCGCTAGTATGTATGGGCTGCCAAGCTCCACCGCGCCCGTGCTCTTTAAGGCCCAGAGGATCGGCAAAAAGCTTTAATAAAATGGCGAACGGTGTCACACATATCCAATAGAATATGATAAGCAAAATTCTGGCTTGAAAAGAAGCGGCTCTGGCTGCCATAGCCTTCCAGCGCTCCCAGAGTGAAGGAGACGGAGAATTTGGGTCATCAACGGAATTGATAGAACTTACATAATCGGGTTGAGTCTGCATATCTTCGGCAACTTCCACACAGTTGTTTAAATCCTCCTTTTCTGCTGATATAGGGCTTCCTTTCTTTCTCTAAAGCCAAGCTAAAATTAAAGGCATGTATTAAAGTCCTAAAAATATACGCGCCCCCTAACTGACTTATAAAAAGCACCAGGGGGCGCGTATACAGGCAGGGATAAGGCCGCCGCCCACAGTTGAAGTTTTAAGCTTAATCTATTTTGCCCATAGCTCGTAAAACACGTTCAGCAGTGAAAGGCCACTGACGTACCCACACACCTACGGCGTCGTAAATAGCTTCAGCAATACAAGGAGCAGCACCATTGCAGGTAATTTCTGAAATAGATTTGGCTCCAAAAGGCCCTAAAGGATCGTCAGTGGGCACTAATTCTGAAACGAAAACTTCCGGCAGGTCGAGTATCATGGGCACTTTATAATCGGTAAAATCGGCAGTCAGGCAGCGGCCCGTCTCTTTATCGTAAATCATCTCTTCCGTAAGAGAATGACCGATAGTTTTGAGCACACCACCGTACATTTGACCTAAAGCCAATTCAGGATTGATTGGGGTGCCGCAATCTTCCAAACAGAAGTACTTCTGCAGTTTCACTTCACCGGTGCGCTTATTGACGGCCACCTGAGCGAAATGGGCTCCGTAAGGGAAGGAAGCTTTATCGACAATAAAGTGTCCGTAAGCCATTAACTGACCGCAACCGTCTCCTTGCTCGGCATAATGGGCAATTTGAGCAAAAGTAATCGATTTCTTCTTGCCCTGCACTGTGCCGTGATGGACAATCTGCAAATCAGCTACTGGTTCACTGAGCAGTTGAGAAGCTACTTCCAAAATACGAGCTTTCATATTGACAGCCGCATTGCGTACTGCACCGCCGCTGAAGAAAGTGCCGCTAGAAGCATAGGCACCGACATCGAAGGGGGTAACATCGGTATCGCCGGAGAGTATAGCCACATCAGACATATCAACGCACAAAATTTCAGCCACAAACTTGCAACTCACCGTATCTAAGCCTGTGCCTAAATCGGTGCCTCCAGAAAGGACAATGAAAGTGCCGTCGCTGAGCATACGCACCTCAGCATTGGCTGAATCGAGACCAGGCAATCCGGATCCCTGTTGCACGATAGCGAAGCCCTTACCTATAGCGATATCGGGATCGCTGCTGACTTCCTTTTTCCCCCACTCAATCAGCTCACGCCCGCGTTTAAGAGCCGGCCCCAAACCGCAAGATTGGATAGTTTCAGCTTGTCCTTCGCGTCCTTCGCCCAAACTTTTCAAAATTTCTAATTTGGTGCCCACATGAACACGGTTCTTTTCAATAACATCCATGTGATCTAACCCGAGCTTTCGGGATATTTCAGCTACGGCCAACTGCAAAGCGAAAGAGCCTTTAGGAGCGCCGTAACCCTGGTAAGCTCCGGTAGGAGCGATGTTGGAATACCAGGTATCAACATTGAACGCCATATTGGGACAATCAAAGAGAGGCAGCGACTTAGAACAAGCGTTCATAGGCACCGTCAGACAGTGAGAACCATAAGGTCCGGTATTAGCCTGAACATCCATATAAATAGCGGTAATTGTACCGTCTTTTTTGGCGCCAACCTTACAGCGCACTTTAGCTACATGGCGAGTGCGGGAAGCGGTAAATTCTTCTTCTCTGGTAAAACGCTGATAGATCGCGCGGCCAGTCACCCAAGTAAGGTAAGCGCAGACCTCTTCCAGTACAATATCTTGCTTAGCTCCAAAGCCACCGCCTACACGCTCTTTAATAACGCGAATATTGTTCTGCTTCGTTTTAATAATGCTGGCCACAATGCGGCGCAAATGCCAAGGCACTTGAGTGGAAGCGTGAATAATCAGGCGATCGCCGTCCATACGCGTATAAACTATGTGAGGCTCCACAGGAGTACACTGGATTTGGCAGCAGTCATACCAATTATCGACAATTTCATCGGCTTCAGCAAAGCCCTCTTCAACGTTGCCTATACCGGCATGAACACTAGAAGCCAAATTGCGGTGAGGATCACCGTGAATAGGGAATTGATAAATAACTTCGCCATCGCGAGGATCGGCCGTCTTGTTGTACTCTTCTAAATTGTCAGGAGCACCGCAAACATAAGAGACTTTAGCATTATGAACTATAGGAGCTCCGGGAGCCTTAGCTTCGTCGACAGTAAGAACAAAAGGCAGGACTTCATATTCAACCTTAATTTTCTTTTCAGCTTCGATAGCGGCGTCCATGTTTTCGGCGACAATGGCAGCCACACGATCGCCCACGTGACGAACTTTGTCACCAATTAACTTGCGATCGTAAGGAGAGGGCTCAGGGAAACCTTGGCCAGCTTGGTTGTAGTGTACTTCGGGGCAATTCTCATGGGTTAAAATGTAAACTACACCGGGTACTTTCAACGCTTCGGAAGTATCAATCGACTTAATATAGGCGTGAGCGTAGGGGGAACGCATCATGCGCAACACGCAGGCATGAGGATCGATAACATCTTCAACATAAGCTTTTTGACCGCGCACTAACTTTGAACCGTCGATCTTGCGTGCAGGCTTGCCGACCACACGCTTACCTTCAGCATAAGAAGGAGCCGTTACGCAGGTAAAATTAGGATCGTTTTTCCTTTTGGCCGCCAAACGAATAGCATCGTAGAACTGCTGATATCCGTTACAACGGCAGAAAATACCTGACATGGCGTCGCGTATTTCTTCATCGGTAGGGTTAGGATGACGTTCCAAAAGTTCTTCAATACAACAGACTACAGCAGTAGTACAATAGCCACACTGGACCACGCCGACATCGACTAAAGCAGACTGAATGGCACTTAAAGTGCGGTGCTTGGAATAATATTCAACGGTACAGACCTCTTGGCCGTCGAGCTGAGCAGCTAAGAGAATACAGGAGTTAACCAGCCTCCCGTTAAAACGGATAGCACAAGCTCCACAAGTGCCTTCACCGTTGCAGCCGTTGCGGACAGAAGTGACATTTAAACGGCGCAGAAAAGCGTCAGCCCTCTCGCGAGGCTCAACTTCGGCCTGCTGTTCCCGGCCGTTTAAGCGAAAAGTTATTTTCATATTATTTTACACAGCTCCCTAAAGTTGACCAAAAGCTTTATAGATAGACCAGGCGGCAATCTGAGCGCCCACTTCACGCTTAAAAGCGACGCCGCCGCGAATATCGGCTATAGGGTTGAGTAAAGGACGAATTTGCGCGGCTAAATAATCGCGATCTGGCAAAGCAGCTCCCTTAACTAGGCTCTCAATTTCAGTTAGACGAACTGGATGAGCAGCAAATCCTCCCATAACTAAGCGCAAATCTTTAACGTGCTCGGCGTCGCCATCCGCAATAGCGTAGGCGGATACAATAGAAATATCATTTTGAGTGCGCACGTAGCGGCGGGAGGCAAAACGGCGACGGCCCATTTCTTCGGATATGCGCACGTTTAAAATAAGATCGGCAGGGGCTCCGTGTTCGTTGTAGTCGTCGATGCTGACTATATAGGTATTGCCGTCAGCTTTCATGAGCTCCAACCTAGCTCCCAAGGCCAACAGCATAGAGTACAGATTGCAAGCAGTGCCACGCAAAGCAATATTGCCGCCGACAGTCGCCATGTTGCGTATGTTGCGGTTGACCAGATATGAAGCAGCCTCTTTGAGGGAGGGAAAAATGATCTCATTTTCTAGCAGCTCCTGATGAGTAAGACCGGAACCAATAATTAACTCACCATGGTTTAGCTCAACCTGCTTTAAATTGAGACCCGCTAAACTGATTAGCGTAGTTGCTTGCTCTTCTTCAGGAACTTCCTTGGCGTAAGTTATGGTATTAAGTATAGTGCCGCCGCCTAAATAAGCTGAGGAGCTCAGGCGACTGCGCAAAGCAGCTGCCTCCTGCAAGCTGGACGGCTTATGAAATTCGCTGAACAAAATAAAACCTCCCGAGGAAGATAAATCGAAATCAAAAGTCTCTCTGTCTGTAAGTTTAAGTTTACATTCAAGTTAAGCAATACCTGCATAAACAAAGGGCTTTTTTAGCCACTATCCGTTGTATAATTTCGGAAATAGCGCAATTAGAGAACGCGAAAAGACAAAGGCGGCGGCCCCTAATTAACGATATAAGCGCAGCAGCCAAAGTTCAGCGGCTGAAAAAATACAGGGAAAAGATAACGGCTGCTAATTCTGTATGAGACTGACCGGCCTTAAAAGCTAAAATGTGAAATAGTTCATGAGCAGCCGTTATCCGCTGCAATAAATCTGCACTGACTGGCACAGATAGAGAGCGGCGACAGCGCGCGGCCAAAACTTCTAAAGCCTCAGTATCGATATAAACTCTACGCTGTGCATATTCGGTGCGCCCTCTAACCCAGACACCAGGCACACTTAAAGAACGATATTCAACTTGAAATCCCAATTCAGCTAACATAGAAAACGGCTCTTTGTCAACCAAC
>JBJEGD010000030.1:0-1541 GCA_051874735.1 Candidatus Bruticola sp. | reverse complement strand
GCCCCGGTCGGCGGCGGTTGAGTTGCTTAGCGTACTTAGGAGAGCGAGGCAACCAAGTGCGCCCATCGGGAGAAGTTTGCCTATCGAAAGCACGGTTAGAAGCGTTTTCCAACTCGCGCTTATAATACCGGCCCAGTAAATCAGCCTTGATTTTGCCGATTTCGCTGCTCTTCCAGCGCTTACTATTGGCCAGCGCGTAAAGCTCGTTTAAGTCTATTTTAAGGGCTATTCCTGGCATGTTAAATTACTCTCCTAGAATAAGTCCATCCCATTGTGATTTTCCATAAAGTGATAATACTCTTCTCTAAGGATCTCTGTATATTCTGGAAGTGGGACTCTTGCCATATCGCAGAACCTATCAAGATGATCGAAAAATTCAGGAGTATTCCGATCTAATTTATCTTTAAAATAATCGAAAACAAATCGATCAGTTTTATAGACTTGCCACAGAACTTGCTCTAACTTTTTCACTTTTTTTAGCTGCCTTAGATTAAAAAGAAGTTTCTTTCATAATACCATAATAGCCGAATGTATGAGTAAGTTTGGCGGCCATTTTTTCTGCGCTGTACTCTGCTAACAGGCAGTTGTTTGAGATTCGTTTCTCCTCATCATTTACTTCTTCAAAAAGCTCAGGGTGTTCTTTTCTTAATTCTCTTCTTGTTTCATGTTTCAGATCTATAAATATGTCAGCGACATGCCTTTTGTTAGCTAACATACTATATTCAGGCTTAAAAGATAAGATACGATCTTGTGTAACAAGTTTAGCCTCTTTAGGTTTGTGCGTCATAAATAAACTCATATCGTCCAAAGAAAAACCTAGATATCCGCTGGGATGGTTGTGCAAACAATTTAGCCCTGCCAATTCACTCTTTCCAAGTCCTAGTCTACCAATAGTTAAGGCATGTCTAGTGCCAACAGCGCCAAACAAAACTTTTCCAGAATTATCGTAGAAAAATATGTACTCTAGTTCTTTGTATCTGGCTAGTTTTTCAGCTTTACTGATATGGTAGCTTTGTCCTTTGTCTAAATTTCTAAAATCAAACATGTCGATAATGTCTCCATCTAGTGGTGCATTCTGCATCCTGGCTATATGTTTTTCTTCAACGCTCCTAATTATAGCCTCAGCTTCACAGGTTACTTCTGTAAAAATTCTGCTCTTTCTATAGCTTGTGTCGCCGATTTTAATAAAATCACCATTTTGCGCTTTCGCCTCATTATTTACCTCAAGTCGATCACCATCAGCTAACCTATCATTTCTATGCTGGTTCAGGAACTTTTTGTTAAGTTTCCTTGCCTTATTTACCAGAGCAGCTTGTTGCTCATCGGTAGCGACCTTTTTAGCCGCTCGCTTACTAGGCTTATCCGGCCTAGTAACGTCCACAACAAAGCGCTTCTGCTCTTCGGTAGCAGCCTTCTTGGCCGTCCGCTTGCTGGGCTTATCCGGCCTAGTAACGTCCACAACAAAGCGCTTCTGCTCTTCGGTAGCAGCCTTCTTGGCCGGATGTTTGCTGGGCTTGCTCGGCCTGGTGACGTCCACCACG
>JBJEGD010000029.1:4457-7598 GCA_051874735.1 Candidatus Bruticola sp. | reverse complement strand
TTTAAAAAAATAAAAAAAGAAAAAGTAAGCAAGTTTAGAAACTTGCGATTACGTCTCCTAATAATTTAATGGATTCTTCTACGTCTTTACCTACTGGGGAACCCGCAACGTATTGAGTTACACCCATTTCAGCTAAGCCTTCAATTTTTGGAATGAACTCATCAGGAGTACCACATACGGAGAATGCGTCGAGTGCTTCTTCAGTAATAGCACCAATAGCTCCACCGAAGTCACCTTTAGCTAATAATCCACCTAATTTTTCGTTGTATCCTTCAGGTAATCCGTGTCTTTCGATAACTTGTGGTGGGGATCCAGCTGCGATGAAAGCAACTACGATTTTAGCAGCGTTTTTAGCTGCTTCGGAGTCAGCACCAATAGAGGTTGCAGTGTATGCACCTACGTCGAATTCTTTTTCACCAGCGGATTCAATACCTTTTTTAATCATAGGCATAGCAGCTTCGTAATCTTTAGGGTTGGAAGCGTTAATTAATACACCGTCAGCGATTGCTCCAGCAGTTTCTAACATTTTAGGACCTTGTGCACCCATGTAAATAGGGATGTGGTCTTGTACTTTTTTAACTCCACCTAATGCTGCTCCAGCTTCAGTTTTTCCACCGTCTAATAAGGTGTTGATGTCATCAATAGCGGATTTAATAGTAGATACAGGTTTAGTCCATTCAATTCCTAAAGCGTCGAAAGTTGCTTTGTCACCAGGACCAATACCGAAGGTTGCTCTTCCTTCTGAAATTTCGTCAATGGTTGCGATTGCAGAAGCAGATACTGCAGGGCTTCTTACGTATGGGTTAGTTACACCAGGACCGATTTTAATGGTTTCGGTGTTTGCTGCAATTAATGCTAAGGTTTCGTATACATTTTTGTTGTTGTAGTGATCAGTGATCCATGCATATTCAAAACCGACGTCTTCTGCTAATTTTACTAATTTTGTAATTTCATCCAAAGGTTGATTTGGTACGAATTCTATACCGAACTTCATATTTTATCACCAGTAATAGTTTGGCTAGTAATATATAAAGTAATTTTTATTTGATTTAGATAGAAAATTTTATATAATGTATTGTATTTTTTCTGAACATATGCATTAAAAATAGCCTTTTATTAAAAAATTTATTTTTAGTAATACTTATTTTCATTCTTTATTATAATATTTATTATTAAGAAAGTTGTAATAGAAATATTAATTTTTGTTATTTATTTCTTTATTTTTTAGCTATTTTTATTTATTTTATTTTAATTAATTTTAATTTATCTTATTTTGATGTATTAATTAATTTTGCAATATTTTTTAATTATCTTTGTTAATGCCATTTTTGTTTCTATAGTATGTGCTATATGTTTATGGCGATGGTTTAAGTCAATTATTGCATGGAGCAATTTATGACTATGATGACTGCTTTTTTCCGCATGTAGCTATAATTTTATCATGTTTATTATATTATTAATGAATGTGCTTTTATGAGTATCTGAGTTTTTCGGATATGATGTACGTTTTGTAGATGTGGTGAAATTTGATTATAGAAACTTTTGGTTTTTATGAATTAGATTTTATTTTATGTGTAATATATTATACTCGTCTATGTTTTTTTATGTGTACTTCAATTATGCTAATAATTAGTGTATTCTGTTTTGTGTTCAATTCTGTTTGATCCTGGCAGATGCTACTGCTATTGGGATTCGATTAAGCCATGCAAGTCGAACGAGTTTAGACTCGTGGCGTACGGCTCAGTAACACGTGGATAACCTACCCTTAGGACCGGGATAACCTTGGGAAACTGAGGATAATACTGGATAGGCAATTATTCCTGTAATGGTTTTTTGTTTAAATGTTTTTTCGCCTAAGGATGGGTCTGCGGCCGATTAGGTAGTTGGTTAGGTAATGGCTTACCAAGCCTTTGATCGGTACGGGTTGTGAGAGCAAGAGCCCGGAGATGGAACCTGAGACAAGGTTCCAGGCCCTACGGGGTGCAGCAGGCGCGAAACCTCCGCAATGTGAGAAATCGCGACGGGGGGATCCCAAGTGCCATTCTTAACGGGATGGCTTTTCTTTAGTGTAAAAAGCTTTTGGAATAAGAGCTGGGCAAGACCGGTGCCAGCCGCCGCGGTAACACCGGCAGCTCTAGTGGTAGCAATTTTTATTGGGCCTAAAGCGTCCGTAGCCGGTTTAATAAGTCTCTGGTGAAATCCTGTAGCTTAACTGTGGGAATTGCTGGAGATACTATTAGACTTGAGACCGGGAGAGGTTAGAGGTACTCCCAGGGTAGAGGTGAAATTCTGTAATCCTGGGAGGACCGCCTGTTGCGAAGGCGTCTAACTGGAACGGTTCTGACGGTGAGGGACGAAAGTTAGGGGCGCGAACCGGATTAGATACCCGGGTAGTCCTAACTGTAAACGATGCGGACTTGGTGTTGGGGTGGCTTTGAGCTGCTTCAGTGCCGAAGGGAAGCTGTTAAGTCCGCCGCCTGGGAAGTACGGTCGCAAGACTGAAACTTAAAGGAATTGGCGGGGGAGCACCACAACACGTGGAGCCTGCGGTTTAATTGGATTCAACGCCGGACATCTCACCAGAGGCGACAGCTGTATGATAGCCAGGTTGATGACTTTGCTTGACTAGCTGAGAGGAGGTGCATGGCCGCCGTCAGCTCGTACCGTGAGGCGTCCTGTTAAGTCAGGCAACGAGCGAGACCCACGCCCTTAGTTACCAGCTTATCCTTTTTTGGATGATGGGCACACTAAGGGGACCGCCTATGATAAATAGGAGGAAGGAGTGGACGACGGTAGGTCCGTATGCCCCGAATCCTCTGGGCAACACGCGGGCTACAATGGCTAAGACAATGGGTTCCGACACCGAAAGGTGGAGGTAATCCTCTAAACTTAGTCGTAGTTCGGATTGAGGACTGTAACTCGTTCTCATGAAGCTGGAATGTGTAGTAATCGCGTATCACTATTGCGCGGTGAATACGTCCCTGCTCCTTGCACACACCGCCCGTCACACCACCCAAAAAGGGCTTGGATGAGGATGTAGTGTTTTGTTATATTCGAATCTAGGTTTTTTAAGGAGGGTGAAGTCGTAACAAGGTAGCCGTAGGGGAACCTGCGGCTGGATCACCTCCTAATACTTAATAT
>JBJEGD010000028.1:0-8088 GCA_051874735.1 Candidatus Bruticola sp. | reverse complement strand
GTTTTGACGATGTGATGATTTGCAAGTTCTTGCAACCTTGCGCGGTTCTTCTCTTTAATAGATGTACCACTTTCACTATTAATCGCATCATAAGCAACACGAGCGATAGTGGCTTTGTCTTCGGTGCTTGTTTGGTCGTTATTAAAGGTGTCTACGACGCGAGTGAGCTCGCCTTCGTCGATACTGCCAACGGTTGCGGCCTTCAATGCGCCGGCATTAACTGTAGTCGGCATAGATAACGCGCTTGTGTCGGCATCGTCTTTGATAGCCTGATTCCCTGCAGCAAAGTCAAATGTAGTTCTTGCGTTTTCCTTATAGTCCTTAGCAAACTCATCCATAATCTCCGCACTATATGCACGAACGCCGGAAGATGCAAGTTTCTGGCCATTGTCACCACTTTGTTTGATAGCGTCTTCCATACTTTGCCGCACCGCAGCACGTCCATCGTCTCCTTTTTGAGACAGCGTCTTGACGAGGGCCTGAATATTCTGTTCGTTGCCATCCGAGTGTCTCAAGTAGTGAGTAAGCGCTTTTTGCATGGATCCGATATCGTGGACATCGACGGTTTGTTGTTCCGATCCCGTGATCTTGCCATCGCTGCCAAATGTATCTCCCATATAGGACATATTCCCGCTTTGCATTGCGAGGATCGTATCATCGACCCCGGAGTGCCTGTCTCTTTGCTCTTGCGCCATGCGATCCAGTTCAAGTTGTCCTTCGGCGCCATCCCCAACATATTTGTTTGAAGATGTTGCATTTCTAGAGAAGCTTGCACGTTCAGCATTTAGGCGGGCGGCCGCTCCGGCGCTCATTCCGCGCCAGCCGGTTCTTTCAGCTTTGGTATTTTGGCGAATGCCTCGCTTTGTCAGTATGAGATTTCCATCTTTGTCGTATTTAACGCCAGCGCGTCGCATGCGCCTCATTTCCGCTTGCTCACTGCGTTTTCGCTGTGCAAGCTCAGATCCATTAATGCTGCGCTTTGCTTGGCCGGAGATATTTCTCCCGACGCCCGAAATCCTTGCCCCAATATTCCCCATTGCCGCAAAGCATCCTTTAAGTAGCGTAGGGATAAAGAAGAATGGAACGATATTAATCAACATGGCGGAAAGCGCGATAAAGAAGTTTTCTGTATCTGTAGATAGAAGAACTTTTGAGGCGAAGTTACCTGCTCCAATGAGGAGGCCGCAGATTGGGTACAGCAGTAGTAAGCCTTGGAATGCTTTTAGCCATTTATTGAATAGGCTTTTTGTATTCGGCAGCATATAACAAGCCATCGCTACTGGGCTAATCACTACTAGAAGAATTACTCCGGCTTGACGAACAGAAAGAAGGGCAAATATGAATATTATGCCAATTACGCCAACAATAATAGTGGCGAGTACGGCTAGGATAGCCGCTACTAAACCTTGAGACCATATCGCCAAGCCAGCTATTCCGACAGTCAGAATTGGGACGAGCGCCGATATTATATTCCCGCTTATGCTATATTCTCCGTCCGGCATGGGTATCCCTTCAGCCATTTCATCCATCATCCTCTTAAGGCCAAACCCAAGAATGTTGGATAGGTCAACTGCGACTTGGCAGATAATATATGATAGGTTGATAAGGATTGCAGCAACAATAATTTTTGGTAATAGTTTTTTAATACCGTAGTTATCAATACCAAATCCACTAATCTGAGAAAATAGGATAAAGATAAAGAAGAGAACGAGGACGATGTTTGCTATATCTCTAAATATCCCCCATGCCCCAACGCTTCCAGATTTCTCTTGTATCACTTTATCAGGATCGTTGGGATCCCTAATTTCTACATTCCCTCTAAAAAGTTGAGTATTAACTTGTAGAAAAGGTTCAATTACTTTTTCATAGAGAAAAGTAGTTGTTTTCCCAAGAGACTCGAGAAGCGGACATAATATCCAGCCTAATGAGCCGCCTCCATCGAAACAGGATGGCTCTTTCTCTGGCGGATCATCTGGATTCGCTTCTATCGTGGATTGGCTTGATTCGATTGCGTCATCGACGCCGTCGAGTGTATCGATAGCCATAGCGTTGAGCTTATTGACTAATTCTGAGAATTTTACGCCTAGCGTAAAATAACCTTTATCGTCTACGATATTATATTCCGTTTCGTCGGCGTTATAGCCAGTAATATAGCAATCTTTCCTTTCGGTTGCGCTCTCGAACCACTTTACAGCGACATCCGTTGACGATGGAGAATCAAGGTCGCAGTTGACGGTGGCTTGAGCTACGTCTTTAATGTAATGTTGGTACAAAACAACAGCTTGCGACTCTGTTAATCCAAGTTTACTATAACTACTACCAATATTATTTCCCGTATTAAGATAACTTATCGCTTTATTTCTGGCAGTCGCTCTTGAACCATTGAGTTTCCATACGACATCGGTCGCCTGTGAATCCGTTACATCAATGCTTTTACCAGTTAATCCGATAGCATATCCAAAATCATCACCGTTATAAACATTAGAGAAGTTATCTTTACCGCCCTTCAGTGCATTAACGCGTTTTTCAAGCTCATCATAAAATTGATCCCAACTATAATTTTTATCATATATAGAGAGGTATGCTAAGCCTTCTTGGCCACCATCATCAAGGTTGCTTCCAAATGGATAGCAGTTCATACCATTCATAACGTTGCAGTTATAATCGAAATTCTCTGGATCATAAGCCATGATAAAATCTATCGTTACGCCGCCACTCATATAGTCTACGCCAAGAGATAAATATCTAGCATCCATAGTATCGTTAGGATATGATAGTTTTGTTACAATTCCATTCTCAATATCGGCACAAACTTCGCTGGACTTCTCAGAGCCCTTTTCGTTTGAAAGTTGTCGCCAACTATCATCATCATTAATTTCATATTTCTGCCAGTCGTAAGTAATAGTGAAGCATTTTCTTCCATTCTCTGTAGAGCTGCTCTCTTTTTTGTAGCCCATTTTTTCCATAAACTTCTTAATATCATCCGCTGACGAATTGCTTTGAATTTTAGCCTCCGGCTTATTGAATCTATCATAAATAGTGTCAGAGAAGCCATCTCCACCGTTAACTAGGTGCGCACAGTTTGTTTTGCTATCACCGCTTTCTGGAGTCCAACCATTGGGAAGTCTAATTTTATTTTTTGCTGGCTCCTTTGGAAATAACTTCTTGTACGAAAAGTCGTTTTCATATGTGCTAGTTGCAACCTCTCCAGCTAGCTGATATTGATCCGGAGTCATTGACTCATAATTATCGTCTTTTACATTAGATGTAAATGGCCCCCAGCCCTCTTTATAGTCGTCGTCCGTACCTCCGTTTTTTAGTTCATAACAAACACCGAGCCCTTGCAGGTAGCTCTTTTTAACGATATTGTCCTGAGTATTGCCTGCGGCGTACGTGGTATTCGTTATAAAGAACGACATAGCTATTGTTAATATAGGCAACATTAATGCTGAGGTTTTAGTTTTTGGGAGAATCATTTTTGCAGCTCCTGAATTTGTCCAGTAATATTTGTTATTATTTCTACGGTCGCATTATCTATAATTTTTTGCGCTTGAAGAATATTGCCACCAGCAATCGTCAGTTTTTTCCGCATATCTACATACTCGCCGGTAGACTTAATATAATCACTGCAATTTATAACTCTATCTTCGCCATGCGTGCATCCATTCTTCGCATAGAAGTCGACTGCATCAAGGTATGCTAGCGACATTGCTTGTTCATTCTGATAAATATGCCCAAAAGCCTCCTGATTTTCTAGGGAGAGGTAGTAGTCTTCTATGGTGTTTTTTGCATTACTATAGTCGCTCGACGCATAAAGATCGGCTATCTCGGACATAGTAGAATATTCTTTAGTCTCAAGTTCATATCGAAGTATCGAGAAATATTTATTTAGAGCGTCTACATATTCGACCAACTTCTCGTCGCTCGAGAATATAGTATCTTCTTTCTTATTGAGAAAATCGTCTTTAAGTTCTGTTAACTTCTCATATTGTTCTGGACTGGTGTTATACCTAGTAATTACCTTGAGATTATAAGTCTTATCGTTCTCTATAATCGGCGTTTCTAGGCTTTCGGTCGATGAGAGCATGAAATTAGCAAGAGCATTCCATGCGGTAATTGCTTCTTTGTCTTTTTCGCCGATTACTGCTTCGTGAGGCACAAAAGTCACGATTAATAGTATCGCGCATGCCAACAACGCTACGCCCCCAATAATTACGCCAATAATCAGACCTTTCTTACCCTTGGCCTTTTGCTCGGCAGCGGCGTTTAGAATAACATCTTGTTGCTGCATGCCTTGTTGGAAGAATTCTGGGGCATTTTGGCGAAGTGCAGATGGCTGGGCTGGCGCTTGAGCGGCGATTTTACTGGCGCGAGAACGGCCGCCAAAGGCGCGCGTGATTGAACTTTCTTTTTTATCTTCAGGATCCGGAGTGGAGGAAATAATTGGCGCTTGCGGCGCATTAAAAGCGTCACCAGTGTTTGGTGTAAAAGTATTTTGTTGCGGAGCACTAAAAGCTTCGCTAGTGCCGGCATTAGGTATGGCTCTGGTGTTTGGCGCAAAAGTATTAGGCTGTTCGACACCTAGGCCATTTCCAACTTGATGCCCATCCGTATCATTTGGATTCATATACCTCCACTCTGACTATAAAGTCGTTCAGTTTATGTTTAAATTATATACTATTTTAACAAAATTTTAAAAGTTTTACGTTCTAGCAGCCGCTTATTCTTTCAATTGTATAATTCCCCGGATTGATTCCATTGTTTTGCAGATACTTGATCGCTGCTTCGAAGAGCCCCTCGCGTCTTTCAGCATTGCACGAAAGCGCTGTTATTTTTACGACAATTCTATTATCGTCGTCGAAATAAGGATCAATATTAAAACCTTTATCGTAACTGTGAAATGGCGTTACTTTAAATATCGGGTCAGATAATTTTTTAGATTGCGTAGCGCGAAGAAGATATTCATTTGAGATATTACAGAGTGTACTATCGTCTTTATGCTCGTCATACCATTCTTTAGTACTTTCAGTTGTACTGAGGCAAGCATATAATTTATATTTCTCGTCTTTTTCAACTTGAAAGTCTGTAGCGATACCTTCGAATCCATCGCGACTAATTTCCGCATGATAACTGCCGGGCTTTAAGGTCACTTCGCCATTCTTGTATTGCTTGCCATCTATAATTATCTGCGCATCACCTGGCGCAACATTTATAATTACACGAGCCGAATAGATGCTATTTCGTATTGCTAGAATAATGGCGACTATGCAAGCGATGGCAAATAAAACGATTCCGGTAACCGCTAAAGCTAGGCGCTGTTTTTCGCTTTTATTAAGATTAGTATTCATATATTATCCCTTAAACCTAAATATTTGATAAGTGCCACGTCCGATGCTGTCGATGAGGCTCACGCCTGGGGTTATTTGTCCGCTATGGTCACCATATGATGCCTGCGCTTCGTGTCCAACACCGTCGATTTCGATATACATCTTAATATGGCCGTCAAGAATCATAATATCGCCAGTTTTTAATACAGAAGTATCCGTCGTGTTTGGCGAAACATGTTCGTAGTTGTCGTTTTTGAGAAGCCAATTTAGCTGCACACTCGTTCCGCAACAGTAGAAATCTGGATCTACGCCAGAATATCGATATACTGTAGCAACAAATGCATCGCAGCTAGAACCGCGTTGAACTTGGGCGTCGCCATAAGTAGAAAGACCTACGTCGGTAATTGCTTTCTTGTATTCGTTATTTGGATCGAGGCCACCGAAGCCAGATTCGCCCTGTTTCCAGGCTAGTTCTATTGCGGTTGCCGTGACATCCATATTGCCGCCGCCGGACCCTGAATCGCAAGTACCAAAATTACCCGTACCGCCACCAAGAGCCACAAATACGACATATGCCCCATAATCGGTGTTTGCAGGATATGTCAAGTTACCACCATCGGTCTTGATTTGCCCCCACCCACTTGGATTCTTTGCTGGGTCGCGTTTAGCGTCGGCTTTATTCATAACGTATGGCGACCCTTCTCCATTCTCTGCCTCTTCTTCGCTAAAACCAAGGTCGCGCGCCTGTGTCTTATATGCGCGGGCTGTGCCGTTATATTTAAAGAAAGCACGCTTAACAATGTCTCCGGTGCTATCTACCGTAAATTCTGGCTCGTTATTCTTAAAAATCTCTGCCGCTAAGATGCTTTGTCTTAAAAACTCTTCTTTAGATACTGGGCCGGCCGGAAGAAAGGCATTGCCGTTTGTGCCGCCCGCGGTATATGAATACAACTGGTAGATTCCCTGTCCATTTGATGGATTATCTACCTGAAGACTATGTTCGCGCAAATGCAACACGGCGAGAATCTGCCAAGGAATACCAACTTTTTTTGCTGCTTCTTCGTAAACGGATTGATTTTCTTTTATCTTTTCCAATGTATCGTCGGCTAAGATCTGGTTGCCTTCATAGTCTTTATTATTGCCGGTGCTTATATCTCCCGACTCTCCAGACGGTTCTTCTCCGCCTTCCCAAAAATATGTCTTAAGATAATCTTCCCAAGAAACACCACTCTTAACTTTGTATATTTTTGCGTTCTTACCTGCCCCGAACGGCGCAGAAGTATTTTCAGAGGCTGGATCATGAAAAACGTCTAAGGTGTTTGCAGCAGGCCCCGTATCTGTAACTAGAAAATATTTGCCATTAGCAAAACTTCCTTCGCCGTCGCCTGGAACTTCGACGTAAACTAGATCGCCAAGTGTTAATTGATCGTTGCTCTCGGCAACTTGTCCTAAGGCTAATTTTCCTTCGTTATATTTTGAACTTGCGTTTTTGCCGGCATATCCACCATTTTCACCGGCATCGGAGCTGTAAAAAGTTACACGGTTCATGCTCGTGATTAATGTGGCATTTTCTGGCTTGCCTAGACCGTCGCGAGCGCAAGGCGTGTTTAGCGCAGCGTGAATCATTTCAGCTAATTCTTTTTGGCCAGCGTCGGCAGGATGTATACCATCTGGCTCTAACCACTCTTTATGTTTGCTGACTGCGTCATACCAGTCTACGACGATGACGTTGTCTTTTTCTTCGGCGGCTTTTTTGAAGAGATTATTATTAGTACTAAGGTCTTTCCCTTCGATATAATTTGTTACGAAGACAATAGTCTTGTCTGCACCTATTTTGTCATAGGCGTTATTAATGTCGGCTTGGGTAAGAAGAGGATCGAAGTTATTTGTGCCATGAATAAAAAGAACAATATCTTTTAGCTTCATAGATTCAGCTTTAGTAAGGCCAGCATTCCATGCTCGTCCAACTAAGGAGTCGTAATCGTCTAGGCTTAATTTCTCGAATTTTTCGGTCATATATGTCTTTATGCCTTCCGAGATTGAGTCGCCAATAACGCTTAAGTTACTTCCGTCCGAAGAAATGCAGTCTGAATTATTACGTTCGCTTTTGCATTCTTCTGGGTTATAGAACATAATATTGTTTGCGGCAAATTTATCTATAAAGTCATCGGTCGCAGCATACACACTTGTGATGTTTATTTGCGCAATCGTAAACGCAGCCAATAAACAAATAGATCTTCTTATGATTTGGCTTATTTTTATTTGACCTGATATATGTAGGCGTTTGGTTACAGGCTTACAACTATGCCTGTTGACACCTCCAACTACCCTTTCGATAGAATCCATAATATAAATATAGCATAAACATTGTTTTTCTTGCATTTTAAAGCTGAAAAGCCCCGGTATTTCGGGGCTTTTCCGGCATGGTCAGAGAGACAACGCGTAACGTGTAAGTATTTTATCCTATCACCGCGTTCTAAAATTCGTAGCTAATACTTCACTATAAAGCTTCATTCTGGCAAGACAAGACGCTAAATATTAAGTTATAGCGCTACCATTCGCCAGCTAATACAAAAATTGGTGCAAAATCTTATTTTCTCACGGCTTCTACTCTACATACAACCGCAAGGCAGGGCTGTGAGATTTTTGTCTAAAATTGGCGCAAAGTTTCACTTTAAATATAGGCTGAAAAAACTGGTGCATATGGATATACCGTACAGGCACGTCTGACATAATTGGTGCATACGTTTTTCGTATATCA
>JBJEGD010000027.1:0-37520 GCA_051874735.1 Candidatus Bruticola sp. | reverse complement strand
CGCCGTACTGGCCACCCAGCTGTTCCTCGTTGACGGCATGCTCTGATTCAGAATAGGCGCCGTACTGGCCACCCAGCTGTTCCTCGTTGACGGCATGCTCTGATTCAGAATAATCTCCTTGAGCCAGATCGCCAAAACTGTCAGCTACAGCTGAGCTAGCGGCGGCTACAGCCCCTATAGCAACAGCTCCAACAGCTACTTGAGCTAAATCGAGGTCAGATGCACTCTCAGAATGTTCAAGATTTTGATGAACTTCGTACTCATTATCTGATTGTACATTGTTAACATCGGAAGTAGCATCATCAGCGTTTTGAGTATCGGCCTGATACGCCCTATTTTCTAACTCTGCTGCAGACTGTTCTACACTCTGAATAGCGACTTCAGCACTAGCTTCCTCAGACTGAATTTTTGCGGCGGCCTTAGACTGTCTAGCTCTCTTTATCCGCTCACTCAAACTACTGCGAGAACGCGTCGCCGTAAGCTCAGGACGAGGAACTTCTGGAGCTTGCTCTGTATAGGCCTGAGGAGCCGCACCATTCGCCTGGTTAGCCTCTTCAATAACCTGATTAATTGGCCTAGAAATACCCCCAGCAATTGAACGGCCTTTTTCTTTCTTTTGCGACTTATCTTGATGATGACGGCTAATACCGCTAATGGCACGATGTTCAGAAGTATTCTCTTCAAGTTCAGAGTTTTCTGCACGCATACGGGCCACACGCTCTGAAAGGGACTGATTGCCGCTAAGACGAGAACGACCAGAAAGAGAACTTCCTTTAGACTCCCCCTTATGTTTGCGGCGCAATCCAGTACCAGAAACCCCTTTAAGGTTAACACCGCTGCTGAAATCAAAACTTTCCACAGTCCCCAAAGATGACTGTTCTTTCTCAGCTTCATCTTGGGCTGCTTTCTCGGCTTCCTCGGCAGCTTTAGCAGCTTCAGCACTCTGCTGAGCCATTTTTTCCTCAATGGCAGCTTCGTCAATAACGCGCAGAGGCTCCCAAGGAAGTACAGCAGGATCAGGAGCTTCCGTAATAGACTGGCAGATAGCTTCGTACAGATCGGTACGCTCTAAATAAAGTATAGGCGAAGGAACTATTAACTGACCTTCGGGAACCATAATAAGAGGACGATGCACATCAAACCCATATCCGCTATCGGAATAAGCATCTTCACTGTAGGCAGCCCCTTCAAACTGATGCTGCTCTCCATACTCAGCTACAGCACCTTCTTGCTGATAATAAGCCTCGTGAGGTTCAACCGGCTGCTCGAAATGAGCAGTGCCGTCAGCATGTTCTCCGTAAAATTCCCCAGCTTGAGCATTATAAGGCTCTTGATAGTATTCGTGTTCCTGACCTTGCTCTTCGCCAGCATACTGTTGCATATCGCCGCCGAATTGCTGAGCTTCGCCAGCATACTGTTGCATATCGCCGCCGAATTGCTGAGCTTCACCGGCGTACTGTTGCATATCGCCGCCGAATTGCTGAGCTTCGCCAGCGTACTGTTGCATATCGCCGCCGAATTGCTGAGCATCACTGGCGAACATGTCTTCTTCAGGAGCAACTTGATGCTCAGGAGCAGCAAAAGACTCGTGAGCTGAATCTTCCTGGCTTTGTTCCGGAGAAGCTTCAGACTGTCCATCACTTACAGGATCAGAAACAAAAGATTGAGCTTCAGGAACGGACTCAACTATATTCCCAACATCAGCATGCGTTTCAAAAGACTCGGAAGCAGTAGTATCTGAAGAATTTTCAGTGGCAGCTGCAGCTTCGACGCCCTGTACGTTGTCAATATTTTCAGCAGTGCTCTCTACAACGGCATTTTCTTCGTTCTCAGGCTCTTTAGCTAAACTAACGCCACTATGTTCGGCAGGAGCATCTTCCTTAACAGCTTCTCCCTTTTTCTTACGACTTCCTAAAACGCGCTTACCGCCGAGCATAGGCTTGCCACCTAAAGAGGGCTTACCACCTCCAGCAGCCTTTAGTCCTGCACGCATCAAACCAGGACGCGGCGCACCTTCAACCTCACCGTCACCACCTAATACGGGTTTACCACCCAAACCAGGTTTGGCACCGCCGCTACCTTTGGCCATCAAACCTGCACGCATACCGCCGCCTCCCTTAGGAAGCAAACCGCTGCGAGTTTTACGCTCACCATCTTTCTTATCGCGACGAGAATCAGCACGAGAAGCTTTAGATGTACTCTTATTCTTAACAAGAGGCTGGATGCCACCATCATTACCAACAACAGGAGCACCTAAATTGGTAAGTTCACGGGTAGCCGCTGGGTTGTTAGGATCGAGGAAGATGACGCGCTGATAAAGTGCTATAGCATGCTCAGGGTCATTATTGCGCACATAAAGGCCGCCGGCTGTAAGATAAGACTTAATAGCCAACTCTATATTGTTTTGCATATGGTAAATTTCGCCAAGACGTTCCTGAGCCGAAACATAATCAGGAGCGATCATGACGATCTTGCGATACGCTAGACTAGCCTGATCCAAATCGCCTTTGTGCTGACAAACATTACCCAAAGCAAACATGACGTCGAGATTTTCGAAGTCAAACTTGAGAGCGCTGCGGAATTGTTTCTCGGCATCTTCCCAACGTTCCATCATAGAATAAAGTTCTCCCAGATGGAAAACCGCACCAGAATCGCCGCTATTAACAACTAAAATTCTCTCAAGTGCATCACAAGCTTTGTCGAGCTGTCCGTTTGCCTGGTACAGATCGGCAACTTGATGATACTGATTAGCGCCGCGCTCCACTTGACCATATTGAATATACATTTCGGCCAATTCACGGCAAATATCAGCATTGTTAGGATCGTCATTTAAGACGGCCTGCAAAAGTTCGATAGAGCGATCTCCCTCATCTAACTCAGTATAAAGACGAGCTAAATCGAGCGAGCGCGATACAACCTCAGCTGTATCCCCGCGATAGCGATACATATTTATGAGCTCAGAGCGGACATCAATAGACGTCGGTTCTAAAAGGAGCACATAGTTAGCCACAGCCATCGCATTCTCCATGTCGCCACGCGCGACATAGATGTGCATCAACCGCAGATAGGTACTTATTACCGACTTAAACATTCCACGCAAAGCGTAGATATTAGCCAAGCTTCGGCAAGCCTCATCATTATCAGCATCCAGATCTATTACTCTGGAATAACTCTCTATGGCTTGGTCCCAGCTTCTGCTGTCAGCGAATGCTTGGGCCTCCTGCATCAACCCTTCAATGGTATCAGCCACGTAAGTCACACCACCTTCTCAACGACTTGTCAGCCATCTTCTACTAATCCGTTTAGTTCAATCTTGTCTAAATTGACTGCTCCGCAGGGGGAAACAACCAAGCCGCGGTACTGCGCAGTCAGGTTCTCAGCCTTCCCCGGATCGCACACCCGCACAGGTACAACCACCAGCAGGATGAGCTGCACTGCAGGACGGTTGACAGCGCCCTGCGCGAATTAGAGACGCTCTCTCACTCAGCCACAAAATAACGAGAATACAATCGTTTATACTCCGCAGCTGCTCTTCCCGCTCTTGGAAGCCACAGAAGCCGGAGCATATAGCAAATATTTTGTCGCGACACTTTGCAGCCCAATGAGACTAAAGAGGGCTAAAAGTTCGTAATAGGCATAATTAGTTCCTGCATAAAACCCTCAGTATATGCAGTATCCTGTTTTAGAACCACGATATAAAACAATTTTTAGACAAAAAAAATAAAATGGGCAGCTGATCTAAAATCAACTGCCCATTTCTATCACTACTCACCGTAGGGATTAGCTTAATCTATCAATCCATAATGTGAGGGGTGACCATGAATACAACTTCGCTTCTGTCAGAGCTATGGCTCTCATAGCGGAATAAAGCACCGATCACGGGAAGGTCGCCTAAGAGAGGGAGCTTAGAAACAGAATGTTTCTCACTGTCACTGATCAAACCACCCAGAACGATTGTGTCACCGTCTTTCACGCGAACCTTAGATTTAGCTGTGCGCTCATAAGTGATAGGATACTGGTTGTTAACTAAGTTACCAGCGCTGGAAGTAGTAGGAGTCAGTTCCACTACAACGTGGCCATCATCTTTTACTTCAGGAGTAGCTTCCAACTTAGTACCGATATCAACATACTGAACTTGGAACTGACCAGCACGAGGATCATAGAATACGATAGGATATCTCTGACCTACGTACACTTCAGCTTTCTCACCGCTCTGAGTAGCAATACGAGGGGAAGCTAAAGTTTTAGAATCGCTGTTCTCTACCACGAAGGAGATAGAAGCTTTTATTAAGAGAGGAGAACGGCCGAAAGTACCAAGGTTGAAAGCGGTTAAATCGCTGGAGTCTTCACCAAGGTCAAATTCCTCGTTGGTGATCATGTGACGATCAGCGCCGTAGAATAAAGAAGGAACGATTTCAGCAAAAGTGGTGTTAAATACGCCCATAGCACCGGCGTCGTCACTCCACTGTACACCTAAGTTCTTAGAACCAGTTTCGTTAAGCTCAACAACTTTGAAGTCTAACATGACTTGCTTTAAAGGTCTGTCAATATTAGCCAACACTTCCTGAACTTGTTCGATCTGCTCATCAGTACCCTCAACTACGAGAATGCCCATGCGCTTGTCTAAGTTAAGAGTAATATCTGGAACCAGAGTTTTAAGGAGGGTCTGAATTTCTTCAGCTTTACCGTAGTTAACAGTAATGTACTCGCGGCGAGGAGCTGGCGGAGGAGCTGGAACCTGGTCAAGGTTAGGAAGCTTGCTCTTGATCTCTTTGAGTTCCTGGGGAGTAGCTTTAGCATAGAAACCGTTAATAGTTGGATGGGGAGTGAAAACTACGTCGGGATACTGTCCCTTCAAGAATTCAATGATATTAGCAGCAGGAGCAGACTCAAGAATGAATTCCTGTTCGGAAAGGTTCTTCCTAACGGAGCTAGACTTAGTTTTGGGAGTAAGAATGTTATCAGCAATAGTTTGCAGTTTCTCGGAAGTGGCTACGATCACGGTGTTATCGACGATCTTGTAGTCATAAGGAGTTTCCTGCATTTTCAGTACTAAAGCCAAAGCGCCTTCAGGCTGAACATTCTTCAAAGTCACAGTAACAGAGCCCTGTACATCGGGACCTACGTAAACATTGCGTCCCATTTCCTTAGCAAGGAATTTAACGATGTAAACGAGGTCAGCGTTGACAAATTCCATATTGACAACTTTAACTCTGTTGACAGCGGTCTTGCGAGCGACCTTCTTAGCAGCAGCCTTCTTAGCAGGCGCGGCTACTTTACGAGGAGCGACATTGCTTCCGGCTTTAGCAACAGTATCAGCAGCTTGTGCTTTCGCTACTTTCGCACTAGCAACTTCGTTTTTGGAGAAAGCGACGGATACGCCTTTATTCTCCGCCAAAGCGGTGCAATAGCTGGTCTTGGGAGTGTCACTGACATTCATGCGGACTAAAACAACGTTCGCAGAAGTTTGAGCGACAACGATACTCTGAAGCAGGCCAGTGTTGATATTCTGGCTGCGTTTTACATTTTTACCGACAACAGCGGGAGAAATCTCGACGCATATGGCGTTGTTAGATTTCAACTGCTTATACTGAACTGGTGCTGTGGTGTCAGCTACTACCTTGATAAGACCTTTAGCATTATCTAGGCTATAATTGACGCCATTAATAGTTGCAGCATTGCCTTGAGCTGTCACTGCCATGGACGAAGACAACAATAGTCCCACGGCCATCAGGCATGCAAACAGAAGCTGAATGCTTCTACGCTTGGACAAGAGCATTGGTTTTACCCACCTCCTATTGGCCATCACGTTCAATTAAGAACTTAATTACTTGAAACAACAAGTTTCATTCCGAGGGTGCGATCCACTACTAGAGAAAGTATACATAAAAACTATATATGCGCACTTTCTCAACTCGGCAGACCTTCCTGCAAACGGACAGACACCCCCGAAGGCCTGGCCGTGCTTTTTATTATTTTCAATTTTTCAAAAGAGACTAACATTTTATCCGGGAGATGAGCTATTTCTTAGCGTCTCCGAACTGCTCTTTTTCCAAGGTATAACGGAACTTATGCTCTTTGCCGAGACCGATAGTAACAGTGTTAGTCTTAGGATCGATTCCCAAGATGCGATACTTATCAACTCTCTGACCAACCGCCACTAAGCGAGTTTGAGTGCCGTCACTAATCATGGCTTCATAGCCACTGCCACCTTTTAAAATACCATTGACCATGATATTGGGCTTAACGACTTTCACAACCTTTTTAGCAGGCTTAGCCTTCTTATCAGAAGTATTCTTTACAGCCTTCTTCTGACTTCTTTGCAAAGCAGCTCTCTGAGCGGCTGACATTTTGGAAAGCTTGGCGTTGGTAACCGCAGCAGGACCTACTACCATATTCAGGAAGGGATCACGAACGGCGACTTTACGTCGTATAGGAGCAGGCTTTTTCTCAGCAGCCTTATCAGGAGCAGCAGAGGCATTTCCATCAGCAGTAGGCTCAACGACGGTACCATCTCCGGTACCCTCACCAGAGCTAGCCACACCAGCATCAGTTACCTCGGTGTTGCCTGCTTCAGAAGAGTTTTCTGAACCCTCAGCGGCGCTCTCAGCAGCAACTTCGCCGCCAGTGCTATCAGCGACTTCTACTTCACTACTGACCGGAGAGTTGGAAGAACCATCAGCAGTCTCTCCTCCACCGCAAGCGGCGCAAGCCAACATAGCCAGAGAGAGAGCGAAAACTTTGCAACCCTTGTTCAATTTTGAACCAAATTCAGGCAGGTTCATATTTTTTCTTTAACCTCCCTGTCTCATGTAAGCTGTGATGGGAATCTGAATCGTCAAGATGGGGCTACCGGCTTCGCCTTCTTTTTTATTCTCAGGCTGCAGCGCAATCTTGTCGATAGTAACCAAACGCTCTAAACGGAGATCACCTAACTGATAGAGGAACTCAATCAGAGTAGAATATCTGCCCTTCATAGTCATTTGGAACATACGGGTCGGGAACTGCTTAAGAGCATCGGGAGTAGAGTCAACGCCTTCGTCATCTTCAGCAGCTTCAGTGTTACCGGCATCGGAACCTTGAGCAGCTTGTGAAGTCAGAGCGCCTGGGGTAATGGAGATGATTTCAAAAGAATCGTCACCAGTACGATAGCCCTCTTCCTGAGTCAACTTCTCAATCTCTTTGATGTAGTTAGCAACAAAAAGTTCAGCTTTTTCAGGAACAAGATTGGTTTGTACGACACGAGCCAGTTCTTCTTCCAATTCATTCTTCTCTTTAGTAAGAGCAGGTAAATCGGCAACTAGCTTGCGCTGTTCCTGTAATTTGACTTCAAGCTCTGCTACTTTGCTGTTGTTTTGTTCGATCTGTTCTGTCTTATCTTTCCAGTCAAACAACCAGAACATAACAACAATGAGTGCGATTACTACGAAGGCTACGACGATTTTAATAGGTGTGTTTATAGTCATCGTACCTCCTAAGATTCTGTTTCACTGGATGAAACGTCTTTTGAAGCTCCAGCAGTCTGCTGTTCAGCCAAACCAGCAGCAGTATCAGCATCGTAACGAGCTTCAATTTGGAAAGTAAAGCCTACACCAGACTCAATCTTGACTTGTGAAGTTGAAGACAAGGAAGACTCTGTAAAAATTTTGGAATCATCCATCTTCTGTATAAACTCAGCCACAGTAGCTAACGGGGGTTTGCCGGGGCGATGAGCAGCGATACCGCTCATAGTAACGGCAGTCGTCGAAGGTTCAACGGACAAACTAGTTAGCCATACATTTTCTGGTAAGACCTTTCCTACTTCAGTCAAGAGATTTGCATACCGAACCGGATCATATTTTAAACTGGTGATAACTTTGATTTCACCTTTAAGTTTGGCAATCTGCGTCTTGATCTCATCGATAACGGGCAAACTCTGCTCCGTTTTCTTGATCTCGTCGTCTAGTCGCTGGATCTTAGCTTGAGTGGCGTCTACATCTTGCTGTAGACGGGACCCCCAAACTATGCAACCAACCAGCGCGGCGCAGACACACACAAACAAAACTGCGACCAGCGGGTCGAAAGTAAACCTCTTACGCTCAGTAGGCAATAGGTTGACCTTGATGGTCATCGTGCACCTCCCTTTGGAGTATCAGCTCGACTAAGCTCGCCAAGCTTACGCTGCAACTTAACGTTTACGCAACGCCAACCCGGCGACAACCATAGCCATAGGCGCAAGTGCTTCGAGATCATCAGCTGAAATGCCCTGAACGTTCGAAATCGAAGCGCTCCGGAACGGATTAGCTATCTGACACTCGATACTTAACTCGTTCGCCAAGTAGACATCGATGTTCTTCATGCGGGCAGTACCGCCGGAAAGAACTACTAAATCTACTGACTCTGCTTTTTCCCTAGACCGATAATAATCGAAGGAACGTTGTATGTCGCGGACCAATTCCTGCAGAACGGGAACAATGATCTTAAAGACACGCATCGTGGTAGGAGCTACAGGCTCAGAATCATTTTCACCAACTCTGACGACGCACTTATCAATTTTGAAGCGCTCAGCTTCTTCAAAAGACAAGTTGAGCTCCTGTCCGATAGCCTTCGTAAAGCTATTGCCGGCTATAGAAATCGTTCTATTATGGCGGAGCAAGCCCGCCTTAAAAATATTTACGCTTCCCGAGGACGCGCCCAAATTTATTAGGGCAATAGTTTTATCTCCGGAAGACACCTCGGGGTTACTCTCCTGGATAGCCCGCAGCAAAGCGAATGGTTCCAAATCGACGGCGTCGGGCACAGCACCGGCAATCTGGATCAGCTCGCGCGTATTGGTAATCATTTCTTTGGGGGCTGCCACAAGTAGAACTTCCATACTATTCGGTTCATCAGGAAGTGACTCCCGTAGAATAATGCCACTTACCTGAGCATCAGAAACAGCATAAGGCAAATACTGATCGGCCTGATATTGAATAGAGGTGGACAGCTCCCGTTCAGTCATAATGGGCATTTTAATAGGTCTAATTACCACAGACTGACCAGATACAGCACTGACAATGGGGCACTCAGCGGGGAAATTATTTTCACGCAACAGATCACGGATTGTCTCCCCCAGCGTTTGAGCATCAACAATGGCTCCATCTTTTATAGTAGCTGGTGGTGTAGGGCAAGAGGCATAACGTGTTAATTGGAGTCCTTTTTTACCACGGACCATCGCTGCAACCTTAATGGCGCTACTGCCGATATCCATGCCGCATACTTCTTCTTCTTTTTTGAAGATTTTTTTCAACAACCCGTTGATAAAGTCCATAAAAACCTCTTCTTCCCAAAAATCCGTGAGAGCGCATCAGCCCCCAGCTGCTATACAAAAATCTTTCTTCCCAGTTTGTTAAAAACCTTCAAGGGTTCCCCAACCTAAATAAGATACACCTGTAGAGAGTTTTTGCAGTTCGATTAGCGGCAGAAAACACCTGCCGACTGAAATTCAATCCCACAGTCCTATATAAAAAGGCCAATGATAAATAAAATCGGTAATCGTATTATTAAAAAGCATACATAAAAAGCCACCGATAGCCATAAAAGTACCTAACGGAAGAGGATCTTTACTTCTCTTTTTGGAGAAGATCATCATAAATATGGCAAAAACTGCTCCTAAGACAAAGCTGATAAAAAAGGAGACAATTCCTAAACTCCAGCCTAAAAAAGCCCCAATCATTGCCGCCAATTTTATATCTCCACTGCCCATAGCTTCCTGACGGCTAATTATTTTTCCCACATACTGAATTGACCAATAAAAAGCAGTTCCTATAGCAATACCATAGACTGAGGAAAGTACGTTCAGCCAAGGGCATTGCATAGCTTCATAAACTCTCCAACTTTCAGGCAAAAGCGAAAAGTCAAAGAAAGTAAAATCAGCTCGCAAAGGTACAAAATAAGCTCCGATGACACCTGCCGCTATACCTCCGTAAGATATAGAGTCGAGAATAATCCAGTGATCAAAATCAGTAAAAAAAACTACCAAAAGTAGACAAAGAAAAAGAAAGCTATAAAGGAATTGAGCATTTACACCATTATAAAAATAAAAAAGAAAAACTGAAGCTGCAGCTGTAAACGCCTCAACAGCGGCATAGCGCCACGAATAAGAGCTGCCGCAAACCCGGCATCGCCCACCTAGATAGAAATAAGCAATTATAGGAAGATTTTCCCACCAGATTAACGGAGTACCACAAGTTCCACAAGCAGAGCCAGGATAGACAATAGAGCGCTCTAGAGGAAGACGGTAGATAACAACATTAAGGAAACTACCGATTAAAGAACCATAGATAAAGACGATTACAGCACCTACAAAATTAGCGCTACACAGTTCTTCCAGCATGAAAAGAATATGCTCCTAGTTAGTTGCAATTCTATAGAGGTTAAAACAAACTTAAAACAGTGTCAATAAAAAAACACGAGGTAAAATAAAAAGAGAAGGGATAAAAAAATAGAATCCCTTCTCTTTTTTAAGCTATATCAGCCCAAACAAGCTAAACAGCTAAGTGCAAACTACTTACTACCGTTCTTGTCGGGGTCAGCGGCCTGGTTCTCGATCAGACCCTGGGTAGCAGTGAACTTAGGATAGTCAGCTTCGCAGCCGGCAGCGGTGTGGTTGGAACCCTGGCAGAAAACGGTGTAAACGTCGGGGTTCATAGAAGAGGTGAAGCTGTTGTAAGGATCGGAAGTACCAGCGGAAGGGCACTTAGGAATCTGCTTCAAGTAGGGCTGCTGGCCCTGAGCAGACTGAGTGAGGATCTGTAAGCTCTGAGGATAACGACCGCCGTTGTCAGTAGCGTACATTTCGCAAGCGGTACCGATGTTCTTCAAGTTAGACTTGCAAGAGGTCACCTGGCCCTGAGCACGAGCGCGGATGAAGTTAGGCACCAAGATGGCAGCCAAAATAGCGATAATAGCGATTACAATCATGAGCTCGATTAGGGTGAAACCCTTACGAGAAGAGACGCGATGCATCATCTGATGATTTCCTCCAAAATATCTATGAATGCAGTTCTGACAGAATTTCGCCGTAGCAATAAACCCTGCAGCTATCTATAATGATAATATAGAAGCTAATTTTTATCAATAGCTAAAAAAAGCAATTATCCCTAATTTTACAAAAAAATTATCACCTTTACAGCAAAGTCAAGCTCAATATAGAGCCGATATTTACGGCAAAAACTTAAGTAAGTTATTTTCATAACTACTTATTCACATCAGCATAAAAAATAATCAAGAAAACAAAAGAAACCCTTCGCCCCCATAAAGGTTAACGAAGAGCTTCTTTAACAAACTACAGGCAACAGTTCGAATCCAGCAATTGAAAACAAACTGGCGATGGGCACTAGGCCATACTTCCGACCAACTGATACAGAGGCAGGAACACGGAGATAACAATGAAACCGACGATACCACCCATACCAACAATCATGATAGGCTCTAACATTGAAGTTAAAGAGGAAAGTAAATAATCCACTTCGGTATCATAGAAATCTGCTATCTTAGAAAGCATGGCATCTAAATTACCAGTTTCCTCACCTACGGCCACCATCTGAGTTACCATCGGAGGGAACATACCGGAAGCACCCAAAGGCGAAGCGATACTTTCACCCTCGCGTATGCTGTCACGTATACGGGTAACCGTTGCTGCAATAACTTCATTACCTGAAGCTTTACCTACAATTTCCAAGGACTGCATAATAGGTACACCTGAAGAAAGCAAGGTACCCAAAGTACGGCAGAAACGGGAAATAGCAACTTTCTTGTTTAACAGTCCGAACACAGGCAAATTCAACTTGAGCTGGTCGTACTGTTTGCGTCCAGCTGGAGTCTCTATATACCTCTTCAAAAGGACTATCAACAAGCCACCACAGACAAAGACTATAAACAGAACTACAGGATTTCTGGCCATCTTTGTAAGGCCTATCAAGATTCTGGTAGGCAAAGGCAGCTGCAAGTTCATACCCTCAAACAGAGATACGAACGTAGGCAGAATGTAAGTAACTAAGAAGAACACAATACCCATGGCCATAACTAAGATAACCACAGGATATGTCAAAGCCGCTTTCACCTTCTTCTTTAAGGCGAAATCTTTCTCCATAAATCCGGCCAGACGTTCCAAAACTTCATCGAGCACACCGCCCATCTCGCCAGCCTTTACCATACTGTGATAAAGCGTTGAGAATACATCGGGGTGTTTTTGCAAAGCGCTCGATAAAGTTGAACCGCCTTCCACATCGCGCCTAACTTGGACGAGAACCTGTTGCAACTTTTTGTCTTCAGTTTGCTCAGACAAAATGTCAAGGCAACGGACCATTGCCAAACCAGCGTTAATCATCGTGGCAAACTGTCTACTAAAAACCGTAAGCGCCTGCTCATCGACTTTCTTCATATTCTGGAGCCAGCCGAAGACATCTCCGTCGGCAGCGCTGCCAGATCGCTGTTCCATCTTAACGATGGTCATCTTCATGTCCTGTTGGACGATCTTTTGGGCAGCTCTGATATTGGGAGCTTCCAATTGGTCTTTTCTTATCTGACCCTCTTGATCACGTGCTTCGTATACGAAGACAGGCATTGGCGCCTAACCCTCCTTGCAACAACTCTCTTCAATTAAAAACTAGATGCGAGACAAAGAACCAACAAGAATGCACATAACGGGCACGAGCCACCAAATAGCTGACATAACTACAATACCTCCTATTCATCTCCCAACTATCCCAAAGACAGCTGACCTATCTACATAACTACTGTTCTTTCGATAGCAGCGCAATATTCCTTCCTACAGCCAAGTGCTTATCAAGCACTACTTGCGGTTAGAATTTTCAATCATACGGCGCAGGTCGTCAGCGTGGGTTGTGTGATTGAGAGCTTCTTCCATAGTAATCTGCTTCGTATTATACAAATCAAGCAATGCCTGTTCCATTGTCTGCATACCATGCTTAGAGCCTGTCTGGATAGCATTATAAATCTGGTGGCTCTTGCCCTCACGAATCAGATTGCGTACAGCAGAAGTGGTAATCATAACCTCAACAGCCGGCACACGCCCCTTACCGGAAGCATGAGGAATCAACTGCTGAGAGAAAACGCCTTCAAGAACAGAAGCCAACTGGATACGAATCTGCTGCTGCTGATGCGGAGGGAAGACGTCAACGATGCGATCCACGGTCTGAGAGGCGTCACAAGTATGCAAAGTAGAGAACACCAAGTGTCCAGTTTCGGCAGCCGTCAGAGTACCGGCCATTGTATCTAAGTCGCGCATCTCACCGACCAAAATTACATCGGGGTCTTCACGCAACGAAGAACGCAAAGCATTAGCCCAACTCATAGTATCTTGCCCCAGCTCGCGCTGGTTAATCATAGACTTTTTGTGGAAATGAACGTACTCAATAGGGTCTTCAATAGTTAAAATATGGAAATTGTGCTCAGAGTTTATCAAATCTAACATACAGGCCAAAGTAGTAGATTTACCTTGACCAGTAGCACCGGTAACCAAAATCAATCCCTGAGGACTGCGCACCATATCTTCAATAACTGGAGGCAGGTTAAGCTCAGCACGAGAAGGGATAACGCTGGAAATAGCACGCAAAGTTGCGCCTACATTACCACGCTGCTTAAAAACATTAACGCGGAAGCGTCCATAGTCACGTACACCGTGAGAGCAGTCTAATTCCCAGGTCTTTTCAAATTTCTCTTTCTGACGCTCATTTAAGATACTGTAAATTAAGCGTTTACTGTCATCAGACACAAGACGAGGCAGTTCGGTAGGAGTAAGCTTACCGCTAATACGCAAAATAGGGGGAAGACCTACGGACAAATGTAAGTCGGAAGCGCCCTTCTCAACGGTAAGTTTAAGCAAATCGTCCATTGTATAGCGGAACGCAGATGCCACTGACATATTTTGACCTCCAAATATTGAGCTTTAGCCTAACGTTAACAGATAAAACCGCTTTACAGGCCGGCTTACGAGCATGCTCACACAAACTCATAGGCCAAGCAGACGCCCATTCCTCCATCCGACTAAAGCGAACTAGCTAGCCCTGCAGCACGGTAAAAAAAACTTATACAGATGAAAGCTCCAAGAAAAGAAACTTCACTCAATTGAAGGCTTATTCTCTTGAAGCTTTCTAGAGTAGGCGAACTTCTCTAGAATTCGCCAGAGCTCTCTACATAAACTACACGCAAACTCTCTTCCATGGAAGTGACACCGGAAAGAACTTTAGCCAAAGCGTCATCCTGCATGGTGCGCATACCTTCTTCGATAGCCGCCTGCTTAATTTCTGCAGTAGAACTACGATGTAGAATTAAGGCACGCACGCGATCGCTAATAGTAAGAATTTCATGAATGCCTGTACGTCCGCGGTATCCGGTCATTTTGCAGTTATCGCAACCGCGCCCTCTGTAGAAGTTAATGGTGGTATCTGAGTACATAGAGAGACCGAAGCGACGCACGGCTTCAGGGGTAGGCTCATAAGGTTCTTTACAGTTAGGGCAGATAGTTCTGGCCAAGCGCTGACCAAGCACACCAATTACAGAAGAAGCTACCAAGAACGGCTCTACACCCATTTCAACCAGACGAGAGATTGCACCTGAAGCGTCGTTGGTGTGCAACGTTGAAAGCACTAAGTGTCCGGTAAGAGCAGCTTCTACAGCGATTCTGGCCGTTTCTGTATCACGGATCTCACCGACCATAATAATATCGGGGTCTTGACGCAAGAAGGCACGCAAAGCAGAAGCGAAAGTTAAATCAGCTTTGTTGTTGACCTGCACCTGGTTAATACCTGGAAGCTGATACTCCACAGGGTCCTCAATAGTTAAAATATTGGTCAATCCCGTATTCAACTTATTAAGACAGGAATACAAAGTAGTTGACTTACCTGAACCAGTAGGACCTGTAACCAAAATCATGCCGTAAGGTTTTTCTACTACATCTTCGAACATACGCTGGTTCACATCAGAAAAACCGAGTTTATTCAGACCAAGCATAACAGAACCGCGATCCAAAACACGCATAACCACTTTTTCGCCGTGAATACAAGGAACTGTAGATACACGCAAGTCGAACTCACGACCATCATGACGCAAGTGAATCTTACCATCTTGAGGAATACGGCGCTCAGCGATGTCCATATTGGACATAATTTTAATACGAGAGACCATCGGTGCCTGAATGTGCTTAGGCGGGCTCATCACATCGTGCAAAACACCGTCAACGCGGTAGCGCACTTTCACGTTACGAGCCTCAGGCTCGATATGGATGTCGGAAGCCTTATCGTTAATAGCCTGGGAAATAATTAAGTTTACTACGCGCACAATAGGAGCTTCATCGACTAACTCCTTGAGTTTATTAATATCGACTTCACTCTCTTCAATATCGTCCTCGACCTCCATACCACCGAAATCAGTTTCTGCCAGGTCTTTGACGGCATCGTCTACAGCGACCATATCAGTAGTACCAAACATGGTACTTATAGCTTTTTTTATAGCGTCTTCTGTGGCAATAACAGGTTTAATATCGAATCCGGTAATTAATCGGATGTCGTCAATAGCCAATACGTTGAGCGGATCGACCATTGCCAAAGTGAGTTTATTGTCACGCTGCTCTACGGGAATAACGTTATATCGTTTGGCCAAGTGTTCGGGAATAGACTTAACCAATTCAGAATCTAGGTGTTTTTCATCTAGATCGACAAAAGCCACATTCATGGCCTTACCTAGAGACTCGACGATATCTTTATCGGTGACAAACCCTTTAGCCACTAAAACTTTCTGTAAGGGTTCTTTGGTGTTTTCTGCTTGAACTTTGGCCTTTTCTAACTGACGTACAGTAATAAAGCCCTCTTCAACAAGCATAGCTCCAATTTCTTCTGGACTTTTGCTAACCATCCCAAACTCACTCCGTTGCCAGCATTTCACTCGACGCAGATTTTATTTTTCATGAAAACAGGAAAAAACTACACGCCAACTGGGTTGAACTGCTTCAAGCAAAGTAATATTTAATCCTGTTTCTAGGGATAAATTCTTGAATGAAAAGTAAAAAAAGTACCGCTAAATTGGAATTTAACGGCCATTTCCCTAAATAATAAGACAAACACTTACGATCAAAATAAGACAACAACTCGCGAAAAAAAATTAAAACGTTTCCGCTTCTTGAGCAAAATAATTAACCCAGGGAGGAAGTCCGGCTTTAGCTCTAGCCACAACCTGCTCTATCCAAGCTCTAACCATGCCTATAGCTACAGCATTAGAACCGCCCTCGGGAATGATAATATCAGCATATCGTTTAGTCGGTTCGGTATAGAGCATATGCATCGGGCGAACAACATTCCTATACTGTTCGATAACATCATCCAGCTTGCGACCACGCTCTGCAATGTCACGCTTTAAACGACGTATAAACCGCACATCAGCGTCAGTCTGAACAAAAATTTTTACATCCATGCGCTCACGCAGCCTAGGATCATACAATGCTAATATGCCCTCAACAATAAGGATATGGGCTGGCTTCACCAATTTTGTCTCTTTGCAGCGGTTATGGCAGGTAAAAGAATAAACGGGCTGCTTAACTTCCTCCCCTCGACGCAGAGCATCTAAATGCTGAATCAGAAGATCATTGTCGTAAGCGTCAGGATGATCGTAATTCGTTTTAGGACGCTCTTCCAAAGGAATATCAGATTGATCTTTGTAGTAAGAATCTTGAGCTATCACCTCAACTAAATGGGGAGGATAAGATTCTTTTAATTTACGGGCTACTGTAGTTTTTCCAGAACCGGTTCCTCCAGCTATACCAATAATGATAGAAGATCCTTTTATATTGTTGCTCGGATCACAGTTGATATTTTCTAATGTTGTTTTGGTGCTCTCCGAAGTCTTGTCCAAATACATGACTTCCGTCTCCTTTCACATCGTTGCGCACATAATAATAATAGCGGCTAGGCTTAGGACTACAGGCGGCCTTTATAGAGTCAAGTCCTGGACTACATATAGGTCCCACCGGCAAACCTACATATTTATATGTATTATAAGGTGAATCTATCTCCAAATCTCGATACAGCAAATACTCCTTCTGCCGTCCAAGCGCAAATTGAACCGTAGCATCGCATTCTAACTTCATACCACTATTTAATCTGTTAACGTACACGCCAGCAATGACAGGGCGTTCAGCCGCCACTTGTGCTTCCCTCTCTACTAATGAAGCTAAAATAATAGTATCTTTTAATGACAGAGGAGATTTATCAGTATGACAGGGTAAAGCCAATTCTTTAAAACGTTCGGCAACAGTTCTAACTAAGAATTCTGTATCGCAATCCAAGGGCAAGGTGTAAGTATCGGGCAGAAAGTACCCCTCCATATTGTTCGGAAAAATATCTCCGTATTTTTTTCCTTGAGTTTGAGTTATACGCAAAAACTCGTCAGCTGTACCTATTTTATGTTTTTCAACTATGCGGGCGCACTCTTTCAAAGTTAGTCCCTCGGGGAAGGTTATTTTTTGCGAAGCAGTTTTGCCTTCAGTGATAAGCTGCAGAATTTCTTTCGGTTGCATAGCCGCGCTGATAAAATAGTGACCAGCTTGAATTCGGCTGCCACTATCAAATTTTCGTCCCCAATATTCAAAAACTAAAGCTGAGCGGATAATATTTTTTTTCTCCAAATCGCGACCTAAACCGCGCAAGGTAGTACCCGACTCTACCTTGTAAATTGAAGCTACGGCTTTTGTCTGAACAGGTTGATTAAGTTCATTAAATTTATCGTATAACCAAAAGGCAGCCGCCGCAGCAGCTAAACAGCAGACTAATAAAAATACTAATATTTTTTTCACCAGCGGCTCCATTTGCGCACAAGCAGAATTCAATTTATCAATCAAACAAAAATTATCAATCTAAACAAGCGGCATTAGCTTCCAAACATTAGACATTCCACTCTGGAGGATCTAAATTTATTGGACGATTCTGCTTATCTAACCAACTCTGCAAAATCAATACGGCCGCAATCTTGTCGACTGACTGACGTCTTTTTTTCTCTTTTACTCCGCCAGCTGACATAGCTTGATGAGCCATAACTGTTGTTAAGCGTTCGTCCATAAGTTCAACTGGGACAGTTAAACGTTCTTGAAGTTCTTTAGCAAAAGCTGTGCAATATTCGGCTTTTTCTCCACCTAATCGATCAGTGCGGTTAGGTAGACCGACTACTACTAAACCGATAGAGCGCTCCTCAACTAAATGACGGATACGTCCGGGCAGCCCATCTCGATCGCGTCCTTCCCATACATCATACGGACTGGCGATTATTCCCATAGGATCAGAAATAGCCAAACCTATCCTTTTTTCTCCTAAATCAATGCCTAAAACTCTCAAGGCTCTTATCTCCTATACGAAGCAAACGACGCGATTTTAAATTGAGCGGACAGTAAATAGAAATATGGCTCCACAAAACATACTCAGCCTGAGCATAAACTTTGGCCAAAAAGCGATCGAGCAAAGAGCTTGCTAAAGAATTTTTGCAAAATTTTTGCAGCAGCAGCACTGTTTCCGGCTCTACTAGCAAATTGTCCAAACGGTTCCCTAAACAATCTTCACAAATTAGACCACCTTTACGAGAGTTGAAGGCCTTCAACGGTTTTGTTTTCCCACATACTGCACATTCTGTTAAATGAGGCAGCAGCCCCATAATTTTCAGCAAACGTTCTAATACCCAAATAGAAACGGCTGGCCCCTTACGCGGGTAACATCCTAGATAGTCCAGAGCCTCAGATAAAATTTGGAAAAAACTAGCGCACTCAGAAGGAGAAGCACTATAGCCCCCCTCTTGAATGCCTGGAGCTACAGCAGAAAAAAGCTCTAAGAGAAAAGCTCCCCAGCAAAGGCATTCGTAATCGCCATAAAATACAGGTCTAACCTTAACGGTCTTTGCCTGAGTCAAGCGAGCCAACGAACTGCGTCCTTTCACAAATAATCCGTCCAATTCAGTGAAAGGTTCGACCTGGCCGCGCAGTGCACTGCGCGGCTTACTCAATCCACTACAGACAGCATCGATGCGTCCTTTATCAAGGCTGAGCAATATCACTAATTCTGAATTTTCATTAAGACGACGCCGATGCAGAACTATACTTCTTGAAGAAAAAAACTCACTCATCCGCTCAGCCACAAAAAAGGCCGAACCTTAAAAAAGACCCGCGATAGCTCAAATTTAAGGTCCGGCTATATCATTTATATTAATTAAAATTACAGTTTAAACTCAGGATCGCCCTGCATAATTTTAATAGAAGCGCTAGCTCCAATACGATTAGCTCCAGCTTCTATTAAAGCTACGGCACTTTCAAAATCGTGAATACCACCAGAAGCTTTCACACCTATATTGGGTCCGACAGCTTTTCGCATAATAGCCACATGGTGCACTGTCGCTCCTCCAGGTCCGAAACCGGTAGAAGTTTTTACGAAGTCAACGCCGCCTTTGACAGCCAAGTGGCAAGCTCTCTCTACCTCTTCATCGGTGAGCATAGCAGTTTCCAAAATACATTTGACTAAACGTCCGCCAGCCGCTTCCACTACAGCCTTTATATCATTTTCGACCAGCTCATCATTGCCGGCTTTTAAAGCCCCTACATTGATAACCATATCGACCTCATCGGCTCCGTTGGCAATGGCGTCTCTGGTTTCGCAAGCTTTAGCAAAACTGGTAGTAGCTCCTAAAGGAAAGCCGATAACGGTGCATACCTTTACCGAAGAACCGCGCAGAGCTTCAGCGGCGGTACTAACCCAACCTGGATTAACACAAACAGAAGCGAACTTATACAGACGAGCCTCTTCACAAATTTTTAGAATTTGATCTTTAACAGCATCGGCCTTAAGAAGAGTATGATCAATCATGTCGCCAATCATGCGCCCGGTAATTTTCTTGTTATCCACTTGAAACTGCCTCCTGCGCCCCATTCCGGGCGCAATCAAGATATTGCTTTTTGTGTGGCATCAGCCAAATGTTCCACCTTGAGTAACTACGCTGAAAAATCAGCCATGCCTGCCTAAATAGATATCTCTAAATCACTTTTCTACTCGCAGTCGTAACCCAAAGCCCGCAACCAGTCAGGACGATCGCGCCAATCTTCCTTAACTTTAATCCATAAATCCAAATAAACTTTACAACCGAATATCTCTTCCAGCTCAGCTCTGGCCGCTGCTCCTATATCGCGCAGCTTCTCACCCTTACGTCCTAAAATTATATGCTTCTGTCCCTCGCGCTCTACGTATATAACGGCTCTCAGATATTGAACATTTTCTTTGTTGACCGCGGGACGACACTCCTCTAGCTTTACGGCTACAGCGTGGGGAACCTCACGATAAGTACAACGCAAAACCTTTTCTCTGATAATTTCTTCAGCACGTCGTTCTTCATCCTGATCAGTAATTTGCTCTTCAGGGAAATAAGGAGTACCTATAGGCATCAGTCGACGCAAACACTCGAGCAATTCAGGCAGATTATCACCACATTTCGCAGATACAGGGTAAATATCGAGAAAATTCCCCAACTTGCGATAAGCTTCGATTCGAGGCAACAAAGCTTCTCTGGGAGTTACTTTATCAACTTTGTTAATAACCAACAATTTGGGCGAGCTTACTTCTTTTGCTAAAAATTCAGCAGCCAGTAGATCTTCCTCACCAGGTTTGCAGGAAGCATCAACCACCAGGATAGCCACATCAGCCTCGCTGCCCTCAGTTTTAGCGGAGTCGAGCATCCACTCGCCTAAGCGTGTTTCTGCCGGATGAAAACCGGGCGTATCGACAAACACTATTTGGCAATTGGGAGCGTGACTGACCCCTAGAACACGGTGACGTGTAGTTTGAGGCATACCGGAAGTTATGGCGACCTTGGTGCCCAGTATAGCATTAAGCAAGGTAGATTTTCCTACATTAGGCCTGCCCACAAGAGCTACAAAACCACTGCGAAATTCTTTAGCACTCATAATGAACTCTCCATATATTTTCTCGCTTTCAGCCTTCCAGCTTAAACAAAAAAAGGGAAAAAGTAAATAAACTAATTATTAGGTATGACTAAATTTATGAAAAACGCTTTCGGCCCACGCACCGATTTCCCAATCGATCAGCCATCCTGGCTTTTCTTGCTGATCTGTCAAAGCGGCCAGAGCTAAAACGATCCCATTTCCTTTTAATATGGCCATATCATGGCGAGCTCCGTCATCGAGCTCACCAGTTTTATTGTATGTTTTAGCCTTTCCTATCAAGCGTGAGGGAATTTTTTCTATAAATTGCTGACGCCCCATAATGTTCCAAAATTCCCTATGCCATCCCCCACTAAGCAAATTTTCACACCAAAGTTTAGATAAAATCAGCGCACAATCGCTAGCGGAAGTTTGGTTTTCTCCCATTTCTTGGGGAGAATACATAAAGAAACGGCGCAATACGGTGTGTTCAACTTGCAGTTTGCTTTTTATAAAATTGTTAATTAAAATGAAACCCAACTGGCGAATAATCGCATTAGAGGCGCTATTATCGCTGAATTCAATAGCTAAACGGCTAAGTTCCCCCCAGCTAAAGGGGCGCCCCTCTCCCACTTCACAGAGCACTCCTCCTTCAACCAAATCATTCTTAGTTAACACAGTGGTATCGTCTAAACATATTCTACCCTGCTGAGCCTCGTAAAAAAGCGCAGCAATAATTGGAACTTTAATTAAACTAGCCGCTCGGAAAATATAATCTGAGTTAAAGCTGCACAGTTTTACAGGCGGTTTATATCCGACAGTGGATGGAGATAAACTAAGTACGGATAAACCTGCTCTAGAAGAATCCAGGGCTTTTGTCCAGCGCTGCAACTCAGCCTCGTAATGCAGCATGTTATTGGCGACGAGTGTTTCATTAGACAAAATTTATACCTCTTAAGACTATCATTGCGCTCTGCTCCAGCCTAGCCAGGAAGCATACATAAGAAGGCTCACCTTGATCTCTTGTTTCAATTATTCAAGAATAATTGGAATTACACATCCAGGCAAAAAAAAACAGCGAAGCTTAACTCCGCTGTTTTCCATTTACACCGTTTGTGGTACGGGAGGAGGGATTTGAACCCTCACGCCCTCGCGGACTCGGGATTTTAAGTCCCGTGCGTCTACCGTTCCGCCACTCCCGCATACAAGCAAGCACCAGCCATCACCGGCTGGCTACGGTGAGTATTATGCACATACACCACGTTTTTGTCAAGACTACAACAAAAAATATAATTTCAGCGTAAAAGCTGCTTGAAAGGAAAAGAGTATTCTCACTTGAATAAGCGCAAATTATGACTAGAGATATAGATTCCATCTCCAGCGCTGATGAGCTCCTGGAGTTGGCCGAACAGTTAGAAGACGACGACAACCTTGAAGAAGCTCTCAAAGCTGTTGAGAAGGCTATAAAGCTCGCTCCTCAAAATGGCAAAGCTTACTGCGCCAAATCTAGCTTACTTCAAGATATGGACAAACCTAGCGAAGCTTTCAAAGTTCTAACTCAAGCTTGCAAAGATATGCCGGAAAATACAGACTGCTTCTTTGAGCTGGGTGCTTTTTTAAGCGAACACGACAACATTAGCCAAGCGGCTGGATGCTTCGATAAGGTTAATAAACTCGATCCTAATTACCCTAAAATCAAAGTTCACTTAGGCAACTGCCTGCTTAAGCTGGGCCACTGGACTGAAGCTATCGAATGTCTAACTGAAGCCTTAAATACTGAACTCAGCGACAAAGACAAGGCTAGAGTGCTCAATCATATTGGCGAAGCTCATATGAATAATATCCATTCAGATAATGACGAAGCCAATAAAAAAGAGCTGGAAACAGCTAAAGAATTCTTCGACAAAGCGGTTGAACTGGATCCTGATGACTACATTCCTTTTGGCAATATGGCCATGACCTACTGCCGAATGGGAGAACCGGAATCTGCTGTTAAAATTTTAGAACCAATCATAGCTAAATATCCCGATCAAGCCAAACTTTATGTAATAAATGGCATATCTTTGGCCTTGATAGCAGAACGGCAGGCTGAAGCGATCGCTTCCTTCGAAAAGGCCATCGAACTTGATCCTGAAAGTCCTGAGCTGTGGTTCCACAAAGCTCATTACTATGTGCGCCGTAACGAATTCGATAAAGCTCTGGCCGTGTTTGAAGAGGGGCTAAAAGCCTTACCCAACAGCGGCCAACTTCATCTCCAGATTTCATCATTGCTGCGCCATTTAGCTGACATCGAAAACTCTTTAGGTCACAAAGAAGAAGGACAAGCCCGCTTTAATGCTTCTATAGCTCACCATCGCGAAGGTCTGCGCTTGTTAGGCCGTCTCGTACACTGGGGCTTCTTCTTTGTAGATGAGAACAATAAGCCTGTTGAAGGCACTAACATAGCCATAGAATCTGACAGAGCTATTCCCAGAGAAAAAGTAGCCGAGCAGTATGTACGGCAGCTAAAAGAGCAGGGACACACTGTAAGTGAAACAGGCTTAATTGATGGCAAATACCGCATTGGCATGGCCGAAATTCCCCCGGACAGAGTAAAATTAGATCACAAGATTAAAGTTCTCTAATTCGAAGTGTTCTTGTAAGCGAGTTATCACCAAGAGCTCCATCCGAAGTTTGCAGTTTCATTTCTGCCAACCAGATGGAGCTTTTTTTATAAATAAAAACTAACAATTCAATGGATAGCCAGGCAATAAAAAAGGGACGCCCTAACTATACAGAAAAAAGACGCCCCGCAAATATATTTTTCACTACAGACAGCTCTACTTAGGAGTTGTAAAAGGAGCCTTCAAAGATGCAATAAAGTCAGCCAGCAAGTCACGCTTCAGAACCTTATAGCTCTTACCGCGATTAGGAGATATAGAGCGTATAGCCGCAGCCATATCAGCAGCAGAAACAAAACGTTTCTTAGGATCGGTGCGAGTGGCGTTACGCACAATTTTTATATACTCGTCGCTAACGGCAGGGTTCACTTCTGCGATAGGAGCCAATTTGCCTGGATGAAGCACAGGGTCTATATAAGTTACCAGCTGGTGCATAAGCACTCCTAAGCCGTAGATATCGGTAGCCTGGCTAACAATACCGGCTAATCCGTACTGTTCTGGAGCAGCATAGCCAACCGTCCCCATGCGAGGAGCATCGACAGGGAGATCGGCAAGCAGTTTGCCTAAACCGTAATCAGTCAGCATCACATAGCCATTTGAAGCTAAAATAATATTCGATATAGACATATCGGCAAAGAACTTGATAGGCTTGCAGGCATGTAAAGTTTCCAAGGCTTTGGCGACTTTATAGGCTATATCTAAAGCCAAATTTTCAGGGAAAGGACGCTGACGAGCACGGAAATATTCACTTAGACGTCGGCCTGGGACATAATCGAAAACGAAATAAATATACCCGTTTTCAATAAAGAAATCGCGCAGTGAAGTCAAACAGGGATCGACAAAATCCATATAACCTTGAGCAATAGGTTGGAAATAAGAAGAAATCATAGCTCGCTTTTCAGGAGCCTCATATCCCTCAAGTTTAAACTCACGCACAGCATACACACGTTCAGAATGGCTTACCGATTGACTTCTGTATACAGTGCTGTCACCAACAGTTTCTATAACACTGACTAATTTATATTCGCCCTGCAATATGGGACGACGCTCTTCAGCCATATAAAACACTCTCCCTAATCCGTCGCTTTTAAATTGCAGTCGTTTTTCTAGATAAGCCTATCAATACCTGCCCACGACTACTTACCTAAGGCATAGCTCAGCACGGCACTACGCCCCCTCCTCTTTTCTAGATCGAGATACTCAAGGAGCCCCTTATGATAAACGTTGTCGTTCTTAGCCTCTAAAAGTTGTATTTGCGTCTGCCGATGTAACTGGTTATTAACTTTGTAAGCAAGCCATTCACAGAATCCTTCTTGGCGGCGTTGACTCAAAGGAGTTACTATATTTTTCATCTGCCATACATGACCGCATTCATGGACCATAGTAGTCAAAAAATCTTCAGAAGGCAGTCCCTGCAGTACATAAATACGAAAAAGCATACGTCCACCTATTTTATATTGCAGTGTTCGACCACTAGTTAACTCCAAAGAAGGACTAGGATCGCCACCTGAACGCATTTTTTCACAAAGAACATTCTTATCAACTATATGTATACTGATAGAGGCATCGTCGATATTAATCGAAGGTGATACGTACTGCTTAATTAATTGTTTAGCTTTATCAAAATATATTTCTGCTGAATGTTGATCGTTTATAGCGGATGCAGAGTGATAAGGACAAAGATGACGGCCATCTGAAAAAATCAGTCCTCCGCTGCTAATAGGCAGATTACACAAAAAACAACGCGGTAGTTTCGAATTCCAACACTGGCTACAAGAAACCAAATTATCCCGCAGTCTAACTATTGCAGCATCAGTAGGTTTGCGGTGACAGCAAGAGCAGGCAGGAATTTGCTTATCCATATCCTTAGCACATATAGTGCGACCACTTTTTAATATATAATAGCGGTCTGTACATATTTCGCCACAAATAAAGCATTTAGGACTGTCATTGGGACACACAATGCTGCCATCGCTCATTTTGTAATAAGACCCGCTTATAACGCAACCACACTTAGAACAAATCAGACGGCGATCTCTAGCAGATACTGAACAGCCAAACAGCCCAAAGGACAGTATTGCGGTGAGAACAATAAAATATTTAACAAAAAGACGGCCGAACAGAATTACACCGTCGACAGATTTTCTTCTATACACTCCTTATCTGCCTTCTCTGGCTCTTTTCCCAGCCAAATACTCTCCGTATATAGTATCAACATAATATTGAGTTTCAGAATAAGGAGGCACTCCGCCGTACTGAAGCACTGCTCCAGGGCCAGCATTATATGCCGCCAAGGCCAAAGGCACACTATTAAAACGCTCCAGCTGAGCAGCTATGTAGCGGGTGCCGCCTGCAATGTTCTGTTCGACGTCGTAAACATCGTAAACACCTAGGCCGGAAGCAGTTACAGGCATAAGTTGCATTAATCCTACAGCACCAGCCGGCGAAACAGCTCTAGGGTTAAAGCCAGATTCGTGGCAGATAACAATTTCAACTAGAAGAGGATCTACTCCCCATATTTTGGCATATTTAAGAATAATAGGATTAATATCGACTTCAACCCAAGTGCGTTGATTTTGAGAGGCATCGTTAGGATCCCAGCCATAGTAACTAACTAAGCGAGGCTGCCGTTTGGCGGCGTCGAAAGTAGCGAATGACCAATCATCCCTGTAATAACCATTAGGCTGAATTTCGTACACTTCATACTGAGGTGGAGCAAATTCATAAGTGCCATCAGGTCGGCGCTTACCCTTAGGAGCAACTTTTTTATTAGCGGAAGCGGAACTAGCAGGCGAAACAGCCACCGTTTTGCCAGGGGCTTCGCTATTTTTCTGTTTAGCAGAAGCAGAACGTGCTTTCCCCTTATAAGTGGGATAGTCGCTTATAATGGTAACGCCATTAGCGCTACGTACACTGCGCTTATAGGCGTCGTTAGCCTCATTAGTGTAAACAATTTCTTTGTGTCCGTTAACCATACGGACTTCAGCTCTTATTTCATCCGCCCAAACAGAGTCAACTGTAGCGCCCCAAAATAAGCAGGCGCCTAAAGCCACCATTGAAAAATGGCGCAGCACAGCCTTATTTAACTTAATCGCGTTGCTTAAATTTACTAAATATAAATTAGCCGCAGTGCCCTTTATAATATCCATAGCAGGAGCTTACCATCTTTCCATATATAGTGTAAAGTTTTTATAAATTTTATGTCGCGGCGGTGACTTGGTATTATGCCGACAACAAATAATGAGTCAAATAACAAATCTGCAGCAGAGCTTAAGTCTTCTTCAGCCTTGCCTCCTGCCACAGAGATAGCAGATAAAAAAAGCGGACGCCTTTGTCCAAGATGCAAAGGCAACGGCATTTGCTTAGATTGTGGAGGTAGCGGAGAAACGGCTTGCCCAGACTGCAACGGCAGCGGTATTTCTGGATACACCAGTCAGGGGAAACCTCTACCCTGCCGTACATGTAAGGGAAAAAAAGCCATTCCCTGCTCAAAGGTATGCGAATCATGCGGAGGATCAGGGATAATAACTTCCAGCTTCCAACAAAAGATCCTAGAAAAATATCAATCCCCCAGCAGCTTAGCCGCCCATCATTCCCCTAAGGCAGTGTATGCCATAATAATTGTTTGTCTAGTTGTATACGCTGCACAATTTTTATGGCCAATGCAGTTTCAAATTATGATCGCCCCTTGGCTATCTCCATACATGCCTTCATTTGCCCCTACTGAAATTTGGCGTTTGCTCACAGCTGCTTTCCTACACGGAGGTTTGTTTCATCTGCTTTGCAATATGTACTGCCTGTATGTAGTTGGTCTAGACTTAGAAGAAATGATGGGAAGCCAAAAATTTATATTTTTGTTCGCCTGCGGTTGCATTATAGGTAATTTATTCTCTTCGTTTCTCAATCCGGTCGGCGGCATAGGAGCTTCAACAGGTATATTCGCTCTGCTATCAGCTTACTGGGCCTACCACAAACGCTGGGCTTTAGGCTCTTCTGCAAAAGCTACCGCCTACATTCAGGGCGTAATCTTGCTGTTATTTATGGGATTCTGCCTCTCCTTTTTAACAGAGATGTCTTTCCTTGATAATTGGGGACACTTAGGAGGTGCGGCAGGGGGATTAATGTATGTAAAATTGACCAAGCGCCCTATATAATAGATTAATCAAGCTAACAAAAAAAAGAATCCTATTTACCTTGGTAACAGGATTCTTTTTTAAGACTATACGCTAGCTAAAAATTATTTATAAGATTTAAGACTAACCTCAAACTTGCAAACTTCACGACCGTCAGCGCGCATATCTTTATCCACTTCCAATTCGAACTTCATACCGTCTTTGACAGCAGTAATTTCAGGCATATTGGTCAAGCCATCTTCAATTTCAGTTTTGACAACACGCCAACCATTCTTTTTTAAGCCATCAACAATAGCTTGGTATTCTTTTTCTGCATTGGTCGCTAAATAATCTTTTTCTACTTTGCGCATGGACTCTTCATATTTAATAACTTTGAGTCCCGGTATATTGTCGACCCAGGTAAGACGCTCAGAAAGACCAGCCCAAACGGGGGCAACGGCAACAGCTACCAAACATACAAAAGTAAAAAAGAATTTCTTCATATATCTTATAAAAGCACCTACTTCATAATATAAGAGCAGCTCAACACTGCTTAAGCGCAGTAATTTTAACAAATAAATAAAATTTTAACAATAGGCCCAACCTATATATACCTCATATGGAAACTTCCCCCAAAATTTATGTTTTTTTTAGCAAACCGCTAACGACGAGACCTTCCCCCAAAAACAATATTGTTACAAAAAAAAGCTGAATGCAATTTATTTGATATGCAGGAATCATTAAAAAACGATACAAGCTTGCAGCCGGTTTACAGCTATATTGCTACTACACAGAGGCCTAACATTTTTGCGTTACATTTTCAATGAAGCCAGTTCGGCTAATCTGTGATAAACCGATATCAAAAATAAGCGGTTAGTTTTTTACCAGTTAATGTTTTTTTCATTATTTAACAGGCAAACTGACTAATACAAGGTAAGCATCTTATGAGTATTAAGAATATTGCTCCTCTTCTGGGAGCTCTTCTAGGGCTGAGCATTTTAACTCCAGCTTGGGCAGCTCCGCTCTTTCCAGACGTCCCAGAAAATACATGGGCGACAGATGCAGTGGCCGTTCTAGCAGCCAAAGGCATCGTTGAAGGCTATCCTGACGGAACTTTCAAAGGCGACAGACAGGCTTCTCGTTGGGAAGTGGCTTTAATTGTAGCTAGACTGTTGGCTCAACTACAAAACGAGCATACCACTTTAGCTACTAAAGCAGAACTGGCCGAGCTGCATAAATTGGCCGCTAGCTTAAAGGATGAATTAGCGGCACTGGGCGCCAGAACGGAGCGTTTAGAAGCTGAAGTCGAAAAACTAGACAGCAGAGTCAGTGATTTAGAGCGAATCAGCTTCTACGGTGAATACAAAGCCCGTATTACAACTATGTCAATGCGCAACGTTGGTATAGGTTCTCTAGGTACACCGGCTATTTTAGATTACTCTGACGCAGTGGGTAGTAACACAGGAGCCGGCGGCATTATTCCTCCACCTTCTATAGCAGCGGGCATGACCTTCAACACATTTTTTATAGGTGTTGCCTCAGTAACAGACTGGTCGAATGGACGGCCCATGGTAAGCGGAACCAGCATAGCTCACCAGCTCATGTTGGGCACCAAATTTGATTTGGGCAATTCACTAGAAGGCGGCGCCGAATTTAGCGCTTACTCAAGCTGCGGAAATAAAGTTATTGATGCTTTTTGGGGAGTATCCCAGCCTTATCTCAGCAATCCTTTTACTTCTACTATTGGAGCTAACACAAATAGCCAAGGTTTGGAACACGGTCCCTACGCTAAACTGGCTTTGGATAATTTCTGGATTATGCACAAGCCTAGCAAAACTAAGCTGACTGTAGGCAGCCTAAAAGAGCAAAACTTTTCTTCCCTGGTTTATGTCCCGGAACGGAATCCGAATGCTTGGGGCAACTACTACTTAGACACATACGGCGTTCAGCTCAAAGGAGAGAGAGCCCTTTCACCCGATTTTACTTTTAAATGGGAGCTGATGGGCACTAGACTGGCCAATGGCATTGCTAACAGTTTGTTCGATACTGATGGCTATCAGTCTAGAGCTGAAGGAGGAAACTTTGAGCTAGTTTTTAGGAACGGCCAAGGCAACTTCAAAGCCAACATTCTCCATGCCATTGATTGCGCTCTGTACGATAAAGCAGCTCTAGGTCTACACATGCAGGACAACTTTACTCTCAACTGGGTAAACCCTAACGGCTATTACATTAACCAATTAGGTGCAGGCACTGCTGCTGTGGCCGGCATGGGGTCAATTACTGATGAACGTCCTATTCCTATGATAGCAGCCGTCGGCAATGACGGTATTACAGGCGTCACCGGAGTTCCTAACCTGGGAGGTATAGGCGCTCAAGATATGTTCAATTACGGGTTCAGTGCTAGCTACGAATTTGATTTAGGCAGCTTTAAACCCAACGTTTTCGCAGATTATGCCCATTCCAATTATAAGCCTAATAAACACTCTTCTTACTCTGTAGACGGTGACGCCTACAGGTTAGGTGCTGATTTCAAAATGTTCAACAATATTTTGAATATACAGGGCACCTATGTCCACACTGATCCTACTTACGATCCCTTCGTACTCAATTATCCAACTGTCAACGGTATAGGCAACACCATTTGGAATGTTCCCTGCTTTGATTACTACAACTCCCTGTATTCTTTGCACGATACCGAAACTTTCACTCATAACCGCAAAGGTTGGACAGCCAAGTTAGATTGGCGCTTCTGCCGTACCGGCATATTCTCATTTGAGTACAAAGATCTGGAACAAACAAAAACTTCCTGCCAAGACGTTCGCTACTCAGCCAATTCTATCGCTCCGGGAACTCCCAACACCACAGTTTTAGGCTTCTCTCCCGGCTTCATGGATCCGGTGTTCTGTGGATTTTCTCCAGAAACTTTTGCTAGCGACGGTCAGAACGAATTAGGAATAGTTTTGGAAAATCCGCGCGGCAAAGCTACCAGCTGGAAATTAAGCACAGGCTTCAAATATCCAGTCGAACCCCAAAAAAGCAAGCGCTGCATTACCCTTTCTGGAGGCGCCCGCAGCACTCACTTTACCCGCCACTCTCAGTTAGCCTCCTTAATTAACACTCCCACCAGATACGGTTCAGAAAGCCAAAACTATGTAAACTTCTATCTCGATGCCTGGCAAGTCAATCTTGATTATGACATCACTAACAACCTGCGCATTCATACTGGCTATAAATCGATCGATATGTATGGACACCTAGATCATTTAGGAGTAATGAACAATTACGCTAACGCTATAGGATCCAGCACTTTCGATATTATTAACTTAGAGCAGCGTATTCCTAACATTAGTTTAGATTGGGATATTACCGACAATATGTCTTGGGGTGCTCTAGGCGAATTTTACACTACCAAAGACCGCATGGACGAAGAAATCTTTGCTAGTCCCGGCATTCCAGCTTTGAACTTGAGCTATGGACCCCAACAGGGAGCTCATCCCTTTAATTGGCAAGGATACTTGTTCACAACCTATTTGAACTTTAAGTTTTAATAGATACGTGTAACCGTTTGTTGTCTGAATTTAAGCGCTCATAAAACAAGCGGCGCCAGCTTAATAAGCCGACGCCGCTTGTTTTTACTTTTAGCAAGACTGAAAACTGACTAACGAACCCAGCCACCAGCAGCTAAACTAGAATACTGAGGAGATGAACCATCAGGATGAGTACAGGTGCAAGTTATAGTAAAAGCGCTGTAAGTAGTGCCGAAGATGTAAGTATACTCATAATTGTTACCGCCATGGTTACGGTCGTAAGCAGGATCGCCGTACGGGCAGCGATAGAAGGGACATTGTTTTTTGTACCACTCTTCAAATTTTTGAGTATTAGCATAGGTAGCATACTTGCCGCCATGCCGGTTAAAGTAAACACCTTCTTCAACTTTACTCGACTCGAGCCAGTTAGCCAGACGCAAAATATAAGAACGGCAAGCTGCACGGTACTCTTTCTCACGTCTATTTTTAAATGAACTGATTATAGAAACAGAAACAGCAGCTATCAAAGCTAAAACTATAGTCAACTCAATAATAGTGAAGGCCCGTCTATATTTGCGTTTGTAAAATAACATACAGTACTTTTCCTTTCCCACCAAAAAATAAAAAGAACTATAAGTACTTAGAAAAGCCCATCTTACTAAGGAGAACTTCTCCTGTACGGCTCGTTCAACAAAAAATGTAAATCCTCCCCCTAGTTATTGTAGCAGCATCGATAAAAAGTCACCCTTTACTATAAATAAAATTTAAAAAAGGCCTCTCACTCTTATATACTCTAAGACACTGTCAGGAACCAAATACTTAGCAGATCTCCCTTCAGCTAACAGTTGACGTACGTAGGTAGAAGAGATATCGAGTCCGGGAGCTTCAAACCACATAATTTTATGTGCATTTTTTAAATTCATTTCAGCTATTTTTGTTTTCAGCTCAAGCAAATCTACACCAGGACGGTGTACAACATAAAAATACTCTAAAAGTTCTAAAATGTCGTCGAATCGGTACCAAACAGATCGCACTAATGAATCAGAACCTGTAATGAAAGAAAAGGCTGCCTCAGGATGCTGTTGCACCAATTTTTGGCAAGTGTCTATAGTATAAGAAAGACTTTTATGCTGTATTTCTATATCACTAACAGTAAAAATAGGGCTGCTCTTGGCAGCCAGGCAGCACATCATTAGGCGATCTTGGGCCGAAACAGTAGGAGCCTCACGATGAGGAGGCAGATAATTGGGCAGCAGCATAATTTTTTGAATTGTAGTTCGTTCACAAATTTCAATACCTATGCGTAAATGACCACAATGCACAGGATTAAAAGTACCGCCTAAAATACCGATTCTAGTTTTCACTTTTTTAGCTCCAAAAAATTTGCTACCTAATTAAAAAGCAACGTTCCGAAACTGACAACAAATCAGCAATTCGGCAGCGCTGCTCTTCTGGCTTAACATCAAGCAGCTCCGCCTGCTTTCGCTTATAAAGCAGCGGAGCCCTTGATTGTTTTAGCTATAATTTAATTCTTTACATAGAAAGGTCGGGGTGCATACTCCGTATGCAGATAATGATGTGCTTTATGTGAATTAGGTTCACCCAAGAATTCATTGTAAAGAGCAATAATTTCAGGGTTTTTGTGAGACTTGCGTTTAGGTCTGTCTTCATCTTCGGCATAGAGAGCTCCAGCGCGAGCGGCTCTCGGTTCTACATCGAGACGACGCTTAGCCGAAATGATCGATTGACCGCCACCGTGTACACAACCGCCAGGACAAGCCATAATTTCAATAAAGTGATACTCTTTCTCACCAGATTTTATGGCATCTAATAAAGCAGCCGCATTCTTAGTACCGTTAGCAATGGCCAACTTAATTTCAGTAGGTTTACCATCGATAGGCAGAGTAACGCTAGCTTCCTTGATACCAGCAATACCGCGGCAATCTTTATACTCAATATCTTTAAGATCTTGACCTGTTAAAACATCGGCCACAGTACGCAGAGCGGCTTCCATGACGCCTCCGCTAGCTCCAAAAATAACACCAGCACCAGTATAATCACCCATGAGAGGATCAGGCTCTTCGTCGGGGAGAGCCTCAAAGCGCAAACGGGCCTGCTTTATCATGTCACCTAACTCGCGAGTGGTAATGGAAATATCTACGTCGCGAATGCCGTCCACTTCCATTTCAGGGCGGGAACATTCAAACTTCTTAGAAGTACAGGGCATAACCGATACACAAACGACATCTTTAGGATCGAGTCCCATCTTCTTAGCGTAATAAGACTTAACCATAGCCCCAAACATTTGCTGAGGCGATTTACAACTGGATAAATTGGGCAAGAACTCAGGATAGTTCATTTCACAATAACGGATCCAGCCTGGAGAGCATGAGGTTATCATAGGTAACACACCACCGTGCTTTACACGATTAAGCAACTCATGCCCCTCTTCCATGATAGTCAAATCGGCGGACCAGTTAGTGTCAAAGACTTTGTCAAAACCTAAACGGCGCAAAGCAGCTACCATCTTGCCGGTAACTCTCGTGCCCACAGGCAGACCGAATTCTTCTCCTAAAGAGGCGCGCACTGCCGGAGCAGTCTGAACGACAACATGCTTAGATGGATCGGCCAAAACAGCAAAAACTTTGTCGATATCACTATGCTCATGCAAAGCGCCCACAGGACAAGCGTGAATGCACTGTCCACAATAGACGCATTCTACGTCGCGCATACTAAAATTATAGGCAGGGGCGACTTCAGTTTTGAAACCTCGGTTGGTAAAATCGAGGACCCCTATTCCTTGAACGTTGCGACAAACGCTCACGCAGCGCCCACAAAGAATGCACTTAGAAGAATCGCGCACAACGGAAGGAGACAGATCGTCGATGTGCCACTCGCGTGTTTCTCCCTTGTAAGGGATATCGCGAATACCTAATTCACGGCTGAGCTTTTGCAATTCACAATTACCTGAACGAATGCACTCCAAACAATCGCGCTTGTGATTAGCTAAAATGAGCTCAACATTAGTTTTTACAGCCTTACGCACTTTAGGTGTATTTGTGCGGATATTCATCCCCTCTTCAACTTTAAGCACACAAGAAGCGGGCAGATTACGCATAGGACGGCCGTTGATATCGACTTCCACCACACAAACTCGACAAGCAGCGACCTCATTTATATCTTTTAAATAACAGAGAGTAGGGATATCTACACCTGCAGCGCGTGCAGCCAACAAAGCGGTATAATCGTCAGGTACGCTTACGTGTATACCATTAACTGTTACGTTAACATTAGCCATTATCTATACCCCTTACTTTCTAACAATAGCACCGAAAGGACAGTTGGCCTTGCAGGCTCCGCACTTTATGCACTTGTTCTGATCGATAACGTGAGTCTTCTTAATGTCACCGCTGATAGCCGCCACAGGACAGACACGCTTACACTTTGTGCAGCCTTTACAAAGTTCGGTAATTTTATAGCCAAGCAAAGCTTTACAGACTCCGGCCGGGCAGCGCTTTTCCTGTACATGAGCTATATACTCATCTCGGAAATGCTTGAGTGTTGACAGTACAGGGTTAGGAGCGGTCTGCCCCAAACCGCACAAAGAAGTACTCTTAATAGTCTCGGCCAAATCTTCCAAGGCTTTGATATCTTCCATAGTACCATGGCCAGAAACAATCTTATCGAGAATTTCCAGCATACGCTTCGTGCCTTCACGGCAAGGAGTACATTTGCCGCAGCTTTCATCAACAGTAAAGTCGAGGAAGAAACGAGCGATATCCACCATGCAGTTATTCTCGTCCATGACGATCATACCGCCCGAGCCCATCATAGAACCGATAGCCACTAAACCATCAAAATCGATAGGAGTATCTAAATTCTCAGAAGTAATACAACCGCCAGAAGGACCGCCAGTCTGGACGGCTTTAAATGATTTATCTTCAGGACAGCCGCCTCCGATATCGTAAATGACCTCGCGCAAAGTTACGCCCATAGGTACTTCCAGCAATCCGGTCTTATTGATTCGACCTCCTAAAGCAAAAACTTTAGTGCCCGGAGATTTCTCTGTACCAAAACTGCGGAACCAATCGGCACCGTTATTAATAATTTGAGCGACATTAGCTAAAGTTTCAACGTTATTTATAATAGTAGGCTTGCCCCACAATCCTTTATTGGCGGGGAACGGAGGCTTATTTCTGGACATACCGCGCTTGCCTTCAATAGAGGAAATTAGGGAAGTTTCTTCGCCACACACGAAAGCACCAGCGCCTAAGCGGATATCTACATCGAAACTAAATCCGGAACCAAATATGTTGTCGCCTAAAACGCCCAACTTTTTAGCCTGATTTATGGCAATTTTCAGACGATCAACGGCCACAGGGTATTCAGCGCGCACATAAACGTAACCCTTTGTTGCTCCAATAGCATAGCCGCCAATAGCCATAGCCTCTAAAACTGCGTGCGGATCGCCTTCCAAAACGGACCGATCCATAAAAGCCCCAGGATCTCCCTCATCAGCGTTACAAATGATATATTTTTGATCAGCTTTATTAGGAGCGGCAAAACTCCATTTCAAACCGGTAGGGAAACCACCGCCACCTCTGCCGCGCAGACCAGATTTTTTAATTTCGTCGACGACGTCCTGAGGAGTCATTTCCAAGAGAGCCTTTTGCAAAGCAGCATAACCGTCTTTAGCTATATATTCTTGGATATTCTCGGGATCGATAATACCACAATTTCGCAAAACGATACGCTTCTGTTTAGCATAAAACTTTAAGTCTTCCAAGCATTTAGCGTTATTAGAAGGATCTGCAGCAATGGTGTACTCTTCGACAACCTGACCGCCTTTTAAATGTTCTTCAACAACGCGGGCAGCTTTCTCTGGATTCATATGAATGTAAGTAACTTTGGGCTGACCAGGTACAAAAACTTCAACCAAAGGCTCATAAGTACACATACCGATACAACCGGTAAGACATACCTGAACATTATCAACGTTTTTAAGTACGCATTCGCTCTTAAGAGCATCAAGAACAGGACGAGCACCGGCCGAAATACCGCAAGTAGCCATACCGACAACGACACGAGTCTTCTCGCCATTCATAACTTTTAAGGCTTTTTCTTTTAGAGCCTTCAAATCGATATCCGTCATGCCTAAACGCTCTCCTTATTCGTATTTTTTCAGGATCTCGCCGATAACGGAAACGTCTTCTAACTTTCCGTAAACTTCGCCGTCGATCATCATAACAGGCGCTAAACCGCAGCATCCTAAGCAACGAGTAGCTTCGAGCGTAAAGCGGCCATCCGGAGTAGTGCCGCCGACTTCAATGTTGAGCTCAGCACGAAGCTTATCTAACACTTTCTGAGCTCCGCGTACGTAGCAAGCGGTGCCCAAACACACACCAATCTGATGCTTACCCTTAGGACTAATAGAAAACTGACTGTAAAAAGTAGCGACGCCGTACAACTCAGCTACTGGTACATGAATTTTGGTAGATATAAATTTCAGCACCTCTAAAGGTAAATAACCGAATAAACGCTGAGCCTCTTGAAGAACAGGCATAGTGATACCAATTTGTCCGTTATAAGAATCGATGAACCTTCCAAGTTCCTCGAATCTTGGATCGGTCGACTCAAGGCAGCTTCCGCCGCACTTGCAAACATCTTTCACTTTTTCGAGGTCTCCTCTGCAGAATAGATTTCCCTACAATGCTTGAGAACTACTGCTCACCCGTTTAGGTTGGCATTTTTGTTCTGCAATCCCATTGCCACACAAAAAAAAACAAGAAAGCGCGGCTTGTTCCGTTTTCTGTTGAGCAAAAAATACAACAACCGCCCTTACTAGAATTTAAAGCTGACGAAGCTTATCCCCACAAGCCCGCCATTAGATAAAATTTTATCGAAAACATATAATATAATCAAGTCTAAAAAAATATTTTTTTATCGATAATTAATTATATTTTGAACAATCAACAAAAAAAATAACTAAAGACTAAAAATCATCTTATAAAATATATTTATTGACCTGCTGCTACTATTCGTTATTACCAGCTGAAGTTCAAATTTTCCAACAATATTATATAAAAAGATATTAGCCCAACCAGTCTTAACCGACGAACATAGAGTTCAAGCAGCAGGCCTGTGCCCAAGCCGGAGGAGCAAAGCAAAGGCGTCACTTAGCGCAAAAAAAAAGCCCGCCGGAAAAAACCTAGCGGGCTTAAATACAATTCCGGCGGTTCCCTACTCTCCCACCCCGTCACCAGGGCAGTACCATCGGCGT
>JBJEGD010000026.1:0-230814 GCA_051874735.1 Candidatus Bruticola sp. | reverse complement strand
ACTTTTTTGCGTCGCCTCATCGCGACTGCTCGAGTATATTACTGCTCAGCTTAGCTGCTGTCAAGTACTTAAATAAAAAAAATACAGCTGTTCTATTGAATGCCAAAATGCTTAGCAATCTCTCTCTTGCTTTCAGGATACAACTTAAACAGTCGGCTGATTTGTTCAGAAGTAAAAGTTACTAATTCTGCTTCCTCTACTACATAAACTTTAGTTTCAAAATGCTGGCTATCAGCCAAAATTTCACTAAATATATCCCCTGTCCCTAAATCAATTTTTTTAGTTTCCTTAGTCTGCTCTTCACCTTTAGCTAACATTGTCATACGTAAACGGCCTTTTTTTACTATAGCCGCAATATCCTTATTACCTAAATTATCTTTAGGATACAGACATTCACCAGGTCCATATAATTTTATTTGAGAGTTCTGAGCACAAGCTGATACATAAGCCTCCGAAGCTCCCTGCATTATATCCAGTCGACTTATAAACTCTTTAATAATTTCCGTATCATTTGATACAGAAGGCTCATTATTTTCTAAAATTGAAGTTATAGGATAGGGGATATTGATATTTTCACGCTTCAGATAGTACCAAACTGATTCACGCACCTTTGAATCTATAGTTAAACCACAACTGAAATCTTCTATCCAATAAAAAACTTTGTAATTCATACTAGAATCGGCAAAGTCTATAAGCCACACTACAGGTTTTGGATCTTTCAAAACTTCAGAAACAGAATCAATAGCTTGCAAAATGACGCGCCGCACCAAATCGGGAGAGTGATCATAAGCGATACCGATTACAAAAGAGCGGGCCTGACGTGAAGTTGGAAAAGAGTAATTCTTTACTGTTGATTTAGCCACAATAGAATTCGGTAGGACATTACACTCTCCAGTCACTAAACGCAGCACTGTTGAACGCCAATCTATGCTTTCAACTCTACCAGCTACGCCGCCGATCTCCACGTAATCGCCAGTTTTATAAGGCTGAGCAAAGTCTAAAAGTATACCGGCCACAAAGTTTCCCATGCTTTCCTGTAAAGCTAAACCTACAATCACAGAAATAACTGTTGAACTTACTAAAAGAGAAGAAAGATTAACATTAAAAGCTGTAGACAGTATGACCAACAATAAAATAACGTAAGCAATTAAACGACTGAGATCTTGAATTAGCTTCGATATCACTATCGATTTTATTTTAGTTAGATAGTAATCAAAAATCAGAATAAAAATCGACTCTAAAGCAACAGTGCATAAATCGATAGCCAAAGCTATATCGAGATATTTTATTAAATCAATTGTTTTTTTAAAAGTGCTCGGAGCCCATGTCCAGGCATACATAGCTGTCAGTATACAGACAAGCACATAACAAGGCATTTTTATTCTGTTTATAATGGCTTTAAGCAGTTCGTTTTTAAAATTTATATCTTCAAAAACGAAATTGTAAGCGAACTTCAACACCATATAGACGGCTGCAGTATAACAGGAGGCCACAAAGAAACCGCCCTCAATTATTTCCTGCTGCAGCATATTTCTGTAGGCGACATTAACTAATAAGAAATAAAGCAAAAACCTGAGCACATAAAAAGAAACGTTCCAAATTGTTTTAGGAACTTTCAAACTTATGTTGATTCGCTCCAAAACATAGAGTAAAACTTCTCCGCCCATGGCTACCAAAACTAACAGCAAAGCGGTGTAGCATTCTTCATAAAATGGGGCAAGAGAGTTAATAAAATAACAAGAATTTAGAATGGGAATCAGAAAACCTACAATCAAAAGAAAAGGTCGCCAGTGTTCCTGCATAGACTGAACTAGCTGAATTTTAGTTTTATATTTGTAGCAAAACCATCTGAACAAATAATAGCAAACTACTGCCAGTAAAATAGAAATTCCAACACCGCGTATAAGTTCTAAGTCGAAGTTTCTAATCATACACTCACTCTACTTACTGCCCTGGGCTTATTTTTCGCTGGAAAGTTAAAGCATACATTGAAGAAGGCTCTGAAGCAGCTTCTTCTTCCGCTATCAATTCCAAATTAAATTCCTGAAACAGTCGCCTCACCTGTTCCTGGGCTAAATGAGGACGATTCTCGTAAGGTGTAAAATCAATAACTACTAATTTCCCGTTTTCAGCTAAACAACTTGTGAGCTGTTTTAGATACTGCTTAGCTTTAGGAGAAGCCTTACCCATTACTTTATAATCGATGCCAACGATTACATTTAGCACATCAATCATAAAAATACGATCGAGCCCCCCTTCCGGCAAATTTGGTTCATCACGCTGAGCTAAGCAAATTTTAACATTGTCAGCAGAGCGCTTGTTTTTAACAAAATCTACAAAGTTCAGTACACTTTCGTCGACATCCTGAGCGTAAACAAGACCTTCCTTACCAACCCCTTCAGCTAAGCTCCAAACATAGCATCCCACTCCGCAGCCTATATCCGCCACTCTTTCTCCCTTCTTAGCAGCAGCTACACCTTGTCCTAAAAGTACTTTGTCTAGTCTATGGAGACGATTGTAATTGTAATATCCCATAGCCAGCTGACGATATATTTCATCTGGACGGCATACAACTAAATGATCCGGATACTTAAACGACAGTCGATGATAAGGACAGCTTAATTTTTTCTCAGTTAAATTGAGAATATAATTTTCCGCACTCAGAGGACATTTTATCCAAGGGACTTGATTATTGCCCTCAGGAGCCAGACGACTTCCCGCACGTTCTAAACGTTCAAAACATAAGCTTCTGGATAAATTTATATAACTATTTTTTCCTAAACCATTAGCAAAAAGAAATTGATAAATATGTTCAGCCTCATCTGTCATACAGCTAGGAAACATCGAATGCAGCTGCCTCATATATTCGGCACTATTTTTTTGTCCGCGTCTGGAAAAATTTTCTTTTACTACAAGAGGCACTATATCCGGCCAAAAATTTCTGAAAGCTTCTAAATTATCAGCCTCTGTTAACTGTCCTAGCTGCCCTTTTTTTAAAAACGCTCCTAAAGTATCAGTTAAATTTTCTAAATTATCCGATCTTCGGTGAACATTTCGGAAATGCTCATAATTTTTTACCCAGTCACTAATGAGCGAAGGCCTATGACCGCTCCAGAATAAAAAAACGGCCATGATAAACACTAGTACAATTATCAGTAGCTTTAAATATTTATCCATACCTATAATACTAGAAAAAAAAAACAGCTCACTCAAGAGTACAAAACTCAAGAGCAAGCTGTTCCGCTCTTAATTGCGAATTAAGAACAAAATTTTACGACTTGTTCAGATCTATTTTGTTAGCCCCTTCATTCGACGGAACTCCGCCTTCCTGACTAGGCTTAGCAACTTCTGCAGTTCCGGAGCCTTTTTCAGCCGTAGACTCTGTTTTACTACTTTCCTCAACAGCCACAGCTTTAACAGACTTATCTGCTGTTTTCGGCGCTACCTCAGATGGGGCCACCACTTCAGTAGAAGCTAAAGCTACTTTATGTCCGCCAGAAACGAACGTTACTATACGCTGAACAGTTACGTAAAGAGCCGGGATAATAAAGACACCGATTAAAGTAGCTGCCAACATACCGCACATTACTGAAATACCCAGTGCTGAACGACATACGGCAGAAGCTCCTTCAGCTCTAGCTAGAGGAACTACACCCAAAATGAAGGCAAAGGAAGTCATCAAAATGGGACGGAAACGAACTCTCGCTCCCTCGACGGTAGCCTCTATGAGCTCCATACCATTGTCATAGTTAGCCTTAGCATATTCTACGATCAAAATGGCGTTTTTAGCAGAGAGACCTATCAAAGTCAGAATACCAATCTGCACGTAAATATTTAAGTCAAGACCGGAGACATTGACTCCGATTAAAGCTCCCAATACCACAGTTGGCATGGAAAGCAATACCGCGAAAGGAATACCCCAGCTTTCGTATTGAGCAGCCAAGAAGAGGAAGACAAAAACTAGACCTAAGCCCAAAATTACTGCCGTCTGTCCTGAGGCTTCTTTCTCCTGGTAGGCCATGCCCGTCCACTCAAATCCGTACTGATTAGGCAATTTAGAAGCTAAATTTTCCAAAGCTGCGATACCTTGACCGGAGCTGATACCAGTCTTAGTATTGGCGTTAAGTTCTATAGCGCGGTACAGGTTATATCTTAATACAACTTCGGGACCGGTAATTTGAGTTACCGTACTGACTGTACTCAAAGGAACCATATTGCCATTCTGACTGCGCAAGTATATAGAACCTATATCGCTGGGGTTGCGGCGATATTCTGATTCAGCCTGCATCATAACTCGCCAAGTACGCCCGAACTGGTTGAACTGGTTGATGAAGTAACCACCTAAGTTAATCTGCATAGCTAAGAAAGCCGATTTAACTGGTATATTTAAATTCTGCAATTTGTCACGATCGATATCAACCTTCAGCATAGGAATGGCTGGATTGAACATAGTGTAGGCAGAAGCGAATACCTCTTGATGCTGATTAATCTGGGCAATAAAATCTTTGGCAGCCAAAAACATGGGCATAATTTCGCCGCCGCTACGATCTTGGAATTCCATAGTCAAGGACGACGACATACCCAAACCGGGGACAGGCGGAGGACAGAATACAACAGTGGAAGCTTCCTTTATTTCAGCTGTTTCTTTAGTCAAAGCGGCCATCAAACCGCGCAGCTGAGTTTCAGGAGTTTTACGCAGATCCCAGTCCTTCAAAATAGCAATAGAAGCGCCAGAGTTGCTGGACATATTGCCCTGCATAATATTGTAGCCGATTAAGCCTATAGTATTCTCTACGGCATCACTGTGCTTCATCATAATATCGTTCAGTTTTTTTACGACCGCCTTAGTGCGCTCTAAAGAAGCGCCTGAAGGCAGCGTGCAGCTGACTATAATCGTACCTTGGTCTTCAATAGGAATAAAGCCCGTAGGAGTCGTCGACATTAAATAGTACGCTCCATAGTAAACAGCACCGATTATCACAAAACTGACAATCAAATTAGTCACCAAAAACCGCACTATGGAAGTATACATTTTGGTCAGCCAGCCAAAAACCATATCGAACAGTTTAAAGAACCAGCCAAACAAGAAGTCGATTACACCTTTTTCAGATCGAGGACGCAACAGCATGGAGCATAAAGCCGGCGTCATAGTAAGAGCCACCAAAGCTGACAGCAATACTGAAACAGCCAGAGTAACGGCGAACTGTTCGTACATGACGCCGGTCATACCGCCCATAAAGGCTACAGGCACAAATACGGAGCAGAGCACTAAAGCAATGGCCACTACAGGACCAGAGACTTCATCCATAGCCTTTTCTGTAGCTTCCATCGGCGACAGACCATGTTCAATGTGAAGTTCTACGGCCTCTACTACTACAATAGCGTCGTCTACAACAATACCTACAGCCAACACCATACCGAACATAGTCAGCAAGTTGATGGAGAAACCTAGAGCAGCAAAACCAGCAAAGGTACCGACCAAGGACACAGGCACCGCTAAAATCGGCACTAAAGTAGCCCTAAAATTACCTAAAAACACAAAAACTACTATCAAAACTAAAACAATAGCTTCGAATAGAGTCTGCACCACTTCTTCGATAGATTTCACTACAAAAATAGTGGCATCATAAGTTACCTTATAATCTAGGCCGGCGGGGAAAGAACTGGACAATTCTACAAGCTTAGCCCTGACGTCTTTGGCTAAAGCTACAGCATTGGCACTGGGCTGCTGATAAATAGCCACCAATACTGAACTGCCTCCGTTAAACTGACCTTCACTAGAATAAGTATTAGCTCCCAATTCAACACGGGCAACGTCACGAACTCGCAAATAAGCGCCGTTAGACTGAGTCCGAATAATAACATTGCCGAACTCTTCAGGTGTAACTAAGCGTCCTTTAACATTGACTGGATACTGGAACTGTATTCCAGTTTCCTGAGGAGGATCACCTATTGAGCCGGCAGCAGCCTGAACGTTTTGCGACTGAATAGCGTTGACGATATCGTCAACAGTCACACCCAGCTTAGATAAGATGTCAGGTTTTATCCAAAGACGCATAGAGTAATCACGTTGACCTACCATAATGGCCACCGAGCCTACACCATTCAAGCGCGCCAGCTGATCAATAATATTAATAACACAGTAGTTACTAACGAACAGGTCGTCGCGAGAACCGTCCTTTGAATAAAAGTTCAGATACATCAACTGCTGAGTAGACTGCTTCTTAACGCTAACACCAGATTGGTTAACTTCAGAAGGGAGCAGCGACGTAGCTTTTGACAGACGGTTCTGCACGTCAACCATGGCCATATCTTGATCACGCGATAGATCAAAAGTGATCTGCAAAGTATAGTGACCAGAATTAGCGCAGATTGAACGCATGTAAAGCATGCCTTCTGCACCGTTGATTTGCTGTTCAATACAGGAAGCGACCGTTTCTTCCAGTACTTGCGCATTAGCTCCAGTATAATCGGCGTCTATTTGAATAACCGGAGGCGTAATTTCCGGATATTGGGCTACTGGTAAACTGTAAATGCATACCAAACCGGCCAGCAAAATAACCAAAGAGATCACTATAGCTAAAACCGGTCGATGAATAAAGAATTTTGCCACAGTTCTCCCTCCTAACCCTGGGCGGAAGAATCATCCGCATTAGCGGAAGTAATGGTAGGATCACAGGCAGCCCCAGCCTGTACTTTAGTAAGTCCGTCTACAATGACAATTTCGCCAGGTTTAAGTCCAGATTTGACAATAAAGTCGGTGCCTACGGCGTTGCCTATAGTGATATTTCTTGATTCGACAATATTGTTAGCTCCAACTACATATACAGCGTGATCCGATTGTACTGTCGAAACAGCCTTCTGAGGCACAACTAAAACCTTTTCCGAAGCGCGGCTCGTCACACGCAAGCGTCCAAATTGTCCTTCACGCAGTAGCCTTTCAGGATTGGGGAAAGCTATACGCACTGCAATTGTACCGCTCTTAGCATCGAGAGAACGGGAAATCATGCTGAAACTTCCGTTGTGTTTGTAAACAGAACCGTCAGAGAGTACCAAATTGAAATCTACCTCGCCAGAACCGCGGTGTTCCATCATGTACAAGTACTCTTTTTCGCTCAAACTAAAATTACAGTAAATTGGATCGAGCGAAGATATAGTTACTAAAACCTGTTGACTGCCGGCTTGTCCTACTAAGTTACCAGGATAAACATTAATTTCACCTATAACACCTGTAATAGGTGAAGTAATAGTGCAGTAACCGATATTGAGCTTAGCCTGAGTTACTTGCGCTTGGGCTGCTTCTAAATTAGCCTTAGCTACTTCTATTTGGGCCCTGGACGAAAGTTCAGTATTGTGCAGAGTTGCCTGAGCTGAATCGACGCGAGCTTGAGCTACATCGCGCTGAGCTACAGCGTTATCCAAAGTCTGGGTAGGAATAACACCGTTGACAGCCAGCGGTTTGTAACGGTCGACGTCTTGCTGAGCTCGTATTAAATCGGCTTTTGCCGAGCTCAGATCGGCTTCTGCGCGGCGCACATCGACCTGAGCCTTAGCATAATCTAGATCAGCTTGACATTGAGAGACTTGTGCCTGAGCTCCTTGAAGAGCTGCCACATAAGGAGCGTCGTCTATGCGGAAAATGACTTGCCCGGCGTTTACTTTAAAACCCTCTTTAAAAGAAAAGTCCTGTAAAGTGCCAACGACGCGGGCTTTGACGTCTACCGTACTGGAATATTTAAGTTCTGCCGGCCATTCGCGAGTAAATTTCTGTTCTACAGTACCGATCTTCACGGCATTTACGGCCGGAGCAGGAGCCGCAGCAGTCGTAGTAGCGGCCTCTTTACCGTTTTTACTACTTTTGTCAGTAGAGGAACTGCTGGAAGACTCTGTTTGCGCAGAACTGCCGCCCTGCTCTTTAGCAGTATCACCGGAACAGCCGGACGTTATTAGGCTTAGGCCCAAAGCCGCAGCCGTTACATAAAAAGTAAACTTGCGGGAAAAGTTCATATATATCTCCTGATAGAAATCGATAGCTTTAGTTAATTAAGGCTGTTCTGGAGCTTCTAACAACTCGGGTAAAACTTCTAGTCGGCGGTTAGGGAAATCACACCCCACGCTGTGTTCTATAGTGGCAAAAGCTAAATCACGATCGTAAGAGGCCACTACGTAAGCCACACGGGCATCGTTCAAGCTCTTCAAACTGTTCTGTACTTCCAAAGAAGTTCCCAAACCGTTTAAAAAACGCTGTCTGGCCATATCGCTGTAAACCCAAGCAGCTTCCACACGCTGACGGGCGGTCTTCAATACAACAGCAGAAAGATTAAAGTCGATCCAAGCTTGCTCCACTTCTAAGCGTATACTATTGCAAAGCTGATCGCGGGAGGCCTCTAAGGAGCGGATTTGTGAGTCAAGCTCTATCAGCTTCTGTTTTTTAAGACCTCCGTCCCAAACTGACCAATTAACATTCAAACTAAGCTGATACATACTGCAGGGATAAGTGCGATATCCCGGCGAGAAGATATAATCTGCAGCTAAGAGCAATTGAGGGAGATTGCTGCATTTTTCAGCTTCTCTAACCTTTTCAGCAACTTCTATACTCCGATCAAGACTGAGAATTTCAAACCGACGGCGCATGGCCAGTTCCTGCAGATCGGAAAGACGACATAAAGGATCGACTTCTATAGGCTTAGGAGGCTGAAAATATAAAGGAGCAGTGCTAGCTTCACCGGCCACACGCTCCTCTAAATCGCTTAAAAATGCTGCATTAGCAGATTGAACCCCGCTGTAGCTGCGTTCCAACTGTTCATGAGCTTCAGTCACCTGAAGATCAGCCTGAATAACATCATAAAGGGCCATAACACCTCGGCGATATAGCCTTTTTGAGTCGGAAAGGTTCTTTTCACAAACTTGAAGATTGAGCTTAGCTACATCGACCTGAGCTTCAGCTTTAAGGCAGTTAAAGAAATCGCGCTTAACCGCATAAGCTAGATCGTGACGTACAGAAGCGGCGTCGAGAGCAGCCACTCCTATCTGCAAATAAGAAGCAGCAATCTGCTTCTCAATTTGACCGAAAGTGGTGAGCAAAAGCTGCAGGGAAGCATCAAGCTGGTTAGTTAGAGCCTCTAATGTTGTTCTATTACCGCTAACTTGTCTGTTTTGCCAAGTAGTTTTATCGTTAACAATAAATTTTAAATTCTTCTGAGTTTTGTTTTGTCCGTACTGAGCGTTAGCTTGGACAATTCGTTCATCGGCCACTCTGACTTTAGAGTTCTGACGCATAGCTTTACTTATACTGTTCTCTAAAGTATAGGCCCCTATAGCACTGTTAAGATCGAACTTATCGCTTCCAGTTACAGAACGTTCCATTTGGCGCACCGCTCCGGAACCGTCTATAATCTGCATTTCTAACAGACTCTTCTGTTCAAAGCCTTCTAAATCTTTTGAAGCAGTTTTCGATTTTTCTGCCTCACTGCGCGTCGAGACATAATGATCAGCTGGATGCTCAAGATCTAAAGATGCTTGATCTGCTTCCAACTTATATTCAGATGAAGGGGCTTTTACGGCAGAATTCCGGCCATCAGCAGCCTCAATGCGCCCAGATCCACAACCAGAGGCACCGCCTTCTCCTGTGTCAGCTTGAGCCAGCCCGCCCAAAAATAGAGCTAAAGATAGTCCAAGCGCAAGAACTCGCTTATTATTCATCCATCTTACCAATTAAAAAAAATTTGGCCCTCTATCATTGACGTTAACTAAGCATTGTCATCATATAACTTATACAATCTGCAGACGAGAGGCCGCAGTTCTGTTCTAGATACAGCTTTTTTATCTGCACAACTTTATATGCAAAGAATACGATCAGTACGGGGACCAGCACTTCATACAGAATGAAGTATTAAACTTAACTAAGTTTGGCTCCTCTTCAATAAATTATCGATATAAAAAAAACTGCTGAAACTTATTTCCAGCAGCTTTTAACGTTACAGATACTTACGGTAAAATATACCCCAGTGGGGCAGATGTTTAATTTTTCGCCACATCTGCTCCAAATTATGTTTTTTTTAGCTGAAGTATGCAGAATCGGACTTTATCTTATCAGAACCTGAACCAATATCATAAGCTTCAGTAGCATTGTCTTCAGGATCGACTAATCTCATGTACTCTCCACACAAAACGCCCTGCACAAAAACCAGCAGCATGGGGATCACGATACCAACAATCGGTACCATACTCACAGCATTAAATATTATATTCCAAACGAAAATGAAGGCGAACAGTTTCAGGTAAGAAGCGTTTTCGCTGTACATAATACTATGAATTTTGTCGAACTTAATCAACATCCAGTCAGAGTCTTTGGCAGCCAAACAAAAAATTGCCGATGACAAGTAACTAGCTATAAAAACTCCCACCAGTCCAATAATAATAAAGACTATGCCCAGCATAGGGCTGTCTTGCGTAAACATAATCGCCATGCCTATGCCTATGAAAATAACCGCAGGAAGCATAAGCAGGAACATTTGCAGAAATACACGGCATCCTTCGCTGAAAAGCTCGGAGAAATCTCCGAATTCAAGATCAGGAAGCTCCAATTTACCGCTGCGTATATTTTTAATAATTTTTACGGTATAGCCACCAACAGCCGGAATAGTTATGATGAAGATGGTGAATATCAATAAAATAAAAATTTTTTTGACAATTTGAGGGGCATCCATTATATAATTAATTGGCTTTAAAAACTGCATACAGTCTCTCCTTAGCTGAATTTAACCAAAATTTAACTCTCTCTTATTTACTAGTTATATACACTATTCCTTTATCGTATACACGTATAGAAGTACAAGTAGTTCAAGAATAGCTGATTTTTTCCTAAAAAAACGATTAGGGCATTGGTCGTCTACTCTTCAAAACTTCCTTCCAATAAAAAAGCTTCAGGACGGACAATATTTTTAGCTAAAAGCAGTTCTTTATATGTGCGCATGTAAGTACCAATTAGAGAAGCCACAGAAGCGAAAGCATAAGCATGAGCGGCAAAACTAATCATTAAAGCCAAAAAAATTGCTGGCAGCAGCATAATAATTGCTAAAGCAAATTTTTCTAATCCTATAGCAACAATGCCGAGCATAACGAAGGAAATGGGCAGAATCATAACCGCACTGACCACTCCTGTCCAAATAGCGTAAATAAAAACTAATCCATAATATTTGGGCAATCCCACCCAGGGGAGACTAAAGAATTTGCCATATACTGAAGAGCTATCATCTCCGGAAGCTGCGCATATTAGGAAAGCAGGTAGGTAAACAAGCGATAAAAAGGTAGAAATCCCAGTAAAGAATTTAGCCGCTGGCGTGTAATCGAGCAGAATAAGCACGACACCCAACAACGCAGGTATAAATGACATGCTGATCCAGCAAAGCCAAAGCATAATACTGCGTGAGCAGCAATTATCAAAAGTGAACAGAGGCATTTCAGCTTCAGCGGACCCTTTTTTAACAGTCTCTCTAGTTATCTCTGCGCTGTAGCACAAAGGACCAAAAATTGTAAAAAACAAGAGTCCCATTTTAGCTAAACAGCTCCAAAAATTGCGTCTTTTAAAAAACCAGCCAACATGTTCAGTGTAATCCATAGAATAGCCCCTTCTTTGGAAATATTAAACGCCGTAAAAATTAATAGATGCATAATAGCATATATGTATCAATTAAAAGAGAGGCAAAATATGTTTAGTTCTAATTTTGCCACATGTTAGTAGTTAGCAACAGAACGTTTTTAGACTGACGTACTAGCTTTAAGCCTTAAAAAAAAGCAGGCCTCAGAGTTTCGATCTGGACAAGAAAATGCAGTTGTGGTAGAATACCCCCGCTATTGTACATCTTTCTATTTTTTTCAATAGCTTGTCAAGAAGTCTTTCTCGTTCGTCCGGCTCCCCGGAACCGTGCGCACAGAAGAGCACGGACATACAGGAGGAACAAAAAACATGTCCAGAGTTTGCGCTCATTGCGGTAAAGGCCCTTCCACTGGCAATATGGTCAGCCACTCTAATCGTCGTACTCGCCGCCGTTGGCTGCCCAACCTGCAGAAGATTGTTGTTATGGTAAAAGGTTCTCCCAAAGCGATCAGAGTATGCACTCGCTGCCTGCGTTCTTGGAAAAATAGTCAGGCTGAGTAAGCTGACAATCTCGTTATTTTTGGAAGGTCAGCGTTATGGCTGAATATTTAGCCAGGCCGCTGCGTGAGTCAGGGCGAGGCATAGCCGAGGTTGGCGCTGCCGTCGCCCTGTCGCTTTTATTGGCCTTTTTTAATTTACCAGTTATGCCTAACGGGGGACAGATATCTCTGGATATGCTACCTCTGCTCCTGTTAGCTGTGAGCAAGGGAAGCTTTAAAGCAGCAGCGGCTGGCCTTATTTATGGCAGCTTGCACGCTTTACAAGAGCCAGTGATATTCCATCCTCTGCAGTTTTTTCTCGATTATCCTTTGGCTTATGCTTCTTTAGCTGTAGCCGGGTTGCCTGTTTTTAAAAATCGCTCTTGGCTTTCCGTTCTGGCTGCAGTATCGGTGCGATTATTTTGTCATACTCTTTCGGGAGTTATCTTTATCAAGCTATTTCTCTCATCAGATCAGCTGCCAACTTCACCCTGGTTGTGGTCTTTGAGTTATAATTGCACTTTTCTTCTGCCTTCTGCTTTAGTGTTGTATCTGTTAGTTCCTACTCTCAAAAAAGCTATGGAGGCCTATGGACACTCTAGAAAGTAGCCATTTTTCTGCTTTTAATCGGGCTTTTATTGTAGGCGGCGGCTCCCCTCCCCCCCCAGACTGGCTATATAAATTGTATAGAATCGGCGACTGTATTATTGCTGCCGACCGCGGAGCGCTCTATCTACAGAAAAGCGGACTGCATCCAGATATAATGCTGGGCGATTTCGATTCTTTGCCTCAAAATGTTCTAGCTGACATGCAGAAAAGTTGTCAGCAAGTCTTAACTTTTCCTTGTGACAAAAATTACAGCGATCTGGAACTGGCCCTGCGCGCCGCTCACAGATTAGGTTTTTATCAAGCTGTCATAGCCGCCGCCCTCGGGGGCCGTTTAGATCATTGTTTATTTAATGTTATCAGCTTACTTCAATTAGCCGATGAATTAGGCCTAGACACTGTTCTAGTAGAGCCAGGCTGCCAAGTTTGCCAACTGCAACAAAAAAACCGCTCTTGGAGAGGTTTCCAAGGGTGGATTCTTTCGCTCATTGCCCTAGACAGCAAAGTAGAAATAAGCGTAACAGGAACTAAATGGCCCCTTGAACACAGTCTGCTGCAACGTTCTTCTACTAGAGGACTTTCTAATGTAATAACGGCCGAACAAGCTCAATTGAAATGCCACAAAGGCAGAGTTATAGCGGTACTGAGCGCCCCTATAATTTGAGCTTTGAGCTACCAGCCTGCCAATGAACTGTTAAAATTCATCAGCCGAAATGTGCAAAGAAGGATCGCCTAAGACTTCCGAAAGTACTGTTTCTACTTGCTCAGCGGAAAAAGGCTTCACAATAAAACCACAGGCCCCTAGCTCCATCGCCTGCTTAATGTAATCTTCCATACCCAATGCCGTCACCATAACAACCTTAGCGTTAGGATCGGTATCAAAAAGCTGCTTAAGCGTTTCAATACCATCCTGTTCAGGCATCAGAATGTCTAAAGTCACCAAATCAGGCTTATAATGCTCATACATGGTTACAGCGCGCCGCCCGCTGTCTATTTCGATGACTTCACATCCCATAGAAGTAATAACTTCTCCCAGCATCATGCGCATAAACTTGGAATCGTCAACTACAAAAACTTTATAAGCCACGGTAAACTAACCTCACTTAGTTATGCTAGGGGTATCGATTATAATGGTAACTGGACCGTCATTAACTAAACTAACCAGCATGTGAGCCTGAAAGACTCCCTCCTGAACTTCTAAACCACAAGATTTGATTTTTTCTACGAAATAGGAATAGAGGCGCGAAGCTTCTTGAGGCGCCGCTGAATGACTGTAGCTAGGACGCAAACCTTTGCGACAATCGCCGTAAAGGGTAAACTGAGAAACGACTAATACTTGCCCGCCGATATCGGAAACGCTCAAATTCATCTTATCATTTTCATCGGAAAAGATACGCAGATGAGTTATTTTATGAGCTAGCCAGTCAGCTTCTTTCTCAGTATCATCACAATGAACAGCTACTAAAACTAAAAGTCCCTGCCCTATTTGGCCAACAACCTGATTATCTACTTCCACGCTAGAGCCTAAGACTCTTTGAACAACTGCACGCATACTGCTATACTTTCTGTTGAAACTAGAGCAACCCTGCCCTTCTTCAGTGCAGTAGAAATTTATCTGTTTTTAGAACGAACTGCCGAAAATACACTCTTTACTCCCCCTAATCTTTTAAGGGCTTCTTCCAGCTGCTTGTTGCCAGTAACTTCAACAGAAAGCTTTATCTTGGCTTTATCGCCAACTGTAAGCGCCTGACAAGATTTTACACTTATCCGTATATCGCTAAGACACGCCAACACTTCACCAACTAATCCAGAGCGATCCCACGCTTCAATGACAATATGAACCCAGTAAGTTTTACTAGCCTGCACAGAAGAAGTATTCCAGGCACATTGAACAACGCGCTCAGGATGCACTTTGGACAGATGGGCGAAATTAACGCAATCAGCCCTATGTACAGAGACTCCACTGCCGACCGTAATATATCCAATGATATCATCTCCGGGCACGGGCATGCAGCAGCGGGCCATCTTAGTTAAAAGGGTATCAATATTTTCAACAATAACTTCTCGTCCAGATCCTGAACGCTTAGCGGCAGCCTGCGAATTTTCCGGCAGAGGGATTTCGGGCGCAACTTCAGTTTTAGGCAGAGCATTCTGCAGACGGCTGACAGCTTGCAAAACAGAAGTTTCACCATAACCTATACTGGCCAATAAGTCATCACCGCTGACAAAGCTTAGCTGTTGAGCAGCTTTGAGCATAATTTCTTCATTGTTGAGAAGGTCTTCTAAACGAAGGCGCTTCAGTTCAGCCTTCACCGCTTCCCGTCCGCAGATGATATTTTCTTCCCGGCGCTCTCGTTTAAACCAACCGCGGATTTTACTTAAAGCTTGATGACTCGTACAAATACGCAACCAATCGCGCGAAGGAGTACCATTTTTGGCCGTTTTTATCTCTACTTGATCGCCAGTAGATAACTTATAAGTAAGCGGTACTATACGCCCATTGACTAAGGCTCCCACACAGCGGTTACCTACTTCGCTATGTACTCGGTAAGCAAAATCAATAGGTGTTGCTCCCATGGGCAAATTGACAACATCGCCTAAGGGAGTGAAGGCAAAAACTTCATTAGAAGGTACACTAAACTTGGCATGTTCACCGACATCGCTTTCATCTTCATGACTACAATCAAAGAGAGCTCTAATCCACGGATACAATTCAGCGAAGATATCACGCCGACTCTTATCGGCGCTCACTTTGCCTTCTTTGTAAGCCCAGTGAGCGGCCACGCCAACTTCGTTAACTTTATGCATTTCAAAAGTACGAATCTGGATCTCTACTGGCACATCATCAGGTCCTATAACCGTAGTATGCAGGCAACGGTAATTATTAGGCTTAGGATGAGCTATATAATCTTTAATGCGTCCTTGCATGGGAGACCATAAAGAGTGCACTAAACCGAAAATCATATAGCAATCTTCTACTGTAGGCACTAAAACGCGTATGGCCGCTAGATCGTAAATTTCGGATAAACTTTTATGAGAACGCACCTTTTTACGATAAATACTGTAAAGATGTTTAAAACGATACTCTAACTCGTTTTCTACATTTAATTCTCGCAGATTTTCTTTTAAAGTTGCTACGATTTTGTCCATGACAGCGACAAAAGCAGGGCGCACTTCTTCTAAATCGCGATTGAGTGCCAGATACTCTTCCGGTAGTGCATACCGAAAAGATAAATTTTCTAATTCAGCTTTAAACTCCCAAACCCCTAAACGCGAAGCTAGCGGAGCGAAAATATCTAAAGTTTCCTGCGCAATCTTTTTCTGCAAATCAACTTTGCAAAATTCTAAAGTACGAAGATTGTGTAAGCGATCGGCAAATTTAACTAAAATGGCACGCAAATCACGAGCAATGACCAAAAAGATTTTGCGCAAATTTTCGTCGGCAGCCTCTTTGCCTCCCAAGCGAGTAAATTCTTTCGATTGGCGTCGATCTTTATTTTCTAAATTTTCAGTTTCGCTGGCAAAACGCTTAGTAAGATTGGTGACATCGTTAATTAAATTACTAAGTTCTTTACCAAACTGCTCAGTCACATAGTCAAGACTAACACCAGTTTCTTCCTCGATTAAATCGTGCAACATCCCAGTACACAAAGTAGTGGAATCCAAATGGTAAGAAGCTAAAATTTTGGTTACTTCAACAAGATGATCGACATAAGGATCATTAGAAAATCGGAACTGCCCATCATGGGCTCGAAAAGCTAAATCGAGAGCTTTTCTCAATTTTTTCAGCCGTTCTTCATCAAGATAAGAAGCGCATTGAGCCAATTTCGACCAATATTTGTCTTCTAACTGCTGCTTAAATGCAGGCAGCTCTTTATTTAAATCTATCTTTTTTCCATTTAAAGCAACCTCAGCTTTTTTTTCCAATAACTTCTTTTCTTCTCCCATTTTTTATAAACCTCAAATGACAATGCTGTATTTTTTAGGCTCTTTCAACTGTAACTACACTGTCCACAGACCGCAGCTCATCCATCAGCATTTCCAGCTCTTCTATAGAAGCAGCACCTACTTCTATTTTTATACTGGTCACATTTTTAGCGTAATCATTAGTGAACTTGTAGTTGTATATTAGAACATTTTTACTGTCAAAAACACTAATAACGGAATTAGACAATCCATGACGCACTAAAGCACATATTTGAATGGTGGCACGCAGCATGAATAGTTTAGGATCGATGCCACTGATCCACTCTGCTTCATAAATTCGCCTTCCGGCCCCAGCGGCTTCAGCGATCAAAGAACAACTGCCGCGATGAATGACATATCCCTTATTCTTTTTGCCACCCACAGCCTTAATAGAATCTCCAAAAACAGGAGTACACTGTCTACAGGCAAAGCAACGAGCCTTAGGCTGCTCTGCAATCCTTACTGACAGAGAGATATCGCGCAAACGCATTGGATCGCAATCTAAATTGTCAAACTGCTGAGGATTATTCTCACGGTAATTTTTGAAGCACTTAGAAAAATTTGACATAGGAGTACGAAAGCTGCCTATAGCGATATAAAGTTCTTCAAGTGACTTGAAATTGAGAGAACTCACCATAGCTTTCATAATTTCAGCATTAGTCTGCGCTCCAGCGGCACCCTGACGAATCAGCTCCGCACAAATCATTTTATAACCTATAGTGCGGTTAGGCTCAGGCGTCTGATTTACAAAGAACCACTTACTTATAACTGAGCGCGCTTGCCTAGTCCGACAATGGGCGTACCAATTACGGGACGGATTCTCCTTATCAGAAGACAGAATTTGCACAACATCGTTATCACGCAGTTCATAACCAGTCAGAGATACTTCCCTATCATTTATAATAGCTCCAGTACAACACAATCCCAACTGAGTATGAATTTTAAAGGCGAAGTCTAAAGGTGTTGCTCCTTGCGGCAATTCAATGCTGCGACCGTCCGGAGTAGTGCAGACTACTCCAACAGTAAGCTCATCCTGACAGAGAACATCTAAAAAGTCTTGATCTTCTTTACAACCTTCTTTTATATGGCTTAAAGAGGCTAACCAAGGAGCAAAAGGACGAAATAGTTTGTTAACTTCACCGCTATTAGCTTCAGCGCTGTACCTTCCCGAGACAAAAACATTGAGCACTCCCAAGTTATTCTCAGCTTCTTCATCATACGTGCAGATTTGAATTTCCACAGGCAGTCGGCCGTCAGCCGAAATTGTAGTGTGCAAAGCTTGATAATTATTGCTTTTAGGATTAGCAATATAATCGCGGAATTTCCCCTGCAAAAATCCAAAACGCTGATGAATGACCCTCAGTACCTGATAACAGGTATTTTTATCATCAACCACTATAGATATAGGATCTAAATCGAAAATTTGCTCTAAAGTTTTATGCTGACGTCGCATTTTAGCAAACACAGAATAAAGTGATTTAGTGTGCAGCTCTGCCTTGGCCGAAATGCCTTCTTGTACTAAAGATTTGCGTATTGACTCTAAAGTCTGCGCCAAAGATTCTGAGCGACGACTCCTTTCAGCAGCTAAATTTTCTTTTAATTCAGTATACTGACTAGGTTCTAAATATTTGAAGCATAGGTCTTCCAGCTCCACCTTAAAAGGCCACATACCTAAACGGGTTGCTAAAGGAGCGAAAAAATTTAAAGTCTCTTGAGCAATACGTATTTGTTTATCTTGGCGTAGCCCGTCTAAAGTATACATATTATGCAGGCGGTCTGCCAACTTAACAATGATAATGCGTATATCCCTGGCCATCTCTGTAACTAGCTTGGTAAGACTGGCTGCCTTATCATCTAGTTTAGCTTGGCGAGCTCTTTCTCTGATTTGAGCGGGAGTTAAAGGAACGGCTAAATTATTCTCTATTCCCAAATTAAGTCCGAAAGAAGCCTGTAACGAACTCAGTAAACCGGCAGAAGCTTCACATACAGCTGCTCGCACCGCTTCGCGACGCTGTCTAGCACTGGCCTTGCCTATTTTTGTCAAACCATCGACAATATTGCGTATATCAGTACCAAATAGCTCCTTGATATCATCTAGACTTACATCATTTTCGTTATCTTCATGGACGTCGTGAAGCAGGGCTGCCGCCACACTGGAAACATCAAGTTTATAGGGAGCTAGAATGCCGACTACAGCTACAGGATGAGAGATATACGGCTTACCGTTAATGCGCGGCTTTTGAAACTGATGCCAATAATTAGCATAAGGATAAACCTTATTAACGATAAAATCGCGACATTCTGGCGAAAGGTGAGCGGAGCTTTTTCTTACACTATCCTCAAACTCAGGATAATTGGGACCTTGCTTGTCAAACTTTGCCTGCGGATTGCAGCCCTCAGGAATATAAGTCATAGAACTAGCTAACCTTTCTTTTTGTAAATTGATATATGATTTAGTTGTTGAGATATATCTATAAAAAAAGACTATTCTTTCTGCTTAAATACGCGTTACTTCAACGACACCATCTATCTTTTTTATACACGAAATCAGACTTTCCAATTCGCTGAGGCTGGATACTCCAACAAGCATACTCAAACTAGAAGCTCCTCCAACAAAATTATTGTCTAATTTTAGGTTATAAATTTTTTCATCGCGATCGTTACAGCACACAATGATTTCTGCTGCTAAAGAAAAACTGTAGACCGATTTTACAGTCAATTCAGCTCTCAGCCCGAGATCAGACACATTGGAATGACTGTCTTCCAACCAAGAGGCATTTTCATGAATGACTAGCGGCTCCAGATCGCGCCTTAATTCGGTGCTCTTAACAGGAAGAGTAGCATCTTGCCTAGCGCTACTCTGAGTAGCTAGGAGTAATTTTTTTTCAGCATCCGCGCAGCCACGTCGATGTAAAATCAGCTGTCCAGGAGCCGCTCCCATAACGAAAATATCGTCGCCTATTAAAGGCAGACACTCACTGCAAGCACAAACTTTGAAACGATCAAAGCGACGTATGTGCACCAGAGCTGAGATATCGCTATTTTCTGTCATCCGATCGCAGTCTTCGCGGCCATTTCGATAAGTACTTAAACAGTCGTTTAACTGTTCACGAACGAATTTTAGACTAATGCGGCGAGTGCCAATCATTTCCAACATTTCCTGCACGGAAGGACAGGTGCATTTTTGAGCTAATTGTTTCAAAAACTCTTCGTTGTTTTGCATACCGGGAAGATTAGCTTTAATCAAAACAGATGTTAGCAATTTTTGCCCGTAGGCACGATTGGACTCAGCGCTGTAATTATTTTTATACCAGGTACTAAGAGCAGAACGAGCTTCCGGAGTGCAACAACAATCGAACCAACTGCGTTGTATAATCACCGAATCAGAACTGATAATTTTGACAAAATCGTTATCCTTAAGTTTATAATCTAAACAAGATACTGATTGATCGTTTACCAGCGCACCTTCACACTTTAATCCCAAATCTACATTAAGAGCAAAAGCGAAGTCGAGCGGAGTCGCCCCTATAGGCAGGTTAACCATGTCACCGCAGGAGGTAAAACAAGTAATTGAGTGGGTCAGCGTACCGCTCATAGCCCAATCAAGAAAATCGGTATTTTCAGCGGCGACGTCGTGCAAAGCTCTCAAAGATTGAATCCAAGTAGCCCATTTTTTACTGATAATTCGGCTGACATCGCTATCTTCCAAACTTGAAGGCAACCCTTTAAACTCGGAAAAAACGCCTATATTGTTTATTTCAAGATCTTGAGCTGAGAATATACGTATTTTAGTAATATGCCTTTCAGACCAAACAGCCATGTGAATAGCCTTATATTTATTGGCCTTTGGCAAAGATATGTAATCTTTATAGAAACTGCTGCCACAGAAAGAAAGATTACTCTTAATAAGTCCTTCTACGGTATAACAGGAAGATTCGCTATCGGCAACTATGACAATAGAACTCAAGCCTATAACATCATCGATGGAAGTTTGTCCATGGTTTTCCATCCGCCTGAAAACGGTATATAAACTACTGTCTTTAATATGGACTTCAGCAGCAACAGATTTGCTGTTTAGTAGATTTCTAATTCTTTCAGCAGTCTTTTCAAGACTGCCTCGTCTCTTGGCCCGAACTAATTCTGCCTGTTTTTTGAAATTATTGTATATATTTTTGTAAAGATAACGAAAACACAAATCTTCCAATTCTTTTTTTATTTCCCAAACTCCGAAACGATCGGCTATGGGACAGAAGAACTCTAAAGTTTCTCTGGCTATTCTCTGCTGTTTGTCAGGTCTCAAGCTGTCCAAAGTACGCATATTATCGAGTCTATCAGCCAGCTTAATCAAAATAACGCGTGGGTCTGAAGCTATCCCCAGAAGTAATTTAGCTAAAGAAGCATTTTTGTTGGCAATTTTTATACGCTTTGCTCTAGCTGCCGCTTCTTCGGGAGAAGTTTGGGAATAGCTCCCTTCTTGCTGCCCCCCAAGCTTGGAAATCGAATTGTATATATTTTGATTGGCGATAGAATCTATACGATCTTTGGGAAGTTGTTCTCTCAGGGCAGCCGTTTCTCGGCGATTTTTGGAAGCAGCAATACCTATTTTAGTTAATCCATCCTCCATATTACAAATATTGCAGCCGAAGTAACATCGTATCTCACTTAAAGAAATTTCATCGCTATGATCTTCATATACGTCGTGCATAAGAGCAGCAGACAAAGTCGGCAAATCGACCTGATATTTTGACAAAATTTCGGCTACAGAAATCGGATGTACAATATATGGTTCTCCACTGTGACGCTTCTGCTGACAGTGGAAATAATAAGTAAATGGATAAACCTTATCTAAAAAAAAACGCTGTTGGCTAGATGGCAGATAATTAGATAGCGATTTCACTCTTTCATCGTGCTCAGGTAACCGCTCAACCTTTAAATATTTCACTGGAAGAGGCTCATAACTGGCAGCTTCTACCTCAAAAGACATATTAATCATTACAGCAACGCTACCTCCTCAACAAAAACTCATACTTTTCTATGAAAATACAGACAAACTACCCGTAAACAAATTCATTAACTACCCAGCGTGCATAGCCGACAAAGAGAAATATGCGTCAATTATCAAATCGTTTCAGTTACAATCTATTTTGCAACTGAATTTACTAAGCCGAACAAAGTTTTTAGGCATACAAGAAGCCTAATAAACGATCAAATCGTAATCAAAAACTGTTTAACACTGATTTTTGCAATCAATTGTTACAAGATAAACTTTATGCTTATTTATTGAAGCTCAATCTGCATGGACACATACAAATGAACTTGACTACTAAACACTCCAATCATGCCTACCATAATAAGTAACCATTTTTTTATTTTTATTAAAAAAATTATAAACAAAAATCATTTTAGAAATATTGTTGACATCATATGCGCAAAACAAACAGGAAACTGCATATTAAACACGGTTATTATGTGATTAGGCGATTGACTGCATGTTATCGGTTAAGTCGCTTAGGTTGACCTTAATGCAAAAAAAAAGGAATTGACTTAAAAAGAAAAATTACCAAAGAATTGAAGGTACACTATTAGCCTAAATTGTCATAAAAGAGGAAGATATATGTCTAAAAAATTTCGCTTTGCTGCTGCAGCTGCCGTACTAGGAGCAGCAATTTTAGGTGGAACGATGGTGCAAGCGGTGCCCCCCACTCCCCAACAGCAGTTTGCCGCTATACGCGATCGATATATAAGCCAAATAAAACCTTTAGAAAAAGAAGCTAACGAGGCCTGGTGGGAGTCATCAACCACCGGTTCAGATGAAGCTTACGCCAGGCGTGAAAAAGCAGATAACGCCATGGCTGCTCTCCATCAAGATAAAAAAACTTTCTCCGACTTACAAAAGCTGCGCCAATCTAAAGCGATTACCGATCCTACTGAAGCTAGAGAATTAGACATAATATACTACGCTTATCTGCCTTATCAGGCTGATCCCGACATTACTTCTAAAATAATTTCTAGAGAAGCTGAAGTTGATAAAATTTTTAATACTCACCGTAGCTTAGTCAACGGCCAGAAGTTAACGGAAAATGATGTGCGCAAAATTATTGCAGAGAGCGATAATAATGATAAAGTGCGTCAAGCTTGGTTGGGCTATATGGAAGTAGGCCAAAAAGTTTCTGCGCCTCTAAAAGATTTAGTTAAGTTGCGCAATAAAATGGCTAGGCAGCTTGGCTACCGCGACTTCTTTGCCATGCAACTTGATATGCAAGAGTTCGATGAGAAAGAGCTGTTTGACACTTTTGACGAACTGGACAAACTAACTAAAGCTCCATTTACCGAACTAAAACAAGAGATTGACACTTACCAGCGCAAACGTTTCGGTCTTAAAGATAATGAAGCCGTTCGTCCTTGGCATTTAGGCGATCTCTTCTTCCAAGAAGCGCCGGAACTTAAAGAAAACGGACTAAATCTTGACGATATTTATAAAGATAAAGACCCAGTCGCCCTGTCCACTAAATACTATGTTAGTTTAGGTATGGATCCCAGCAAAATTATATCCCGCAGCGATCTTTATGAACGCAACGGCAAAAGTCCTCATGCTTTCGAAACTTGCATAGACAGGGAACAAGATATCCGCGTGCTATGCAACATAAAACCCAACGGCGCCTGGATGGATACGATTAATCATGAACTGGGACACGGCCTCTACGATCAATATATTGATCCTGCCCAACCTTATTTGTTGCGAACTCCAGCCCACATTTTAACCACCGAAGGTTTCGCTATGTTTATGGGTGAAATGACACGCACTCCAGATTTTCTGCATAATGTTGTTGGACTCAGCGGCCAAGAGCTAGACAACTATTCAAAAGCTTCATGGCGTCTGCTGCGTTCCGAGCGCCTTATTTTCAGCCGCTGGACTCAGACTATGCTCCACTTTGAGAAGGAAATGTATGCCAACCCCAATCAGGATCTGAATAAACTTTGGTGGGATTTGAAAGCTAAATACCAGCTGCAAGCTCCGCCTATAAGTATGTCTGGCCAAGATTACGGCGCTAAAATGCATATAGTTGGTGCTCCAGTTTACTATCACAACTACATGATGGGCGACCTTTTCGCATCGCAGTTGTACAATTATATGGCTAAGAACATCATTGGCAAGGAAAATCCTTTAGACACTTCTTTCTACAACGAACCTAAAGCGGGCAATTATTTGCGTGAAAAGGTATTTTCCGTCGGCAATCGTACCAACTGGCAAGAAATGTGCAAAGAAGCTACTGGAGAGCCTTTAAGTCCAAAGGCTTTTGCCAAGCTTTTTCTTAAATAACTCAGTAATCTTTAATTTCTCAGGCTTCAGCTGCGAATACAGCTGCAGGTTTGTATCTTAAAAAATTAGGAAGCAAATAAAAATATGAGATATAATTCTATTGTAAAGCTTCTAATCGGTTCTCTGGTACTAAGTATGGGGGCCATTTCTTGTGCTGCACCGAATTCATCCCCAGCAGAAGGAACAAATCCATCTGTAATCACTTCCCAGGAGGCTTCAAACAAGCCTCCCAACCCAACGCCTAAATATATTGAGGCGACTCCTGTTCCCAGCTCGAATCCTTCTTCTGCAACAGCGGAAACACTAGTCCAATTCAATAGTAATCCAGAACTTCAGCCTGGGGAACCTGCTCCAGAGGTAGAGGCGTCTCTGATTAAAAATGCTTACGATGAAAACGGCAATTCATCAAGTGTATCAGGAAAAATGACCAAGCCGCCCTCAGGGGAAACTGGTTCTAAGCCTCCTCAAACTCCTAGAGCGGGCATTCCAATTCCCCCTAAACCAGGAGTTCCCACTGCTCCATCGCCAGTAAAACCTAGCGATCCGGAAGCAGTGGTACCTTCGTCTCCAGCTCCAGTAAAGCCTCAAGAACCTCAGGCAGTAGTTCCAAGCAACCCTCGGCCAGTTCAACCAGGCTCAGCGGTAGTTAAAGTTAATCCACAAAATCAAACGAATAAAAAAGGCAAAAACAATCAGGCAGCTCAATCCACTGCCAAAGTCAATATCAAAAATTTGCCTACTAAGTAAAAATAGACCGATCCTGTTGCCTCAATAGTGCACCAAACAGGATCGGTTTTTATTTGCCGTCCTCAACAGCTGCCTTGTTTTGGAAGAATCAACTATCTTCTAACTAGAAATTAAGTTTTTAGTTATTCAGATATTTGAGAAAAACCACCTTCAGAAAAGCCGCTGTTTTTATCTATAGATTCCATTTCTTTTAGCACTTCTCCAACGACACAGAGATCTTGGGACAGTCTTTCTATATCGATTCCCTTAGCACGAATTCTCCGCTTAATTTCAGCATCTAGGCGAGTAATTCTGGGACGAGCTTCTTGAAGTGCCATGCGTCCAGTCTCACTAATGTTTAGCAACTTACCGCGTCCGGATTTTTTGTTTAGCCTTTCCTCTGCCCAGGCATTTTCATGCACTAAAACTCTCATGTTGCGGCACATAGTAGCAGTGTCAATACCCAAATGCTGGGCTAAATCAACTTGAGAAACTCCATCTTTATCCTCGGGCAAACAATCGGAACAGCACCAGCTGAGGTCGTTAAGAGCTTCCAAAACAGACACTTGAGTGACTCTGATCGGCAACTGTACTCGGAAATTGCCTCCGAAACTGCCACTGCGTTTGCGGTTAACCGAAATTTTGGGCATATAAGTGTTATAAAGACGCGTTATAGCCCTAGACAGCGATCGAAGATCAGCACAGAGAGAACTATCTACGTCACTATTTTTTTTCATCAAGTTATTCCCTGCAGCCATACATAAAGTATGTCTTTCAGGTTAAAAACCTCACTTTCCAATCAAAAGCGTACAATAATATCTACTAAGTTATCTCCAACAAAAAAAATTGTTGCTGACAAGCTTTATTTTGGCGAACCAAACAATAAACTGCGAATGTTCCGACCCATAGGTATCCCTAAAGAAGCTGCACTGCAGTAAACTGGCTATTTATTTCTAATCAAATACGATTTTCCTTTACCCGTAAAGCAGCCCAAAATGCAAGTAATAATATTAAAACTTATCGTGCTGGCTGCCTAATGTTTTATTGTACTACCGTCAGAGCTATCGGCCGTTTTTTCTACAATGCCCCACAAAGTACAGGATTATTTAGGCAGGAAAAAATCATTATTCGATAGAAGGTCAGGAGGTAAAACGGAGGATAAAGACAGAATATATGATATTACCCCGCGAGATTATCCGTGCCCTTCCTAAATCTGACCTGCACTTGCACCTCGATGGTTCTTTGCGTCTAAGCACCTTAATTGAATTAGCTAAAGAGCGCAACGTTGAGCTACCTTCCTATACGGAAGAAGGCATGAATGAATTAGTATTCCGCTCGCATTACAACAGCTTGGTAGAGTATTTGCAGGGCTTCGACTACACTTGCGCCGTGTTGAACGATGAAGAAGCTTTAGAGCGCAGTGCTTACGAATTGGCCTGGGACAACATTAACGAAGGCGTGCGCTATATTGAAACCCGCTTTGCTCCTCAACTCCATATTAACAACAACCTAACTTTAGAACGCATTATCCGTGCCGTTAACAGAGGTTTTGCCAAAGCAGAGGCCGAGTACAATTCCTCTCCTGCTGTAGCAGAAAAAGGCGAACCTCCTTTCCACTACGGCCTTATTACCTGTGCTATGCGCTTCTTTGTAGCAGCTAGTTCGCCTTATTATGCGAAGTTGATGGACGTCTTTAGAGAGGCTCCCTCCAAAGAAATTTATTCAATGGCGTCTTTAGAATTAGCCAGAGCTGTTGTTCGCATGCGCGACGAGGAAGGTATTCCCATTGTAGGCTTCGACTTAGCCGGCGCTGAAGCGGGCCATCCTGCCAGCGATCATGAGGCAGCTTACCATTATGTTCATAAAAACTTCATGCATAAAACTGTACATGCAGGCGAAGCTTACGGACCAGAAAGTATTTTCCAAGCTATTACCGATCTGCATGCCGACCGCATAGGTCACGGCTACCATCTCTTCTCTGCCGATCTCTGTGGGCCTAATGTTGCCGATCCTCAGCAATACATAAAGCGCCTCATTCGTCACATTGCTGACAGTCGCACCACTATCGAAGTGTGCATTACCAGCAATATGCAGACAAACCCCTCTATTGGCTCGGTTAAGAACCATGCCTTCGGTAAAATGCTGGCTAACAACCTGTCAGCCACCTTATGCACGGATAACCGCTTAGTCAGCCACACAACCGTTACCGATGAAGTTGAGCAAGCCCTCAACAACTTCGATCTCACAGCCAGACAGCTGCGCGATACGATCGTCTACGGTTTCAAGCGCAGCTTCTTCTCAGGTCCTTACGTTGAGAGACGCAAATATGTACGCCAAGTACTCAATTACTACGACTCTATCATGGATAAGTATAACCAGCAGCAGAAAGCTGAATAGCTTCCGGTTGCTTACTTAACATCTTATTTTCTGACGGCTTCGCTCAGTCTCTTGCAGAAAAGCGAAGCTGTTTTTTTTTCCGCCAACTATAACGGCGAAACGTTAACTTCATGATTACACGTAGAAAACGATTTTAGCCTACACTAAAGAATGTAGAATTGTTTGTTCACTGCAAAGTCTATTTGCAGTATCAACGGAGGTTCCATGATCAACAGTATTGGCTCTGCTTACATATCCAATCTGCAGCCGGGCAGCACTGCTACTATAGCCAAAGCGCAGCCCCCCCAAGAGGAAACCGTTTACTGTCAGGCTTCACAGGCCGATCAGGTAGACATTCGCCCTCAAACTAAACTGGAAAAAGCTTTAGCTGCTTCCAGTACTAAAGCGGCCCAATTAGAACAGGATCTCGAGCCCCACGTACCCGGTCAAGTTATTGTCAAAACAAAAGGTACTCTCATGCAGAGTACCAGCAACATAGCCCAAAAATACGGTGCAGTTGTTCTAGAAAAGTTTAATAACAAAGCCAGCATCTTCAAGGGTATGCAGGGTGAGATGCTCCATATGCAACTACCAGAAGGCATGACTACAGCTCAAGCCTTAGCCGTTATGCAGGAAGACCCTGAGATTGAATATGCCGTCCCCAACTCTATATATACCTTAGAAGATGAGGTACCGTCCGAAGCTGGAACAACTAGCGCTAAACTCTCCACCTCTGAAGGTAAAGTCCCTAACGATCTTGACTCAAAACTTTGGGGGTTAAAGAACGACGGTCAGGACGGCGGCACTCCCGGCGTCGATATCGGAGCGACACAAGCTTGGCAGAAAACTACTGGCCTTCCCAACGGACAAGGACCAATTATTGCAGTAATCGATACCGGCGTCGATTATAACCATCCCGATTTAGTTAATAATATTTGGACTAATCCCGGCGAAATCCCCGGCAACGGCATAGACGACGACGGCAACGGTGTAGTTGACGACGTCCACGGCTACAACGCCTTTAGCGACAACGGCGATCCCATGGATGTCCACTCTCACGGCACCCACTGCGCCGGCACCATTGCGGCAGAAGGTAATAACGGTCAAGGAGTTGTCGGCGTCAATTGGCAGGCAACTGTTATGCCCGTTAAAATTTTTGACGACAACGGACGCACTAATGCAGCTGCCATTATACGCGGCATTAATTACGCTTCCAACAACGGTGCTCGCATAACTTCCAACTCCTGGGGAGGTGGAGAGGCCAACTTGGCCATACGCGACGCCTTCGCCCACTCTAAGGCCTTGCACATTATGGCAGCGGGCAACTCTGCTGACAATAACGATCAAGTGCCGCACTATCCAGGCAGTTATCCTTTACATAACTCAATTACAGTAGCAGCTACCGATCGCAACGATAAATTAGCCAAATTCTCCTGCTATGGCAAAGAATCAGTCCATATAGCAGCTCCAGGCAAGGACATTTACTCCACAGTTCCAGGCGGAGGTTACGCCTCTAAGAGCGGAACTTCTATGGCAACTCCTCATGTAAGCGGTGCGGCCGGATTACTTTTGGCTATGGATCCCACCATGAGCAACGATGAGCTCAAAACTCGACTTCTAGAAGGTTCTGATAAGATTGACGGACTACAAAACGTAGTTTCTTCCGGCGGCCGCCTGAATGTCAATAAAGCCATGGAATACGAGTATCATATCGCTCAGCAGTAAGGTTGTCTGTAAACAACATAATTATTTGCTGACTATAGCCATCAAACAGCAAGATATGCGACTTTTTTATCTTGAGGCCTTTACTGAGCAGGAAGGCACAAACGAGCTTCAAGAGAATAAAAAAGGCTAAAAGTCGAATGTGCACAGAAAAAAATTATTGAGGAGGCAGCATGATCTCTAATATTGGCTCCAACAGCATCAACCAGATGCAGAGCACTTACACTCCTCAGGTTGCCGGTCAGCCTGAAGCTAAATCTGAGAATACCAATCCGCAAGTAGGCTCCGATTCTGTCAGCTTAGGCTCCGAAAAAAGTTCCTTAGGAGAATTTGTTCCCGGCCAAGTTATAATTAAAACTAAAGGCTCCTTGTTGGCCAGCGCCAACACAGAGAATGTCGCCGAGAAATACGGCGCTAAAGTTTTAGACAATTTCCAAATCCCCGGACGCGTTAAAGCTGCCGATATGGGCGAAATGATGCAACTCCAGCTTCCGGAAGGCATGACCACAGAAGAAGCTTTAGCCCAAATGCAGCAAGATCCCAACATCGAATTTGCTGTTCCTAACACTATTTATCACGCTGAAGATGTAGTTAAAGGTCAGGAATTCACTAGAGAGCAGCTGGCTGAAGGCAAGGTCCCCAACGATGCCAAATTCGAACAACAGTGGGATATGTATAACGATGGTAGTAAAAATGGTACAGCTCGCGCCGATATTCACGCTCCTGAAGCCTGGCAGATTACTACCGGTATGCCCAACGGCCAAGGTCCGCTAATTGCAGTTATTGATACCGGAGTCGATATTACTCACCCAGATCTAGCCGCCAATATTTATACCAACACGGGGGAAATTCCCGGAAACGGTATTGACGACGACGGCAATGGCTTTATCGACGACTATCACGGGTGGAACGCCTGCCTGCAAAATGGCGACGTCATGGATCGCCAAGGTCACGGTTCTCACGTAGCCGGTACGATTGGTGCTGTAGGCAACAATGGCGAGGGTATCAGTGGCATCAACTGGTCAGCTTCAATACTGCCCGTTAAAATATTCAGTGACGACGGCGGCGCTGATGCAGCTTCAATTATCCGCGGTATTAACTACGCCAATTCTGTGGGTGCTCGCTTGACCTCCAATTCTTGGGGAGGCGGCCCGGCTAACCCTGCTATCGAAGAGGCTTTCCGCAACTCTTCTGAAGCCCTGCACATGATGTCTGCCGGCAACAGCGGCACGAATAATGACATTCATCCTCACTATCCTTCTGACTACAATCTGCCGAATAATTTGGCTGTAGCAGCTACAGACCGCAACGATCAACTGGCCGGTTTCTCTTGTTACGGAGAAAAGAATGTTGATATTGCCGCTCCCGGTAAAGACATCCTATCTACCGTTCCTGGCGGAGGTTATGCGGTATACAGCGGCACTTCTATGGCCACTCCCCATGTTACCGGCGCGGCCGGTCTGCTTCTAGCTATGGATCCCAACATGAGCAACGACGAGCTGATGACCCGCCTCACTAAGGGAGGGGATCAACTGGAAAGTCTTCAAGGAAAAGTTGGCAGCGGAGCGCGTCTCAATATCGAAGGCGCCATGAAATACGATTATCAAGGACAGGAAGTAAAGTAAGTAGTTGATCCCAACTGAGTCGGATCATTCCGATTTCAACGCTTCATACTCAGTACCTATAAGTTCAATAGGGCGCTCTTAAAAGAGTTAAATCTTTGAAGAGCGCCCTTCATTGTGTCAATAAAAATTATAGCAGGAAATTATGAACACTAATTATCAGCCTTATCTCGATTTAGCTCTGAAAGCAGCCCGTCAATCGGGAGAACTGATCCGCAAATCTATCGGCAGCTCTCACCAAATTGATAAAAAAGGTCGTATAGATTTAGTTACTGAAGTTGATAAAGCCAGCGAGCAGCTGATTTTTTCACTTATAAAAGATACTTTTCCCAGCCACAGTATTTTAGGGGAAGAGCAGGGAGAAATTACCGGCAGCAACGCAACCTGCCGCTGGATTGTCGATCCATTAGATGGCACCACCAATTTTGCTTCGGGTTACCCCTTTTTCGCCATTTCGATCGCTTTTGAGCTTGAAGGTCGGGTAGTAGTAGGCGTAGTTTACGATCCCTGTCATGATGAAGCTTTCTATGCTTCGTTGGGAGGAGGAGCCTTTTTAAATGGGCAACCTATTCACGTCAGCGACAACAGCTCTTTGGAAGATGCTTTATTAGTAACAGGCTTTCCTTACGACATAAGCAGCTCTCCAGACATTCATTTAGGCATGTTTCATGACCTAATTATAAAAGCTAGAGGGGTACGCCGCGACGGTTCCGCTGCTCTAGACTTATGCTACATTGCTTGCGGACGCTTTGACGGTTATTGGGAGCTAGGCCTTTCTCCCTGGGATATTGCTGCTGGTTCTTTAATTGTCCGTGAAGCAGGCGGAACTATGAGTGACTTCTTAGGTGAACCACACAATATGCTCTTCCGCGACTTGATGGCTTCCAACGGCAAAATTCACCCCAAGCTTTTAGAAGCAGCTTCAAAATATTCAGATGCACTGCGTCGTTCTCCTTATTGGATTCAAGAAGGAGAACGCATCGATCACTCTACTTACAAACGCTGAAGCAATTGCTCTAAGTAAAATAGATAATTATCATCTAAAAAGTAAGGCTGTGCTTTGCTTGTAGCTGGTAAAAGCACAGTCTGCGTTTTTTTACTTTAACTTTCACAATGTATCAAGGAACTTGCATATGTATTCTGCTGATTGGAACATAGATAAAAGTGACGAACTCTATTCTATAAAGCGTTGGGGAGCTCCGTATTTTTCGATAAATTCAACCGGCCATCTAGTCGTTTCTCCTCAAGGTGAACGCGGCGGTTCTATCGATCTGTACAGTTTAATTGAAGCTCTAAAAGGACGCGGACTAGGCCTGCCCATCTTATTGCGTTTTCCTGACATTCTACAAGATCGAATTGAACGCTTGAGTTCGGCCTTCTCCAGAGCCATAGCCAAATATAATTATGCAGGTGTTTATCGCGGAGTTTTTCCCGTCAAAGTCAATCAACAGCGTCACATTATTGAAGAATTGGTCAAATGCGGACAGCCGCACAAATTCGGTTTAGAAGCAGGTTCTAAACCAGAGCTACTTATAGCTCTCTCGGCTATGGATTCAAAAGAATGCCTGATCACTTGCAACGGATATAAAGATAGTGAATATCTGGAAACAGCAATCTTAGCTTCAAAATTAGGCAAAAAAGTTATTATCATATTAGAGCAACTCGATGAAGTTTGCTTAGCTGTACGTACAGCCAAAGCGCTCAACCTGCCCGCCTCTTTCGGATTTCGGGTTAAGCTGAACCGCAAAAGCCAAGGCCATTGGGGCAATAGTGTAGGCGAAAGAGCCAAGTTCGGTATGTCCGCCTATGAAATTTATCAAGCAGTACAAATCTTAATCAGCCATAATATGCTGGATACTTTAAAACTGCTCCATTTCCACATAGGTTCGCAAATTTCTGCCATTAGTGTTATCAAGGGGGCTTTACGCGAAGCTGGGCGCATATATGCCGAACTAGTGAAATTAGGGGCGCCTATGGGTTACCTCGACGTCGGCGGCGGACTCGCGGTTGACTATGACGGCTCTAAAAGCGATTTCTATGCCTCCAAAAACTACAATATGCAAAGTTATGCCAACGACGTAGTTGCAGAAATCAATGATGCCTGCCGCTTAGCTTCTATTCAACCGCCCACTATTATCAGCGAGAGCGGCCGAGCTTTGGCTTCTCACCAATCAGTTTTAGTTTTTGATGTAGTCGGCCAGAGCAAAGTGGGCAATTTTAAAATTCCTGCGCCTGATGGTGAAGAAGATTATATTATAAAAACTTTGAGAGAAATTTATGAAGGAATAACCTTAGAAAATGCTCAAGAATCTTTCCATGATGCGGTACAATTCAAAGATGAAGCCATGAGTGCTTTCCAACTAGGCATACTTTCTCTGCGTCAGCGCACTCTGGCAGAAAAACTTTATTGGCAGTCTTGCCGACGCATCTACGAAGTTCTGCGCGCTTCATCTGGAAACGCCAGTGATGACTTCTTCACCTTGGAAAAATTACTCTCAACTACTTACTACGTAAATTTATCCGTCTTCCAATCTGCCCCCGATTCTTGGGCGCTAGATCAGCTTTTCCCCATACTCCCCATTCACCGTCTCGATACTGCTCCAGATGAAAAAGTTACCTTAGCTGATCTTACCTGCGATTCAGATGGAAAAATTGATAAATTTATCGATATAAAAGAAGACGTTAGTCCCCTGCTCGACGTCCATTCTTTACGCTTCGGCCAAGAAGTAAATATGTATGGTACGGAAGAAGATGGACAAGCGGCCGAACGTCTTAGCCATGAGCCTTATTACTTAGGTATGTTCTTAGTTGGAGCTTATCAGGAAACTATGGGCAACCTGCACAACCTTTTCGGCGATACCAACGCTGTTCAAGTTAAGCTGACTCCTTCAGGCTATAAACTAGAACACATAGTGAGGGGCGATACCATGAGCAAAGTACTGTCTTACTTCCAATACAATCCAGACGATCTTTTGGAACGCATGCGCCAGCAGTGCGAAGAAGCTTTAAGCAACAATGCTTTAACTTTAGAGATGTCTCAAAAGCTGCTCAATAATTTCGAAAGCAGCTTGGCTCGTTATACCTATATGTCGTAATTTTTTAGAAAAGGAAGCCTTACTACACTTTGAGTATTCAAGATCCTGTCCCGAGCCAGCTGCCAGTTCAAACTTCAGAGAGCTCTTCCGAAACTCAAACAGTTACGGATATCTCAACAACAGAGGCCAATATTCCTAAAAAAAACGAAACCAAGGAGACGTCTGCCCTACTCATCAGTGAACAGACAGCTCGGCGCTTGGTAAAAGGCGTAAATTCCTTGGGCAACATGCTTTTAATTCTCAGTCTGGTCATAGCTTGCTTCCATCCTTGGACTAAACAAGCGGTTGAAGAAGCTCTGAGTATAACTCCATTACTCTTGCTAGTGCTGATTTTTATTTATGTTGTTAACCCTCTGGTAGAATTTTTAATGGCTCAAATAAGGAAATTACCAGGAGCCAAGCTCTTTTCTTATACAAAATCTCTGATTGTAACTTATATTATACTGCTTACGGCTTTAATGAGTTTCTTAGCCGTAATAACTCCTTCACTTTTTAGCGAGATAAAAAACCTAGCTGAAAGTTTTCCAACTATAACTAAAAAATCGATTGCTATTCTTATAGAATTCAGACATCACCATTTAGAAGCCTTGCCTGTCAATTTACAGAACCAAATTATGGGGCTGATTAATCAAATTGGCAGCGTAGCCAGTGATTTAATCAACAGCGGTATTCAATACGCGGGAGCTTTTTCGTCAGCCATAATTTGGGTAGCTACAGCCGCTGTTATGGTGCCCTTTATCTCTTTTTACATAATGAGCGAAGGTCAGGAGCTGACAGATTTTTGGATAGAGCTACTGCCTCCCAAAAATCGCCAAGCTACTAAGAATATCTTAATTCAGATGCATACAGCTATGAAAAGCTTCATAAAAGGCCAAGTTCTGCTTTGTTTCGCTGTAGGCAGTCTGACTACTTTACTCATGTCGCTGGTTATGCCTAAATATTGTATAGCTTTGGGAATAATAGCAGGAATAACAGAAGCTATTCCCATTATTGGCCCTATTTTAGGTGCACTTCCAGCTATTTTTTTAGCTCTAGCACTACCTAACACAGGCGGTGTAACTTTAGCCGTGATAGTAGCAGCCATATATATTCTCATTCAGCAAGCTGAGAACAACTTGCTAGTGCCCAAAATTATGGGAGACAGTCTAGGATTGCATCCTCTAAGCCTTATGATTGGTATGATGGTGTTCGGCAACGTTTTTGGATTTTGGGGAATAGTTCTCTCTTCTCCTATTATAGCAGCTGTCAAGATCTTAGTTATTCATTACTGCAATCCAGCTTTGGAGACAAAAATGCTACAGCAAATACAAAAACAACAGAATAGCGAAGCCAATACAACGGCTGCTCCCAAAGACGCCTAAACGCCACATTTATCAGCAGTATTCGTTATTACTAAAAGCCATTATTAACCTTGTTCGCAGGTAAAAAAGCTAAAAAAAGCGAACGTGAACCGAGTTTAGTAGATCTTTTTATAATCATAGAGAGGGTTGGCTTCTGTGAATTTATCTAAGTTTTTACTTGTTTGCACTCTTGCTGCCGGTCTGTCTGTCACCAGTTTTTCACCTGCCAAAGCTGACGACAAATTAGTTGGAGAAGCTTTAAAGTACTTTAACACCAAAAATTACACAAAAGCCAATACGCTTATTGATCAGCACCTAGCCAAAAATCCTAAAGATGCAAATGCCCAATATGCCAAAGCCATGATTTTATACCGCATGGGCCACTACATTAAAGCCCTGCAGCGTCTAGAAATCGTGTTGCAGTTGGCTCCTAAAAATCATAATGCCGCCACCGCTTACGCTAGAATCAATCAGCAAGCAGTTTACCACCTGAACCAAGGCAAAAATGACAACGCCATTGCTTTAGCCAATCACAGCGTAGAAATTATGCCCAAATGGAATATCATGGAGTTCCGCGTGGCTCAGGCAGGGTGCTACTTTGCCAAGGGTACTGCCTACTTCGAGCGCTGGTGTCTCAGTAACGATCCGGAAGATTCCCGCATTGCTATGGAAAGCTGGGAAAAAACTAGAGAACTCGATCCCACTTCGGCAACTCAGCAGCTAGTTAACGGTATAAATTCTTTTATTAGTGGCAATTATACATTAGCTAAAAAATACTTCGACGACGGTTTAGCTATACGCAAAGAGAATAAATATTTACAGCTTTGGGACGCCTTTGCCAACGCTTCTGTAGGTGAGGCTAGCCGAGCTATGAGTCAACTTACAGAATTGTCATCGCTCTTCGGACGCAATCCGGTACTTCATCTGTACAAAGGTGATATTTACAAACTGACGGGCGATTTTGCCGCCTCCCGACAAGAGTATATGACAGCTCAAGATCTCCGTCCGTCCGATCACCGCATAGCAGTAGCTCTGCGTCTGCTTTATCTTTGCGACAATCAAGTCGACGAAGGCCTGGCCGCTTATAAAGATCAAATAAATCAAGATCCCAACGATTTTAAAGCTTGCTATCAAATGGCCTGTTTGCTTAAAGAAGCAGGACGCACGACAGATGCTCTCAATGCTTACAGTGCTATTGCCTCTTCCGCTTCTTTTACTCCAGTTCAAGCAGCCTCAGCTAAAGTGTGCATGGCTTTAATTCACTTTGAGCGCGGCGACAGCAAAAAAGCTCTGGCCTGCGTCACCCCTGAAGATCTGCAGGTGCTCAACTCTTCTAGTAGTCCTATGGCTCTTCTTTACAATGCTTATGCTGAGAATCAGCTTCCTATGAGAGAAAAAGCTTGTCGCGATGCTCTGCTTTACTCCGGCCCAGATTCTCTTTTCGTTCACCGCAGTGCTTTTTGTGCGTTATCTGAAGTGGAAGCGGCCCGCAAACAATATGCCAAATCGATGGAGTGCATTTTCCAGACCTGGAGACGCACAGCCTCGGTATCGAGCCAGTGTCAAAGTTTGAGCGACAAGTTTGACACTTACAAAAACGGGGCCCGACAGCAGCTCCAAGCGGAGATGCGCCGACTGGAAAAAGGCAAACGGCCTGATAAAGAGGAGGCTATACAACAGCTCAGCGGTGCTCTGGAAACAATCTCCAATTTAGAACTTGGCGAAGCGGGAACCATGCTCTTCCAAATTCAGGGTTCTATTGCTGAGAATGGTACTACTTTAGTTCCCAATTCTATTACAGGTGGCACTGCTGCCGTTTCAGCAGATATAATTAAATCATCCTCTTGGGTAAATATAACCCCAGATTGGCAATAATACTATTATCAAGGACTAACTACAAACAAAAAAAGAGGGCTTCCTCAGGAAGTCTTCTTTTTTTGTTTGTTAAAAGAAATAACAGCCTCAAAGGTAGAACCAGGGCCATTAACGAAGTTTCCGGGAAGTTAATGTTTAGGCCTGAAGATTTGCCTGAGCTTTTTTGGGCTGCAGATTGAAATACGGAGATAAAAATTGCCTGAAATTCCCGCCTCCTTACAGCAAATAATCAAAGTTTGTGAAAAGATATCTGATGGTAAAGCTGATCCCAGTGCTTTAAATGATCTTTTTTTAAAAGCTAGACAAGTTGTGGCCTTTGAACACACTAGTTTAGAGCGCTTTATGTGGGACGTAATTTGGACTGACAATATAAAAAAACTTGCTGATAAACTGCGCTCCGAACTGGATGCCCACGAAGCTGCTCTACAAGATCTGGAACATGCTATAGGTGATAATGATGGATTTGCCCTGGAAAAGGCTGGACGCGATTTAAAATACAGTGCCGAAGAAGTGTCTGTCTTATGGGATTCGCTCAACGAAGAAACCGGCAATCAATCAGTGATCTCCCCTTATCCAGTTTACGATCGTCTGCTTAAAGCTGCTCACAATATACTTAAAGGCCATATAAATTCATCTATCTTAGCCGTTTTTTTTGCTCCTGCTGCCGATTTTACCCTCCGCCTCCATCATGCTATAAAACGCTTCACTTTATTTTACGGTCAATCTTCTCTTTCAGACTGTGCTCAAAAGGTAATAAAAAATTTAGAAAGTGGCATGGGAGCTGTAGACCGTTATCTGCATAGCCAAGAGACCAACGTACTGAACGATGCCATTCGGCTTTTAACCTCTACCTCTATCACTATGTATACAATTATGGCAGATATGGGACAGTGGGCAGCTGCTGAAAAGAAGTATGCTCACCATCCTTTAGCTGAAGAATTGTACAGAGCCAGAGAAGCTAACCTATCCAGTGAAGAACTCAATTATCTATGGCAAGCGGTACAACACGCCCTAAAATTGGAGTTAACCCAAGTTCAGACTCTGCTAAACCATCCCTTAGGTACTTTATGCGGAGTCCACCGCGAAACCCTTAAAGCGGGAATATCCCGTATTGTGCATCTAGTCAACGAAGGTCAAAAAAAGGGGCTTAATGAATTAAATTTAGAAGAATTTGACAAGCTTATTTTTAATTTAGACTGCTTGATCAGAAACGATTTGGCCCATTTGAATATAGAATGTCGTTTAACAGCCGGAGCTCCTAACTTTGAAGAGCTTCTTGTCACCGTTGGCCTGGCTATCGACGGCAAAATAGAACCAGAAGCCTTCCGTATAATTTTGCAAGAAACAGCAGAAAAAATTGCCGAAGCTCAGGATAATTTAAGCGGAGCTATTGGCAAACTCAGTGCTGAGGATCTCGATTTACTTTCTCACTGTCTTGATTGTCAAATGAAAGGATGTCAAGAACTAGATTCTTGGTGCGAGAGCGGAGACAAAGAACTGCTTAAAACTGGATGGCGGCGCATTGCTTCAGCTTTGCCCTCATTCAAACGCATATACAGCCAAATGAGAAAAAATTTAGGTTTGGGAGAAGAATCGGCGAAAAAGCAGACTTGTATGCGCTGCGGACAGCTAAATCCGGCTTCAGCTCGCTACTGTTCAAAGTGTTCAGCTGTGCTTATGCAGCTAGTCCAGACGCCTCCGGTGGAATATACCGATTTGGAAACAGGATTGAGCGACGACAGTTTCAATTCTCCTCTGCCAGGCAACATTTTAAAACTAGAACAGCTGGTGCGATCTGTGGAAAGTGGAGAAGCCTACACTCAAGAAGTAGACGATCAAGTAGGTCAGCTGCTCAGCAGTGCTTACTCTTACCGCAATTTATACATAAACCGAGTGCGCCCAGCTTTGGAAAGGTCACAATTAGATCCTTCTGTGGCCGAGCGTTTTGAAGTCAGTATGAGCTCATATATTGAAGGCTTAGAAATTTGCCGAAACTTTACCCAAGAAGCAGAAATTGCCTATTTATATAATGGCTTAGAGCAAGCTTCAGCTGCAGCTCTGGAGCTCAGTGAACTACAAGCGGAACTAGACAGCTTATATTAGTCTAAATAAAGATTATATCAGCATTATATAGAAAATAAGTGCCCGCTATTCGCTATCAAACCTATTAATTATGATTGCACCTCAAGCGGGCCTTTTTTATTTTCTAATTCCAATACTACACAGATTTACTGCTAATACTTATGTGCTACAATTAATGCAGCCGCAGTAGCCTCAGCCTGACAAAAATTGTGCGGACAAGCCGAAGATAGGATAACACTTGCTTATGCGTTGGTCGTTTAAACTGGCAAAATTATGGGGCATAGACATTTATGTACATTACACCTTCATAATATTGCTTCTTTGGATATTTTTGACACACGGTGCTCAAAATAATTGGACTTACAGTTTATTAAGCTTAGGTCTTACTTTGATTACCTTCATGGCTGTTACTCTGCATGAATACGGCCATGCTTTAACTGCCAGACGCTTCGGTATTCCCACTCGGGATATTACGCTTTGGCCTTTTGGAGGGGTAGCCACTATACAGGGCCAAACTCAAACTCCTCGTCAGGAGATTCTGCTGGCCTTAGCTGGTCCTGCTGTAAATTTATTCCTGACGGCTGTAACTTTTTGTTTTACAAACTACATTTTTATTCCGTACTTGTTCCCTCTCTTGATACCTATTGCTCAAGTTCTGATCTTGAAGTTTCTTTACTGGTTCATGTGGAGCAACTTAGCTCTTATGCTCTTTAATTTAATTCCCGCTTTTCCCATGGACGGCGGGCGAGTGCTGCGCGGTTTGTTCGCACGCAAATACGATTTTTTAACTTCGACTTATAAAGCTGTCAGTATTGGACGCCTCTGCGCTGTAGTTATGGGCATTTACGGCTTAGCTTACAATCATATGCTGGCTGTAATAGCTTTATTTATTTGGTGGAGCGGTAGTAAAGAATTAGATCAGGCCATTATGATAGAGCGGATGCGCCGCGTTCGTGAAGGTACAGCCGGATTAGGAGATTTATTGAGTTTAGGCTTAGGCAATATGGGTAATATTATGAGCCATATTTTTAATATGGGAACGATTAATATAGGTAATTATACCAACTTAAATACGCAAAATTACGCGCCACCTTCTTATCAAAATCAGGGCGGCAGCTCTCCGGAATACATAATTAATGTAACCCCTCAAACACGTCGGCCTTCTGCTTTTCCTCAGGGAAAAATTATTGATGCAGAGTTTATTTCCGACGATCAACCGGAACAAGATTCCTCAACTGCTACATCTAATCAAGATATAAAAATTATTGATATAAAATAAAGAAAATCGTTATTGATATGCTTTCTATAATTCAGCGTACAGCTGTCATAGGGAGACAGCTAGATCAGCTTTTTCCCAATCCTAAACCTAGCCTCAATTTTTACAGTCCTTTTACACTTTTAACTGCCGTTATGCTTTCAGCCCAATGCACTGATGAACGTGTGAATAAGGCTACAGCTAACCTTTTTACCTGTGCTGACACACCAGAAAAGATGGATAAGCTGAGCCAAGAACAAATTTTTGAACACATCTGCGGATTAGGTTTGGCCAAAAACAAAAGTAAGTACCTAAAAAGTATGTGCCGCCAGCTTTTAGATAAATTTAACGGAGAGGTACCTGCTAACTTCGCCGATCTGGAAAGTCTATCAGGAGTAGGTCACAAAACAGCTTCCGTAGTTATGGTGCAAGCCTTCAACCAGGCAGCCTTTCCTGTAGATACACACATTTTGCGCTTATCCAAACGCTGGGGATTATCTCAAGGTACTACTCCCAGCCAGGTGGAGTACGATCTTAAGCAGCTTTTCCCCCCTGATGAATGGGGACGCCGTCACCTTCAATTTATAGAGTGCGGCCGTCGCTACTGCAAAGCAATCAAACACAATCCACAGCATTGTCCAATTTGCTCCTGTCTACATAAGCTAGAAGCATAAATTCAAGCGAACAGTTAAATTTTATGATTAAAGTGCAGGCAGGAAGAGGCGATCAGATAAGGCAAATATGTGCCTATGGATATTTGCGATTTAAGAGCCACTGAACTGGCAAAACTAATTAGAGAGAAGAAATTATCACCCGTTGAAGTCACTCAGGCTTACCTTGAGCGCATAGATAAACTTAATCCCAAAATCAACGCTTTTATTACCCTCGATCCAGAGGGAGCTTTAGAGCAAGCCCGCCAAGCTGAAAATTCAGCAATCAGCGGCCCGTTGCGCGGCGTACCTATAGCGATCAAAGATTTATCTTATACCAAGGGGATGCGCACTACTTGCGGTTCACTAACTTTAAAAGATAATATCCCCGATTTTGACTCTATATCGGTAACTCGCATACGCCAAGCTGGAGCTGTTATTTTAGGAAAAACCAACACCCCAGAATTCGGTTATAAAGGCATAACTAACAACAGACTTTTCGGCACAACCTTTAATCCGTGGAATACTGAACGCCACGCCGGGGGCTCCAGCGGCGGTTCAGCTAGTGCCGTAGCTGCAGGTTTGGTACCTTTAGCTGAGGGAACTGACGGAGCAGGTTCTATCCGAATTCCGGCCTCATTTTGCGGAGTAGTCGGCTTTAAGCCTAGCTTTGCTATGGTTCCACGCTATCCTATTCCAGACCTTTATTATACTTTAAGTCACACTGGCCCTATAGCCCGCCATGTTGATGAGGCAGCTCTTCTATTTGAAGTTTTAGCCGGATCCAGCTCTCATGACAATCTAAGCATGAACCCGATCGATTGGCCCAAATCGGCTTACGACAAGCTCCATATAGCTTACAGCCCTAATTTAAATTATGCACCAGTGGAAAATGAGGTAGCTGAAAAAGTCAAACTGGCTGTAGATAAACTTGCAGACTTAGGTTATATAGTCAGGGAAGAAAATCCGCCCATAGAGGAAGATCCGGAGCCCTTGGAGCTCAACATTTGGAACACAGTATACGCTTCCCGCTATGCTCCCTTAACTGCAGAAATGAAAGAGCTGCTTACCCCGGAGATGGTTGATATTATAGAAGAAGGCACTAAATTACCAGCTTATATTTACAGCCAAGACTCTATCAAACGCACTAAACTTTACTATACAATGGATCAATTCTTTGAGCGCTTTGATCTACTTATTACTCCCACTATGCCCCTAACCGCTTTCTCCGCCGACTTAGAACGCCCTGATAATATTAACGGCAGAAAGATTTCTACTTTATTCGGCTGGACTCCATTCACCTATCCTTTTAACTTAACAGGACAGCCAGCTATAACTATTCCTGCAGGTTTAAGTTCAGAAGGCTTGCCTATCGGTCTGCAAATTATCGGACCTCGAGGCAGCGACCGTCTCTTGCTGGCTGTAGCTCAGCGTTTTGAAGAGGCTGTACCTTTCCCCAAGTTAAACTTTAATTGAGTCTAAGGAGCCCCCAGATATGTCAGTAAACATTATTACCAGAGAGGTAGGAGGCTTCGCTACCAACTGTTATCTAGTCTATGACAGCGATAATACTGGAGTTATTATCGATCCAGGAGATAATGCTGCCGAACTAGAGCAGATTATCACGAATCATCATCTAAATATTAAAGCCATATTGCTAACTCACGGCCATTGCGATCACCTCATTGGTGCTTCTCAACTAGAGAAAGATCTGCAGCTGCCGTTGTATATTCACAGCCAAGATACTGGCTCTTTAAATAGATGCCAAAGCGACGCGGTAATGCTGGGGCTGAAATGTCAGGAAATTCCCAAAATTTCTGGAACGCTTGAAGATGGGCAAATATTTAGGGTCGGCAAGTTGGAATTTAGAATCATCCACACTCCTGGCCATACTCCAGGCGGCATAACAATCGTCTGCGAAAATCATGCTTTCTGCGGCGATACTATTTTTCACACCTCTATCGGACGCACCGACTTCTTCGGAGGCAATTACAGCCAATTAATAAGTTCTATCAAGAATAAGATTTACGCTCTGCCTGATAGCACTATACTTTACCCCGGGCATGGCTCCCAAAGCAGTGTAGGATACGAAAAAACCCATAACCCCTTTGTCAGAGTCTGACTTTGTCAATAAATTCAGTAAAGTTCATAACCAGAGCTTAAACTACAAACAAAAAACTGCTCCTTGCTGACTGCCAACTGAAAGCCAGACCTGCAAGGAGCAGTTTTCATTTATATTTGTCTAAAGCTACTGCTTCTTCAAAACGATGGTACCGCCAGCAGGCAGGAATACGCCACCGTAAGAAGTTACAGAGTTGCCACCGTTACCGGTACCGCTGCCGCCATAACAGCGGGCGTTAGTATTGAAGACTTCTTTCCACTGACCGGGAGGAAGCTCCATACGGTAGCCAGGACGATCAGTATTGGCGAAGTTGGAAATAACCACGAACTCATCGGAGCCACCGTCGTCACGTTTCCAAGCCAAAACTCTGTCGTCGTTATGGGTGTAAACACGGCTGATATTACCGGTCGCATTAAGAGCCGGAGAAGTGCGGCGCAAAGCGACTAAGTCGCGAGTGAGAATAAACTGACCGACCTGGTTGGCCATATCTTCAGCTTTATTCTTCTCCTCAGGACTCATCTCACAATAACGATCGAAGAGCTTCTGCTCATCGGCACTCATACGAGAACGTTCGACTTCACGAGAGGACATATCCATGGAAGCCACTCTAGCAAAGTTATCTAACTTATCGGGAGTGACGGGGAACTTAGTCCAATCCATGTCGGCGCCCCAGGTAGAAGTCAGACCATGTTTAAAGTCATTATTAGCTAAGAACTCTTCACCCTGGAAGAGCATAGGCACACCAGGACCTGTCAAAGTTATAGCAGAGGCAGTTCGGGCAATAGAACGCGGGAAGGGCTGCTTGACAGCTTCGTCATCTTTGGAAGCTGCAGCGCCGCGGTGCATCCAGTTACCAGTATTACCAACTTCATCGTGACTGTGAGCGTAAGTTACCGCTCTGCTCCAGTCGGTAACGCCGACGTGACAGGTAATTGCTTCCATCAAGCGATCAGCACTTCCGCGTCCCTGAGCCATTTCCAACAGATCATCGTGGAAACGGTCATTCCAAACGCCACTGAAGCCCATGCCTTTCTTTTCCCAGCTGCCGGGACCATAACCCTGAGTTTCAGACTTATCCATATCAGCAGCAACCAGCCAACTGCCACTAAAGTCTTCAGCTACAGTGTAAACGTCGGGCTTAATTAAACGCAAAGAGCGGTTAATCTGACGCAACGTGTTCATGCCTTCAATCTGCTCGGCAGAATTACCTGTAGAATGGAGAACCTGCGTAAAGTCGAAGCGGATACCATCGAAGCCGAATTCGGCAACTTGCTGAACCGCGTTGTCGGAATAGAAATCTTTTACGTTTTGATTAGCAAAATTGGGCTTAGCTCCCCAAGGAGTGTAAGACTCACCTTTCTGCCACCAGTTGAAGAAAGAGCGCTTATCGCCATCGATACGCCCCAGAGGATCATCGGCATCGGGCTTGCCAGAAGTGTGGTTGTAAACTACATCGGCCATGACGTTGAAACCGCGTTTATGGCTCTCATCGACGAAGAGCTTCATAGCATCTGTACCAGATATCCAGACACTCTTGGCTCCAGGCTGTTCGTCGTCAGTAATCAGCTTGCGATCGATGGCCTCTTGGCGATCCATTTCAAAACCGTAACTAGCCGCACCGGCGTAATAGAAATCGGGAGTATAACCCCAGTCGCGTTTGGCGCCGAACTCGTTTGTAGGCATTAACTCGATAGTATCTACTCCTAAAGAAGCGAAATAATCGAGATTATTAATCATGTCTTCAAAAGTGGCCGGCACAGCGTTGTCTTTAGAACTCATGAATGAACCGACATGAGCTTCATAAATTACAAAGTTGTTCTGATTAGTTTGGCGTCTGGGTACGTTGTCATAACGGAACTCGAAGCTAGACTCGCGAATCAGAGACTTGCGGGCAGAGCCGGGCTTAGGCTGAATTACGTTAGTATAAGGATCGTTGAAAGGAGTAGCTATACGCTCCTGGCTACTGAGTTTGCCATCTCCGTTGACGTCGCCTACTAACTTGCCATCCTCTACAACCTGATATTCATATTGCATGCCGATCAGTTTAGGGAAGTTGTTTACAGCTGTAACCCAAGCAGTGCCGGCTCCAGGGCTGTCCACGCGATTCATATCGATAGAACCATCTTCGTTGACGCTGTTAATCCAGGAATATTTATCGATCGGCTCAGTTTGATCGAGCTTCCAGTTGCGCAAAACATCGACGTCATGCTTATCTTCCGGAGAGGCCTGATCGTAAGGAATGCGCTCAGGTTTGCCGAGACGATCCAACAGTTCCTGCTTATTGAGCTGCTTACCGTTTTCATCGCGCAACACTAAGCGAACGCTATCCGCGTTAGGATGAGAATCGACTGTGAAACGTCCCCACTGAGGATTATCGGCGTAGTTGGGACCGCCTTTACCGCTGTCATCATACCAACCGACCTCGAAGCCCATTACGGGATCGACGAAGATTCTCTCTAAGCCACGCTGCTCGCCCTGCAGATAACGGGCATGCGGATCAGAATAGCGTACTTCTCCGCCCCATTTATTCTTAAGTACCTCGCCTTTATCGTTAAGGGCTGCATACTGATAAGTTTTACCTTTAAGTTTGCTCCAACCATCGTTCTGGGTGAGAGTCCAAACTCCGTTCTGCTCATTTTTCTCCATGGGCAGACGCTCTTCGATCTCGCCAGTCTGAGGATTACTTACTTCTACGTAGAGCTTGTAGTTGCCTAAGTCGCCTTTACCAACTTCAGGGGACCAAGTTTGGAAGCGGACGCCATCTTCTCCCTCTTTGTGCACACCAAAGAGATGAGTCTGAATAGGCGCATAAGTTTGTACCGGAGAATCGTTCAAGTTGAAATTAGGATTAGTTTCGCTCATAACTAACCACTGAGCGTTCTGCACTTTACCGTCTTTGCCAGTAATATCTCCAACCACGCCCCAACTAAACTGTTGATTCTGTCCGGTTTTTAAATCGACAGCAGCAGTATAAACTCCATCGCCAGCTACGGCGTCGCCGTTGAGACCGTCGTCGTGCATAGGAATAACTTTATCGCCATTCCAATGCTGATCGTAAAGACCAGTCTCATTATTGAAGGAGCCTTTGAGCCCGATGTTGCTGAGCTCAGTCTGGGAGCAGCCACGACTGTCGAACTGGAATATAACCTGTTTTTTATCGGTGTTTTCAGGCTGTACCGCGGTACTTTCAGCTTTTACCTGAGCAGCATTAAGCTTAGGAAGACCAGCAACAGCTTCTTTGCTCTCGGTACTGTTTAAAGAGAAACTGTCCACAGGAACGGCCGGAGCAGAGGTACTTGCAGTCATCTGCTTAGACTCGGCAGAGCCATTATTCTGCACCACGGAATTGGCGCGGAATAAGTCGGAAGAACGTTCTACGTTTATGTTCATCGATTCCTCACTCTTTTCTGTATAGGTGACGACAGAAGTCTTTTCTAGACCATTTAACCTTAGGACTTCAGAGGCCTCATGCCTTTGTTCAGCCCCGGAAGCTTCTTGACGAGCTGAATCTGCGCCGACAGCCCAAGAAGAGCCCGACCCAGTCAGTGGGATCGAGAAAATCGCTAAGCTGACGAAAAAAGTCCTACTATTCATTATCCTAAATTTACAAACTTTTTTCTGCTTAGACAAGCCAATTTTTTATCTATTTTATTATTTTTGCAAAAATCTCACTCCTTTGTAACATATAGCAGCTTGCCAACATCTCAAAAGCTCAAAATTGAACTCCTCTCAACATAAAGAAAAAGTTAAGAACATTTATAAAGGGATGAAAATTAACAATATTAAGTTGGCAATAATAACCAAGCTATTGTAGAATGAGAGCAGGATAGGCCATGAGCCTTTTTAGTTTTCACACTTTACCCAGAACATTAACATCTGACATAAAATTTCGTATACATTTAAGCCTATAAATAATCCAATGAAGGGGGTCAGTATGTTGAAAAACAAACGAGGCATAGTACTAATCACTACCATGCTAACGGTAGTGTTGGTAATTATGCTGCTTAGCTCAATAGTTTACTCAAATATAGGCAGTATGAGACTGGCTTCCAATTTTTACGGACGCGAACAGGCCATCATGGCTGCCCAGTCAGGCGTACAGTACGCCATAACTAAGCTGCAGAACAACATCACTTGGAAAGGCTGCGACGACAGCGAAACTATTTCGGATAGCAGCACAGGTCTAAGCGTCATTGAGAATAACGGCAATGTTGTCGGCATGATCGACAGCAAAAATGGACGCCGCTCTTTCTTTCGCATAAAATTTAATTATGAAGACGGCGAAAATGGCTTTGATGGCCTGAACGATAGTTCAGACTCAGCCAAAATTCCCTCTCCTTATGTCTCTGTTAATAACCTTACCAGCAGCATATCGACAAAAGTCTATACAGCATCAAAAGATGGCACTCTCAAGCTGAACACTTACAAAGATGAGTACGGTAAAGACCGCCAAGAAGCCGAAAATTCCAGCAATTTTGTGCTGGATAAATCGAGCTGCTATCTTGTTGTAGAAGGCTTCGCTGGCGACGGAGTGCGCGATATGAGCTTGACAGATATGCTCAAAATTTCAAAAGAGCGCTGCAATGCCATCTGTGTAACCGTAGAAAGCTATCTGGACTTAGCAGCAGATGAGCAGTTTACCGATTCTGTAGCTTGTGCAGCCAACGATTTAAAAACAAATTCTTCAATTTTTCGCGTAAATAATGCTAAAGGCGGTTCAGCCCCCAAAATCCGCACCTTAAAGAATCTGACTATACAAAGCAACAGCATAGATTTTCCCAGCGGCCAATTTTACTATGGGGAAGGCTGCAGTTACAGCATAAACGGCCAATCCATTAACAAAGAAGCTAACTATACGGCAAAAAGTAGCAACGATTCGGGCAATTTTGCTCAGATTATCTGGGATGACGTCACCAAAGCAGACTCTCCCGGCCAGACGTACACAGAGTTGCAATCAGGAACTTATGTGTGGAGCGTTGACCCTGACACCAAAAAGAATGTTTTGAAACGCTATCAAGGCATCTATCCTCCTGGCGAGTCTATTCCCACAGACGCCAAATCGACAGTTGTATCGAGTCTGCCAGGAATGACCATAGACTTTGATACTCAAACTATGAAAATATCGCAGAACCTTCTGATAGTAGCCGACGGCAAAGACGCCTCTTTTATTGTGCGCTATGACAAGGACAGCGGTGCTTCCCGTCCTATTGTTGCTCTTTTAGAAAATCCTGAAACAAAAACTTCACCCATTATCAGTTCTTCAGGCGATATCTTTCTGCAGGCGGCCACTTTGGGAGGCGGCTCTATTACTTCTGAAGGCAATATCTCTTTGCAGGGGCCCAGTATTTTGGAGTCAGATCCCGGCGTAGGCGTCTCCATCTACTCTAAAAAAGACGTCAATCTGCTGCCCATTGAAGACTTGACCTCAACCGTCAAAGACACTATAAAGCCTACCACTCCTCCAGAAGTCGACAATAACGGCGGTTCAACAGGGGGAAGCACTACAGAGAAAGTTTATGTTCTTAAAGAAAATGACGAATATAACGCTCTAAAAGTTAATGTTTTCAACAATATTATCAGTCATATCACAACAAAACATAAACAGTGCAGTAATTTCTTTAGCAGCGACTCTAGCCACGCAGCAGCCGCATTGATGTTTGAAGCCTACTGTGCAGAGTATGCAAGCAACTGTGCAAAGCTTCAAAATGGTGAGCCAGAAGTTACATCGTCTCTTAGTATAACTCCTTATATAGGTGGAGATAAAATGAGCTTTGACGAAGCGTTGGAACTGTATTACGCCTTAACGATGTCTAAACATAGAGGAGATAAAGGAGATCAATCTCAACCTCTGATGCCAGCGCTAGATACATATCTCCGTAATCCAGATAACTGGGAGCCAACCGAGCAGGTAGCCGGTTCCACTGAAGTTGATACGGTGCTTTCCTCGAGCGACATCAGCAATGTGCAGAACTGCATCGATAAAGATTTAGCTAGCGACAACTTCCGCGACAATAAGGAAGCTCAGTTGGCCGACCTTATGACTCGATACGGTCAACTCAAATACTCCGATCAAGATATTTCCGGCGTTATTTACGCGTGGGGCAATATCAATGCCGATATAGGTGCGAGCAGCACGCTCAATCTTACAGGAGCTATGGTAGCCTACGGAGCAGATCCTAAAACAAAAACTCCCGGTAAAGACAAGAAAGGAACTATTACTATAAATGCCGGCAGTATTGGCATGACTCTCGATCCTGACTATATGGGTTCATTCTTAGCGGCCAATGCTAGACGCAGGCTGAAACAGACTATGTTCTCCAGCTTCTAAATAGCTACGCTATGCTGTGCGATCCAGCATCGCAGCATCAAGCCTAAATTAAACAAAAAATAAATTAGAGCCCACGTTTCTTAATTTTTTATAAAGGACGCGGGCTCTAATTGTGTAATAGCCTAGATTAGGCTCTTTTTATGGGAGCAAACTTCAAACACAACATAAACAAGAAAAATACCGAGCGGCTTTACAACAACTCTCCTAAAAGCTGCATAAAAATTTAGGTAAAGGAGGTTGGCAGATATGCTAAAAAACAAACGCGGCATTGTGTTGATAACTACAATGCTCACCGTTGTGTTAGTAATCATGCTACTAAGTTCGGTTGTGTACTCCAATTTGGGCGGCATGCGTCTGGCCTCTAACTTTTACGGAAGAGAAGAAGCCCTTATGGCGGCCCAATCAGGTATACAATACGCCGTTACTCGTCTACAAGACAATATTACCTGGCGAGCAGCTGAAGCAAAAAATATTTCTGAAACTAGCAAAGGCCTAGAAGTTATTGAAAAAGAAGGTAACGTACTGGGCTGTATTACTACATCTAACGGCCGCAGATCTTTCTTCCGTTTAAAATTCAACTATGAAGACGGCGCAGGCGGCTTAGATGGCCTCAACAATAGTAGCTTATCAGGCAAAATTGCTTCTCCTTACGTTTCAGTAAACAATTTATTCAACAGCACACCCGTTAAAGTTTATACAGCTTCCGCTGACGGCACTATTAGGCTGAAAGAAAGTAGCGACTCCTACGGTACAAAATATGTTGAAGCTGAGAATTCCCCCAGTTTTGAGCTAGGCAAAGCCAGCTGCTACTTAATAGCTGAAGGTTTTGCTGGCAATTCACTGCGCGATTTAGAACTTGACGATTTAGCCGCTTTGCGCAGCTCCGACTTATCCGGCCAAACTTCCGTCCGCTCTGAAGCTTATTTAACTTTAGATTCCGAAGAGCAATTTACTGACTCTGTAGCTAGCGCCGCTAGTAATTTGACAATCAAGGCCAATGTAATTAGAGCCAGCAATGCTAAAGGCAGCAATGCGCCCAAGATGCGAACTTTAGGTAGTGCTTCCATCAATGCTGGCCTGCTCGACATGTCTGACGGCCAGATCGTCTCAGCTGCAGCCAGCGATATTAAACTGTCAGATCCTAAGCAATCGAGCTATACCGTTTTTACCAGCAAAGACACCAGTAACTTCGCCCAAGTTACGTGGGAATCGGTACAGGAAAAGTGCAAGGATAAATCCTTTATAAAAGTTACAGCCGGCACTTATCGCTGGGAAAAAGATCCCGATGACAAAAGCGGCAAAACAAACGTATTAGTTCGCTACGACGGCAACTTCCCTCCTGGCACTTCTATTCCGGCAGATACAGCCAAAACAAAAATAACGGCTAACATGCCCGGCATAGAAATAGATTTCAGCAGTCAGACTATGACGATTTCTGATAATCTGTCTGTAGCTTCCAATGGCCAAACCTCTTCTTTTATCATTCGCTACGATAAAGAGGGTGGAGCCTCCCGTCCCATTGTAGCTTTTCTGAAAGACAGTTCCGGCAATTATCCGATTATAACTTCTGACAACAATATTTTCATTGAAGGAGCTGCCTTAGGAGGAGGCTCCCTAATTTCAGCTGGCAACATCTCTTTGCAAGGGCCCAGCATTTTAGAATCGGATCCTGGCGTTGGCGTTTCAGTTTACGCTAAAGGCGACGTCAATCTGCTGCCCATTGAAGATGTAACTGAAACGGTAAAAAAAGCTGAACCCAAAAAATTTCAGTTGGCTGAAAGCGATCCAACGATTAGTGTTAAACCCAGCGAACCTGGAAAATCAAAAGGACCTAATAAAAATAACCCCAAAGGCAAAACAGTTAGGCTTGAGCATCCTACAGAAGCTCAAAACATGAAAAACGATGCTCTGAATGCATATAGGACGCTCATGTCAATATACTTAGCTGCTTACAGAGAAAATGGTCAAATAGATTCCAATCTTTTTAGTCCCCAACAAACTGACAAATACTTCGACCATTTTTATCAGTCCAGATATGAAGAGGGCGCCGCTCTAGCCGCTGGCTCACATGAACATATACAAGGATGGCAACCTTCATCAGAGTATTATAATGATTTTGCATACTGTACCTGTCTTGTAGATTTCTGTAACATTCAATGCAAACAAGATGATGACTCAGCTTATCTGCAGGCTCAAGATTCAAACACTCGAAATAAATTCTGTTTATCTGAAGATAAGTTTCGGGAAATAGCCACAGCGCGTCAAGATCTTTATAACAAGACTAACAAGTTATTAAAATACCTGTTTGATGATGACAACTGGGACGATGACGACGATGACGGCTATGACGATGGTACTGTAACTCCTATTGAAATATCCGATGCAGAGTTTACTCCCGATAACTTGAGCAACGTGCAAAACTACGTTGATAGCAAATTGGCCAGTAAGAACTTCCGCGATAAAAAGCAGAGTCAGCTCAGCGATTTGATGACCCGCTACGGTGAAATAAAATATTCCGATCAAGATATTTCCGGAGTTATCTACGCTTGGGGCAATATTAATGCCGACCTTGGTTCTAATAGTACTCTCAACTTAACCGGCGCCATGATAGCCTACGGAGGCGATCCTAGCAACAGCACTCCCGGCAACGGCGAAGGTGGTCAAATAAATATAAAAGCCAAATCTGTAGGTATGACTCTAGACCCCGATTACATGGGTTCATTTATTTCGCTGAATGCTCGGAGAAAGCTTAAACAGATTATGTTCTCCAGCTTCTAAAGGTCAAACTAGGCCCATCCAGCCCCGGATTTATATAAATCCGGGGCTTTTTTCTTTACAATAACTTTAAAGCTAAGGCCAGCAATCTTAACAGAAATAACGACGAAAGCAGCGATCTTTTGTAAAAAAGACATCTATTAGGCATACATCGAAAAGTAAGTTTTTTTTATTTCTTGAACATACGTAATATGCTTTTTAATTGATAATTTTTTTAATAAGACCTATAATTAAGAGGATTTATGCCATTCTTTTTAACAGTTTATTTCTGATAATTATTTTTGGGAGGCAGAAATGCTGAAGGGACGGAAAAAAGGCATTGTATTAATAACAACAATGCTAGCAGTTGTTTTAGTTATCATGCTCCTGAGCTCAGTAGTTTACTCTAACTTCGGCAGTTTCAGGCTGACTAATAATTTTTACGATAAAGAAAATGCTCTGATAGCAGCTCAATCAGGTGCTCAATATGCTATTACCCGCCTGCAGAGCAATATTCTTTGGAAAGCAAACCCCTCTTCCCCTTATGAGCTGAAAACTAACAATTTTGAAGTAAAAGAAGCAGAAGGAAACGTCTGGGGCATTTTAACCAGCACTAACGGCAAAAAATCAGTCTTCCGTATTAAATTTAACTGTGAAGACGGAGATGACGGCCTGGACGGTATGAAAAATAGCTCTAAGAAAATTGCTTCCCCTTACATTTCCACCAACAACCTTTTTAACACGGTTCCTCGCTTTGCCTATCCCGCTGATAAAAACGGCGTAGTTATGGGCAAATATGTAAACGACGGAACCAAAAATGTTTTTACTCCCAACAACAATGTACAGGCAGTCACTATTCCCAAAGCCACCTGTAACCTTATCGTAGAGGGCTTCAGTGGCGAAGCGGTGCGTGAAGCCACCTTAAATGAGCCTATAAACGAAAAATCCGGCTGTGCTCAGCAAATACTAGAACTTTACGTATCTCTCGATCCCGATTTTTTAAATTCTGACTCTGTAGTCAGCGCTGCCGGCAATATTACAGGCAAAGTAGAGTCATTTTCTTTAGTTTCCTCAGATGGTTCTGCCGCTCCCAACATGCGCTCTTTGGGTAAAGTAGATTTGAAAGTTAACAAAAAAAACGACAACAGCTTTAGAGTTGAAAATGGAGCAACCGTCTATTACGGAGACTCATTTAAAGTAAATGGCAAAAATCCTAAAACTGTAAAAAGTGAACAAAGCAATTCCGGCAAAAACTTTACGGCCCTTTCTTGGGAAGATATTCCTCGAGCCACAGCCAAGGACACAAAATTGTCGGCTGGTACCTATGTATGGGTAAGAAATTCTTCCGGAAAAAATGAACTGCACCATTATCCCGGTAAGATATACTACTACGGTCAAACTCTTCCAGATAGCGGTTATGAAGTTATCAACAATACCAATAAAGATATGACCGTTGACAGTGACAATTTAGCCATTATGTTCGACAAAAACATGTATGTTGACGGCGATCTGTTAATTCGTTCTGATATAAATGAATATGGCACCCGTCCAATTGTGGGTTTTGCCAGCCAGAATCAGGGAGACACTGATACTACTATTTTAACTGGCACTGGCAACATTACCATTTCAGGAGCTACTATTGGCAACGGAGCCATTACCGCCGAAGGCAATATAAGCATGCAGGGGCCTAGTATTTTAGAGTCGGATCCCGGTGTAGGTGTCTCTATTTACGCTAAAGGCGACGTAAATTTGGAAACTATTTACAACACTACAGCCCATATGGAAGAGATCTCCCCTACTCCCAATAAAGATACCAACAAGCCTTATGACAATATTGCTATAGATCCTACTACAGGTGTAGCTCACGAAAAACCTGTAATCATCGAAGGAATAACTGCTACAGAACTTGATGATATAAACATTGAAACTGCCGCCAATATCAACATTATAGATGGATGCGAATCATGTAAACATAATAATAGAGCCTACTGTAGTTCGAATAGAGGTTTAGGAAAAGAAATAACAGGCATAACAGGCTTCATAAATAATGAAAAAGGAAGAGCTATGGTAGCCCAAATTTACTCCGAAGGTATGTTGGGCGAGGACACTTTGAGCAACTACCAAACAATTGATCTGTCTATTGTTTATTGCTCTTGCCCTTACCAATATGGTACTCGTGTTACTAAGCATGATCCAACGACTTGTGAATATTATCGAGATGTGCGAAGAATTTATAACGCGGGTAGAGAAGCCTCTCAAAGTACCACTGACGGGGGAAGCAATCAGGAAATGACTTCCATTACTAATGTAGACTTAACTGACAAGCTAGTTCCTCCAGCGGAGCAAAGTTCAAACTACGAAACTTACAAATCTCAGCAACTGGCCGGTTTGCTCAGTCGCTACCAGAGTCTTAATTACTCCGATCAGGAAATAGCCGGCGTTATCTACGCCTGCGGCAACATAAATGTCGATATAGGCAAAAATAGCCGCTTAAATTTAACTGGCTCCATGGTTGCCTACGGAAAAGACCCACAAGCTGATGGAGAAGCCACTAAGACAGATGGAACGGGCAATATTTATTATAAAGCTAAAAGTGTAGATATGACTTTCGATCCTGCCTACATAAACAAACTTTTAGTTGCTTCTGCCCATCGTAAGGTGACTGTGACCATGTTTGCTAACTACTAAAAACTGTTAAGGGAGGCCGCTGCTTGGTACCAAGCAGCGGCCTTTGTTTTTATGTTCCAGTCTGCTTCAATAAACTTATGAATAAAATACGCCTTTTACAAGCTCAAATAAAAACAGTCTATTCGCTCAATGAAATCAGAGCAGTATTAGAGCGAATCTGTCGCAGCGCCGCCTCAGCAAAAGCGCAAATGATAACTTTGCCAGAAATGTTTTGTTGTCCCTACGAAACGGCTCTTTTCAGCCGCTATGCTGAAGAGGAAGGAGGGCCCATCTGCAACATCTGTGCTGAAATGGCCAACACTTACAAACTGTATCTATCTGCCGGCTCTATGCCAGAAAAAGATTATAACGGGCATATATTCAATACAGCTTACGTGTTTAATGCCAGCGGTGAAATAATTGCTAAACACCGCAAAATGCACCTTTTTGATATAAATATTAGAGATGGCCAACATTTCCAGGAATCAGAGACGCTAAGTGCCGGCAACCACGCCACCATCTTCGACACTGAGTTTGGACGTTTCGGCCTTTGCATATGTTATGACTTCAGATTTCCAGAATTAGGACGACTAATGGCTCTGCAAGGAGCGTCTATCGTTTTGGTGCCTGCCGCTTTTAATATGACTACTGGACCAGCTCATTGGGAGCTTATATTCCGAAGCCAAGCTATGTTTAACCAATTTTTCGCTTTAGGCACCGCTCCAGCTCGCTGTCAAAAAGCGACCTATCAGTCGTGGGGGCACACTATAGCTGTTGATCCCTGGGGAGAAGTCATAAAACAAATGGGACAGGAAGAAGGAATGCAAATAATCGAGATTGATCTCAATTTAGTTAAGGAAGTGCGCGAACAACTTCCCTTATTAAAGCACAGGCGTACAGATCTTTACCAGCTTACCTGGACAGCAAAATAAGATCATTTAAATTAATGCCACCCTTAACAACTTAATTATGGCTCATAACCTAAATTTACCCCAGAGCATTATCCCTCAATCTCTGCAGCTTTGTAAAGGAGCAGGGCTCAAGTTACAAAAGTGCGAAGGCCAGTAGTTCCGAGCAGGGTGTAGCCAATAAGTAAAATACAGCCCCCTAGCCTAAAACCCTAACTATTTTATAACTATATATGCAGAGAGGTGGATCTATTGTCCGAAGAAAAATCAATCACTCCAGCTGCCTCCTCATCCGATGATTCACTAAAACAATCAGTAGGTGAAGAAAGCGCAAAAGCTAAGCTAGAAGCAGCTGACTCAAAGCAGCCCCAAGGTCTATACTGGCTATTCGGAGCAGAGGCTTGGGAGCGCTTCAGTTACTACGGCATGCGTGCCATTTTAGTTCTGTACTTGGTCAGCCAACTGCAGTACGAACGCAAAGACGCCCTCGCCCTTTACGGCATTTACACCGGCTTAGTCTATTTAACTCCCCTGATAGGCGGCTATCTTTCCGATCGTTTTTTGGGCGCCCGCAAAGCAGTTATTATAGGCGGCTGTACTATGGCTTTAGGCGAGCTGCTGCTGTCTCAACCAGCTATGCTTTATCCGGCTTTGGCCCTGCTTATTTTGGGTAACGGTTTCTTTAAACCTAACATTTCTAATATTGTAGGCGGCCTTTACAAAGATAACGATCCCCGTCGCGACGGTGGTTTTACCATATTTTACATGGGCATCAACTTGGGCGCCTTCTTCTCCCCGCTTATCTGCGGAAGTTTAGGCCAAAACTTCGGCTGGTCTTGGGGCTTTGTTGCTGCCGGTATAGGTATGATCATCGGTCAAATTATTTTCAATTTAGGCCAAAGCCGTTTCAATGGCGCCGGCATGCCACCTGAATTTAAAGGTTCTATTGAAGATGCCCATCTCCATACTAAGGACTACTTAGAAGTATGCTACTGGATTTTGGGCATAATAGGCATTACAGCCGTTTCTTGCTGGCTCTGGAATATTACTAAGAGCGCCTCTTTCAGCCTAACTTCTTCCCCGCTTCCTGTAGCTGTCGGTTTAAGCGTGCTGTTCACTTTTGTTATCAGCTACCTGTTCACCCACAAACAGGGTGATAATCAAAACAGCGGCGCCGATAAAAGCAGCAATAAACTCACCCTGGAAGAAATACATCGCCTTTGCGTAATTGTGATTATCACCGTTTTTGTCACTTTCTTCTGGATGGGGTTCGAACAAGCCGGAGGCACTATGACCCTATTTGCGGAAGAACAAACTCAACGTGCCGTAAATCTTCTGGGTAAGGCTTTCACCATCCCCGCTTCTTGGTTCCAATCTATCAATCCCTTCATTATCTGCACATTTGCTCCGCTTTTCTCAATAATGTGGTACAAATGGGATAATTCCAAATACGCCATTTCAGTACCAGCCAAAATGGGCTTGGGCATGATCATCTTAGGTCTTGGTTTTATCGTTATGTTCATGGGCAGCAGCTTAGCTGCAGATGGCACTAAAGTTAGTCCGATGTGGTTAGTTAGTGTTTACTTCCTACATACCATGGGCGAACTTTGCCTCTCTCCTGTTGGCCTTTCTATGGTGTCCAAATTGTCTCCCAATCGCCTGATGTCTATTATGATGGGATTTTGGTTCCTCTCTTCAGCTATGGCCAACTACTTTGCTGGCATCCTTGAGAGCGTACTCCATTCGTATAACATAAACATGTGGTTCTTCCTCATCTGTTCGTCTATTGGATCAGGTATTTTAGTTTTAGCTCTAACTCCGCTGCTGAAAAAGTGGATGCACGGCAAAGCCTAAAAAATAGTTTTCAATAAATAAAAAAGATGGGGTCAACTAGCCCCATCTTTTTTATTTATTGTCAATTGACAATTTAAAGAAATATCGTTTAAGCTACCGCCCCTATAGACTCAACTTTAGTAGAAGGGCATCTGTTAGCTAGGCAAGCACATAAGCTAGAGATAGCAGCTGCTGCAATAAAAATAATAGACACGGAATAGAGAATATTGCCTAATCCTACTAAAGGAGAAACCAAACCTCCCATAACATAGCAGGAAGCTCCTAAAACAGCTGAACCAGCTCCAGCATAATCGCGGACTTCATCCATAGCTAATGTGGTGGCAGCAGTAAAAGTCATCCCCATAGCAAAGCAAGTTGCAGTAATAATAATTTCATAAACTATCAGAGAAGCACCTAAATTTAGAGCTAAAGTACTGGCCAGTGCTCCTATTAGCATACCGGCGCAACTGTAAGTTATACATTTTTCTTGCTTGTCAAATTTAACTGACATAGCTGCCCCTAAACCTATTGCTATAGAATTTATAGCAAAATATACGCTAAAAACCAAAGCACTTTTATGATGTAAATTTTGAATTATAAACGGAGAAGAAGCTATATTAGCAAAGAGAATGCCTTGGGCTGATGCCATCTGCAAAATATATCCAAGAAAACGCTTTCTTTTAATTACTTTGCCAAAGAGGCGCATAATATCGGCCCATTTTTCGGAAGATCGTCTAGATTCTTCTAATGTCTCTTTATAGACAATGCACATGGCGGTAACTACCAACCCCACAGCCAGCAAGATAACGAAAATACCGCGCCAACCAATAGAATCACTGCATATTCCCCCAATAATGGGAGCCGCTACCGGAGCTATGCCGTTAATAGCACCAGCAATAGCTAAAGCCTCAGCTAGATTACGACCAGAAAACTTATCTACAGCTATAGATCTGGCAATAACTATACCTCCTGCCCCAGCTATTCCCTGAAAAAAACGCATAGCTAAAAATAATTCAATGTTAGGTGAAAAAATACAAGCCAAAGTTGAAATAACAAAAATCAGCATCGAAATTAATAAAGGAGAACGACGGCCGATTTTATCACTGAGCGGTCCAAAACCAAGCTGACCTAAGGCTAACCCCAACATAGAAAAAGTTAAGCCTAACTGAACCTGCGACATAGTGGCTGAAAAATATGTAGTCATAGTTGGCAGAGTGGGCAGATACATATCGGTAACAAACGGCCCAAATGCTGTCAGTACCCCCATTAACACAAGCAAAAAAGCTCTGGAATTACTGCGTTCCATAAAAAAATTAGACCTCTTTACAAAAAAAAAAGCAAAACTACGAGCTAAACCAGCCTGGTCTTACGCTCTGTAATTTTGCTACACAGCTGATAATTTAATGAAAGAATCATCGAACTAATTCATACACTCTGATTCTACCTTTTTTTATTGATAATTACCTTCCTCAAATATAAATAAATAATAAAAAATAAGAAAGGCTAACCAGACTTAGACACAACTAAATCTAATCAGCCCTATTATTCAATAGATAGCAGCCAGCTTAGTTCTGCTGCAGAGCCTTACTAATAATTTTACTTAAAGCGGCAGAAAAACTAGCCGGATCAGCGAGTTCGCCACCTTCAGCTAAAATGGCCTGATCGTAAATCAAACTAGTCACAGACTTAAGTTCTTCACTGTCACCATTTTGAGTGTAAAGTTCGTGCAGACGTTTAATGATGGGATGCTCCGGATTAATTTCTAAAATACGCTTGATAGTTGGGAAATTTTGCCCCATGGCCTTCATGATTTTTTCCATTGATGGAGTAGGATCATTTTCATCAGAAACTAAACAGGCAGGAGAATCGGTCAAACGATTGGATACCCTAACCTCTTTAACTTTACTATCTAAACCGCTGCCCATCCAAGCAATCATAGAGGCTAAGTCTTTGCGCTGAGCTTCCAATTTTTCTTCAGCAGCTTTCTTTTCGGCCTCATCACCAAGTTCAACCGCTCCACGCAACACAGACTTAAACTTCTTGTCCTTATACTCACCAACCATTTCCACCCAAACAGAGTCAATGGGATCGCTAAGTATAAGTACCTCTATACCTTTGGCTTTAAAAACTTCCATTTGCGGAGCTTGGGCTAAACGTTCGCGGTTTTCTCCGGCAATATAGTAAATATTTTCCTGGCCCTCTTTCATGCGAGAAATATAGTCGTTCAAAGAAGTCAACTCAGCAGAATTTGTGGAATCGGCCAGCATAACTTCTAAAATCTTCTCGCGGTTAGCGCTATCATTATAAAGTCCCTCTTTAAGAACTTTGCCAAACTCACGCCAGAATTTGCGGTACTGTTCAGGATCCTCATCCATCATACTTTTGAGAGTGCTCAGTACTTTACGAACAATACTCTTGTTTATAGCCTTAATTTGACGATCTTTTTGTAAAATTTCCCTAGATATATTGAGGGACAGATCAGCCGAATCAACCACACCGCGGAGGAAGCGCAGATAAGGTGGGATGAGCTCTTCACAGTCATCCATAATAAAAACACGCTTTACATAAAGCTGGATTCCCCTCTTGCTATCCGGCATATACATGTCGAAAGGAGCTTTGGCAGGTATAAAGAGCAATGACTGGAACTCGAAAGTTCCTTCACCTTTCATGGTGATAACTTTCAAAGGATCTTGCCAATCGTGGGCAATAAGGCGGTAAAAATCGTTATATTCTTTAGAGTCGACTTCGCTTTCAGATCGCGCCCACAGCGCTTTCATAGAATTTAAAGTCTCCATTTCCTGCTTCTCTACAGTCTTAGGCTCATCGCCTTCCTTTTCAGCAGGCACACTTTCGCGCTTAGTCACCATCATTCTGATGGGATAAGAGATAAAATCGGAATAACGTTTGACTAAGTCGCGGATAACCCATTCCTGGGTGTAGTCATCGATACCGTTTTCTTCATCAGTATCTTTTAAGTATAAAGTAATGGCCGTACCCTGAGGAAGTTTCCCAGCTTCTTCAATAGTGTAAGAACCATCGCCAGCAGACTCCCATCTGTAACCTTCTTCTTCACCAATTTTACGGGTTTCGATGACAGCTTTATCAGCGACCATAAAAACAGAGTAGAAACCAACGCCAAACTGACCAATAAGTTCAGCTGCAGCAGTTTTATTTTCTGCAGCTTGCTTCAGAAACTCAGCAGTACCAGAGCGAGCGATAGTACCAATTAAGTTTTTCAGTTCTTCAGCATTCATGCCAATGCCGTTGTCGATAACTTTTAAAGTGCGCTTTTCGCTGTCGCGCTCAATAGTAATATGTAAATCGGATATATCAGCTTTCAAATCGGAGTTTTGCAGCGACTCAAGGCGCAATTTGTCCATTGCGTCAGAAGCATTCGAAAGGAGCTCGCGCAAAAAGATTTCTTTATTGGAATAAATTGAGTTTATAACTAAATTTAAAAGCTGACGAGCTTGAGCTTGAAATTCGTAAGTTTGCACAGCCATGATACAGACTCCATAGACACAATATAAAATAAAACAAATTAGAGGTATTCCCCCCTCTGCAGCGAGCAGATCGAACGCTAATTTTCAACGTAAGATAAAAAATCCGCTCAACCTCTTTTTATTATAAACAGTCTATATTTTATTAACGTTAGAATTATGGGTATTTTTAATATAAAAATAAAAACGAGCCTTCAGATTAGCTGAAACGGCCCGAAAAAAATATGCGCCCCCAGGCAGCTTTCCCCTTACAAAAAAAAGAAGGAAAGAACAAGGAACGCAACTTACAAATTAAATGACACTACTTCTTTGTGCTGAGGGGTTTAGCCACAACAGGATTGACCGGTTCCCAAACAATGAACTTGGCGTCTAAGTTCTGGGTAGCTCTAGACTCTATGCGAACACGCACTTTGTCATGAGAACGATCGCTAGGGAAGCTATAGTTGTCACTAAGTCTGGCATTCTTGCGGCAGGCTAAAAGAGTGCCGTCCGGAGCATAGAAGTATACATCGAAATTCTCAAGAGAATTGTATGTACGGCCAGTACCTAACAAAGACTCGCTGGGGGCAGCTTGCTCTTTGTGGATCTTGTCCTTGGGAGATTCGATTCTCCAGGAAGTGCCGTTTACTACATCGAACTCAACATAGCTGTCCTGATAGAAGAAGAAACTAGTGTTATAAGAAGGATACTCATAAAGGCTGTAAGTGTAAGGACCGAACTCGGTTACTACGTTTACGGTCTTCATGCTCTCATCCGCCATAGCCGGCGCAGCACCTACCGCTAGGCAGCCCAGCGACAAAGTGGCCAGCAGGAAGAGTGTGGCTGTAAATTTGCGCATTTAGCCTACTCCACTCGCTTTCTCGGCCCTCACGGGCCATCTCAATATTGATGGGACCAATTTTACAATCCCAAAAACGAAACTGCCGAACACAACCCCGATACGTTTCGTGAAGGACAGCCCGCCATAATTAGTTCAGTTTTGTAACGAACTTTCGTGATCGGTTCTACAGCTTCCCCTGTTCTCCTCCCAGCAGTTGGAGCTTTCAACGTCCAAAAAAATTGTTAAGCACAGAACAAGATACTATAGCAGCTCCTTGCTGTTCCAAACTGTGCATTAACTTTTTTAATTCCGTTTCGCTTCCTTTGAAGAAAAAACGCACTACTCCCGGATCATTTTCTTGCTGCAGAAGATCAAAAACTGATTCTGCAGCATTTAAATAATTTAAAGCTAAATCGATACCAGTATCCCATAATTGCAGCTGAACTAATCTGTAAAGATACAGATCCTGAAATATTTGCGGATAACTTCCTTGAAGCAACAGTTCGTCTTCTCCTACTAAAAAAAGCTGGCTGTATAAGTTATGCAAATATTGAAGACTATCAGCAGACAGCAGAATCGCTTTGCCCGTATTTCTAATTTCGTTGAGTATATCGGCAGCTAACTGCCAATTGCGAAAATCACTGCCCTGAAACAAATTTTCTATCACTATAAGGCGAGGACTGTGTACTAAAGCGCGAGCTAAGCTTATGCGCTTCAGCAAACTTCTGTCATGTATAGAAGAAATTTGCGTATCCTTGTATGGGGTGATCTTAACAGTTTCTAAAGCTTCATAAATAGCGTAGGGACGGTAATGCGTATCAACCCTATAGATATCAGCAAAAAGGGCTAGTTGTTCCCAAACAGTAAGATCGTCATATAACTCAGGATCAGCAGAAACAAAACCGAACATATGTTTAGCTGCTGAAGAAGCAATGGGCTGGGAGCATAAACGAATACAACCTTTAAATGAAGGGCACAGACCAACAGCAGTACGCAGCAAATGAGATGAACTACTCAAATTTTGGCTGATCACTACACCAATATCGCCAGCTTCTAACACCAAAGAGATCGGCGTCTTTAAAGCGATACTTCTCCCCCATCGTGTAAGATTGTTCACCTCTAAAATAGGAACGCCCATACAGTATACTATTATTCTATCTCTTCCCGGCTCGTTACACTATCAGTTTCGTCATAAGTATTGCCACTAATTATTACATCGCCTCCCTGCGAAGAATCAGCAGAAGAAACTGTAATTTCTGAGCTAGTATCTTCCGTTTTATGACTACGCCGGGGCAATGAAGAAACTGTAACATCAATATCTGGATGGATAGTCTGGGGAGTTGGAGCGACTAAAGAACGACGAGCAGAATCGGCCGAAGTAGCTTTGTGACGATACGAGGCAGAAATGGGAGTAGGATCTGCCCCTAAATTAGTTTTTTGAACTGTTTGTACTGGTGCGGCAGCCTGCGCAGGAGCAGGCTGATAGGAAGCGGCGTCATAAGTGCGTACTGGCCTGGAAGCGACTTTGGCCTTAACTCTAGGCTGCGCACTGTACACGGGACGAACGGCTGTGCGCTGCTGAGGAGCAGCGACTCGAGGCTGAGAGAATTGTTTAACAGGCACAACTTGACGCTTAGGCGCCGACGGTTCTGGAGGGGAGGCGACCGCTGAGTTAAAATCACTTGCAGGCGCAGCTTCCGGTTCGACAAAGTCCTTGTCAGCCTCGACATCGTTGGCAGTAGTAACGGGACCGCTTTCCTCAGCAGTATAATCAGAAGATGGAGCTGAACCATACTCTTCTTCCTGGCTAGTCCCAACACTTTCAGCTTCATTGGCAACTTCAGATGCATAATCAGCTGAAGCCAAAGCTTCATCAGCAGATACAGAATCAGCAGGCGGCTGCAAAGCAGCCTGTGCTCTGCTTAAATCGTCGACCAAAACTTCAAGACGGCCACGCACACTGCGATACTTGATATTTTTGGCACTTAGGAGCTCACAGGCCTCTACGGGATCAGAATTATTTAAGGGCAAAGCTGTCCAGTTTTCAGCCTTAACTTTATTAACTGCCACCGCAGGAGCTTTGCTAGGCGAAGGAACGTTTTGGGCACTAGCCTCACCTTCCTCATCACCACAAGTTATAAAAGACAAACAGATAAAAATTAGCAGTACAATGGCAGTTAAAATACCAACTAAACGCAGATTGATTTTCTGCATTATAGCTCTTAGGCGCTCCTGATTCGGGATGCGCTTTTCTAAAGCATTTTCGACAATAGCAGAAGTTCGGCTGGGAGGAGCGAACAGATTGCGCAATACGGGAGGCATAATCCAACGATAGCTGTCCGCCGGAACTAAACTATCGAAATCAGCGCTAACTTGTTCAATTATAGAAATTTCCCGGCGACAGTCCTCACACATAAAAACATGTAAATCTATATCTCGATATTCACTGTGACTTAGAGAAGGGTCCCGGAAAGCATATTTAAACAGACGCTCATGATCGGGGTGAGCATCATAAACAGGTTTAAAGCCGCTCTTAGCCAGTTCGCTCAAAGGACGCATCATATCCCGCAAACGCTTAACTTCATCGCGGCAGATAGCGCAGTTAACTAAATGAGCATCAACTTCTTCGCGATTAGATTTGGCTAAAGATCGCTCAGCATAAGGCACCAGCATCGCCTTAATATGTTCATTGTTGCAGGTTTCTGCACCAAGATTTCTAGGTTTCACAATATTGTACCATCCAGCTTTAATTATTTAATTAAGGCTAATCCGTATTTATGCTCAACAAACCGCGCAATAAACGCAATCCTAATTCGCTGGCGGAAGTGACCTCAAGTTTATGGCAGAGCTCAGCGAAAGAGCAATTAGCAAAGTAACGCATGGTGACTGCTCGATAGGCTTCAATGTCAGAGACCGCTAATTTTTTTAAACCTCTGACAATACTATTAGCTCGATGAGATAACTCAGTAGATGAAATGGCCGTTTTCTGGCTCGATGATTGAACTGATGTAGAAGAATGATCGTTTTCTTTTGTTTCAATAGATTCATCCGCATTACTTAACGGAGGAGCTAAATGGGCACCGTTTCTCAAATAAATTCTGCTAGCCAGACTTAATTTGCTACTGTCAGAGCGCAAAAGACGAGCTCCACCGACGGTTCCAGACTTAGACTTCAGTATATCGGCCTCGCTATCTGAAGCTTGCTTCGACAAAGCGTATTTACTTTGGGTATAAACATTCTTGTCTCTATCAGCAGCAGTGCGTAAAAGCCTGCCGCCTCCGGATATTCCCGTAGACTCCTGCCGTTTTATTTCCGGCAAATCTGAATTTGTATAACGCCATACAGGCGTACCAGAGATTTTTTTTCTCATAGACAACCTAGTAGCGTTGTCATCAAAAAATACGCTTGTCGTAGCACCATCACTATTTTCGTATAACTGTCGACGACTCTCTTCAGCAGCATCTGAATCGATATCATCGTCGAAGAAAAGTGACTCACTTTTTCTTGTATTTTGAACAAAATCTGAAGCTGATGAAACAGCAGACTGTTCTTGAGTATGTTCTCTAAAAGCTTCCGCACAAGTTTTGTAAAGATAAAGGCGTACACCCTTGCTTAAATCGATTTTGTCCGCATTATTGACAAAGTCTATAAAGAATTCGTTTAGAAATTCACTACGATGACTGCCGATGCTGGTGAGAGCCGGAGCCACACCAATTCGCTCAGAAGTGCGCTTCTGAAACTCATTTTTTTCTAAAGCAATTAATAAACTTTCAACATAGGGATAAAAAGTGCGCACTAAAATTTCGGCAGCCTCTTTATCATGATTTTGAAAACGGCTGATTATGTCAGAAGTAGTTATTACATCTTCCCGCTTCAGCAGTTCAATAGTTCTAATTTTAGCTTCTTCATCGAGTCGTTTAGCGTTATTATCCGACGCAGATAAGCCATCTTCATTAATAGCGACATTGCCATTTTTTGGCACATGGTAAAAAAGATCGATATCGCTCATTCTGTCATACCTGAATAAAGGAAATACTCCCTGACTGTTTCGACACTGATTATTCCCGTTCCTTATTTTTGGCTGCTCAGCGTAAAACAAAAAAAACAAGGCTAATCATTCTAGTTTTTAGATCAGCCAAACGCATAATTAAAATGTTGTACCAAAAATTTTCCCAAATCGAGATATCAGCCCTCAGCCAACCGGAAGGGCTGCCAAAAATATTGTAAAATTCCATCTAGCGGCGGAGTCAAATAACTTATCTCTGGCTTTAGAAAGCTGCAAAAGGAAACGGAATAGTAGTGAACAGATATTATAAATTTTGGCTGAGCAGCCTGACGGTGGCTTTGTTATATATAAATTTTTCTCTGCCCGCTCCGGCCCAGCAGCCCCATATGGTTACGCCGCCTGCTGAAAGTAATACTGCATCCAATTTTGAACTTCCCGGCGATCTTGATATAGATGAAAGCGATGTTTCGCCGCAAAAGAGAATCCCCCACACCACCAACAAAGCAACTGAAGATTATTCTAGCTCTGCTTATCCCCAATCTGCGCCCTCTGCTCCAGTTAATTCCTATAATCCTTTGGGAACAGCCGTACCTACTAGTCAAACAAAGGTCCAAACAGAGTCAGAAAACAACGATACTATTGAAATAGATCCTGAAGAAGACACCGAAATAAGACCGGAGTTAGCTTTAATATCTTTTAACGATCAAGGACTGCTCAGCAGCGTAATCCTGCCAGATTCAATTGAACAAAAAGAGCAGATAGTCTGCACTCCGGAAGATCTTTTTAACGAAAAGGCGGTCTTGAATTTGAGTGTTCAAGATAAAGCCGTTATTATAAAAGACCTCTCCCTTTTTATGCAGTCAGACTATACTCAAAAAGTTCTTCTACCTCGCAAAGTCATGGTTGTATCCCATGATAAAAAGAATTTAATCGGCCGCCTCTTCGACTTAGAACTGATTGAGGAACATGAGATTCGCATTCCTCTATCAGACGATCAAAGATGGCAGCATTTATGCAGCCAGGCTCTACTCCAAGAATGGGGAGAGTCTCAAGGCGTAGTGGTAAACATGGAAAGCAAGCAGTACCACCAACCAGGAGCTGGCCATCTTTCTTTAAATAGCCGTCCCTACGCTTTTCGCGATGAAAAAATTGCCCAGAGAAAGGGCTATGAACCTTGTCCAGTTTGTTTCCCTAAAACAGACGCTTACCTCAGTATGAATAAACAGGATAGAGAACTTTCCCGAGAAGGAACGGCCCAAGTACAGAACCGTTACGCTTTAAGCCAAGATCAGGAAGCCATATCGAGAGTACAGAAAGCAGGACGTAAACTTCTGGAAGGCAACGGCTTTCCTCCTGAAAAGTGTGATTTTGTCGTGTTAAATTCTCCTGAAGCTCAGGCGCTTTCCGTACACGGCGGACCGATATTTATAACTTCAGGCTTACTTAAGCTCTTAGAAAGCGACGATGAATTAGTTTCAGTCTTAGCCCATGAATTTTCTCATATTATCCGTAATCACAGCAGTGCTTCAAAAACACGGCGCAACATATCAAATATTTTTGGCACGGTAATGCGCTATACCGCCACTAATTATTGGAGTTATTTTGGTTCTAAGCAGGCCGCCAATTTGATTAATAAAGGATTTTCCCGTGAACAGGAATATGAAGCTGACCGCGATGCGGTGATGCTCACTTTTGCAGCAGGATTTAACCCTCAAGAATTCTGTACTACTTTAGAGAAACTATCAATTTACCAAAAAGAATCGGGACAAAGCAAAATATCGATTGCTTGGTTCAGTACTCATCCAAATTTTGGTCAAAGAATAGGAGAGATAAACAAATTATGCCAGGAGATAGAGCCCTTACAAAAAGCAGCTCTCTGCGCTCAGGAAAATAAAGATAAAAACTACGCAAAAGCTTTGCACCGCAGCGCTTTACTATACCTAAAAAACAAGAGCTCAATTGATGAGCTTAACCATAGTTATAGCAAACTAAACTGGAATATTTTAGACTGCAGCAAAGGATTTTAATCTACACTGAATAAAAATTTACGGCACGGGCTGCACAGGCCAGGCGAGAGGAAATTATTTAAATGCTCAACAGTGAAGGCGTATTTTTAGAGTATAAGGCCGCTACCGGAGAAGTTCTGTCTTACAGAACGGTGATGCACTCTAAGCAGAGAACTGAAGAAAACAATGAGGAAATAAGCAGTTCTAACGTAGCTATGGAAATGACTACCGATCAAAAGATAGTCAAAGTTTCCGGAAATACTTTTGATCTCGATGTACACGTTACGGACGGTTTTATTGAGCGCAATAAGCAGCGTCTCCCCTTACCGACCATTGGTCAAACCATCGGAATGACCGTAGAAAAGAACGGAAATATTACCCGCTCTACAGTAAATGCCAATATTAACCAACCAATCTTCCCCTCCGGGTTACAGAAAAAAGGTTCCACCTGGACTGAACATAAGCCCTTAGAGATTCCTTTGGGAGAAAAAGGTCAGACGGTCACCATCGACTTAGAGTATGTTCACACCTTAGTCAGCTTGGAAACTGAACAAGATTACGACGTCGCTATCATTGTAAGCCATGCTGGTCCAACTAAAGCAAACATAAAAGACGGCATCAGTCAGTCTATAGAAGTGTCAGCCAGAGTAGCCTTTGCTTACGAACTCGGACAAATGATCAGTTCTCACTTAGAATCAAAAACAGTCGTCAGTGCTCCCGATTTGGTGCTGACTACCGTTCACACTATTGATACAGTTTTAGAGTCGTTGCAATCTCCTCTGATTGACGATACTCCCAGTGCTGCCGATAACGCTTTTATTATCGGCTTCTAGCTTATCAAAAAAATTATTGAATACTAATTTTATCTAAGATAACGTTCTATAATTGGCTCTAGATAGTCGCGTTTTTTCTCTTTGGGCAACATTTCCAGAGTCTCAAACATTTGATCTGCAAATAACTGCTGCCTACGACGATGCAGCTCACTGATTTGATTCATATAGTTCTTGACCACAACTTTGTTAGGATTGGGAGAGCTAAGTTCTTTGGCGACACGAACTTTCAATTCTTTGAGTGATGCTTCTAACTGCAGCATCTGAGGGCGATATTTTTCCTTAACCTGCTTGGCCTCAGGTAATCTTGCCTCATCTTTGTCCTGATGGCTCAAAAAAATTCTAACACAATTGCTATAAAAGGATTTCTGCTGACTATCAGCCTTACTTCCCTGTATCCCCTGATCTACAGTAAAGGAGCAAGAAGAACAGCTATCTAAATCTGAAACTCCCACATGAGAATCTATATAGTAATAACACGAACTAGTCTGCTCAGATATTTCAGGACGCTGCATTTCTATAATCTGATCGCCGTCAGCCCGAGCTACTGACGTCATGGTACCCAAAATTCCTACAACAGCAGCAAATGTGGCGATTCTTTTCAACACAATTTTAACCTTTCATATGTTAATCTTGGATACCTGCGGCCTCGTTAAAAGCCATATCGAGAAGTTCCTGGGACATAACAAAATCTTGCTCGTAATCAGTATAAGTGAAACTATCGTTCCAATCATAATGATCGGCAGAAAATTCATCAGCGACAACATACTCTGTGTAATAAGGTTCAGTTTCAATGTTGTTCGCATAACTTCCGGTCTTATATGATACTGGATAGTTTTGCGCCAAATTATTAACTTCAGCAGAGGCTGAAACCGACTGCGTCCAATCAGCTTGTCTTTGCTCAACGGACAACGAGTTACTGCCATTAAAAGCAACCGTCCACATCACAGCCCCGCTAACTAATGCAAACGAAGCTACCGCAGCTAAGCCACTCCAATAGCGCAGACGCCGACTTTTCTTACTGAGCTCCTGCTGCAGATTGATCAGCTTCTCAGTATTAGTTCCCTGGCCCACCGTTTTCCAAAAACGAATTTTAAAATTTGGATCTGGCTCAAGCTCTTGGGGGAAAGCTAATTCTAATTTTTTCCATCCTTCCCGGAGAGCGTGCTGGTAACAGCGGCATTCCGCGCACTCTTCCAAATGGGCTTTAATTTTTACTGCATCAGAATCACTCAGCAAACCGTCTTCATAATCTAATAAATTATCAGCACAATATTGACAATCTGAACTACTGCCTGCAACATTTCTTGCAAATTCTGTCAATCCCATTAAGAAATCTCTCCTTTCTAGCCGAATATTTTGTCCAAATGCTTTTGCAGTGTCTGACGTGCTCTATGAATTCTGGATCTCACAGCAGCTACAGTTATACCTAAAATTGAGGCGATCTCTTCATAAGTCAAATTGTTAAAACGGTTCATGAGCAAAGGAGCTCTCATTTCGTCATCAATTTTAAAAAGTGCCTCACGCAATTCCTTACTCACTTCTGCATATTCTATAGACTCCAACGGAGAGTCATCAGGATCGGGAAAATCACGCTGCACCGGACGATCTCCTCCTTTATCAACCGGTTCATCGAGACTTATTTGGATAGGGATATCTTTAGCCCGCTTCTTGCGCTCTTTAAGACACTGATTCATAGTGACTTTGTAAATATACGTAAAAAGACGAGCTCTGAGTTCAAACCTAGGTAAGGCCTTGTAAAGTTGAAGAAATACTTCTTGAGCAGTATCTTCAGCTTCTTTAGCCGTACCTCCCTTAAATTTATAAATTAAATTCAGCACAGGACGATAATAGATATTCATCAATTCATCGAACGCCGAATCATCGCCAGCCTGAAAACGCTCCAGCAAAGCAGCATCAGCCGAATCATTGTCAGACTTATCTGGTGTTTTTAATCCAGTTACATTCAATTTGTTTCGCTCAATTTCTAAAGCTTTTCATTTTAGTACAACAACTAGCAGAAAAAACAGCGATCCGGTAGGCAATCACAAAAACGGGCGCTTTGCGCAGATTTATATCTAACGGCAAAGCGCCCGTTTCATACTTAAGCTGAGCTAAATGCACTCCCTCCCACTTAGAACAGGGCTAAGCTTTAAAGAGAGTGTATTGCTTTTTGCAGCTATTTACTTAACTTCAGGAACAGAAGCTAAATGAAGGTAACGCTCGTAACGCTCCTTAGCAATAGCTTCAGACTCTTCAGCATACTTAGCCGCAGCTTCAGGATTGAGCTTCTGGAGCTGACGGAAGCGGTTCTCACTAGCCAGGTAGTCGGCTACCGGAGTCTTCGGCCCTTTGTAGTCAACTTGCAGACAAGGCTTGCCCTGAGCTTTCAAACGCGGATCAAAACGATAGAGAGGCCACTGACCACACTCTACAGCATTCTTCTGATGTTTCAAACCATCAGCCATATTGATACCGTGGTTAATACAGTGTGCGTAAGCAATAATTAAGGAAGGCCCATCATAAGACTCAGCTTCTTCAATAGCCTTCAGAGCTTGGGCATCGTTAGCGCCTACGGAAATCTGAGCTACATAAATGTTACCATAAGACATGGCAATCATACCCAGATCTTTCTTAGGCAGAGTCTTACCAGCGGCAGCAAAACGAGCTACAGCACCCAAAGGAGTAGCCTTAGAAGCCTGTCCACCTGTATTAGAGTATACCTCAGTATCGAGAACCAAAACGTTCACGTTTTTGCCCTGAGCTAATACGTGATCTAACCCACCGTAACCGATGTCATAAGCCCAGCCGTCACCACCGATAATCCAAACGGAACGAGGAATGAGAGCATCCATAACAGACTCAAGCTCTCTGGCGCAGGCGCAGTCGCAACCTTTGACCTTTTCAGCTAACTTATCGAGCAGAGCACGCTTCTTGGCGATGTTCTCAGGAGTAGCGGGCTCAACAGCCATCAAACCTTCATAAACTTCGGGCTCGAGTTTATCTTTAGCAGCAGTGAGGAGCTGACGAGCATACTCAGCTTTCTGATCGACGGCGATGCGCATACCTAAGCCGAACTCAGCGTTGTCTTCGAAGAGGGAGTTGGACCAAGCGGGACCGCGACCATCTTTGTTGGTGCACCAAGGAGTAGTGGGCAGGTTGCCACCGTAGATGGAAGAGCATCCAGTAGCGTTGGCGATCATAGCTCTATCGCCGAAGAGCTGACTGACCATCTTCACATAGGGAGTCTCACCGCAACCAGCGCAGGCGCCGGAGAACTCGAACATAGGAGGAAGCAGCTGTACATTTTTGACCATATTGCGCTTTAAGTCGCCGCCTAAATCGGGCAGATCGAGGAAGAACTTCCAATTTTTACGGCCTTCTTCGCGCAGAGGACGCTGAGGGACTATAGTGAGGGCTTTTTCTTTGGCAGGGCAAACGCCTACGCAGAGAGTGCAACCAGTGCAGTCCTCAACGGAAATCTGCATGGTGAACTTGTAATTATCTTTATTGTAGCCTACGAAGCCCTTGGCAGGAGCGAGCTTGAAGCCCTCGGGAGCTTTAGCAGCATCTTCGTTGCTAAGGATGCGGGAGCGAATGACGCCGTGAGGACATACCATAACGCACTTACCGCACTGAATACACTTGTCCGGATCCCAACTGGGAACGGCAGAAGCGATATTGCGCTTTTCCCAACGAGTGGTGCCACTAGGCCAAGTACCGTCATCAGGAATCGCACTGACAGGAAGATCATCACCACGCTGTGCCATCATCACAGCAGTAACTTTCTTGACGAATTCAGGAGCTTCATCAGCTACCAAAGGCTTACGATGGTGGCCATTAACCTGACGTCCTTCAATATCAACCTGATGCAGAGCAGCTAAACTGTTGTCTACGGCAGACCAGTTCTTAGCTACAACTTCCTGACCCTTCTTGCTGTAGGCCTTCTTGATGCTGGCTTTAATGTGCTCGATGGCCTCTTCACGGGGCAATACACCACTTATAGCGAAGAAAGCGGTCTGCATAACGGTATTGATACGGTTGCCCATACCGGCTTTCTGAGCCACGCTCAAAGCGTCGATTACATAGAAGCGAAGGTGCTTAGCCAGAATAATTTCTTGAACTTCAGCAGGAAGCTGTTCCCAAACTTCGTCTTTGGAGAAAGGACTATTGAGCAGGAATACGCCGCCCTCTTCAGCTTGCTTCAATACGTCGTAACTCTCTAAGAACTCGAAGAGGTGGACGCCAATGAAGTTGGCACTCTGAATAAGGAAAGGAGCATCGATGGGCTTAGGACCAAAGCGTAAGTGAGAAACGGTCAGGCCACCAGATTTTTTGGAGTCGTAGACAAAATATCCCTGAGCGTAGTTGTCAGTATCATGGCCGATAATTTTAATGGAGTTCTTATTGGCACCTACAGTACCGTCGGAACCTAATCCGTAGAACATAGCTCTAACTGTGCTCTCAGGTTCGCTGATCCAGCTGGCATCGTAGTCTATGCTTAAGTTAGTTACGTCATCGTGAATACCGACGGTGAAGCTGCGTTTAGGCTCATCTTTAGCTAATTCATTGTAAACGCCGCAAACCATAGCCGGTGTAAAATCTTTGGAAGAGAGACCGTAACGTCCGCCAACTACACGAGGCAGAACGGCGAATTTACCCTTTCCGCCTTCCATGTTTTCCATAACAGCGGTAACCACATCTTGATAAAGAGGCTCGCCAGCGCTGCCGGGCTCTTTGGTGCGGTCGAGAACGCCTATAGTTTTAACCGTAGCGGGAATAGCGTCAATAAAGGATTTAGAATCGAAGGGACGATACAAGCGGGCTGTAACGACACCAACTTTCTTACCTTCAGCTAACAATTTATCCAAAGTACCACGGACGACGGAAACGCCGGATCCCATCAGTACGACCACTTCTTCAGCTTCAGGATGGCCATGGTACTCGAAAAGATTGTAATGACGGCCAGTCAGTTCACCGAAACGCTTCATTAAATTGGCGACAATACCGGGAGTCTTGAGATAATAAGGGTTAGCAGCTTCGCGACCCTGGAAATAGATATCTGCATTCTGAGCAGTACCGCGAATGAAAGGTTTGTTGGGGTTGAGAGCGCGAGCGCGGTGAGCATGAATCATAGAATCGGAAATGAGCTCACGAAGCACATCATCGGAAATGCGCTCAATAGTATTTACTTCATGAGAGGTACGGAAACCGTCGAAAGCGTGAATGAAAGGCACGCGGCTCTCTAAAGTAGCGGCATGAGCGATCGCAGCCATATCGGTGGCTTCTTGAACCGAGTTGGAGAAGAGCATCGCAAAGCCGGTGGCTCGGCAAGCCATGACGTCGGCGTGATCACCGAAAATGGACAAGCCCTGAGCGGCCAAAGAACGAGCAGCGATGTGGAAAACAGTGCTGGTAAGCTCGCCGGCGATCTTGTACATGTTGGGGATCATAAGCAGCAAGCCTTGACTAGCTGTGAAGGTGGTGGTAAGAGCACCGCTCTGCAAGGCACCGTGAACAGCACCAGCAGCACCGCCCTCGGATTCCATTTCCTGGATATGAGGAACAGCTCCCCATAAATTTTTACGTCCCTCAGCGCTCCACTGATCGGCGAATTCGCCCATAGGAGAAGAGGGAGTAATAGGATAAATTGCGCAAACTTCACTTACTCTAAAAGCGACATCGGCAGTAGCTTCATTGGCGTCCATAATCGCTTTTGCGACATTCACATTACCCATTGCGTAATGAAGGCTCCTTTCGAAAACGGAAAAACATTGAGAACCGCTACTAAATAATCAGCACGAACAGCCCCGATAGAGCAGGCAACAGAACCCCTTCGGAACAAAAGCTGACCGCAGTCCCAAACCTTTATGTCGTTCACGTTTTATGCAGCAGTTTCCTTTATATAGACAAAATTAAGTTAGCGGACTGTTTTTCTCTACAATAAGTAAGAGTGTGAGCTGAAAGAACTAAGGGCGGATTTTTTTCTTTAACGACTAAAATACTTTAGCTTAAAATAAACAATTAGGAAAAAATAGTCATGAATTGTCATTTTAAATGCAATAAAACATTAAAGGCGACAGTATTTTTACTAACTTCGCTCATGGGCACAGGTTGGGCCATCTCCCAACCGGCTCAAGCCTTATCATCTCCCCCTCAGATTGTTCCCCCGACATCCTCTAATACGGAAAAAATTCCTCTAACTGACAGTTCAAACAATTTATCTCAATTAACTGAGAGCAGCCCCATCTTTCAAGAGCAAAAAGACTCACCAGCTTCTATTTGCAGCACTTCCGCCTATATGGAAAGTGAAGATATAATTCAAAAAACTTTCCTTTTTCCTAATCAGAGCAATTTCGACCCTAAAAGTACCGTTTTATCTTTTCGACGCTACATTTATACAAACAGACAGGATGAAAGTAAGCAAAATATACGCAATTTTCGCCACTATGAGTTTATGCGCAACTCTCAAAGCGGCCAGATCATCTATCCTTACGAAGTGCCGGTAGCGACAGGACGTGGCATTACCAAATTTGATCAAGCACATCAGTGTACCACCACTCAGGATCTATTTATTGATGGAGAGAATATAATTTGTTGCGAAGTTCCTCCCTCTAACCAGGTCGGCCGTTTCTTTCAATACAACAATATTTTCTATCGCACTGCTGACAATCTTTACACAGTTTCAACTCCAGCAGGTATTTTCCAAAATTGTCAAATGGTTTGCGTTTACGGCCCCAACAAGAAACTTGACCAAGGGTCTAGCATAATTTTTTACGCTCCTAAGCTCGGCGAAGTCTTATCCTTTACTTATAATCCTCAAACTAAAGATTTTTATCCGCGTACCGTATTAGCTGCTTACGAAAAAACTAATCGTCCTTCTTTAGACAAAACTCCGCCTAAGCCTGACATAGGTTTATACTTAGCAGCTCCCAATATCGCCTCAAAAACTTTCACGACTGCAGTTCCTGAAAACTTAAAAAAAGAGAATATATCTCAATGCTTTATTTTCTATAACTACGAGCATATCATCCCCTTCGCCCATGTAAAGTGCAATTGGAAACGTCATGATGCAGCGGCCGATCCCAACGATCCTGAGCGTCTCATTACTCCCGACAAAGAAGGAATGCAGGGCATAGATTTTATTGATGCTGAAAGTCAGGCCTACATGCGCTTGTATAAAGGTCAAGAAGGCATCAACTTGACAGTACAAATTCCTCCTCTCTCCTCTTTGGATACTCCATATATGTTTGAAAACCGGTGGTATCAAGTAGATTCTGATCTTTACGATGTAAACACAGCAGCGGGTTCTTACAGCGACTGCTTGCGCGTAACTTATTTCGGCAGAGAAAAGGGTAAACTGACGGACGGTTCCTATAGAGCCTACTACGCTCCGAATTTGGGAGAAATCGGACGCGAAAGCTACAATCCTAAAAGTAAAAGTTTTGAACTTAACAATCGTTTGTATCAGTTTAAAGTCGGAGCGACGTCTTCGCCAAAATGAATCTTAAGTCGCCTCTCAACGGTGCTCGATCTTCTTTCTGCTGATGGTCAGCTCTACCTAAAATCAAAATAAACGGCTAGCCCGCCGAGCTAGCCGTTTATGCTTTAAAAATTTCTAAAAAGAAACTTATTTTTCAATTTTATGTTGCTTAATTAAAATAGCTTCCATCTCATCTAAAAGTTTATCCATTAATTGGGCAGCTGATTTCACAGCATCAGGTTTAGTGAGATCGACACCAGCTATCTTCAATATTTCAACTGGAGGAGTAGAAGAACTACTAGAGAGCATATCTAAGTAAGCCTGGCGAGCAGGAGCCCCCTCATTATGTACCCTGTCAGCAATAGCAATGCCACTTGACATACCGGCAGCATAAGAGAATACATAGAATTTGTAATAAAGATGAGGAATGTAAGCCCACTCAATGCCGTCATTAGCATCGATAGTGAACTCCGGCCCATAATACTCCCGAATTAAATCAGCATAAGTTTTATTGAGGAAGTCAGCCGTCAGAGTCTGTCCTTTTTCACTAGCTTCGTGGATACGCATTTCAAAATCGGCGAACAAAGCCTGGCGATAAATTGTAGACCTGATAGCATCGAGCATTTCATTGATCAAATAAAGACGCTCAGCATCATCTTTAGCATTGGCTATAAGATAATCGGATAAGAACTTTTCATTGCAAGTAGAAGCTACTTCCGCTACAAATGGCACGTATCCGGAATTACTATAATTCTGCTTAGCGTAGTTAAGATTACTGTGCATAGCGTGGCCGAACTCATGGGCCACCGTAGACATATCATTAAAAGAATTCATGTAGTTGAGCTTTACAAAAGGATGACAGCCGTAAATACTGGCGCAGCTGGCCCCGCTGTCTTTATCAGCATGAGGATAGACGTCAACCCAACCATTTTTCAAATCGAGACCATAAGTAAGCGATTTTACATACTCTTCACCTAGAGGAGCCAAAGCTTTTGGAATAATCTGACAGGCTTCTTCGTAGGAGATATCGCGACTCACAGTCGGAACTAAGGGAGTGTAAAGATCGTAAAGATGTATGTCCTGAAGTCCCATAACCTTCTTGCGCAGTGCTATATAACGATGCAGCGGTTCTGTATTATTTTTGACGGTATCCACAACATTGCGGTAAACTTGCTCCGGGATGTTATCTTTATCTAAGTAAGCCTGCAAAGCAGAATCGTAACCGCGGGACTGAGCCAAGAAGGATGAGAAGCGAACCTGACCGGACATAAGAGACGCAAAAGTATTGCGATAATCATTGAGAGCGGCAAAGAACTTTTCAACAGTATCCTGGCGAACTCGGCGATCTTTACTAGCTCTGTACTTACCGTAATTAGAAAAGGTTAGCTGTACATCTTGGCCATTTTCATCTTGAATAACCGGAAGCTTTATATCGGAATAAAGCGATTGAAAAGCTTTTTCGAAATCAGAAGGAAGTTCATTTAAGTCAATTTCAGCCAGTTGGTTATCCCCAGCTAAGGAGAGAATGCGCTCTTCTTCAGGAGAAAGAATGTGAGCCTGACGACGGCGTACTCCTTGAATCCAAGGAAGAAATTCCTGCATAGAAGCATGATCAGCTACGGCCTGTTTAATTACTTTATCATCTATTTTCAGAAGTTCATCGCGAATAAAAGCTGTATTAGCCATAAAACTGCGCATCACCGCCTGGGCTCTAGCATCCATATCCTGCAGCTGAGCGTTGCGCAAATCGGTAGTTAAACGCAAATTGCTATATAAAGTTACGCTATTGGCTAGACGACGCGTATCGAAATAGGCTTGCATACAGCTATATAGAGCATCGCTGTTGCTCAGCTTACCGCGATAAGAAGCTATAGACTCTATTCCCTCTTTAGTTTTTATTAAGGCCTCCTCAAAATCAGCCTCATTTTTAAAAAGAGCGGACAAATTCCATTTGTAACGATCGGGAATTTGATTGCGGGACATATTGGAATCGGGCACAAAAGCATCAGTGCTAATCTGGCCAACTTTTTTCGCACGACTGGAAGTATCGGGAGCAGAAAAGCAGGGAGTTCCTAAAGCTAAAACCAAAGCAATAGCAGCGTAAGTAGCATACTTGCTCATAAAATATAACCTCCGTCAAATATACTAACAATTTTTCAGCAGCGCTTATAGTTCTAGCTTACTCTCCCTGCGGCCCTGCCCTAAGGCAAAAACTTTAACTATCAGCGGCTACCTGAAACACGAAAACGGAAGAATTGTATAATATAATTAGCTGTAACTTAAAAAAGTGAATATATTATTTTTAGTCACCGCCCCTGTCGGCTGACAGCAGAAATTAATAAGAAGCTTAACGAAAGTTCTGACTATGAAAAAATATTATGAAGTTATTTTACCTGCCATAAAAGCTCCGACTTTTTTCGAAGCTATAGATGGGGCTGATTACCAACCAAATCAAAAAGTTGTCACAGAAAGTGCTCGTGGTAAAGAACTAGGCACAATTTCTGCTGCTCCGCCAGTTTATGCTAACAGTTCGCCCAATAAAGTAGAAACACTGAGCAACACAAATAAACATAGCACTCCCAGCCTCATAATTGGAGCAGCTTCCAAAGAAAACATAGTTTTAGCTAAAGAACAAGAACTGCAGGCAGCTCAGGCTTTAAAAATTATTAAAGCTAGAGTTATTTACCACAATCTGCCTATGAATATTTTATCTGCTTACATTACCTTAGACGGAACTCGCATAATTATAGAATTTTACGCAGAGCAAAGGATAGATTTCCGAGTTTTAGTCCATGATTTAGCAGCCCGATTAAAAAAAAGAGTCGAATTGCGCCAGATAGGTCCGCGAGACAGGGCTATTTTAGTAGGGGGACGCGGGGTATGCTGTCGTCGTTTGTGCTGTTCATCCTGGCTGCGCGATTTTTCTTCAGTCTCAATAAAAATGGCTAAAAATCAAAAGATGCCTCTTGCGCCGGGTAAAGTATCTGGAGCCTGCGGACGCCTTATGTGCTGCTTAAAATTTGAATCTCCCAATAACAACCAATAAATTTTGGCAGAGCACAAAAAACGGCCCGTCTTTTGTAGGTGAATACTGCCTAGTGGTTAGACGGGCCATCATGAATCTGAACTATGCTCAGAGTTAATATTACAATAAACTAGGCTAAGAACGAACTAGCAAAGACACCGTTGGCGGAAACAGCCTTTTCATACATGGCCTGCAGCTCAGAGTCGGAAAGTATACCGTCGGTCATCTGAGCATTATACTTCTCAACCAGCTGACTAGTAGACATAGCTGCAGTTCGAACCTCTTGCATATAAGCGTTGATGTCGTCAGTTGAAATACTGCTCAAACCGCAAGCCTCCATATAATCGGAGGCCATAGAGGTATACCCCTCACCGTACATATCTTGAATCTGCTGCATATAAGCAGATGCATCGAAACCAGGAATGCTTTCTGATACGCCGCCACTTTGATTATTTATATTAGTAAAACTGTTCTGATAGAGGGAAGCCAACCCCTCATAAGCGATAGAATTAGCTCCAAAAACATCCAAATCGCCATTCACGATATTCTTAGAGCCGAAACTACCCGCAGGAGGTAAAAACATTTCTACATTGCTAAAAGTGGGAGCGGTAGACTGGAAGTAGGCTACCGAACCGGGCTTAGAATTAGATAAGGAGCTTCCACACATAGGACAACTCTGCGACGAAACACTAGGATCGAAGCCGTTTCCAGGTTTGATACCAGTCAAATTCTGATACTGCTGGGAGAACAGATCGACCTTCGTAGGCACGAAATCGCTCAAAACGCTGTTGCAACTGTTTAAATAATTCTGAAGCGCTACTGACTGGCCGCTGTTTTCATCGCGATAGACGCTGAACACGCTCTCTAACCAATCTCTAGAATAGTCGGAAATACCGCTGAAACTACCGTCGATATCACGATTGGCATTGCCTTCTGGATCTAACGGATTAAAACTGTTAGCCTGCCTGTTCTCATTAGCTCTAGTTATGTTGTCAGTAGAAGAAGCCGTATCGGAAGAATTCACTCCAAGCAAGTTAGATACACTACTTGTGGCCTCTAAACTGGCGCTGGAATTAGATCCGGTAGAAGCTGATGCAGACTCTGCACCTACCAACCCCTTGCTGATACCGGACAAAGCCTGAGTTACTCCAGTTTTTCCCTGGAAAGAAACCTGCCCACTCTGCAGGGACTGAATACTAATACCATTATTAACTTGCTGTGAAATCATCTGACCCTCAACCATCTGAAGACTTAAGCCAACGCCACCCTTACAGCGACTCACTAAGCAGCGCAGCCACCTCCGAGTTGGCTTCAACACTCGATTGAGTTCCGCCAACCCTTCTAATTCCTTGCTTCAATTATCACCACAGTCCAGTCAGAAGTCAACCTAAAGAAGGAAAACTAATCAAAAAAAAAGGATTTTAGTTCCTTCCCTTTTTTATTGGAACAGAGTAGAAACATAATTGAAAATAGGCATCAGTACAAATGGAAAAAACACAGCGGGAATGTAGTTAGCCATCTTTAGCTTAGTAATATCTAGCATATTTAACCCTATACCGATCACTATTACCGATCCTACACAATTTAATTCTCCGATAGCTGCAGTGGTTAAAAATGGAGCTGCCAATCTTGCGCCGGCAGCGATTCCTCCCTCAACCAGAAAAATAGGCAAGGCAGATAAAGCCACTCCCGCTCCCATACTAGAAGCAAAAAATACAGAAGAAGTAACGTCGATAGCCGATTTTGCGAACAGTATTTTATGATCGCCGCATAATCCGTCCTGCAGGGCCCCCATAAAAGCCATCGATCCTATACAATAAAATAAAGAAGCGGATATGAATCCTTGAGAGAAATTGCGCCCTTCCCCGCTGCTTTTAGCAAATTTACGTCCGATTAAAGTTCCTAGCTTTTCTAATCGTGCATTTAAACGCAAAGCCTCCCCTGTCAAAGTTCCCAAAACTACGGACATAATAATAAGCAGAGGCTGTTTACCTGAACTTAAACCGCTTATACCTATGTATAGCAAACATAATCCCAATCCGCCCATAATAGTTTTATTAAAATGTTTAGGTATACCTCTACTAAAAAGCAATCCCAAGGTGGATCCTACAATAACGGAAATAGCATTTGTAATTGAACCAACCAGCATAATAAATTACATTCTCTCAAACAAAAAAATTGAGCCGCATATTACACAATGCGGCTTTAGTAAATATATATACAAAATGTAGTGTAAGGACGGGCTAAGGTATATTTTTCACCACCCGACACGGATTTCCGTAAGCTAAACTATGAGGCGGGATATCTTTAGTAACCACACTCCCGGCGCCGATTACAGAATACTCTCCAATAGACACCCCAGGCAGCACTGTGACGTTTCCTCCCAGCCACACACCATTGCCGATACTGATGCCTCTAGCAGTTTCAATTCCCTGAAGGCGCAACTCGCTTTCTAAAGGATGAGCAGCCGTATACAATCCACACCCGGGGCCTATCAGTACACTGTCACCTATGGAAATCGGTGCACAGTCCAGCATAACACAATTGTAATTAATATAGCACCGGCTTCCTAAACATATGTTTTCTCCGTAATCACAATGGAAGTGAGGCATAATACACGTTTCCGTTCCTATAGATGAAAACAGCTCAGCAGCTATCAACTCTCTATCTTTGCTGCTGAAAGGAGATAGCGCATTGAAACGCTCAGTTAAGCTGAGAGCACGCTGACGACGGCGCAATAAATCGGCATCGTAGGGATCGTAAACCAATCCTAAACGCATCTTTTCAAATTCAGATAAACTTAAGTCGTGTTCCATGAATTTTAACTTGATTCTCCAGTCTGTTCCGTTGTTTTCACCCGTTCCTCATATGTCTTAATAAACTTTTCGATTTCGGAAGCAGGCCTATAATCGAACTTCAGATTTACAAGATCTGTCAATGTAGGCATCGTCTCTAAATCGGCCCCCTGCATTATGGCGAAATTCTTCTCTCCCTCAGGATCGCCGTGCTCTGCCGCTTTTTTAAACCACTCCTGAGCAATCGGATAATTTACGTTTACTACTATTCCAGTAAAATAAGCCACACCTAAGGCATTTTCAGCATTAGCCCAGCCTTGATCAGCTGCCCGACGCCACCACTTCAGGGCCTTTTGCTCGTTCTGTTCGCTTGCCCGTCCGTAATAGTAGCAGTATCCTAAATTATTTTGTGCTTCTGCATAACCGCTGCGAGCCACATTGTTCCAATGACTTATGCTTCTACTAAAGTTTTTCTGCACTCCCAACCCTTCATAGAACATGCAACCCAACGCATAGTCGGCTAAAGCATTTCCTCTGTCAGCCGCTTTAGATAAAAGTTTATAAGCCTCTTGATAATCGGCTTGAATACCTTCTCCCAAAAGATAGGCTACTCCCAAATAAGCCTGAGCTTCAGGTATATTTTGGGCAGCAGCTTTCTCAAACAATTTGGCAGCTTCAGCGTAATCCTGGGATACGACAATGCCGTTTCTGTAGCAGAGTCCCAACTGAGTTTGCGCTTCCCCATCGCCTCCCTCAGCAGCTTCAGTGTAAAATTCAACAGCCTTACCTAAATCTTTGGTCCCACCCTGACCTAGAGCATAGCAACGTGCTAAATAGTACTTAGCAGAGGGTATACCGTGATTAGCAGCCATAGTATACCACCGAACAGCCTCAGTATAATCTTGTTCAGTACCGCAACCTTTATAATAAAGGTTAGCTAATTGAAGCTGAGCTTTAGGATAATTTTGAGCTGCAGCATTCGAGAAATACTCAAAAGCCTTTTTGTAATCGCGTCCGACGCCGAAACCATTTAAATAAGACCAACCAGCATTATATTGAGCTCCAGCCAAACCTTGATCAGCAGCAGCTATAAAAAGGCGGGCAGCTTCGCGCGGATTACGCTGCACGCCTTCACCGTTTTTGTAGCATACTCCCAAATTATTTTGAGCCTTAATATTGCCACTAGCGGCTGCTCGCTGATACCATAAAAAAGCCTTATTTAAATTTTTCTCTACGCCCGATCCGGAGCTATAGCACATGCCCAAATTGCACTGCGCACTGGCCTCACCAGCGTTGGCTGCTCTAAAATAAAGATCGACAGCTTTTTGCGGGTCTTTTTCTACTCCCTGCCCTAAATCGTAGCAAACCCCTAAATTATACATGGCATTGGGAAGCTTCTGATTTGCAGCTCTCAAAAACCACTCAGCAGCCTGATGATAATCGCGATCTACCCACCGGCCAAAGTAATAGTAGCGCCCCAAAGCATTTTGAGCTTCAGGGACACCGCCGAACGCCGCTCTCTCATAATAACTAACTGCAGAATCGAAACTTTGTTCTACCCCTAAACCACTTTCGTAGCACATACCCATGTAGTACTGAGCAAGGTGTTCATCTTGATCGGCAGCTTTAGAAAGCCATTCTGCAGCTTTATAGTAATCGCGTTCAACCCCACTGCCTTCATAATAGCATCTTCCTAAGAAACTCTGTGCTTCAATATGACCGCCTTCGGCCGCCTGAGTAAAGAATTTAATAGCTTTATAATAAACTTTTTCATCGTAATACTTCTTAGCCAGCTGATAATTGTATTCAGGGGTTCCCACAGCGGCAGGTGTGTTTTTCTTATTAACACGCAACTGTATTTCCGGCTGTTCAGCAGAGGCCAAAAGTTCATCACATTTCTCGTAAACCGCCGATTGTTGACGATAAAAATTTGGACTAGCGGTATTATCAATGGAAGGATTGACAGATTGAGCCTGCGCTGTCCCTCCTAAGGCTAAAAGAGAACAAAAAAACGCCACTCTTCTGCCAAACTTTGAACCAAATGAGAAACTGTACCCCGTATTTTTCTCTTTAAAATGCACTTTAGCACCTCTGTACACTAAAAAAAACTCCGCCCTCTCCGCAAGCGAAAAGTTTCAATTCGTTTTTTGTTCTAAAATAAGATATCAACCAGCGCCATTAGAAGCGATAAAATCTTCGGCTAGAACTATAGCCGCGTAGTCGTCGTAAAGTCCGGAAGGAACCTGCAGGCTCAAAGGTATCAAACGCCACAGCCCTTTAGGAGGATGATCTTCAAAATAGCGCAACTTAGCCCTTTCTGTGGAGTGAGCTTCATTAACCACAGAGACATTACATTTTAATGTCTGCTTTAAAACCGATACAGTATTAGACGAACCAGTACTACCACCAACAATGATATGATCGAACTGGTAACGGGTACCCAATTCGGCACAAGATTCACTCAGTGCTCCTACAGCCACTACTGTATGTTCAAGTACCCCATCACGAGAAGACACAACAGCTATTCCACATTTTTTGCTGCCCGGATCTACAGATAAGACTATCAATAATAAGCTTCCTCTCCGCTGCTATCAAATCCGTTAGATGACTTAGAATCGGATGGCAGTTCCAAACTATGCACTTCCACCCGTACATCCAGGCTACTGGTTTCGTAAAGATCACGATTAGCTACAGCTACCACTTCGAATCTACCTTTTTCCCGGCTTATATCTTTTTGCAGCCGCTCAAAGTCATCATTGTTAAGTTCGCCTCCTAATTCACCGTCAATCGGACGCATTCCCTTAGATATCGCTTTTTGCCTGGTGTCTTCAATAAATTTTAGAAATTCCAAACCAGCCTGCTGAGTGTCCATTTCTCTTTTCGAAACTATTTCACCCTCAGAAAAAACTTTACGAACTTTCCAAGATTCCAAACGAAGTGGAGCTTTATGAGCGTACAGACTATTCTGCGAAGCCAAAACTCTCAAGCCTATAAAACCTTGCTCACTAGATATGGAACTAATTATATCTTCCACTTGTTCAGGATCGTAATCAATAAGGACATCGCTTACTGGGATCGGCTTATCACCTTTTTCTGCGGCGATAGAGTTATTCCGCATTATAGTGCGCACATTAGCTTCAGCCAAAAGGCTGGTTACAGCTGCACGCGTGCGTTCATAGGGCAAACCTCCAGGAATAGTCATATGAACAATAGGCTCATCTATACGCCAAACAAAGCTGCCTTCTGCTAATGTTTTCTGTAAAGACAGAACGCTCTGTCTCAGCTTAGTTTCTTCAGCACGCAACTTTTCCAAACCAATAAGGAAACTGCGCACCGGTTCTGAGAGGCAGGCAAATACAGTGAGAGTTATAAGAGCTATAGCTACGCCAGTAACTGTGGTTATTAAAATAGAAGTATGGCGAGGACGCAAATGAAGAATACTCATCTTGCGCTTGCCTATATGCCTTCCCAACTGATTGGCTAGATAGGCGATGCCAGCAGCTACAGCCGAAACTAAAGCATATACGAAGGCAATTCTCATGACGGTTTGCCAAGAAAAAAAGTCCACTGTCTGCGCTGCTCCTACCTATAAAGCCTCTCCCGCCCACATATAAGAAACAAAATAACGAACCTATAATGGCTTTGAATACCTGTACGTTACTACATAATATATAACGTTTTTACATAAAATATTTCTATAATTTTTTACAGTTTAGCTATTGGACATCACAAGCTTATTTTCTTGAGGCGTCGGCTACAAAACTTACCCCTACTACAGCAAAAATGATGTTAGGAAGCCAAGCTGCCAGCCATGGAGCAGCAGTGCCGTTTTCTCCCAGCATCATACCGATAGTCATAAAGACATAATAGAGCAGAATAAAAAACAACGAAAGGCCGAAACCAATGGAGGTGCTAGTTCTCTGCGGACGCAGCCCTAAGGGAATAGCAAAAGCCCCGAACACTAAACAGCTCATAGGTAAAGATATCTTCTGATGATACATAACCTTATATTTATTGCGTTTGCGGTACTCCTCCGGATTAGTTTTTTCTATAGGAGGTAAAGAATTAAGATAAGCTGATAGCTCTTGAGCGGTCATTTCTTCCGGACGAAGTTTGCGCTGAGCCAATAAATCCGGACTGGCTGGAGAGTCGCCCTTATCTAGAGCGGTCCAACCAGTTTGTCCTTTTACAGCATACCGCTCTTCGCCAGTAACAGGATTAAAATCACGAGCTTCAATATCTAAAACTTCCCAAACTTGAAGTTTTGCATTCCAACGCGCCTCTTTGGCATACATTTCGCGCAAACGATTATTATTGCGGAAGAAGTGAACATAAACGCCCTTCATAGTTTGCTCACCCACATTAAGTACATGAGCATATACAAGTTGTTCGTCTCCATTAGAAAGCAAACGCGGAGATGTAATTAAAGCCCGTTCAATTTGGTCTGGAGCCTCCAGCTTCATAACCATGTTGTAAGCCTGTTTAGTAGCCGGCGGAACCCAATACTGGTTAATAGCTAATGATATCATAGATATGAAAAAACAGAAGAAAAAACCTGGCAAAAATATGCGAAAGAATCCAACGCCTCCGGCTTTCAGGGCAATAACCTCACTATCTCCGGAAAGACGGCCATACGCCATAAGAGCAGAAAGCAGTGCAGACATAGGGAAAGTCATGATCAGCACATAAGGCAAGCGATTAAAAAGATACTTAATGACCATGCCTACACCAGCCTGAGACTCTAAAATCATCTTGGCAACGCCCATCAGTGTTTCAGCAGAAAAAAATAGCAAAGTAAAGGCGCAAACCCCAAATAAAAACGGACTGGCCATCTCCGCCATTATGTAACGATCGAGAATTTTCATAAATACCTGTCTACTTGCCTTCTAATCCGGATTTTCCAGCCGACTATAAATCAGAGTTCTACTTGTTAAGATTAACTAAGCAGCAGATGCTCTTAGCTGTTTATTCTTTTTACCTTCCAGCCTTCTCTTCTATTATGGCTTTATCCACTTCTGCAGCTGTCTGCTCATTTTCAAATCCGGTCCGGTAAGCTTCTCCCAAATAGTACTTGCGCGCATCAGAATTATTAGCCAGCTCCACAGCGCTACCAGATACTAATATCCTGCCTTCACGAATAATATACGCTCTGTCGGTAATGGCTAAAGTTTCTCTTACATTGTGGTCAGTAATTAAAACTCCCAGCCCCTGAGCTTTTACACTGCGAATAATTTTTTGAATAGAAGCTACCGCTATAGGATCGACACCAGAGAAAGGTTCATCTAAAAGGAGGTATTGAGGTTTAATGGCCAACGATCTGGCTATTTCTAGACGTCGACGTTCACCTCCGGAAAGTTCTATAGCTCGACTGTGGCGGACTTTATGCAGCTGGTACTCATCCAGCAGCTTTTCTAAACGCTCAGCCTGTTCCTTAGGAGGTACTCCATTAATTTGCCATAAAAGGCGCAGATTATCTTCTACAGTAAGTTTGCGAAATGCAGAAGCTTCTTGAGGTAGATACCCTATACCCATCCTGGCTCTTATATGCATGGGCAAAGAGGTAACATCGCTACCGTTAAGAAAAATTTTTCCTCCATCAGGACGTATAAGCCCCACTACCATATAAAAAGTTGTAGTTTTACCAGCTCCGTTAGCCCCCAAAAGGCCAACCACTTCTCCTGGACCAACTTCAAAATTAACTCCGTCTACAACACGGCGGTCTTTATATATTTTGACTAGACCTTCAGCCTTGATAGCCATTCTTTGCCCTCTCGCCTTGTCGATCTAATTCGATTCCAAACTTGAATTAAAGTGAATGCGTACATTACCCTCAACTTCAATTTGTTTCAGATCGGGAGACGCCACCATATTATCTCCAGTCATAACAGAACTTTCTCTGATAACTTTAACTCCATGAGATCCGCGCAGCTTCCTTGTTTTACTGTCCCAAATAAGCTTAGTGCAGGTAATATTTTCTCCCTTGGGACCAATGGCATGAACAGGCCCTTCAAAGGCCAACCCTTGCGTCTCTAAATTTACCACAGCGGCGTCACCTTTAAGCTCTAGAGAAGACTTTCCATTTTTATCAAGCAAGTTCCAAGTTATGTTTGAAGCTCTGGCCTTTTTCGTTGAATCATCGTAAACAATACGGTTGGCCGTTAAACTCCAAGGAGAATCTCCTTTAGCAGAGAGAGATATAGCATTAACTCCCTGCCTATCTTCTTTTATCTCGGCTTCTTGATCTGCTTTTACAGCCCCGTCTTCAAACGATTTTACCTTGCTGTCAGAGCTAACAGAACGGCCAACCACACCGCCTGTTGTCTCTTCTTTTGTTTTCAAATTTGTATTCTGATCAACGGATGAAGCAACAGACTTATCAGTGGGCACAGTATCCGTACCGCTTTTTTTCTCAATATTTTCTCCGCATCCATATAAAACAGACATAACGGCTAACAGACACAAAAGCCTGCCACTAGGAGAAATCATATAATGCCTCCGCTGCAACCTTAATAAACTGCATAATTTTATATAATATCAGGCAAACTTTTCTTTTCCTTGCCATTTAAGACATTGAATTGTTATTAATATTTTTTAGTTGCTAACAATAAAAATATGAAACAAATTAAATAAGCTGACTGTTGTGCAAGTTGATAGATAAAAGGTTATAAGCCATTTTCGTCAAATATAAGTAGGCTTGTCTAATGCAGCAGTCAGCATTCGGTGAACTTGATATTCCGTCAATAGATAGCTACACCGAACACAATAAAAACGAAGAAGGATGTAACTCTGTTATATAAAAAAGCGGTTTATAAAAACGCTTTAATCAGAGGTTTTCGCTCTAGACCTTTCGTGCTGCTGCGTGAAGACTATATCAGAGACGCAGTCTTTTAATAGTTTCGAAAAGGATGTACTCAAGTGAGCATGCAAATGCCTCCGCGCAGCAATTTAACACTACAAGACCAGCAGGATAGCCAGGGTACTCCTGCGGATAATTTCAGTGCTCAAACTGCAATTCCCAGTACATCTCAACCGTATTCATCAAGGCAAAGCTATACTCCCCGTCCCCCCCAGCCTAGCCCCATGCATCCGGGACACCCTCAGTCTGCTCCCATGCCTTTAAATACGCCAGGAGGAAGACTACCTCAGCCCAGACCTATGCAGACGGGATATCCTCAGTCTGCTCCCATGCCTGCAGGTACACCAGGAGGAAGACCGCCTCAGCCCAGACCTATGCAGACGGGATATCCTCAGTCTGCTCCTATGCCCGCAGGTACACCAGGAGGAAGACCGCCTCAGCCCAGACCTACGCATACGGGATATCCTCAGTCTGCTCCCATGCCCGCAGGTACACCAGGAGGCAGACCGCCTCAGCCCAGACCTATGCAGACGGGATACCCTCAGTCTGCTCCCGTGCTCGCAGGTACACCGGGAGGCAGACCGCCCCAGCCCAGACCTATGCAGACGGGATACCCTCAGTCTGCTCCCGTGCTCGCAGGTACACCGGGAGGCAGACCGCCCCAGCCCAGACCTATGCAGCCGGGATATCCTCAGACAGCCCCAACCTCTGCGAATATACCAACAGAAAGGTCAGCACAGCTATCTTCGCAGCCTACGGTACCGCCCGCAACTCCTTCGGTATCCCAAAATGTAGTAAAGGTCGAAGCTGAGCAAAACTCTCAGTCGACAACTCCTAAAATTCCAGTAACTTCCCGCAAAATCGCCAATATTTTTACGGAAGAACAGCTTGAGCTTTTCGACAAAGGAAAATTCTCAGAGCTGCACTTTGATATTCAGAATAGTCTGAAACGCTTCCCTAATAATATTGATGCTCACTATGGCTTAGGCCTATGTTCTATGGCCATAGGCGAACCAGAAAGAGCAGCAGTCCATTTTTCCAAAGCGTTGGAACTAGATGATTCCATTCGCCCAGGTGAAGTTATTCACGAAATTACCAGCAGCGATCCTGAGGATTGGCTGTTAATGGCTGAAGAGATCGGTCACTCTGGTTTTTTAGAAGCGGCCTCCGATATATGCACAAAAATCATGGCTTCTAACCGATACGAAGCTAAAATAAGGGCTTTAGCTTCCAAAACTAAAGAAACTATAGAACAAGATTTTTATGCTGCCAGAGAGCGCATTGTGTCCGGTAATGCCCCCAAAGACAAAGGAGACTCCACCGCCACATATAAAGCAGCTAGCATCTTCGCTCTGGTGATAGGACCTTTAATCATAGCTGTCGCTCTTGGCTTCTGGACTTATTCCTCATTTAAATTTAATCAAGGGCAAAGTTACTTAAGGGCGGGTATATACCGATACGAGCGCTTACGCAAAGGCGATAAAGCTCAGGATAAAAACCGTCCTGTAGAGAGTTATTTCTACGATGCAGCTCAGTGTTTCGAAAAAGCTAACAAACTTAATCCTTTTTCGTTTGAAACTTTGTACTACATGGAAAAAAATTACGCTGTCCTTTATAAAGTGGGAGAGTACCGCAACCGCGATATATACAATCTTGACGAGTACGCTTGGAAACCAGGTCGTTTCAAAGAAGTAGAACGCAGTCGGCAAGACATAGTCGCAAAAATTAAGAGTAAAAATGTCAGCGTTGAACGCATGAACAATGAGAAAAAACTCTGGCAAGATTTTTACCAGCAAGCTAAAACAGATCCAGGTACAGCCGTTTTCTAAATAGTCCTGCGCCGCCGAAATTGCCGTTGTTGCTGTCGGCCGTTTTCGTGTTTATCATTATAATTACTCAGAAGCGCCGTGCAGATTAATCTCCTCCTTGAAAGAAGAGATTCAAGACTGAACGGCGCCTTATTTATAATGTTAATACTGTTAAGTTTAAGTCCAACATACTTAATCAGCAGCTAAAACTAAATTTAATAAAGGAAACATGAAATGGATAAGTATACCCCTGAGGAAATTTTAAATAAATTGACTAAAACTTTTAATGATGAGGGGGTACGTTTCACAAGCTTTAGTTTCGATAAAGAATTAAATAGATTAAATGTCAGTCTGGAGCGCTTTGCTCCCGGATTGCCAACGGCCTTTCTAGTTAAAGGACTGCAGGGCACCTTAAGACGCTATTTAGATCCTCAAGCTGAGGTTGTTTTAAATAATTACAGCACTCTTCCTGAAGCCTCCCAAAATCATTCTCAAAGTTCAAAACATCTGAAATCAGATCTATTAACAAAATTAACTCATTCTCAAGCTTCTGTATTTAAAGGAACTCCATGTCTAGATTTGCGGGGAGCTTCTGCTCAGGACTCTGCTTCCGGATTAGAAAGTTTCGTAAAAATAGTTACAAAACAGAACCTACAATACTGCTTCTTATATCTGGATGCTCAAAACAGCCGAAGAGTAGCCAGACAGTGGGCAGCTATTAATGGCGCCGAAGTTAGTCAAGTTGACTCTGTGGAGCAACTTTGGTTGCTTAAGCTTCCTAATGAAAACAGCACGTCTATATGCGAACCAAATTATCAAAAACTTCTATCAGATATGGAAGTACTGCCCTATAATATACTGATTTTGGGAAATAAAGAATAACTATGGCCAGTTATGCAAATCAACTGCTGGTCAAAGCACTCGGTATGGCCAGAGATGCTGAAGTTTCCGAAGAAGTTTATACAGAAGTCAACTTAGCTCAGCCTGATCAGCGTATATTTAAACCCGGACTAGGGCTCAGAATAAATATAGACGGACGTCTTGGTTATGTTTGGTCTGAGGGAGAATTTTCCATTAGCGATTTACTACAGAAAGCTGCCCAAAGTGCGGCCAACGGCAAGCGCGGTTCATTCTCACAAAAGGGCTTAATTTCTCCTACCTCAGTTTCCAACATCTCTGAAACTTCGCAACAACTCGAAGATTCAATTATGCATTTTAAAGCCTTAATTCAAGGGCTTGATTTTATGCTTCCTTCTTTGTTGCCCAACAGGCGTTTTTCTCTTAGTGCCAGGTTATTGCAGCATACGTTAAAAATCACAACTAGAAGCGGAGAGCGCTGTGCCAGCCGCATTCTACATCTGCTAACTTTAAACTCCAACGACGGTATACCTGTGGGAGACGCCATCTACAGTACTTCTGCTCAGCATTCTCCTGCAGAAATGCTCTGCAGGTTAACCTGGCGTTCCGTACATTCCACAGAGATGGCCTGGCCAGATAGCAATACGATTCCTGGCGTATTTACATCGAGCGCCTGCGGTAAATTACTCGAAGATTTCGCCAAAGAAATGCTTTATGCTGATGCACCGCTTTTTAAATCTTTACCCAAAAATTCTCCGTGGCTGTCCCCTTGCATAAATATAACGGATGATGCGTCTTTACCCAGAGGCTTTGGCAGTGTACCTTTTGACGGTGAAGGAATTACTAAAACATCACTACCACTAATACGCCAAGGCGAACTAGTAGGCGGCATTTACGATTTAAGCACAGCGAGAGCCTGCGGAGTTGTACCTAACGGTTCGGCAGTGCGTCCTTGGGGACAGCCACCTAAACCTGGTCATTCTAATTTAATTCTCAAAGGCGGAGACTATTCTTTAGGCGAATTATGCGCTAAGACAGACTTTGGCATTTTATTGGACAGGTTGACTCCTCTTCCTAGTCACCTGAAAAAAGAGGGACAGTTTGCTAGGCGATGCGAGACAGCTTTCTTGCTGCACCACGGCCGCCCTATTTGCCGAGTGCCCCAGTTTATTGTCAGGGCTAACTACACCGATCTCTTGGGAGCAGACTTGATAGGTTTAGGTTATGAATCAGTTTTGAACGGGCGTACCATGTGCGTTCCCTTGGCTGTACGCAGTCTAACATTAGAAGAAGCGGATATAGATCCGGCAGAAACTTGGAGTGATTATCCTGAATTATGGTGGTAAAGAACTTAAAAGAGCTGGCCGATTATCTTGAAGGTCGTCTGAACATACCGGAAAGTGCTTCTCTGGTTATAAAAGAAGTCACAGGTATGGACGCAGCTTTAAGTCACAATCTAAACTCGGCAATTACTTTCGCTGAAGACGAAAGTTCACTACAAGAAGCAGTGCACCTCGGCTTTGCTGCAGTAATTATACCCGAAAAAATACAAACAAATATTCCGGCTATATTAGTGAAAAATTCTCGAGTAGCCTATGCTAAGCTCCTCGATTTGTATTATCCTCCTTTTCGCTTTAAGCCGGGGATACACGAAAGTGCTTGCATAAGCGATTCTGCCAACATATCTCCTACAGCCTATATAGGCCCCTTTGCCGTTATAGCAGATGGAGTAACCATTGGCGATAACTGCCAAATTCAAGCTCATGTCAGCATAGATAGCGACAGCTTTGTAGGAGCTGACACTAAATTGATGCCCGGAGTTTCTTTAGGGAAAAAAGTAAAATTGGAAGGTTCAAGTTTAGTAGGGCCGCTAACCATTATCGAAGATGAAGCTTCTTTGGGAAGTGATATTGAAATAGGTGCTCGCTGCTTTATAGGCAGGAAAGCACTTATTCATCAAGGAGTGCGCATAGACAATTTAGCCTGCATTAACAAAGAATCTATTATAGAGCCTATGGCTATAATTATTTCTCAAAACTGTCTGCAGGAGAGAGCTTATATTGGAAAATTATCCATAGCCGCCGGCCAATGCTTGGTAAAAGAAGGGCGTCATATCGGCGATTTTGCCACAGTAGCAGCTAGATCGGGCGTGGATAAAGATATTCCAGCCGGTCAGTCAGTGTGGTCCGGCGATCCCGTTCAAGCACATAAAGTATCGATGCGCCAAATTGCGATGCGTCAGCTTCCTTTAAAAAAATGGGAGCAAATAAAAAAATTGGCAAAATTATCTCTGAAGGACAAAGATAAAAAACATGAGTGATCCGGCGTCTCTCAAAGACAGCAAAAAAAAAGAAAAGAAAAACGCTAAGCAAGATAAAAAAAATTCATCGTCTACCGCGAATAAGACTAGTAATACAGAACAGTCTGTAACTTTTCTTACCAAACAACAGAGGACTTTGTACTGCCTCTGCTTCGCCGGCATGGGACTGATGATGGGATTCTTGTGGGGAGCGAACTCCATTATCGATGCTGGCCAGTCTGAATATTCACTTGTGCAGGCAGCTAAAGCGAGTTTGGCTATTGCAACCACGGCTGCAGATATAGGCAAAGGTAGTTACTACGGACTAGTGGGAGCTATTATTGGGCTTTCTTTAGGTTACTCAATATCACTAGATTCTAAGCCTATGCTAAACAGTTTAATTTTCGGATGCATTGGTTTAATATTAGGGGTATGTTTGGGTGGTGCTTCTCTAGCTGGAGTCGGTTGGATAATAGGTTACGGTATAGTAATTTGTAGATATATAGGAATAGATCGCTACCGTCAAGTCTATACCGAAGTAGCTCAGGAAAGAAGCTCAAAAGTTTCCCAGCGAAGCAAAAATTGATTGTTATAAGTCATCTCTAAGTTGCATGATTATTTATCATACCAACGATATGCACGGACGCAGCGAGGCTTTGGCTTGGCTCAAAAGCCAGGCCCAGGCCTCTATAGCCGCAGGTCAAGCCCTTTATTTTGACAGCGGCGACGCTCTAATCGGTTCTAACACAGTATGGAAAAACTTTGAACCAAACTTAGATAAAATGAGTTCTGTCGGCTGCGCAGCCATGGCTATGGGCAATCGAGAGTTCAATTATCAAAGGCGTATTCTAGACAAAAGAGCTAGACAGCGTTCTTTTCCGCTTATCTGTACTAATTTGTCTGATATACGTCTTAGTGGTCATTTAACTCAGCGCGAATTTGTCGAGCAAATTCAAGATATACCAATAATAGACTGCAGTTCTGCTAACTGGCGTAACTCCTCGGCCTGGCAAGAACTATCCTCAGAGCGCTGGATTCCCGGTCTGGCGCTTTTTAACAGCTCTTGGAGCTCAAATTGTGCCTTGCTGATTTTATCAGCCATGCCGGTGCAATACCCTCATAATGCCATATGGGAAAAAATATTTGGTTTTCGTTTTTTCAAAGCAGAGACAACTTTGCCTCAGATAGCTGATCGCTGCTCAGCTAAATTAGGTCTAAGAACTAATTTAGTTATCATCAGTCACATAGGTTTTGACCGAGATCAGCAATTGGCGGTTAATACGCCGCCAGGCACCTGGATTTTAGGAGGCCATACCCATACCCAACTGGACTCACCTTGTCAAGTTAATGGTTCTTTTATTGTACAAACTGGTGCATTCGCCAAACATATAAATGAAATTGAATACAATATGGATAATCCACAGCTAAGTCACTGTAAGTTGATAAGTTTAGCTTAAATTTGCTGCTAAAAAACTTAAAAGGAGAGATTATGCCCGCCCCTCAACGCCTTTTACTTGTATCTAACGGAGCCGGTGAAGATTCCATAGCTGCCCAGATAATTAAGGAGCTGCCTAAATCAATCGATATAGAAGCTTTACCTTTGGTTGGAGAAGGCTCAGCGTACAAAGGAATAGCTCCCATAAACGGCCCTGTCAGCGACATGCCCAGCGGCGGCCTTATTCAAGAAGATTGGCGTAATTTTTGGAAAGATCTTGGCGGCGGCTTAGCCTATTTAACTTTAAAACAGCTGTTTTGGCTGCGCTCAAATCGTCACCGTTTCAATCACATTGCCGCTGTCGGCGATCTTTGGCCAGTTATTCTAGCTGCCCTATCTGGTATACGCCCAATAACCTTCATTGGCACGGCTAAATCTGACTATCATCATCCTTACTCAGCTCTAGAAGCTTGGGTTCTGAGAACTTTCAAAGTTCGCTCTATTGTCCGAGATGAACCTACAGCTGCCAGTCTGCGTCAAAAAGGAGTTAAAGCTATCTGGGTAGGTAATGCTATGATGGATGGTTTGGTTCCTCAAGAACTGGACTTCAGTCTAGACAGCAGCAAAGAAATAGGCCTAGCTCTCTTTCCCGGCAGCAGACAAGCTACTTACAGGGTACTGCCTCGCCTTTTAGAAATAAGTTGCCAGCTGTCTCAACGCTTAAATAAGAAAATTTGTGCCTTTATTGCCGTAGCTCCATCTATTGATACCTCAAAGTTAGCACAGGCCTGTCCGGGTTTTGTTATGAACGAAGCACCTTATCCGGGTTGGAGCGAACTTAAACTTGCAGACAACAAGGCGGAGTATCAAGTTCAGTTCTTTCTTATCAAAGGCCATCTAGCTGATGTACTAAAATACAGTCAAGTCGCTCTAGGATTGGCGGGCACAGCACATGAACAAGCGGCTGGTCACGGTATTCCTGTTGTTGCTTATGAACCAGGCGGAGAGACTCGTTTAAAGTGGTATAGGGCCAGACAAAAGGGGCTGCTCGGTGAGGCTCTTATTGTTTGTGAAGATTACGATCCCGATATAATCGAAACTCTATGTCGCCTAATGCAAGACAAAGCTGATCGGCAACGGCGCGGATCTATCGGCCAAGAGAGACTAGGCCCTCCCGGAGGAGCAGCCCGCATGGCTCAAATTTTAACCGAGATTTCCATGCGGCCTTAACTATTAACTAGAGAATAGCAGCATATAACATAGCCTGGTCAAGTGCTTATCCCAGCCTAAGGCAGGGGATAAGCACTAAATGTTTTTACATGAAAGCTTTTATAAATAAACAAGACCAAACAGCAATTATCCATCCCCAAGTACTATATTCAAATTTTAAAGATTGCCAAGAGAAGAAGCCTCTCCCTTCATATTGAACATCTGTACAGGAAGAGAAATTGAAAAAACTGCTTATAAAATCGAGATAATCTCCCCAACGCGGTACAATGGTCGGCGTAACTGCTCTGTAGCGGAAGAAGAGATCACCAAAACGCATAGCCAAGAAAGCTTCTTCAGCGATTATACATGAAGCATAAACCATATAAAGAGATAGAAGACCAAAAGCCCACAAAGCAGCCGTTCCCAAATACGACATAGCTCCAGAAGCAGCAACCATAACCCCAAATCCGTTTAAAATATTGCCTAAGTACAGTGGATTGCGTATGTATTTATAAGGACCGCCAGTAACTAAAAAAGACGCCATTAATTCCTGACTACGTGTATGTTCTCCAGTCCAGCCCAAAGCCCATGAACGCAACAGCTCTCCTAAAAGTACAAAGCCAATTCCCCAGCAGCAGGTAACTAAAGTTGGCTTGGCAGCAGCCAGTATGATAGCCGTCACTACTGCCATAATCAAGCCTCGCCACTTGAAAATAAAAGGAGTAGCAATATTTTGGCAATTTTCATTAGGAATTTTCATATTATTTAGAATCAACCAAACCCAGGATCAACTCAGCCATGCGCTTGCCCGCTCCCTCTGTCGTTCTCATAGTGTCTTTTAAATCTTGGGAAACACGGGCGTACTTCTCAGGAGTTTCAATCCACTCTAAAATAGGCTGGGCCAGCACAGACGTATCTTTTTTTACTAAAACTTCAGGAACGATAGCTCTAGAAGCAATACGGTTAGGGATCGCAGCGAAACCGTGACGCGCATAAGAACGCAAGCGCAAATAACTCTTAAGTTTTGATAAAACTGGCATCCTTTCAAATAAGCCGCCCAAACCTCCTCTGGGCAGGGAAGCATCAGCAGAAAGTCCTACTACCATAGGTTTGCCGCAACACCCCAACTCTCCAGTATTCGTTCCCGGAATGGTAAGTGCCATATCTATTTCTGCAATAGCTTGATAAGGATGGCCCCACAAAACTTCAACTTCAAAACTGCGTCCTGCAGCCTGTTCATCTTCATACATACACTCAACTGCAATGCGATCAGCACTGAGCAATTTACCCTTAGCTACCGGAAGCCCCAAACTAAAAGGATTACAAAGTGCCGATTCCAGCCGAGCTGGGGAAAGAAAAGGCGATACAGAAAGGACAAATTCAACCTCAGGGTGACGCGTTTTTATTAGAGCAGCTACACGCAAAAACACTCCTAGAGCGATCTTAGTATGCAGAAAACGCGATCCTGGGAAAATGCCAATCTTCAAGCCAGTTCTACGGGATACTTTATCAGCTGCTTCCCTATCAACTTCAGAAATAACCCCATCAATACTTAAATTACCTATATTAACAACTTCATTAACTCCAGCTTCTAATAATTCAGAGGCCAGTGAAATATCTGAAGCAGCGACTTTATCAAAATAGTAGATTAGCCTGTTGTATCTAGCTGCATAGGCTATAGAGCGATATTTTAAACGCCAAGCCAAAATTTTAGCGTGAATAAGATCACCGCCTAAAAATACTACTACTCCCTTTTTACGCAGCTCAAAATCGTTGAACATGCCGCACATTAAACGCACAGTCTGACTAGGCGTCAGAACAATGGAAACGCCTGGCAGAGAAGCGGCGACTTCAGCTTCAGCTCCGGAAGCATAAGGACATGGAACTAACGCTACTATAACTCTAAACTGCCCTTTGTTTTTAACCTCCAACTGAGCAACAGTGCGTCGCACCCACGTGGACACCTCTCCAGGAGAATTAGATGTTATAACAATGTCGAAAGGTTCAGCCATCCTTTCAGCAGCACTGCTCTCAATGCGACTATATAAAGAAGAGGCTATCTTGGTAATTACTCCAGGAGCGCCCATGGACTTCCTCATATCTAAAAGATCTTGTTTTATTTGGCACCGCTCAGGAGTATCTCGCATAAAATTGCGCAAATGAGGGATAATATTTTCAGGTGAAACTTCATCTTGAACAAACTCTGGAACAATGCGATGTCCAGCGACCAAACTGGGCAACCCGATATGCTCAATTTTTAATAAACCACTCCAAATCAGGAACTTACCTATAACAGCATCGAAGGGACAAAGTTTATAAGACAGAACCATTGGGGCGCCTAATATCGCAGCTTCCAGGCTAGCTGTGCCAGAGCTCATCAACGCTGCTCGACAAGCTAAAAGGGCTAAACGAGACTGCCCATTTAAAACACGCACATAAGGGAACCTATCCCCCATATAGGCAACTATTTGCCTGCGAAGCGCCTGAGTTGCACAAGGTACAAGTACCTGCAAATTTTCTATTTCTTGATGCAACTTAGCAACTATTTCTAAAAAAATCGGCAATAGATACTTTATTTCTGAAGCACGACTGCCCGGAAGTAAAGCCAAAATATTTTCGCCTACCAGCCCCAACTTGTTTTTAGCTTCTTCTGCAGAAATTCCTAACTCGGGCATATCGATAAGAGGATGGCCGAAGAAATCTACATCCATACCCAGACGGCGATAATTTTCGGCATTGCTCAAGAAGGTACAAATTACCCTATCTGTGCGGCTAAAAATCTGTCTAAGACGCACTTCGCTGGTTGTCCAGGCAGAAGGGGGAAAGTAATAAACAGAATGATAGCCATAGCGAGTCAAAAGACCAGCATAACGCATGTTAACGGCGGGGCAGTCTATTAAAATGCTGAGGTGAGGATGTTCCTTAAGCAAATGCCTGCGCACGTACAAATAGTAACATATATATTTAGGCAAACGAGCAATAGCCCCGCCGGGACCAATAACTGCCATGTCTGTGGTCCTTAACCACAGACTGACTCCCGACGCGGCCATATGCGATCCGCCTACGCCGACCAGTTTTAGATGCGGATTAATCGCCAAAAGAGCCCTAGCCAAATTGCTTCCATGAAGATCGGCAGAAGGCTCTATGGCGATTATCGCAACCGTCAACTGAGGATAAGCAGATGATTGTTGCTGACTATTTTCAGTCAAAGCTGCACCAATTAAGCGTTACTGTGAGCTCTCGCCCCTACGTTGCCGGCTTTATTGAGAACTCCCATATGAGAATCACCGCGCAGGAAAGTCAGGAAATGTTCAATTTCAGGGGTATGCTCCAACTCACTGTCTATGCGTTCTATAGCGGCGTCTAAGGTCAGTCCACAACTGCCCAAAATATTGATAGCTTTATGAACAGCTAAACGACTTTCCTTAGAAATGTCACGGCGCCGCATGCCTCGGAAATTCATACCAAAGAGACGACAAGGATTACCATCGACAATACTGAAGGGCGGCAAATCTTTATTTATCTTGGAGCATCCGCCTACCATACACAAACGACCGATGCGGGTGTGCTGATGGATACCTACAAGCCCACCTAATACCGCCTGATCTTCTACTACAGTATGACCAGCCAAACCAGCATAATTAGCCATAGTAATTTGACTACCAATATGGCAGTTATGAGCGATGTGTACATTCGCCATAAGCAGATTGCCGCTACCCACAGAAGTAATACCATCTTCATCGGCAGCCCTATGAATAGTCACATATTCACGGAACTCATTATTATCACCAATAGTTACAAATGAACGCTGCCCTTTATAACTGAAATCCTGAGGTGCCAGACCAATAGATACACCCGGATAAATTTTGTTATTTTTGCCTATAGTTGTCCATCCATCTATGACGACAGAAGACATAATTTTAGTTCCGTCTCCAATTTCTACATTTTCTCCGATAATAGAAAAAGGTCCGATTTCTACTCCCTCACCGATGCGTGCCCCGGGATGTACTATAGCGCTGGAATGAATCACCTCTTGGCTCTCCTCTCTGTACTTTAAGCGGAAAAATTTTTATTGCTGCTTTACTTAGAAAGCGTAATTTTTTGCATATTCTCCAAAACGTGAACAGCTAATTCCAAAGCTCGCTTGCCATCCTCACCGGATACAACAGGTTCCTTGTGATTAATCACACAATCTGCAAAATTGCTGAGTTCCAAACGTAGAGGTTCCTCTTTCTCGATGTGAACTGGCTCCAAATCTAGGGGACGCCCATCGGGGCCAGGACGAGAAATAACTAAAGTTTGGTTAATAAAATCGAGAGACAAAACTCGTCCGGTATCTTCAGTAATTTTGAGACTGCGCTTCCTTTCTCCGGAATTGCGACTAGCTACCAAACTGGCTACAGCCCCACATTCAAACCGCATTTGCACGTGAGCTACATCTTCAAATTTAGAATAGATAGAAGTCCCCATAGCATGGATTTCGGCTACTGGAGATTTATATAAACTGAGAAGTATATCAAAATCGTGGATCATTAAATCCCAAATAATACCGACATCGAGACTGCGAGTAGTAGGCCCAGAAAGGCGGTGGCATTCTATTAACACAGGTTTGCTCACCATCTGCTTAAGCTTTATTACGGCTGGATTGAAACGCTCCAAATGACCTACCTGCAGAACAAGATTTTTTTCCTTAGCGGAAGTCACTAACCGTTTAGCCTCGCTTACCTCTACAGTAATGGGCTTTTCTACCAAGACATGAACGCCCTGTTCCAAAAAATCTTGAGCGATTTGATAGTGAAGCGGTGTAGGTGCAACAATAACTACAGCGTCGATTTTGCCATAGAGACTCTTATAATCTTTATAATACTGTGTGCCGTACTGCTGAGCTAAAGGGGCGACTCTGGCTTCATCGAGATCCACCATGCCTGTAAGTTCAATTTGAGGTAGTTCGGCGCACACTCGAGCATGGTTTTTCCCCATACTACCAATGCCGACCACGCCAACTTTAATCGGCTTCATAATGCTTATCCTCCAATTTTTGTCTCTATGCAAAAGCGAACACAAAACGGTTTATAATTTCGTCTGTATATGGCAAATTTCCTACAGCTAGCCGCAAACGGTCGTGCGTTCGCCTTTTATTGCCAACTGAAAGAAAGTATTCCTTCACAAGCGACATTATCTCCAACGCAAGCTTTAACAGATAGCACTATATTTTCGTTGTTACGCTCAATTTCTTCAGCATAAAGATCGAGGCGATCTCCTGGAACAACAGGAGTTCTAAACTTAAATTTTTTAACTCCAACTAAATCGAGCTCTTTTACTTTAATAGGAGCCTCTTCATTCCCTATATAGAGAAGTCGGCAAATCTGTACCAAAGCTTCCATTTGTAGTACTCCAGGCATAATGGGTTTGCCTGGGAAATGTCCAGCGAAATGGGGCTCGCTCATAGTCACATTTTTATAACCAGAGATTTTAGGAAACTCTAACTCGTTAACAATATCAACAAAAAAAAGAGGACTTTTGTAATTAATCCTGTGCAATATATCTTTAGTATTCAGCATTTTTTTTCATCTCCTCAGCGATTTTGCGAACGAATTCTACATGCAATTTATGACCAGCCCGAACGGCCAAAACAAAAGCACACAGCGGACGACCTAACAGACAAATATCACCAGCTAAATCTAAAATTTTGTGACGCACCGGTTCATTGACAAAACGCTGATTTTCTGCAGCATTAAAACCAGGACGATCATAAATTAAAGCATTAGACAGATCGCCACCTTGCCCTAATCCGTTTTCTAAGAGAGTTTTTACCTCAGACCAAAAACCAAAAGTACGAGCAGGAGCTATATGAGTCACAAAGTTGTCATATCCGCAGTAACGATATCGCTGAATACCTACTTGAGGACTGTTGTAGCTGACAGCTCCTTCAAGATTATATTGGGAATCGGGCATAGCCAAAACTAAACTGTCCCCTTCTGCAGCAAAAATGGGCTCGCTCAGATAATAATCTTCTACTTCACTGCCTTTGATATTAACTATACCTGCTTCTTCCATAGCCTGACAAAAAGGCAAAGCAGAACCGTCTAAAATAGGAACTTCCGGCCCTTCTATCTCTATAAGAGCATTATCCACAGAAAGACCTCCAAAAGCGGCCATTAAATGCTCGATAGTATTTACCGCGACCTGTCCCTTACCAATCGTTGTAGAGCGCTTTGTAGAAATAACGTACTCATAGGTAGCAGGGATATACTCTCCAGAACTAAGAAAAACGAGACCGTGATCGACAGGAGCCGGCTTAATAGTTAGGTGACTCGCTCTCCCAGTATGAATCCCTACTCCTTCGAAGGAAACTTCTTTCGCCAAAGTACGCTGCGCTCTGCACATGAAAATACTCCGAATTTAATAAAAAATAAAGAAAAAAAGCTACGGCGCTTTTTTATATTTTCTCCGCTATTCCTCCATATTTATCGTTCCATCGCACTAGAGAAGCATGCTGACGCCATAATTTATATCAAAAAAAACCCGTGAGCCGCCTCAACGGCAGAACGGGCTTTAGATATTATTTTTATATAATCTTCATAAAATGTCAGCGCCCGTCCAGTTCACGCAATTCATACTGGGCAGGATAACAGGAAGTCGCCTCAGGTAAAGTGACAATTTCAATTATACTGCTAGACTCTGGCGAGAGTTCGATTTTAGCTACAAGTACTTCATCACCTTTTTTGCGGAAAACTGCCTGATAAACAGAATTGCCTATCAGGAAGTTAGCACCGCCAGGGCCGGACAAAGGCGTAAAGTAAAGTCCCACAGTTTTTGTACGCTTAGTAGGATTTTTTAATTCTACCAAAGATTTATACAAAACCCCGAAATTGCCAGTGTTGGGCAGCCCAGTTTCAAAATCAATCAGCCAAGGACTCTCACCATAACGAAAAGTTAAAGGACTGCCACCTATAACAAATTCACCTTCATTTTCAAAATAAGGCTGAGCAAAAACTCCGTGAGGATGTATTTTGAAAGGATTAAAAGGGGCCCCTATTTCTGGCAGAGGACGTCCATCGTTAGCATTAGGATTTAATGAACTGCGCACTTCAACGGTCGCGCTAGTACCTTCCAAAATTTGGAAATTTATAAATCCACTTACCAAAGCTTCAGGACGCATCACATAAGAACAGAGCTCTAAAGCAGAATTGGGCGGAAGAGTAATGATATAGCCGGAACGACTGGCCAAATTTTCTAAAAAGCGCTTGGCAGCCGTTTGGCCGACATAAATTTCGCTGCGCTCAGGTCCAGCAGAAGTGCGACTGATAACAATCTTTATCGGTTCGTCATTTAAATTAGCTAAATTTATCCACAAATAACGATTCTTTTCGGAAGCATTAAGATGGGAGAACATAAGACGACTGGGCTCACGTCTCTTGAAGTTATACTTCATTAATACTCCATCTGTGCTGACACGCTCCGGCCGATTGCTGACTAGAAGCAGATTCTGCTCAACTACAGGAGCTTCTATATTGCTAACTACAACATTAACATTGCCGCGAAGCGCAAAATAATCTTCCGAAGCATTTATACCCACAGGCACGCTTAAGCGCATACTGTCGCCTTTACTCACCGGAATCGGTTTAAAGTTGGAATCATCAACATAAACACTGCAGCCTGGCTGAACGAAAGTATTAGCCGCTATGGAAAGCATAACCGCCTGGGAAACGTCATCAATCTGTGCAGGATTGCCAGTTACTTCAACATTAACCGTCTGAGGAAGTTTGCCGGCCCAATCTTTCACCTGCACAAAAACGGAAACGGAGGCAACCCCTTTGCTAATAACGATAGACGACTTTCCAACCCTGCGCCCTTTTATCTTAATAAGGCCGTTTTCCTGATCGATATCAATATCAACGATACCTGAAGTCTCTTCAGCACTCAAAGGACCGGTTGCCAAACCAGAAGCGTAAATAACCTTATCAGCCTCTATAGGTAAAACGACTCTAGCAACATCAACATTCAACAGGCCAATATCGACGACATTGCGCATATTGGAGGCCCATAAATTAGCTAAAGCTTCTGGAGAAGAAGCATTCTGCTTGGCAATTTCGTCATTCACTTCAATGACTAATTCACTTCCCCAAAATATTTTATAAACAGATTTTTTCGCTTTAGCCCCTCCCTTGCTACCTTCATCTTTATCTTGCTTATCTTGCCCCTCCGAGGCTACAGCAATATCTTTACGTACGACTTTAATTGAAGACGAAGAAGCCCCCCTCTGCAACATAGCTTCAATTTTTTGGGATATTTTTTTTGCTTGATCCTCATCATTTATACGAAAGATAACCTGGCCTCCCAGCATTACATCAGCAGCCCAGGCAGATGACAGAGCAGCGGAATAAAAGACTACAAAAGCCAAAATTAAGGCCCATAAATTATATTTTCTCATAAAAACCCAACTCCGACAGATTCATCGCTCTCTGCGTTACACAGAAAAATAGCGCCCTAAACTGTGCTGCTGCAAATTTCAAAACTGCAGACTAATTGAGGCGCCTTGACATAAATATTGATAAAATGGAAATGAGTTGCTCCGAATCTGCCCTAACAACAAGATCTACCGGTCTTCCCGACTAGAAAACCGCCCCCAAGACCGGTACGAACTACTCAATATAATCTTTTAAAAGTTTAGGCAGCAAATTAAAAGCCGCTTCTGCACGGCGAACCTCCGCCACCGGTCGTCCTGGATGTCCGGCCAGAACCTGCCCAGGCTCATATTTGCGCATAGCCGTGGCTCGATCTAGCAACACACAGCCATCGCCAAGTTCAACACGCACACCTATACCACACTGAGAGCCGATGATACAATCGTTACCGACCAGAGAGGAACCAGTTAAACCGCTCTGATCACCAATGCGACACCCGCTGCCAATCTTGCTGTTATGACCGACCATCACCATATGACCTATTTCAGTATGATCGCCAACGACCGTTGAAGCAGAAGCGGCCCTGTCTATACAGGAACAAGCGCCAATTTTCGCTCCCTGCCCAATGACAACATTGCCTATTTGCTGAATTTTACGATGGCTTTGTCCGTCAAAAACATATCCAAAGCCATCCATTCCCAAAACAGCCCCCGACTCGACTACCGCTTCTCTGCCAACAACAACGCCATCCATAATAACAGCACCGCACTTTATAACAGCTCTTTCACCGATAGAAACGTTGCGTCCGATATAAACTTTAGGACCGATTTCAGCTCCGCAGCCAATTTGGGCTCCACTTTCAATAACAGCCATAGCTCCGACTCGGCATCCCTCTCCAAGAGAGGCGAAGACATCAATACAAGCGCTAGTATGTATGAGTCCCTGTTCCATTTATTTTGCTCCGTCCATTTTGAGAAGAATATCTAAAGTGACATTATCGCCGCTGGTATAAAGCACTACTGGATAATTTATGGTATTAACTACCACTAAGTCGATATTTTTATCTTTAGCAACTTCTGAAGCCTGTTTTTTTATATCTTCACGCAGGCTTTTCATGCTTTCATTGTAAAGCTTGTCAAATTTACTGGAACGCTCAGCAGCCTCTTTAGCTAATTTTTCCTGCAAAGCTTTCTTTTGTGCTCCAGACATGCTGTTGACATTACTGGGAATTTGCGAGAACAACTTGTTCCGCTCATCAGACAAAACCACATTCAATTCCATGTACTTGGGATTTTCCCTGATAATTCTCTCAGTATTAACCACCCCTACTTTAAGTGAACGCTTAGCGCATCCTCCCCCTGACAGCAGCAGAGCGGCGCCTACAGCCGTTAAAATCAAACAGTTAATAAACTTTGAATGCTTCAACCTGTTTATCCTCCGCATTTCTATTTGCTGTTATTCACAGGCTGCTTAGAATCAGCTGCAGTCTCAGCACTAGTACTTTCAGCTTCAGACTTGCCAGCGAACCCGGGCATAGCAGCTAGAACATTAGCTGTAACGTCGTGGCCGCCATACTCTACAGTAGGTACATCATCGGAATCGATTAAAATGATATCGAGCTTGCTGTCCACTGCAACCTTCTGAGCAGCTTCTTCCATACTCTTCATTTTAGCATCTATATAGTCGGCGGTGCGTTTCTGCCACTTCGATTCTACATCGTTCTGAATTTTCATAAGCTTATCATAAATAGACTTATCACTCACAACACCGTTGGCATCAGAATTTTCTTTGACGATTCGCTGCACTTCTTGACTGGCTTTAACGCGCTCAGCGAAGTACTGACGCGATAATTCTTGATACTTGTCATCCTGCTGAAGCACCACAGTGCTATTTATAGTTCCAGTGCGAATAATAGCTTTTTGATTCTGGGTATTGCATCCTGACGCCAACAAAACACCGACAGTGAGTAACGCACAAACTGCTCCGCACCAAAAAATTCTCTTCACTGCGACCTCCTAATGCTGGTCCTCTTTCTCCAAAGCGATCATAGTCTTGTCGGTAAGATCCAAACAGTCAATATTCATTACATAAGTTCCTATTACAGAAGGCTGCCCTTCCTGCTCTGCAGCTATCTTACTGATAACCTTGCGCAGATCAGCCGCCATGGAATCGTGCAATTCAGTGCGCTGTTTCTGCAGATCTTCTATCTTGGCCTTAATGTCATCCATCTTTTTGCGAGTTTCATCGCTGACATCATTTTGGGAATTTTTAACCATCGCTTCAAGCTGCTTCTGAGTGGCCATGAGACGCTTTTCTAGTTCAGCCTGCTTTTTTTCCATATTGCGCTGGGCTTCCTCAGCCTTTTGCTGCATGGCCGCCGTCATGGAAGCCTTCTTCGCTTCCATTTCAGCGTTGATAGTCGCCTTAATCTTTTCGATCTGGGCCTCAATATCAGCTTTGTTAGCCTGGGGAGAAGGAACTGACACCGTCTTTAAGAGACGTTCCCGTTCAGCAGCCGCTTTAGCAGAAGTTTCCTTATCTAAAGAATCTTCAAAAGCTTTCATTTTTGAGTTAACATTAGCTCTCTCTGAAGCTTCAAGCGCTTGATACTCAGCACTAAGTTCATCGCGTTTGGCCGCTTTTTTAGCCGTTTCTTCATCACTCAAAGCACTCAGCTTATCTTGAATGGACGACTCTTCTTCAGCATTAGCTGCCGTTTGCAACTGAAGCTGAAGATTAACGCGCTGCGCTTGATTCTCTTCCATAAGAGAATTGTCGTAGGCTGCTAAGCGCTCATCCATGGAAGCTCTGGCACTTTCCAAATTATTCTGCATAAGGCGCTCAAGTTCTAAACGCTTAGCAGAGAGTCGCTGCTGACGCACTCCAGCCAAATCGCTAAGGAAACTATCCATACGCTTGCGAACATCTTCAGGAACCTGCGGCTGAGCTTTGGGAGTCAGAGCGGCAATACGCTGACGTAAAACATTTTGGTAATGTTCATTGAGAGCTTTACTTTCCCGTTCAAGCTGAGAAGAAAGTGCATTGCGAAAATTTTTCAATTCCCGTCCAATACGCTCAGACTCAGCTTGAAGTTCATTGCGAGCCTTTTCAACCTCGCGTTCCATACGTTTACGTCCAGAATCTACTTTACGCCTGTGGTCAGCTAAAGGCAAAAAATCTAGTTCCTGTTGCAGTAAACGAATCTGTTCATCGAGTTGATTGATGCGCTCATAATCGGGACGATCTTTCAACAGCTTATCGAAGTCAACTACAGCTAACTCAGTGAACTTATCATCAGCCTTATCAAGAGCAGCAGATTTTTTCGGCTCAGTCCCTTCAGCACAGGCAACCTCAGCTAAGCCTACTTGAACAGCCACAGCGGCGCCGACTAGAATGCTGCCGACCCCCAGCCATACGCCTGTACTTTTGAATTTAGGGACAGAAAAAAACTGCATAAAAACACCTCAATTACTTAGCAGCTTCAGTATTCTTAGAGTCTGCAGCTTTGCTGTCTGCAGCTTCAGCAGAAGATGAATCTGTGTTCAGACTAGCATTAAAAGTATCAATAACTTCATCAGTAATATTGCGCCCGCCGTACATCACAGTCTGTTTGTTCAGTACCAGCGAAATGCCTAAATCTTTGGCAACTTTATTTACAGAATTATTGACCTTCTGATAGAGAGGAGCATACTGTTGCTGACTAATAGCCTCAAAACGAGCGGACATCTCACGCTGCAGGGCCTCACGCTCTGAAGCTGAAAGACTGGGAGCTTTTTTCTCATACTCACGCATCATGTCAGCGCGGGCTTGACTCAAGCGGATATCAACTTCACCGAACACTTTCAATTTGCGAACTATTCCCTGATCGAAATAAGCCACCGGAGAATCGCTAGTATCTTCCTCAGAAGGAACTTTCAGCTCGCCTTTTTGTTGAAAAAGTTTTTTTACATCTTCAGTGATATCGGGAACTCCACATACGACTACGCGCTTATCCAGGACTACATTAAGCCCTTTTCCAGCAGATACGGAAGCGATAGCTGCAGAGACACGATTATTCAAAGGAAGAATAATTTTGTTACGGTTAACCTCAACTTCACCTTGAAGCTTGTTATAAAGCAGCTGGAGCTCAGTCTCAGAACCTTCTTTTCCATTTTTTTCACTGACAGCTTTTTCAAATTCTTTGTTTTTAGCTTCAGCAAAATCAGCGATCTGCTTTTCAGCGTTTTTAAACTCATCGAGAGCATAAATAGCTGAAGCGTCTATACAGCCTACTTTTTTAGCAGGAGAAGACATCATACCGCTAGGACTGAGGAACATCCAAGTTCCAATACCGATAATTATTAAAACAGCTACAGCAACAACTACGCCAACAATTTTCTTGTTTCCGCCAGAAGGAGTAGCTGACTCACTAACAGCTTCATCTGCAGTGTTGTCAGCAGATTTACTCAAATTGACTTCAGACATTTAAACTTGAACCTCCTTTAAGGGTTCCAACAAACTATAAATAGCAACTGCGCCGCTCATTTTTACCCAAAAAAAATGTCGGCAGAACGCGGCATTTCACGTTTTCGTAAATTCCCCCCAAAAGAGAGCTACAACTATTAGAGATGCCCACCCGCTCAACTTTTTCGAATGCTCTATAAGCGTAGCTCCCTAGCAACTAGAATGACTGACCTATACCTATACTGGAGCGGGATCCATCTTTGCCGAAAGCATAATCGATACGAATAACACCCAAACCGAGGTTAGGAAATACTATGCGCAGACCAACACCAGCATCGGTATACAGTTCACTCGACTTGTAGCCGGAGATCCAGGCATTGCCGGCGTCAACAAACACAGCGCCGCTGAGCATCTTAATATTTCCAATGGGGAAACGGTATTCAGCATTCAGAAGGACAACTTTGTTTCCGAACATTGAGTTATCTTGATAGCCACGCAAAGTGTCAGTACCGCCAGCATAAAAATATTCAGACGCGGGAGCCCCATTGCCCACAGTTCCGTACATACCGCGCAAAGCCAAAGTAGATCGCTTAGTTAAGGGCACATAGTGGCGTCCTTCTACAACAAATTTATTGTAACTATAGTCTCCCCCAAAACCAGCAAAAGTAAGGGCCACATTAGCATAACTACCTTTGTGAGGGCTGAAGACGTCATCGCGAGTGTCATATAAAGTAGACAAACCAATAGCGTTCAAATCACCTTTACCCAAGCCAACTGGTACATACAGAGATTTACCAGACATAGTTAAATTTATAGTTTCATGACGCAAAGTGACAAAACCGCGAAGGTCATCGGAGAAAGGATGGCCGTAAGTAACAGTGGCGCCGTACACTTCCTGATCGTAATAAGCGTAAGTGCCATAATCAGCTCCGGTCACCTGCTGTTCCAAGTCGTCTACGCTGTTATAGTAAGCAGATACGCCAATAGAATCTTGAGCAGAGTTAATGGCTGGATCGTAATAAGAAATACTATACGCACCGATCTGAGCACCTCGCTGCAAGTTTATGGAAAACTGCTTACCTTCTCCGAATAAGTTGCGCTCAGAATAAGAAATCGCTCCAGTTATACCAGGGCGAACAGCTCCCGATCCGCCTCCAGCATAACCGACACCGACCGTAGCTAAACCAGTTTTCTGTTCTTCAATATTTAAAACTAAAACGGCTTGACCTGGCGCAGATCCCGGCTCGACCTCAGGCTCTACTTTTTTGAAAAGACCTAAGTTATTAAGACGTTCCAAATCTTTTTGTATGCGATCGCGACGCATCACCTCGCCAGGCTTAGTACGGATATTGCGCAGCACAGTGTCGTCTTTGGTACGGTGCTTAGTAGCACTAGTGCCAGTCCAAGCCAGCTTAATTTCCTGAAGTACGGCTTCAACAACACTGACCGTAACTACACCAGTTTCGACATCAACCGAAGGTTTAATAGTATCTAATATGTACTGTTTTTCATCGTAGAGAGCAGAAATTTTTTCTGTATCATCGCGCAGAGTATTACGATTAAACAGATCGCCCGGCTTGAGCGTGATCATAGAAGCGATCTGGTCTTGAGGGAAAACGGTAACCCCCTCAACCTTAACTTCTTTAACTACAATGCCATCAACTAAGGTAAACGTAAGTTTACCGCTATTAAAATCGAGTTTGGTAACGTGGGAAGGACTAATAGTATAGCCTAAATCTTCGTTGTAATATTTGTTGATTGATTGTAGATCATTTTGCAAAGTACGAGTATTGAGCACTTTACCCGTTTCAAGTTGCATAAGAGAGCGAAGCTTTTCGCTAGGGACTACGCTATTACCCTCGATAGCTATTTCATCAACTACAGGATTTTCCAAAACCCGGAAGATCACACGGACGCCATCTGAAGTGTAGCGTGTATCTAAACGTACATCAGTGTAATATCCACTGTCGTAGATAGCCTGCATATCGCGGCGGATACGCGGTTCTAACAAAGGGTCACCGATACGGGTGGAAATAATCTGCAGTATTTCCTCTGAAGAAACGGTTTTATTGCCCTCAACCTCAATACTGACGACCTTAGGTATATCCGCTTCGTTGGTAGTATCAGTCTCGTCTTTTGCAGTTACATCATTATTGTCGAGCAGTTCAGAAGGGATATCTCCGGGGAAAACATTCTTGGGAGCTTCACCTGATAGATACCTAGCCGAAGTTACTCTGAAACCACCGCTTTCAGAAACTTCATAATAAACAGATAAACTGTCGCCTATTTTTATCCCCTCAGCCATCTGACTATTAGCATCGACAATAAAATCGAGGCTAAGCGGTTCACCATTGGCACCTATACCGAAAATACGCAAAGATGAATCAGTTATAGCCTCAACCGTACCGCTAAAAATAGGAGAGATCGAAGCTGCAGCCTTTTTCGTACCCTCATCTGCCACCTGGCTTTTTGTTTCATCGGCGGCAGGAGCAACTTTTTGTTCTGCAGCAGCGCTATTCTCTTCAAGAGCGGAAGAAACGTTATCACCGTTGTTTTTGCTGGCGGAGTACGTAGATACTGGCACAGACTCTTGCTCAACAGAAGAAGCGGCTTTAGCCTCGACAGCAGGTTCACTGCTGGAGGAAGTCTGAACATGATCCGTTTTATCTGACAGTTCAGCGGAAAACTCAGTCTTACTTTTTATGGGTTCGCTGCTATCTATTGCCACCGCACCATTATCAGAATTAGCAACAGCAGATTCAACCTTTTCAGGGCTAGAATGCTTTCCCAAGGCGGTAGAATTAACTTTATTCTTACGCCGCGCAGCTCTGCTCTTATTTAGCCTAGCTTTACTTTTTTTTAGTTCGGAAGTTGAGCTCTTAGTTTTTGTTTTTATAGTTTTGCTCTCATCTGCAGAAACAGCCGAAGACGTTGAAACTGTAGCATCTTTCTCTGAAGTGCTAAGTTCACTAGTCGAACAGCTACTGTTTGCCGCACCGCTAGCAATCGCCGCAGAATCAACCAGCTCAGTGTCTCCTTTATCAGTCGCTACCAACTGAATTATATGCGGCTGAACGTACTCGCAACTGTCAGTCTGACTAGTTAAAGAGGATGTCTGAGAACCATGTACGTAGGGAGCAGCCGCAGAATCGGCTTCCAAGCTGAATCCCATATTTACTGCAGCCGGTAAAGGCTCAGCAGTATTGACCGCAGCATTTCCGGATGGACTATCTGCAAAGGCAGGAACTGAAGCCCCAAAACTACCTACAAGCACTGCTGCTGACAAGACATGTCCGAGTGCATTCCTCATTTAATTCCTCCAATAAAAACGAAGTGCGGCTGCCGCCTCAAGCTGGAGCTTAACGGCGCTGAAGGCACAAACCTACTAACATTCTCTATATTTAATATTTTTCAACTATCGCAACAAATGTATCTGCAATGGAGACAAAAACTAGCGGGTAGCTTCACACGCTAACCATATCTTATAGCCTGTGCCGTTTGTCATTTTATGGTGCATCATCTGCGCGCACATTGTTTGCATTTAGTCGCGGCACCGCCAGCGTTTCTGCAGTGAATGTCCCCCCTTATACCACCCGCCTAAAGCAGATTTTTTCTGCAAACAACCCTTCCCCTTGCTCAGCCAGAAGATAGACAAATGAACCTGCTTCCTTGTAAATTGCCTCTGCTGTCTCAAAACAGCGGACGCAGCTGCATACAGCAGAGTAGCCCCTAAAAAGCACAGCTCTGCAGAAAATCCCGCCCTTTTTCGCTACCCTCTAGGCCTATCCTTCATAGAAAAAATTAAAGCAAATTCAAAAACAAACACAAGAGAGTATACAGTTTGCGTCTTGATTTACTACAGTAGTTAACATGCGAAATTGCCCTTCAGCAAGGATCAGGCTGGAACAGAAAGAACCCAACAAGCAGATGATGTTTACCAAGCCTAGTTATTTACATATATTTCCGCTGCTGGCATCTCTATACTTATGTCAGATTCCTCTGCAAGCAGCACCGATTACAGATGAGCCTGATTCTGCAGTTAAAACTTCATCAGCAAGTTCAGAAGGTGATAAGGCAGACAAGCCAAACATTAACTCTGCTTATGGTAAATTTTATATAACCTCTGTGCCACTTTGGGAAGCTAATTTTCAAGCAGTTCCTAACTGGATGCGAGTAAATAACCAGATGCTTTGCGTAGGCTCTGCGTTTACCAAACGTGTATCTTCCTACGATACAGCTAGCGGCTTATTATTGTGGAACTTTCAGTTACCAGCCCCTGCAGCAGCTCCACCTCTTTTTTCTGACAATACCCTCACTTTGACTACTAAAGATTGTTCTATTGTGAGATTAAAAGCTATTAGTGGGGAAGTAAATTCTTGGATATTACCTTTTCCATATGATCATCTGATTGATTTTAATAAGAAAAAAACTGAACATACAGGAGAAACAGGCATAGCTGCTGCTTTATCCAACGCAAAACGCAAAGCTGAATACAGACGTTTTAAAAATCAGCTACTGCGGCTGAATTTGGGTTCTTTGCCCAGATTAGCCTATAGTTCACCTTGTTTTAGCAAAAACGGTATCGTCTGCTTATCCGGAGACGGCATAATCACCCAAGTTGACGACCAAGGAGCAAAACCCAACTGGAATTTGCTCAAATGCGGTAGCCTGCAAAACAAACTTTTTGTTAGCACCCCAACAGTTATATGCACTTACCAAAAGGAATTATTATGCGCCGTTACTTTAGACGGCCAATTATGGATCGTAGATCTGCAAAATACAGAAAAAGTCTATCAGCAAACTATCGGCAAAAGTAATATGGAATTCCGCAGTCCCGTTCGCCTCATCAAAGATTTACTGTATTTTACAGCCATGGACGGAACCGTTTTCTGCTATGCATTAAATTCTACAGATAGTGGCAAAAACTATTTGCACGCTAAGTTAATCTGGAAGTCATCGCTGCCCAATAATAACATTTACCAAGTTAATTCTGAAGGATATTTTATCGGCGCTCCCAGTTTCGATTTCAAGAAACCGCGCTGTTTTGTAGTAAAAAAAGATAGCAGAATAATATCTCTGTCTTCTCTAAGCGGCCGTCTGCTTTGGAGCTGCAAAATACCGGGAACGCCGGCCTCTCCAGCTTTATATTGGAACGGCAATGTTTTAGCAGCAACTGAACAAAAGGCTCTGCTGGTTTTAGATGCTGAAACTGGACGTATAAAAAAAGAATATCAGCTTCCTTTCGTTCCCTTCTGTCCTCTAGTTATAGGCGGCAATAACCTTTATATAATCAGCAAAGATGGACGCTTAGCCTGTTTTGAAATAAAAAATAACGATGTATGAAAATAATGGTCACTAGTTTCAAATTACGCTCTTTTTAACTAAATTATTAACCTTTAATTTAATCTCTTGTTTACAATATTTTTATAGATTTTATACTAAAAACAGTCTTTTTAAATTTGTTTTTAATTTTTTAATTATCTCTAACTTGTACCTTATTTAACTCTATTCTTTCTATATTTACGCGCTATTTTGTTGCCCTGATAATTTCAATAAGAGAAAGCTCTGAAACTCTTATTAATGGAGGCAAACACTATGAGTATTCTTAGCAATTTAACCAGTATGTTCAGCGGAGGAGGCTATGCTTCCGCAGCGTCTGCAGCTCAAATGACAGCCAGTGACCTTCAGCAAGCCCAAACTATTTACACCCAGATGCAGGCTGACGCCCAGAAACAGCAGATGGAACGCTGGCAGATTCTTCAGGACACCCAGACTAAGATTTTCGAAATTCAACAAGATGTTACCGTTAACCGCGCTAAAACCCAGGACCAAATGTTCAGTAAATGGGATGAATACATCCGCAGCTAGTCAAAAGGAACTAACTGACAGAATCGCTTCTAGGTTTAAGCGTAAAATTTATCTCTACCATATAGGATAAATCTAAGATAGACTGCCCTCTCTCCTTAACGAAGTTTGGGGGCAGTTTTTCTTTGCTTGTTTATATTAATGAATTCATTAGTTTTGCTTTATTATCCTTAAATAAATATCCATTTACTACAGATAAAAATAAGCTGATAATATTATCAAATAAATAAATTTTTTTCTCCTATGGAGGTAAATAAAATATGAGTATTCTAAGCAATTTAACCAGTATGTTCAGCGGAGGAGGCTATGCTGCCGCAGCGTCTGCAGCTCAAATGACAGCCAGTGATCTTCAGCAAGCCCAGACTATTTACACCCAGATGCAGGCCGACGCCCAGAAGCAGCAGATGGAACGCTGGAAAATCCTCCAGGACACCCAGACTAAGATTTTCGAAATTCAACAAGATGTGACCGTTAACCGCGCTAAAACCCAGGACAAGATGTTCGGCAAGTGGGATGAGTACATCCGCAGTTAGTTTGATCTTTCAAACGTTTAAGAATAACTGAAAAAATGTGCTCCCGCCCTTAGGACGGGAGCACATTTTATATTTAAATGAAATTTGCCAGGCATCAGCAAAGACGTGGACTTAGCTGTTTCTGCTTCTTAATCTGATATTTATCTATTGTTTTAATATTTTTATCAAATATATAAAAAAATTATTTTTTCTATAAGAAGTCTTTACTTTTTTAATTGTACACGTGATACTAGGGGCAAGAAAAAAAATTTTACCTTATGGAGGTAAGTACAATGGGTATTTTCGGTGGTATAAGTAACTTTTTAGGTGGTGGCGGTTTCGCAGCCGCAGCGTCCGCAGCTCAAATGACTGCCAGTGACCTTCAGCAGGCGCAAACTATTTACACCCAGATGCAGGCCGATGCTCAGAAGCAGCAGATGGAACGCTGGAAAATCCTCCAGGACACCCAGACTAAGATCTTCGAGATCCAGCAGGATGTAACTGTGAACCGCGCCAAAACCCAGGACAAGATGTTTGGCAAGTGGGATGAGTACATTCGCAGCTAGTCTGTAGTTAGCGGCTAACTAATAGGGAGCTCCCCTGAAGGGGGGCTCTTTTTTTATTATGGAAAAAGGCCTATACCCTAAAAAGGAACGTCCATCTGAAGGATAGACAAATTATAAAATTGAAGGGTGAGGAAAAAATTTTGCTACAATTTGTAAGCCAAACTTATTTAAGGAGAAGGAACAAATGCTGCAAGGTAAACGCGGTTTAATAGTAGGCTTAGCCAATGCCAATTCCATAGCTTGGGGTATTGCCGAAGCAGCGTCTAAACAGGGAGCAGAGTTAGGTTTCACTTATCTCAATGCTGCCATTGAGAAACGCATGCGTCCTTTAGCTGAAAGTTTAAAAGCTGATTATATCCTACCCTGCGACGTCAACAATGAGGATAGTTTAGACGCTCTTTTCCAAGAAATTGAAAGTAAATGGGGCAAACTCGATTTTGTAGTTCACTCTGTAGCCTTTGCCAAAGGCGAAGATTTAATGGGGCGCTTTGTTGATACTTCACGCGCCGGTTTCATCACAGCCATGGAAACAAGTGTCTACTCACTAGTAGCCTTAGCCCGCAGAGCAGCTCCTTTGATGACAGAAGGTGGCAGCATTGTATCTTTAAGTTACTTTGGGGCAGAGAAAGTTGTAAAAAATTACAATGTTATGGGAGTAGCTAAGTCGGCTTTAGAATCTTCAGTGCGCTATTTGGCTGCCGATTTAGGGCCACAAAATATTAGAGTTAATGCTATTTCAGCTGGAGCTATAAAAACTCTTTCCGCCAGAGGCATACACGGTTTTACTGATATGCTCCATATTACCAGCGAGCGTTCTCCTTTAAAACGTTGCGTTAGTGCTTCTGAAGTAGGTCAAAGTGCTGTATTCTTACTGTCCCAAGCCTCTTCGGCTATTACGGGTGAAGTTCTGCACGTAGACTGCGGCTACAATATAGTGGGAATGTAAACGAATTCTTTGACTACGGTAAAAATAATCTGCTTTAATTTATGCAGTTTTCCGGCTGAGCTAGAATCACGCTGCAATATTCTGCTCAGCCGAGAGGAGCTTCAGCGTGCCAATAAGCTGATTTTTCCCCATCTCAGGCGCCGCTTTGTGTTGTCCCATTTAGGACTGCGCTTTTTTTTAGCCCAAATAATGAACAAAAGTTTAACTGAAGGCTCAGCTGAACTTTATAAAGAAGCAGCCAAGTTGGTCTTTACAGCTTCAGAATTAGGCAAACCGCAACTTTCATTTCCTAAGCGAATTCCTTTTAACTTCAGCCATTCAGGTAATTGGGCGGTTTTAGCAGCAGCAGACTCTTCCGATACCGCTGCTAGGGTAGAGTTAGGCATCGATTTAGAAGAAATTCCTTCACATCCGATGCTTGCTCTAGCTGAGCGTTTTTTCAGCGTAAAGGAATGGCAACACTTGTCAGCTTACCGCAACGAGCTTAAGCAAAGACAAGAATTTGCCTATTTATGGACCCGTAAAGAAGCTTGCTTAAAAATGTGGGGGACAGGTTTGCGCACTCGCCTTGACAGCTTCGAAGTTCTGCACCAACTCCCCGTCAACGTTCGCTCAGGCCCTCTTCCCTCCCCTAGCTGCTTGTACTTAAAGAGCTCTTTCTTTATACCAAACATGTGCTTATCTTTGGCCTTGAACTTCCATCCAGACTCTTTACAGGCATTTTTAATAAATTGGCAGGGCACTCCTAATTCTTTTCAGTTTTAATATTTTCGTCAGCATTAATTTTAGGAAAAATTTTTATGTTCAAGCCAGAAGTTTTAGCCCCTGTGGGCGATTATCAAGTTTTGCAGGCAGCCTTACAGGCTGGGGCAGACGCAGTTTATTTTGGTCTTTCTGAAGGTTTTAATGCCAGAGCCAGAGCCCAAAACTTTACTCTTTCCACACTACAACAAACTATAGATGAAATTCACCATTCCGGAGCTAAAGCTTATATAACTTTAAACACTCTAGTATTTGAAGATGAGCTGTCTAAACTGGAAAATATTCTGCGTGAAATTGAAAAATGCCAAGTAGATGCCCTAATCGTTCAAGATTTAGGAGTGGCTCGACTAGCTAGTCAACTGGCCCCTTCAGTGCGTCTCCATGCCAGCACTCAAATGACTATAAGCGACAGCTGCGGAGTTTCTTTAGCTAAAAATCTGGGATTTCAAAGGGTTGTTGTCGCCAGAGAGCTTAGTTCAAACGATATAGCTTCTATAAAAAAAGATACTGACTGCGAATTAGAAGTATTTGCCCTAGGAGCTTTATGCGTCTCCTTCAGCGGCCAATGTTTAGCCAGTTTAACTTGGGGCGGACGTTCAGCTAATAGAGGACAATGTGCTCAGCCCTGCCGCCTACCTTTTCGTTGGGCAGCTCTGCCACATGGACAAAAACTCGATTTTAGCTCTGGTCTCATCAAACTTTCTGCCCCCTCTCATTTGCTCAGTCCCTGTGATTTAGCAGGTTTTAATAAAGTAAACGAGCTGATTAAAGCTCAGGTAAGTTCGCTTAAAATAGAAGGGAGACTGAAGGGAGCTGCCTATGTTTACATGGCCGTAAAAACAATGCGCTCATGGGTCGATGCTCACTTTGATACGGCAGGGAACTTCCGCAATCCGGAAGAGGCCCAAATATTGGAACTTCGCCGCAACATAAGTGATTTAAATGTTACATTTTCCCGAGGATTTACTCCTGGCTTCTTAAGTTCAGTAAATCATCAAACTTTCACCCAAAAAGGATATCCTAAACACAGAGGGCAACTGCTAGGTACTGTAATAGCTAAAAACGGCTACAAAATAAGAGTAAAATTGTCATCATGCGAGCGCGATCGACGATCTATAGAAGCAGCCCCCATAATACTGCAAAACGGCATGGGCGTGCTATTTCTTTCCGATCTAGCTAAAAAAAATTCAGCAGAAGAAGTACAAGGGGGACCGATTTTCTCTTGTTCATCCCATGCAGGAGAAGCTATTCTAGGCTTCAGCAAACCAGGTCCCGATCTATCTAAAGTACATATTGGCGATTTAGTTTACGTTACTAGCTCCCCTGCGACGGTCAAACGCATCAGTCAATCTATGCATGAACCGCGCCGGGGCAGACTGTCTTTAAATTTGACTATTAGCGGTTCTTTAAACAACCCCTTACAGATCAGAGCCTCAGTAAGTGGAATAGAACAAGAATTTACAGTATGCAGCCACAATATATTAAGCAAAGCCCAAAAAAACGCTTTAACAGCAACTTCCATAGCTGAAAAATTTGCAGACCTCAGCAATACCCCCTTGCATTTGGAAAATGTCCAGGCAGAGTCTTTGGCTCCGGGACTGTTCCTACCTTTATCAGAATTAAAACCAATGCGCCGCACTTTGACTGCTTCTATAATTGAGTATCTGAAGCAGAAAAAAAATACGCTACCTCAAGCAGATAACCGTTCTTCTTTTATTCTACCCGATCCGCAGGGACGCCAAGCAATTCAAACTAAAAATTGCTTAAATGTGCTGTGCCGCACCTTAGAACAAACAGAAACAGCACTAGAAATGGGATGCACTTCTCTGGAATTGGAAGCTTTCCGCCCCGAAAAACTTGAATTAATGATCCAAGCTATTCGTTCTACTTCTTCTGCTCTGCCCTTGTGCTTAGCTGCTCCACGCATTCAAAAACAAGGTGAAATTTCAATTCTAGATAAGCTGTTAAAATTTAATCCAGAGGCTTTGCTCCTGCGAAATTTAGGCAGTCTGCAATATTGTATAAACTTGCGGCTCCAGGGCAAAAAAATTCCCGCTCTGCACGGCGATTTTTCATTTAATGCAGTTAATTCTTTAACTTTTGATACTTTACTCAGACTAGGCCTAGACACTTTGACACCATGCGACGATCTAGACGAACAAAAGCTGACAGTTTTGCTCGGTGGCCTAAAAAAATTAGCCTCCAATTATCCCCCATCTATGTCACCCACAGAGCGTTTAGTATTTACCCTATATAGACATTTACCAGTTTTTCACTCCCGTCATTGTCTTTACGCCAACTTGCTTAGTTCAGGCTCAGACTCTAAAAGCTGCGGCCAACCTTGCCTGAAAAAAGATCTTTATATAATAGATCGTATGCAATATTCACATTTAGTGCGCACAGACTGCTACTGCCGCAATACAATCTTCGATCAGACTCCCAAACAGAGGCAAAAACTACTACCTATGCTGGGCAGATCCGGAGTAGTTTCCTTCCGTATAGAACTTTTAAATGAAAATCGAGAACAGACTAAAAAAATCATCAGTTATTACAGCCGACTGCTACATACTCCCCTATCGGAGTTATAAGTTTTCTAACAACATAAAAAACACTCAGTCACTAGTTAACGGCACATGGAAGATACTGCATTTTACATAGTAAGCGGCGGAGAAACGGCCCTAAGTTCTCAATATCTTATAGGCAATATTCCCAGACTGCTAGATAATCAAATTATAGCCAGCCTTCTATTGGGTTTTACTATTGCTGCCCTACTATGCAAACTAAGTCAAGTAGTGGCCCAAAAATATTCAGGCTGGGCAAGGCTTTCTCTGTTCAAGCGTAATCTGCTTGTTACATTTCTATTCTTTGTTATTTTCGAAGCTATGCTTCACTTGCCTTACTACAGTCCCTCTAAATTATTTATTCCCGATCCCCTCACCTTTTGGAAAGCTAATCCAGAAGCGACAGCCAATGAACGCGGACGCAGAACTAATATGGTCGGTACTTCGCGGACTTCTATAAGCGGCATTTTTGATCAGGAACACCCGCGCCATAAAAATAGCAATACCTTCCGTATTACCGTTTTAGGCGATTCTCAGGCTATTTCTGCCTTCCGCCATCAATATGCCCCCAAACACTGTTACCCAAAAGTACTGCAGAATAATTTAAACAGACGACAAGCCCAAGCCAATGGCCATCGCCACATAGAAGTAATTGATGGAGCTATTTCCGGTTATTCCTCATGGCAGGGACTGATGCTCTACAAATCGGACATAGCCCCTTACAAACCCGATATGGTTATAGAAGCCTTTGGCTATCACGATGCCAATGAAGCTTTTTCCACTGACCGTTCAGTAATTACGGACAACAAGTGGATTCATTATCTGCGCTCCTGGATATATCGCAGCCGAATATGTATCCTAGTACGCAGCCTTAGTCTGCGCCTGCACAGCCGCAGTATGTACAGCCGCCGAAGTGGCGATGTTAACGCCACTGAACGTGTGCCCTTATCTGAGTTTATCGAAAATATAAAAAATTTTTATAAACTGAGCCAAGAAGACGGATTCCAACTAGTTCTCCTTCTAGAACCTACTAATCGCCATATAGCTAATAGCTCTCAGTTACCTCTTTATCATGAAGCTTTGCGCCGCCTAGCTGCCGAATACAACATAATGATAATAGATGCTCCACAAATTTTTGCGTCTCTGCCACCTCAGCAATACGACCGCCTTTTTGCAGATTCTGTACATTTCACTCCAGAAGGCCATCGTTTTATGGCTAAAATAGTAGAAGAAGCTCTGATTAAAAATGATATATTAGAAAATTAACAAAAAATACATTAAATCACTTACACAAAAGTTTTGTTTGTAGTTAATTATACGTATAATCTTTATAATAGTGTGCAGAAAGCTGCTTAGGCTGACGCCTAAGCTGGACTGCCGCATCTTTTTCTAGTTTTATAGTCCGCCGTTAAAGAAAATTTTTGGTTGTGAGTCGCAAGTATCAGCTGCTTGTGTTGGTTTACAGCCAACAGAAGTAGACAAATGCTTTTGGATCGTCATTTTCTTAAAAAAGATGCGGCGGGAGGAACTTATATTCTTAATTCTACTTCTGTATTAAAAGTACAGCGGTATAAAGAAAGTTTATCCAGCGGGGTTTAAATAATATGATAGGCAAAACGTCTGTAACCATAGGTACTTACAATGTAAAAAACATGTTTGCTGATCGCGACGTGCAAAGGGCTGGCGGTGGCCGCACTCCAGTGAAGAGCGAGCGTTCTTTAGACGCTTTGGCCGAAAATATTAGAAGAGCTGACGCCGACGTAGTAGCCTTACAAGAGTGTACATCTAAAGAAACCTTAGATGAATTCCTCGAAACTCGCGGGCTTAGCAAAAATTATAAATACGTAGCTCACGTTCCCGGCAACGACGGACGCGGCGTAAACGTAGCAGTAATCTCTAAATATCCCTTTACTGAGGTTGTCTCCCATAAAGACGTAACCTTCCCTCTAGCCGACGGCAGCGGCGACACTAAATTCAGCCGCGACTTGCTCCGCGTCGATATAGATGTCGATGGCAACCAGAGCGCCGATCTCAGCTTATATACTACCCATTCAAAATCTAGAAGACCCTCTGCTCCCGGTCATGTGAGCGCCGATACGAAACGCCTGAGCGAAGGGCGCGCTATGCGCGACATTGCTGAAGCGGAAATGAAAGAATTCCCCGGCCGTCTCTTCGTGCTTACCGGCGACTTCAACGACAACACTGACGACGCTTCCGTCCAAGCAGTCTTGAATCCAGGCGGAGGGCGCGAAGAATGGGTCGACAGTTTAGCAGGCAAACCCGATGCAGAGCGCAACACTTGGCCCGCCAATCCCAAAAAGAGTAATGGTTTTGCTCCCGAGCAGTTCGATCACATGATTTTCCCGAAATCTATGTCCAACCGCTTGGTGAGCTCTCAAGTCCATCGTTATACGCAATCCGATACTACAGACACTCGCTGGGTATCTTCCACAGCCTCAGACCATCTCATGATTACTTCCGAATTTAATATTAGAGGCTAACGTTTTACTGGCATATAGAGTGAAATGAAGCCACAGTTTATACAGGTACTATTTTTAGTACAATAAAACTGTGGCTTTATTAAATTTGGGTATTATATAACTTGTGCAAAGGAAAATAGACGAAAAGACGATATTAACATGTAGACTCTGAAATAATTCAGTGCAAAGGTCAATAAAACTATTTTCAGGAGGTGCAATATGAGAAAGCAGATCTCCTTGTCTGCAGCTTTACTGACGCTAATTATACTCTTTGCCTGCGCAGCCACCAATGTACAAGCAAAACCGAAAGTTCCTGTTAGCGGAATATACGGCAGAATTCAGATAGTTAATTCTTTCCCCGATTATAAGGTTAAAGTAGACAATTCTTTTCCCGATCTGAAAGTTAAAGTAGTTAAAAGTTTTCCTGATGGCCCGGGGAAATGGCAGCTTGTCGACTCTTTCCCCGATTATAAAATTCAATTTGTCGACTCTTTCCCCGACTTCACTGTTAAATTCGTTGACAGTTTTCCTGGTACTCCCTAGTTTTAAGCCATAAGCTTTTTTACCTCAGTACAATATAAAGTTACCATCTACGCGCCATAAAAATAAAGAGCTTTGCTACTTTATAGTAGAGAAGCTCTTTATTTTTAAGATAACTAATAAAGTTAATTTATTTACCTAACAAATATTTCTCTAAGAAAAGCACTGCAGACTGCCAGTAATAATCGCGATTGTTCTTTTTGGCGAATCCGTGTCCTTCATCAGCGGCACAGCAATACCAAACTAAACCGCCAGCCTGACGTATTTCTCGAACCATTTGTTCTGCTTCAGTAACAGGAACGCGCGGATCGTTGTATCCCTGTACCACATAAAGAGGTTTAGTTATCTTGGCAGCATTATTAGCCGGAGCAATTTTTTCCATAAAAGCTCTCATTTCCGGATCTCGCTCATCACCATATTCAACACGACGCAAGTCTTGGCGATTAGGATTAGTATTCTCTAAGAAAGTCACAAAATTGCTAATACCTACGTTGTCTATGCCGCAACTCAAATCCTGACTGTAATGAGTCATGGAAGCTAAAGTCATATAACCGCCGTACGAACCTCCCATAACAGCGATCTTTCCATTGAACTGAGGCTGTTTTTTTATCCAATCAATGAGAGCACCGATATCTTTAACAGAATCTTCTCTCTTGTATCCGTTATCTAAAGACACATAAGTTTTGCCATAACCATGAGAGCCCCGAACATTGGGAGCGATAACAGCTATACCTTTTTCATTGACTAAATACTGAATAAACGAACTGAAATAAGGCTGATATTGACTCTCTGGCCCTCCGTGGATTTGAATAAGTACAGGACAGGGCTCTGAGGCAGCTTTTTTAGGCATGTAAACAAAAGCGGGAATTTGACGTGCTTTGTCCCCGTCATTATCGAAAGTAGGGTAATGTAAAAGTTTAGGTTCAGCAAAAGAAGAAGTGTCTAAACCGCCGGCCTCACTAAAAGTCCAACGCAAGCACTCATCTTTTCGATCTAAGTTAACAGTATAAGTATCACAAGGCCTATTACCAGATCCGATGCTAACAGCCAAACGACGGTCAGGGGAAAATTTCATTCCGTAAACCACACCTTCAGGTATAGTAGTTAAACGGCGATATTTACAGTTTCCCTTATTTAAGTTCATAACATAAATTTTGTAAAAACCATCCTCATTAGTAACAAAAGCCAACAAGCTGCCATCTTTGCTGATTTGTATATCAATCACATCAGCCTGGATATCTCTCGCCATGTAACTTATTTTTTTAGTAGACAGATCTTGATAAGCTAAACGCTGAAATTCGCTGCCACTATCTGTAGTAAAGAACACTCCCTTACCGTCGGTAGAAAATTTAGCGACCTCTCCTAAAGCAAAAGGAGGTTGAGAAGCGTCATCTATGCCAATAGGTATAGTCTTGCCGCTATTTAAATCGAGAACCACCATAGACGATTCTGTAATAGAAATATATTTATAAAGAAGCAAACGATCGCCTTGTTTAGACCAATCTAATACCCCCCAATACCCTCCAGGGCTGTAAACCATTTTAGCTTGTTCAGGATGTTTAGGATCCATAATCCAAATATCCCAATTAGCGCCATCACGTTCAGTAGACTGGTAGGCTATTTTAGTACCTTCATCATTCCATACTACAGAGCCATATCTGGCCTTACCATTAGTGAGCATTTTAGAACGGCCATCACTAAAATTCCACAAGAATATTTGATAATTTTCGTTGCCGCCTACATCTTTCAGCATTACCATTTCGTTACGTTTACTGTCAGGATTGACGGCTATACTGTTGACAGGCTCATCAAAGAAAGTAATCTGCTCGCGAAAAGAACCCGGACGAGCTACACGATGAACTTGAGAAGTTTGACCAAAACGGGTAAAAACTAAGAGGCCCTTAGCCTGGGGATCCCAATCACCCACTACTGCGGAACGCACATTAGAGTACTGAGCCAAGCGTTCAATCAGAGAATCAGGGATTGTCGGCACTCCTTCTATGGTAAGGTTGCCCTTAACTTGGCGGACGATAGCATTATGCTTGGAAGAAAACTTTTCTGGGGTACCACTGTTGGCCACAGCCGGCAAAGTTAAACAAGCAATTCCTAAAACTATGGCTCCCATATTAAAAAAAACACGCGGCTGTAATTTCATAATCTTTACTCCTGAAAACATGCGAATACCTGGGCGCAAAGAAGCTCTACTCTGCACAATTAGTTTTTTTCTAGGTGTTAATTAAATTCCTGGTAACATTTTTTTTTGATAATTAGGTATAATCTAAGTTAATGAAGTTGCAAGAAAACAACATATTAATTTCAGACTGTGGCTTCTTTGCAAATGTTTGGGATTAGGTGTTCCTAAAGCGGAGTGCTTAAGAGAGTTTTTACATCTATAATTATTTTTGGAGGCTTTATCATGATTTCCGGCGTGTCTGATAACTTTAAAGTTTTCAATCAGCCTATATCTAACGTTTCAGTTCCTGCCGCCAAGGCCGCTGAGGCCGAGAGCGTATCTGCCCTCCCCACCGATACTCTTACGAAATCTAAGTCTGATTCTTCGGCCGGACTCATTCCGAAGTCTCTTTTCTGCTCAACTGCGGCTAAGACCGAAGAGACAGCTAGTGCTTCTGCCGTTACCACAAACTCTTTGAGTTCTTGGCAAGAGAAATGGGGCCCCCAGGTAATTTATTTTCCCCTCACTGACCGCTTCTGCGACGGTGATCCCAGCAATAACTTCAATGTTGATAAGAACAACCCAACCGCTTACCATGGCGGCGATCTCCGCGGTGTTATCAACAAATTAGACTATATCAAAGATTTGGGCGCCACTTGTCTTTGGGTCGCCCCTATGTACGACAACGCCGACACCATTAGAATGGGCAACTACGAAGGTACCGGTTATCACGGCTACTGGATTACTGACCACTACAAAGTAGATGAGCATCAGGGTACCATGGATGACGCCAAAGAGTTAGTTTCTAAGGCTCACGAAAAAGGCATGAAGGTTGTTTTGGACACCGTGCTCAACCACGTTTCTCCCAACCATTCTTGGCTGAATGATCCTAGTAAAAAAGATTGGTTCCACCACAACGGCGGCATCCGTAACTGGAATGATCCTTGGCAGCTCGAAAACGGCGATGTCTGCGGTCTTCCCGACCTTGACCAGAGTAACCCTGAAGTTTACAAATATTTGTTAGACAATACTCTGTGGTGGGCTAAAGAGACCGGAGCTGATGGTATTCGTTTAGACGCCATTAAGCATGTCGATCACCAGTTCTGGCAGAAGTTCTGCGCCGATGTAAAGAAAGAAATGGGCGACGACTTCATGATTTTGGGTGAAGCTTTACATGGCGATCCCAACGTGGTGTCTGGTTACCAGCGTGACGGCATGGACAGCTGCTTCGATATGCCTTTGTATTACACAATCCGTGATACTATCGGTAAAGACGGCAGTGCTAGAGAGCTTGGCAGACGCTTTGCAGAGGACAGCAAGTACCCCGATGCTAGCAAGATGGTCACTCTCTTAGACAACCATGACTTCGAGCGTTTCATGAACAACACCAACAACAGCCGCGGCCATGATAAGCTTAAGCTGGGTATGGATCTCATCATGACTTGCCGCGGTATTCCTTCCATTTACTACGGCGATGAAACTGCCATGGTCGGCGGAGGTGATCCTGATAACCGTCGCGATATGGAGTTTGGTGCTAACCCGCATATTACCGAGCACCTCCAAAAGTTAACCAGCACCCGTGCGGCTATGCCGGCCCTCCAATTCGGTGAGCAAAAAGAGATGTGGCAGGATGACCAAGTTTACGCTTTCTGCCGTCGCTACGAAGGCCAGGAGTGCATTACAGTTTTGAATAACTCCTACAATCACCAGACCCGCAACATTCCTCTGCGTGAGGGCAGTCCTATCCACAATGGCGATGTTATGGTAGACGTCCTGACTGGCGACAAGTTCACAGTCAAAGACAACTGCCTCAATATTGGCACTGCGGACAAGCAGGGAAGAGTTCTGGTTCCTGAAAAGGACTATGGGAATATTCAATTCAAAAAGTAATTGAATGTTGCATTATAAAGTTGTCAGCTAAGGTTGTGTAGTTTTCGGTAACCGAGAGACCTTAGCTGAGAGCGATACAAAACGACTTCAAAACTAGAGCCCGCTTCAAAGTTTTTGAAGCGGGCTCTTTTCTGTAAATTACTAAGATAAGAAAAATTACATTGGCTGTAAGGATAAACACAGATTTTGCAGTAAAAGCCTTACATTAACATTGTGAAATGCTTGAGACTTAGCCTGGTTAATACTCTCTAAAGCCTTTCTAAAGCTAGCAGCATTGCTACTTTCAGATACTTGTTCAAGAATGGCTAAATAATCTTCGTTAACAAGCATATGCCTGGGAGCTCCAACTTTTAGCAAAAGCAAATCTCGATAAAATGACGAGGCCATAGAAAAGGTTTTTAACAGAAGATCTTTGTCTTTAGCTGAAGAACCGCCACAAAACTTTTCTAAGGTGATTGAAGCGCTAATTGCCTTCCATAAACTTGGCTCTTCAGAAGCTAATGAAGCTAAAATTTCCAACAGAGCTACCCTGTAATCCCAAAGCACGCTGTCACTCAAAATTTCTAAAGCTCCGCCTAAAGAGCCTTCGCTTATTTTAGCTGCAGCCAAGGCTTTATCTGGAGAGGCCCCTCGAACTATAAGTTCCTGCTGAAGAGAGACGATGGGCAAAGTTTTAAAATCGAACCGGCGGCAGCGAGACATAACAGTATTTAAAAGAGAACCACCAAGTTGAGCTACTAAAACAATAACTAATGAAGGCGGGGGCTCTTCAAGGGTTTTTAATAAAGCATTTTGACCTTCTTCAGTTAACCGCTGAGCTTCGTCAATAATCCAAAAGCGATAACCTCCTTCAAAAGAGCAGGTCTGCATTGAAACTATGCCTTCCCGAATGTCATCAATACCGATAGTAGAACGACCGCTGCTAGCCAAAATATTAATATCAGGATGATTACCCGATTCGATTCTCTTACAAACAGAACACTGCCCACAAGGGCCCAGCTTATTCTTATTGGGGCAAAGTACAGCTGCAGCGAACCAACGAGCGCATAAAAATTTACCAACTCCTTTAGGACCTATAAAAAGATAACTAGGAGCTAATTTAGTCTCAAAAGCCAAAATGCCCAAGCGTTCCAGTATAACTTCGCTGCCAATTATTTTCACCTTAACTCCTCTTTGCAGCAGATAATTTATCCATACAAGACTTCACTACCGGCCAAACAGCCTTCCAAACTTGCTCAGCAACTTCAGAAAAGCTTACAGAAGCATCTACAATATGCCAACGATTGAGGGAATTATCTCTTAATCCGTCCTTCTGTAAGCCTCCTCTAGCTAACTCTAAATAATTTTGACGCAACCGTTCAAAAAAAGCTTGTTCTTCACGCTCAATGCGATCTACAGCTCCGCTATTTTGCCGATAACGCTTCATTAAGCGAGAGCGACCTACTTCATAGTCGAGATCGAGGAGAATAGTAAAATCAGGGCAGCATTGAGCGGCTACCAAATTATTTAAGTAATGGACAGTATCTAAAGGCAAATTTCTTGCCCCTTGATAAGCTACTGTAGAGTCGTAAAAACGATCACAAATAACGATTTCTCCCGAATTAAGCTTAGGCTTAATAAACTCCTGAACATGCTGAGCTCGAGAAGCTTCAAAAAGTAACAGCTCAGTTAAGGGCTTCATTTCTTTATTAGCCGGATCAATAAGCAGCTGGCGAATTTTATCGCCCAATGGGGTTCCCCCAGGCTCACGAGTAACAGAAACTGTCAAGCCATAACGGCGCAGCTTCTCTGCTAGAGCATTAGCCTGTGAGGTTTTACCACCGCCCTCAGGCCCCTCTAAGGTAATAAATAGTCCTTTTCTACTAGCTGTATCCATATTTATACCCTAAAATTAAACTGAATGAACTTTATGCATCTGCAAACGCAGATAACATTCTGGCTCTGTACCATAAATAATTGATTGTATACCAGCTTCAGAGGCCAGCTGCCCCTGCAGACGACGTAAAGAGCGCTCTTGAGGCAACAAATTATAGGGACGGCCAGTTTTTTGCACCTCTTCGATAGCTTCCATAACTTCAAGTTGGGCCAACTCAGCGGGGCTTAAAATAGTATCTTCAAAATAGTTATCGAGAAAAGACTTAATTTTAGGCCAAGTATTCTCAGCCAAACGACAGACCTTAAGTCCGGCATTTTTGATAGCCTTAAAGAGATGAGGATCACTCTCCTGGCTAGATTCTAAGGCTAAAACAACGCTAGCAGACTTCCAACTAGGTACAACTTGAGCAGGCAGCTCCAAGAGTCCAATTAACTTTTCTAAACGGTTGCGACTTACTCCAATAGGATAAATATTGACCTTAGGCTTCGTTCCTACACAAGGTTTGCGCTCCTCTTTTTGGGCCAGTAATATATTGCCCTCTTCATCTGTGTAGCGATCGCGGCGCAAGTAGGCGAACCTTTCATTAAGGCTGCTCGAATCAGCGAGTTCAGCCATTTTTTCCTGTTTCCGGTGGGAAGATGCACTATTTTTAGGAATTAAAGAACCGTATTTAGCTAAAACTGAAACGCTGTTCGGCTTGTCTATATTCACAGCAGAACCATTTACCTGGAGTTCTATTCCATTCTGAGGAGCTAACTGCGCTCCCATTGTTTCTAAACTTTTATTCTTTTTTTTCTTAAATGTCACTACTGATGGTGTATCTTCTGTATTATCTTTGGCCTCAGAACTATGTCTCATTCTAACTATTGGAGCTATTTCTGCTCCACGTAAAATAGCATCAACAGAGTCAGCCACATTTTTGTGAATAGCAAAAGTATGACGATCTCTGAGCTCTATAACTACCTCAAAAGTTGGCGGAGCTTTGCGCTCTAAAATAGCTTTGTGTCCCCCACCTTTTTTAAAGGCAATCTCATCAGAGAGAGTTACAGATTCTATGCCACCTACTAAATCACATAAAGAAGGATTTTGAATTAAATTTTCCAGTTTAGTACCGTGAGCCGTAGCTACCAACATAACTCCACGCTCAGCAATTGTCCTAGCAGCATAAGTTTCAGCCTCGGTACCAATTTCGTCTATGACAACAACTTGAGGAGTATGATTCTCGACAGCTTCAATCATAATTTTATGCTGTTCTATCGGATCAGCCACCTGCATACGCCTAGCCGCTCCAACTCCCGGATGAGGAATATCACCATCACCAGCAATTTCGTTAGAAGTGTCAACAATAACCACTCTTTTGTGCAATTCATCCGCCAATACACGCGAAATTTCACGTAAAACCGTAGTTTTACCAACGCCAGGTTGTCCTAACAGCAGAATACTCCGACCGCTTTTAACAACATCTTTTATAATGTCAGCATCTCCGTAAACAGCTCGGCCCACTCTAGCGGTAATACCTACAATTCTTCCCTTTCTATTGCGGATAGCGGAAATGCGATGCAAGGTAGCATCTATACCGGCTCTATTATCGGAACCGAAAGAAGAAACATAAGAAGCGATATAATCCAGATCGCCGTAGCTCACCGGATAATCGCTAATAGTACATATTTCATCTTGGAAACGTGCCATAGGAAGGCGCCCTAAATCAGCGACAAATTCAATTAAATCATCAGCTGGACGCCCTAAACTGGCATATCCTTCACACCAATCTACGGGAAAAACGCACATCAGCTCTTCAAGATTATCGGACGCGATAACTAACTGTCCAGATGAGTCTGTATTCATAATGCAGAGAAGAACCTCTTATCTGTTCCAAAAATGAGGATGTATTTTAATTAACCGCAGTTTTGTTCCTCCAAAAAGAAAGAATCTAAAGTTTTATCCAACTATAACTCTAACTTGATGCATAGAAAGATCACTCAACCCATCAATAGGTACTCCAGCCTTGTTAAGAGCCTTTAAGTACTCCCAATGGGGACGCTCAATTCTTTCCCCGGGACATATTAAGGGAATACCAGGCGGATAAGGAGTGATCAATTCAGCGCAAACCTCTCCTAAAGCTTGCTCCCAAGGCACATATTTAGAAGAGCTAAAATAAGATTGACGAGGACTCATTAACTGTTCAGGAAAACCAGGAAAGTCTAAAGAAGCAGCTCTGCGCAGTGGCGCTTTAACCCCTTCAGCAGAAACCCAGCCGTGAGGAGCTTCGGCAATTTCTTTAAGAGCTGCTTCAAGTTTATCTAAGTCCTTAGAAGTATGTCCGGGCGTAATAACTAAAACGATTTGGCGCATATCGGACATTTCCGGCTGAATTTTAAAACGATAACGCAGCGTTCTTTCTAACTCGACTCCATCTATACCCAAATCTAGAGCAGAAATTACAATTCTGGTTTTATCGTAGTTAAAAGCCGCTCCCTGTTCCATAAGCTGTAGTCCCTCAGTATGACGCACAAATTGACGTATTCTCTCAGCAGAATCTAAAGCTCTCTGCCAATCCTGATAGCCATGCAAAGCCAACTGACGGCGCGCAATATCTAACGAAGCTAAAAGCAAATAGTTGGGGCTAGTGCTCTGCAGCATACGCAAAGTCAAGTTAAAACGTTCATAATTGAGCCTTTTGCCTTTTATGTGGAGCATAGAAGCCTGAGAAAGAGCGGCTAAAAGTTTATGAGCACTCTGCACTGAGCAGTCTGCTCCCAGGGAAATAGCAGACTGGGGCAAATCGGGATGAAAACCGAAGTGGGGGCCCCAAGCTTCATCGACTAAAAGAGGCAGTCCATGATTATGAGCTGCAGTACTTATAGTGTTGATATCAGCACAGGCCCCATAAGGAGTGACACTAGTAACAGCCCAAGCTATCACATTAGGGTATTTGTGCTGTAAGTACTCCATATCAGAGCATTCAACTGCTAAACTAACCCCAGCTTCTTTATCGTACGGAGAAGAGACATAACGAGGTACCGCACCAGAAAAAACTAATCCAGCTTGCAGAGATCGGTGAGCGCAGCGAGGCATAATAACCTCCTGACCAGTTTTTAAAGAGGCCAAAAGCATAGCTTGATTACCGCAAGTAGAGCCATTCACTAAAAACCAAGTTTTGTCAGCTCCAAAACATTCAGCTGCCAATTCTTGAGCTTTTTTAGTGTAGCTGTAGGGACGATGGATATCATCCATATCTAGCACTTGAGTGATATCTGCTGCTAAGGCCTTAGCTCCCATTAAACTTTGCAAATAAGGATCAGCTCCTCTACCCAGACTATGTCCAGGCATATGAAAAGGAACATTCGCTTCTTGAATATATTCCTCTAAAGCTTCATAAATAGGTGCTCGACTCTGACGTTCAATATAAGCAGCATTCATATTAATTCCCCTATCTGTCAACCAGCTGAAAAAAATAACATCAGCGGCTTTACAAAGCTGTTTCAAAAAAGGCAAATTGTCATCTTAACACGAAGGTTTTGGCTGTTCTATCCCTAGAAAATGAGGCCTTATTCATGACAGAACAGCCCCAAGAATCAGTCAAAACAGATAACAACAATCTAGAAACTATATCTGAACCCGGAATATGGGCAAAAATTTTTAAAAGTCCTTTTTTCTGGATTGTTTTTGCTATTATAGCTTTAATAACTGTGATTAACTATTTAGAACGCTTCACCAATGTGGAAGTACACAATCAATATCAGATCTTCTAAAACTACTATTGCCAACTTTAAATAAAAATACGTTTTTTCAAGGTCTGCTTTGCTTAACTTTTTTTAAGCAATTTTTTAGATAAGCTCAAAGGAAACTAAGTCTCCTTCCTGAGCCTGGGTTAAGTCGGCAGCTGAACCTTTGTTAACAGCCAGTTCACAGTAATCCGAAGACCCCCAATAGGCTAGCCCCTCACCCTCTTTTACCTCTGAATAAGTTCTGCACATAGGAAATCTGTGCCCCTTGACAACAGCAGCAACTACTTTTTTGCGCACCTCGAGGTTACACAAAGAAGTGATTAAGTTCCCGAAGCTGTCTATGCAAAGAATACTTCCTTGACCGATTTGATCTGATAAACGATTCTTTGATATATTCAGTTTAACTAGTTCTTTCAGTTCAGATCCCAACATTCGCACATCTTCTCCCTGAGCTAATCTGGCTGCAGCTGGAGCGAACAGATCGCGACCATGGAAAGTGTTGCTTATTTCCTTATTTTTATCTGCTCCAACTGCAATTTCTACAGCCATCCTTAAGGGATCGCGTTTGAGGGCTAAAGTGAAAATGCCATTGTCAGGGCCTACATAAAAATATTTTTCACCGCGAATAGCTATCGCTTTGCGCTGGCTGCCGACTCCGGGATCAACTACAGCTAAAAAGACGGTACCTTCCGGGAACCAATTAATACACGATTCCAACAGAAAAGCGGCCCTGTTTATTTTTCCTAAAGGAACATTATGAGTAATATCTATTAACTTAATGTCAGCATTTATTTTCCAAATAACCCCTTTAACAATGGCCGCATACGAATCTTGAGAACCGAAATCAGTTAATAAGGCAACAATATTGGCAGCCATTGTTCACATCTCCAATTTTTATTCATGTTCTAATCCGTTAATTTGATGGACTAATTCACCTACAGAATGACTAATCCAAGGCATTAAACCTGTGGAGAATAAGTTGCTTCTTTCCATAAAGACATCTTCCAAAAGAAGCTGACGCATCTGCGTATCGAGTATATGCTGCACATCTATAAAAGTACGCATAAAAATAACGACTTCACCTAAAACTTCAGACGAATTGAGTTCCCTTAAATCTCGAACATAGCGCGTACAACAGTCATACATAGCCGCTAAACGCATAGACAATTCCACAGCTACAGTGTAGGATATATCAACCGCTTCAAACTTTTCCTGAAGACTAGCTGCCATAAGAGTGCGCTCTCTTTTGAATTCATCGTAATCGTCAGAATTGCTTTCATTTTCAAGCTCATCAGCAGCTTCTTCTTCAGCCTCTTCAATAATTGATTCAGCTAAAGTTTCTTCCAGTTTGCGCATACGTTCATCAAAAATATCATCTATGGCAGAAAGAATCTCTTCTATAGGACCAACAGCGTGATGAACGCATCGGCCCAAGGTAGCTGCAGTCTCTTTTATATAAAGCAGAAGTTGAAAAACGTTTTCCTGCTTAGCCTGACAAGCCAAAAGTTTTTCTACGTAATCCATGTAATCGAAACAAAGGATATAGCATCTACCCATATAAAATGTAGGCTGTACTACTGGTAAAGGCATGACCCCGAAACTAGTTATAGTACTGAATAAACCTACACTTATATCTCCCGTAGTATAGCGATCTCTGACTTCACTTCTCAAATCATCCCAAAAGGACATAGACTGTACTCCCGCCTCAAAATTTAATTTTTTAGCGCTTCTTTTATAAGAAACAATTTCCCCCCTAGGATAAAAAAAGAGCTCTTCTCGGTTAGAACTTTTACCAAAATTCTAAGAAGAGCTTAGATAGAGAATTTAATCTTCTCTAACAGTTTTTGATCTATTATTGCTCAGCCTTAGCTCCAGACAAAGAATTATCGAGTTTCAGACCTCCGTCAGTCTCCAAAGCTCCAGGACTAGCTTTAGAGCGGCTGTCTTGATTTTCAGACAATAAATCGCCTTTATGAGTTGTAAACTCTTCATCATTTAGTTTACTAGCTAAATTAGTTTTCGAAGCTTCTTCTACCACTATAGCTGAACCTAAATTAGGATCGTTGCTGTCAGCAGCATCTGCAACCGCTCCTTTATCGTGTCCCTTCTGGATATCATTTACAACATGATCAGACATAAACCTGATACCGCCAACTTCTTGACTATGATGATCTTCGTTAATTTTGAAGTGAGTTTCCTCAAAATCATCATTGTGCTCAACAGAATTACTAGACTCAGAAGAAGCTGCTTCGCCAAAACATTCCAAAATATGGCAGCGCAGTTCTTCTCCTTTGTAGCGAGCTTTACTTATCTGTTCTAAATCGAGAGCCACTAAGTATCTTCCTAACTCAGTTCTGAGCCAGTTGGCGAAATCGTTGCGTTCCATATGATATTCCAACGAAGCCGTCTCAATATAGTGCAGCACGTCGATAAAACTGCGCAAACTACGCACTTGAACGCCTAAATAACGTCCGGGTACCCAAAAATGGAAAGCACGCTCTTCAGGAATAATGGTAGTAGGACTAATTAAATTATGATTGTCGTCTTCTTTGCGCTCTTTCAACAGTGCATTCTCGTCAGCATTAGCTAACTGAGGAATCACAAAACGAGCCCTCTCCATTAATGCTTTAGCCCTTTCTTTAGAAGAAGCATCTGTCCAGACATTAATTCTAGCCAATGAAGGATGAGGCACCATCAATACAGATGAATCATCATCAAAATCGATGCGCACTCCATCGAGGAGTTCCAACTTTTCATCACGGTAACGCTCTACTAGAAGGCGCATAACTTTGGCTTTCTCTGACCAGTTACATTCGACACTACCGGAAAGAGAATAGTGAGGAGGTATAACTTTAGCTATTTCAGACAGTTTGCGCTTATCAAAAGCCATCATTTCCAGCATTTCGGCCAAAAGGAACATGGCATCGAAACCAGGAGAGAATTTAGGGAAAACAAAAGCGCCAGAAGAAGTTCCAGCTAACGCAATGCGCCCTTCACTGACAAAAGCACTGTGCATAATTGAACGATAGTCAGTTTTAGTACGTATAATTTTGCCATGCTGCTGCTGAGCCAATTTTTCCATAATTCCCGGGACGCTGATTGGCACAGCTACTAAAGCATCCTTGCTATGCCTAAATACCATTAAAGCAAGCAAAGCTAGCAGATTAGTCCCTTTAATGGGGGAGCCTTCTTCGTCCACTAAATAGATACGTTCGGCATCTGCATCCATAATGATGCCCAAATCTGCCCCAACTGGCTTGACAATATTTGACAGCTGACGCAGGGCATCATCTTTCTTAGCCTGCGCTTCTCTAGCCTTGTCGTAATCGACATAAGCATTTATAGAAACAGTTTCTACTCCTAATTTATTTAGAATAAAAGGAAGAACTTGACAAGCGGTTCCATACGAGTAATCGATTACTACTTTAAAATTGGCATTTTTGATACTCCTAGTATCTAAGCAACTTATAAAGCCTTCTATATATTTGTCTATACTAGCATCCATGTAGCTGATAATACCGACTTCATCTACATCGGTACGGCGGAAATCCTGGCGAATAAAGGAGTTCTCAACCTTACGTTGACGAATTTTATCGATATTGATGCCCAATTCATCAAAAAATTCAATCTCTACTAAACGCGATTCATCGCGGTAAACGCGCGTATGAATCCCTCCTACTGATTTAGTCCGACTAACCAAATACCGGCTCACTGCTGCAGGCAGCAAACGCAAATCGAGCGTATTTACACCGACTGAACTCAGACCGCTGATAATAGCCCTATTTATTAAACGGCTGACAGGGCGAGAATCTCGGGAAACGGTTACTGTAGACTCTTTAGGAAGCAAAGTTCCAAAAGCGGCCCCTAGCTTCATGGCGAATTCAGGAGTAATTTCTAAATTGCCTAGCCCGATGATACTGTCACGTCCGAAAAGCGTTTCAGAATTCTTTTTACCCCACACTAAATTTTCAGAAATAGTTAAACCATCAGGAATATTCTTATCAGGCCAAATAGAAATCTGACTTCTTACAGAGGCTCCGCGACCGATAAAAACATTTTCACCGATAACAGAACTGTCATTTAAACTAACGCCCGGTTTTATAGTGCACTGCCGACAAATAATGGCACCGACACAGTTGCTTTTACCGCCAATGAAAACGTTATTAAAGATAATATCCCTTTGCAGATTGACATCTTCTTCAATAATGCAGTTATCACCAATACAAGTGTAAGATGATACGTAAGTATGAGCTCCTATACGGCAGTTGCGCCCAATCATCAGAGGCGCTTCTAAAATAGCCGTAGGATCTATTTTTGTGCCTTCTCCAATCCATACCCCGTCTGCTCTTTGGGTTCCCACCATTTCTTGGAGAACTTTGCCATCAAACATGTCTCGATGAGCCGCAGCATAATGGTCTATATCGCCTATATCACACCAATAACCTGAGGCGACATAACCATACAGCCCTTTTTTCTGTTCTAAAAGCTTGGGAAAGATGTCACGAGAGAAATCGTAACTTTGACCTTTCTCCATTAAATTGAAAATTTCTGGTTCTAAAATATAGATGCCAGTATTAACTTGATCGGAAAAAACTTCGCCCCAAGAAGGCTTTTCTAAAAAACGCTCAATAGCATTGTTTTTATCTGTAATAACCACCCCATACTCAAGGGGATTATTGACACGCATCAGCACTAAAGTAGCTGTAGCTCTTTTCTCTTTATGAAAAGCCACAGCTCGCCCCAAATCTATATCGGTAAGTCCATCACCGCTGATAACTAAAAAAGTATCGTCTCCGACTATGTCTTGAATTTGCTTGACGCTTCCCGCTGTTCCCATAGGAGAAGTTTCAATAGAATAAACAATTTTTAGGCCGAAATCGGTTCCATCTCCAAAGTAGGAAATAATATCTTCAGCTTTGTAGTGAAGGGTTACAACTACGGTCTCTATACCATAGCGTTTTAAAAGGTCTATAGTATATTCCATAACTGGACGGTTGCATACAGGAACCATCGGTTTGGGTCTACTCACTGTTAAGGGACGCAAACGAGTGCCTTCACCGCCGGCCATAATCACTGCTTTCATAAAGTTCACCTCTAAAAATAATTATTTGCTAAAGAACGAACTCAACCGAACCATAAAAAGCACAGGGACCCACCGATGCTATGCAAACGAAGAGCCCCTGCAGTCCCCCACCACTAGTTTATACTAAAGTTATAAAATCAGCTAAATTAATGTTTTTTGCCCTTTTTAGAACCTTTGGAAGGAATCTCCAGAGCGCCGCTTTCTTCAATGATTTCCACGACTGTTTCAGCATTTAAAGCTGATTTAGGCTCAATAGACAGAGCCGCTTTTCCTAAAGAAGGCTTGCTGACTTTAATAGCTTCGCTAACACTTACCTCAGCATGAACTGAAGCAGCAGGTTCATCTCTAACAGTTACATCCTTTAAATTTTCAGGAATAGGGAGCATGCGCTGCAAAACTAACGGAGAGATATCTACCTTGGTAAGAGAAACCATATCTTCCAACTGCTTGCTCAAGAAATCGCGCTGCTGATCGATAATTATACGCTGCAAATGGGCACTGAGATCTTCCATCTTATCCAAGAACTCAAATTTAGCCCGGGGGCTGGTCTGCTCCAAGTGAGAACGCATAAGAGTAGTAATTTTTTCCGTAGAAATAATAATAGCACTGTCCAGTTTGTAGGCAGCTAAATGCGCGCCAATAAGATAAGCCTGATCTAAGGTGATGGGTTCAGTGCAAAGGACTAAAAGATAACGCAACCCATTTATAGAAAGGAATATTTGAACTGGGAGCTCTTTGCTGCGGTAGATCTTCATAGCACTGCTGGGGATCCCGAGTTCAGCTAAAATACCTCTTACTAAAATGAGCAGCCAAGTACGGTCACTGAGCATAGTAACGCCACATTCCGTACAAGCGAGAACTTCTTCAATGAGTTCATCAGAAATTTGACTACCGCAAATAAAGCACTTGAAAGCCTTCTGGGAGCTTTCGTCGATAGTTGCTTTGTCAGCAACACGCAGGATCTGCTGACCAGTTCGGTGGCAGAGTACCGCGTAATCCATACTTAAGAGCCCTAAATCTTTGAAGTTGTGGATACGTCTTTCTAACAGATCGCGATCAGGACACTCAATCTTATTCAAAAATATTGAACCAGCATTTTTAATCTGTTCTAGAAGCTGACGGGATTCACGATCCATCAGCATTTTAGCAGCAGCGAGCTGTTCTTCTGTGGCAGGATTAGGCTCAACTTCAGCATCCTCTATTTCTAAAGGCAACAAATCCGCCGAAATCTGCCAGGAGGGCAGATTATCACAAATACCGGACATAATGTCGCGTACTTCGCTGAAGAACTCATCAGTGTCACGAGTTTCGTCATTGGTAATGACTCCGGCTTGAATAAGACCTTCGCCCCGCTTAGCCTTTATATAAAAAATAGTACCGGCTTCGGGCAGGAAGAGTTCTCCTAAAATAAGAGGAGAATCTTTCAAAGTGCTCATAAAATCGCAGGAGTTAGGCTCTAAACCTAAGCGGTTCAAATACTCCAAGCGAACTCTATGGAGTAAGGAGTTGTAACGAGCCTGCAGGCTTTGTCTCAAATTGGAAGCCATCTCCTCATTGAGTTCTACAGGTAATTGCTTTTTGATAATCTTCAACATAAACGAAATCTCGCTATCCGTTCCTCTAAATCTTAGAAAGAAGCTGCAAGCAGCTTCTTCTTACAATCTTTGACAAAAGACTCTTCCCCCTTGGGAAAAGAAGAGACTCAATTGTGCCAGACCGCCATATGCACAGAAATCTCTGGGAGCTGCTGCTCCAGAAGACTCTATAACAAATAGGGCCCGCCTCCCCCCGGCTGATGTACACAACTCATACAGCAACCTTACGCGAAAAGTTGGAACCTCAGCAAAAAGACCATCCCAACCTTCTGACAGCCTAAGTATCCTGTGTGGATTCTATTGAGACTAATGAACCTCCTGCCTTAATAAAAAGGCGCTTCACCAGGGAATAAGTCACAAAGATCCCTTTAGAAACGCCTTTTCCAGCTACTCTATGGTTAAGAAGATTCTCATCCTATGTATACATATTTATGCGAAAATTTTTAGTATGCCAAAGCGAATAACACTTTTTCAGTAGTCTCTTCGCCACTGTAAATACATTTGCCGGTCTCTCCGGATTGCTCAAAAGGCACACATCTTACAGTGGCTTTAGTTTCTTCCTTAATTTTAGCTTCAGCTTCTTCGTTCTCTTTGAACCAGCAACGCACAAAGCCTCCCTTAGTTAGAGCCTCTTTAAGTTCATCGTAAGTATTGACATCTGTGGTACGTTCTTCACGATACTTAAGAGCCTTTTGGTACATAGCTTCTTGAATTTCGTCCATTTTAGCAATAAACCAACTATGGCTAGCTTCAGCAAAATTACAGAAAGTTTTACTGTTGTTGTAGCGTATTTTCAAAACAAAAGCTTCATTGGCAACATCGCGAGGACCAACTTCAAAGCGTAGAGGCACGCCACGCTGTTCCCAATAGAAATGCTTTTCAACGGCACGTCCTTCGCGCAAATCGAGTACAATTTTCTGAGAAGCGGAATCGTCGAGGAATATAGAAATTGTTTCTCTATTTTTATCGCGCTGTAACGCGGATTCTAAACGCTTCTGGCCACAAATTTCGCCGGCTAAACGACGGCAATAAGCGATTACCTGTTCTTTTTCATCATCTGAACGATAAATCGGCACAATAGCAGCAGCTACTGAAGCGATCTTAGGAGGCAAAATCAAACCTTCATCATCAGAATGAGTCATAATTAAACCGCCAATAAGACGGGTTGATACACCCCATGAAGTGGTCCAACAATGACGGAGTTGATTTTCTCTATCTAAATATTTTATATCAAAAGCCTTAGCGAAATTCTGTCCCAAGAAATGAGATGTTCCGGCCTGCAAAGCTTTACCATCCTGCATTAAAGCTTCAATAGCATAGGTATTGACAGCACCCGGAAATTTTTCACTGCTAGTCTTGCGCCCTTTGACTACAGGTAAAGCAAGGAAATCATGAGCGAACTGAGCATAAACATCGAGCATTTTTTTTGTTTCTTCTTCAGCTTCTTCGGCGCTTTCATGGGCAGTATGGCCCTCCTGCCATAAGAATTCAGAAGTACGCAAGAAAAGACGAGTGCGCATTTCCCAACGCATTACGTTAGCCCATTGGTTAATTAGTACAGGTAAATCACGATAACTTTGAATCCACTGGGAATACATGTGACCGATGATAGTCTCTGAAGTGGGGCGAACGACGAAAGGCTCGGGCAGCAAAGAACTAGCTGTAAGACGACCATCTTCACCTTTTTTCAAAGATGAATGAGTAACGACAGCACTCTCCATGGCAAATCCTTCAACGTGCTGTGCCTCTTTTTCCAAAAAACTAACTGGTATTAAAAGAGGGAAATAAGCATTCACATGGCCTGAAGCTTTAAAGCGGCGATCTAAATCTCGCTGAATTGCTTCCCAAAGAGCGTATCCATAAGGGCGGATAACCATGCAGCCACGCACTGGAGAATAATCAGCTAATTCTGCCGCTTTAATGACATCGAGATACCATTGGGAGTAATCTTTACTGCGAGCGGTAATGTTTTTAGCCATATTAAATAAAAAGTTCCTTCCTTGCTTAAAATAAACAATAGACAAAAAGGCAAGAGAGCCTTCGCCTACAAACAACTTAAGCCATAGGCGAAGGCTCGCGATACAAACAAAATTAAATATTAATTTTCAGCGGCGGGAGCCTCAGCTTGGGCAGCGGGAGCTGCACTTTCAGCGACGGGAGCCTCAGCTTGAGCAGCGGGAGCTGCACTTTCAGCGGCGGGAGCCTCAGCCTTAGCAGCAGGCTTCTTACCGTCCAGATTATCAATAATAGTCTGAATAGCTGCACGCATTTGGGCAGCCTGACCGCCCATATTCTGAGGGATCATATCTCTGGCTTCCTCATAAGTCTTCTTGGCTCCAGCTTTATCGCCACTCAGATTCTGAACTTGAGCTAACTCCATGGAAAGATTAATCGCTCGCTCAAGTTCACCCATATTTTTAGCAATAAGAATAGCGTTATAAAAAGCTTTTACACCCTCAGCTTCTTTGCCGTTACTGCAATATATCATAGCTTTCACATGATAGGCATCAATGTTGCCCGGATCAAGCTTAATAGCATCATCAAGCAGAGGTATGGCTTCTTGATATTTTTCTTTAGAGCCATAGAGACGGGCTAACTGTACTTCAGCAGAAACTTTCTGAACGACACGGCTCGTCTTAATAGTTGTCTCATCATCACCAGGATTGAGTTTTAAAGGTTGTTCACAAAAAGTAATAATTTCTTTATAAAGCTTAGCAGCAGCATCTTCGTGATCCTCACGGACTTCAAGATCGGCTAAACTCTTTTTAGCTAATAAATAATTGGAATCTATGGATAAGGCTCGAGCAAGGTAAGTCCGTGCATTAGCGTAGGCTTCTTCTCTAGACATTTCTGGCTTAGCATTATCAGCTTTACTAGCGGGAGTTTGTCCCTTAGCGGCCATATCTTTATCCAGGGCAGCTTTGGTTTTTGCTTCCTGCTTCAGAGACTCAGCAGTAGACAGGGTATCTCCCTTCTGCATCCAGTAATACCCTAAGTAGGCCAGAGCTTCAACGTTGCCAGCATCAACGCCAATCTCTTTAGTATAGCGATCTATCTCGCTTTGAATTTCATCGACAGCTCCGGCAGCTACCTCCTGTCCTTCCTGCTCGTCCGGACCTCCAATAGCAAAACACATAATGCCTGAAGTCATACAGAAGGCAATAACTAGAAACCAAACTCCAATTTGAATAAAAATATTTTTGCGTTTCTCCTGTGGAGAAATTTCACGCACTTCAGCATCTTCCTGACGCACAGCTTTGCGCTGGACATTATCAGTAGATTTACGTCTGTTGGAGGCCATAAACTACGCTCCTAAAAAAAGTTCATATCTGACTGCTCAGCCTGTATCTTGAAAGGCTCAGCGAACACAAAAACGGCTTCAAAAATTCAACGCTGTAAGCGTTTTCCCTTTGCTGTAAAACTATAGACTATTTAAACGAAAAAACCTATCATAGCTTCACTAGAGATATCTTCTTCCTTCAAGGATTCGCGCAAACGACGAACAGCCCTAGAATGCATTTGAGAGATACGCTGCTTGGACACTCCCAAAAGTCGAGAAATCTTTTCGAAAGTTACTCCATTAAAATAATGCATCTTGATGAGAAACTGTTCTCGTTCATCTAGCTTGCCTATAGCTGAACGCAAACAGCTGCGCTCTTCTGAGAACTCAAACTCTTTAGAAGGATCCGAAAAACTAGAATCAGCAGGAACCACATCCATAATAGTTCCTTCACTGCTGTCTGAAGCATTTAGAGGCTGATCTAAGGAAAGCAAATAAACACAGCCTAAACAAGAAATTAAATCGAAAACTTCACCAGCCGATATTTTCAACTCTTCAGCTAATTCTTCTTCAGTAGGCTGACGACCGCTAATAGAGGCAAATTTATCAATAGCTTTCTGCAAAGCCCGAGCCTTGCACCGAGTGCGCTCAGGCAACCAATCCATACGGCGCAGACCATTATATATCGCTCCACGTACTACAGGTATAGCATAAGTTTCAAATTTGAAACCACGACTAAGTTCAAATCCATCAATAGCGCGCAACAAACCGAATAGACCATCACTAACCAGATCGTCCATTTCTGCAGAGCAATGAATTTTACTAAAAACCTTTGCAGCCAGCCCTTTAACAAGCGGCAGATAATACTCAACCAACTGCTCTTGCAATTCAGGAGCCGCAGTGTCTTTATACTGCTGCCATAGAAGCCCTATGTCTACTTTCTTTTCTTTCAAGCAGGAAGGTCCGTTCATTATGGATTAGATAAAAATCAAAAAAATCCGGCAAAGAAAAGCCAGCAGGAAAACTGACTAGTGGGGATCATTTCCAAAAAAATAGCTTTTTCCTTCTTTACACAAATTCTGTAAAAATCAAGGTAAAAAACGAGCAGGTAGCCCCAAGCTTAATATTAAAAGCTTGAAACTACCTGCACCACAAAAAACAACAGATAGCTAAAATCTGCTGGAGGTAGAAGACAGAATTATTACATCTGCTGCCCCTTCATCTGTTCAAAAAGAATGCTGGCCAAACCTACGCCGCCATTCTGCGACCAAGCTTTAGCTCTCTCTTGATCGAGCATCCCCTGGAACATTTCCTGATCTTTGCCTCCGAAGAGACCGCCTTCCTCACCAGCACCGCTACATTTGCGCATTTGAGCCAGCATTTGGTTAAGGAAAACACTCTCCATCTGCTGACAAGCCTCACGAAGCTTAGCTTCATCTTGCGCCTTGGAAGGGGCAGAAGAAGTTGCAGCCTGGGCTAACGGTTCAGGGGTAAAGCCTTCAATCTGCATATTATCCTCCAATCGTAGTTTGCAGCACTCTGTTTGACTTCGAGAAAAGCAGCCAAACAGAAGCGCTCAACTTAAACTATTTAGCAAGAACTAGCTCTGAAGCTGGTTGGTCATTCTCATCATTTCATCGGCAGCCTGAACGCCTTTCTGGTTCATTTCGAAAGCGCGCTGGGCCTGAACGATGGAGATCATTTCTTCAACAACATTAATATTAGATTTCTCAAGGTGTCCCTGAGCTAAAACACCTAAACCGTTCTCACCAGGAATACTCTCAGTTTTAGCGCCAGCCACAGGAGTCTCAACATAGAGATTTCCACCGATAGCCTGCAAACCAGCAGGATTGAGGAAGCGGGTAAGTTTAACTTGAGCAATTTTCTCAGGCTGACCATCGCCATCAATGCGCACGCCGAAGACTTCACCATTGGGACGAACCTCAATATTGGTTACATCTTTGGGGATAGCAATACCGAGGGATTGACCAGCACTAGTTACGATTTCGCCTTTGTCACCGTCATACTTGAAAGCGCCGTCGCGAGTGTAAGCGGAGGTGCCATCGGGCATACTTACTTTGAAGAAACCGTCGCCTTGGATAGCGACATCGTAAGGATTGTTGGTCTTCTGGAGAGAGCCCTGAGAGAACATGCGCTCGGTAGAGGAAGCGCGCACACCCATACCGATCTGGGTACCAGCAGTAGCCTCAGTACCGGGATCCTGCATGGTAGCATAAAGCAAATCTTGGAAGTCAACACGAGTCTTCTTGAAACCGGTAGACTGAACGTTGGCTAAGTTGTTGGAAATGTTATCCATGTTCATCTGCTGAGCCATCATACCGGATGCAGCAGTGTAAAGCGAACGCATCATATTATTTGTTCCTCCAAATTAAACTTAATAGGGCAGCTTAACAAAAAGCCCTGACTATAATCCAGCTGTCTGCCTTTTTTATTCAGGCAGACAAACTGTATTTTTTCAAAAAAAGCGGACCAGATTAACTAGCGAACGGCTCCAACGTTATTAACGGTCTTTTCCAACATTTTATCGTTGGCCTGGAGTACTTTCTGGTTAGCTTCGTAGTTGCGTGTAACCATCATAAGGTCGACCATTTCAGTAAGTGCGTTGACATTGGCCTGCTCAACGTATCCCTGCTTGAGCTGGAAATCGTTAGTAGCACTTACTTTGGTGTTAGCAGAGAACTGGTTATCACCTGTACGCTTCAGCTGATCAGTGTTGTCGAAAACGGCAACTAAAATTTTGTCGATAGGACGACCGTCACTGGAAATTACGCCGTCATTAGAAACAGTAAAGTTGCTGCCCTGAAGTTTAATGGGACCGCGATGACCCATAACCTGAGAACCATCAGCAGTGACTAACTCGCCGTTGGTGGAAAGGTGGAAATTACCAGCTCTGGTAAAACGCACGCCATCTTTGGTCTGGATAGTGAAGAAACCGCGTCCGTTATCATCTAAGGCCATATCGAATGGGTTGCCAGTCTCTTTTAAAGATCCTTGAGCACTGTGAGTTACTGAACTGGTGTAAAGCTTACCGGAAACTTCCATACCAGGAGCAGTAGCGATCTCGTAGGAAGACTGAGTCATGCCGTCCATACCGCCGACTTCGCGATTAAGAATCTCGTTGAAAGAGGTAATCTGGGCACTTTCCTTACGGAAACCAGCGGTACCTACATTGGCCAAGTTATTAGTGATGACATCCTGTTTAGCAGCCTGGGTCATCATACCCTGAGCAGCCATTCTCATCCCTTCAAGCATTAGAACACCTCCGACTATGTGGTCCGCGTCCATATACGAACCCAAATTCTCGTTTCTAGAGAAATCTTGCAGCCCCTCTTTTTGTGGAGCGCTATAAACTTATATTGGAAAGCACCTGAATAAACGATACCCTTCGGCTTTAAACTGCAGAAGGGACATTCCGCAGCCTATCCCATTTTTTTTGTAAACATAAAATGTTTAACCGCATATTGGTTAAGAGAAACGTCCTGCTTTTAAATCACTTAATTCCTGGACAAAGTCTAGAACGGATACCATCAGTTCGTACAACTTAGGATCTATAGCCGCTTTGCTGCCCTGCCCTTCTAACAGTTCACCGACGAGTTTCGAATCTTGTACAACGCTGATTCCTTCCTCCTCAGCCTTTTCTATCATTTCTTCAGCTTTGCGACCTACAGCTGAACTTACTGTCTTGACGCAGCCATCTTCTGAAGCAGCTGTTACACTTACAGCAACCTTGGCAGACTCAAGCTTGGACATTCACTCCCTCCAAAGACGAAAGTTCGCAGTATTCCGACAATTCTCGATTTTCAATACTTTGGTTAACGTTTGCCTGAAAAGTTCCGACGGCCCAACCAAGTTCAGAAATACGTTCCTGAAGCACAGGCAAGTAATCTCCAAGACAAGCAGCTATAGATTCATCATCCGTTTTAACCGTCAATTCAACGGTTCCGTTCTGAATGCAGAGTGTAAAAAACAGCTCTCCCAAAGAGTCGGTATTGACAGCGAATTCGAGTCTACAATCGTCAGTATCGACAACTCGACTCCCATCTTCTTTCCACCGGTAGCGAATCCAAATTTCAGCAAACTCACAGAACTCAAAACGCAAAGGAATTTGCATATAGTAAAAACCGAATGAAGAATCTGGTTTTCCTTGGTTAATCAAACGCTGAGCTTGAAGGTTATCTTCATAATTTTGCAGTTGCTGAAGCAGACCGTTTAAACTTTCATCCTGACTGCTAGTCAGTTGACGTAGCTGTCTAAGCAGAGACAGAAGTTCCCAATCGGATTCCCCGCCTCCGACCAATTCCAAATTAGTCTCAATCCCAGCTTGCTTGGCCATATCAAAAAGCAGAGCAGCCTTACTTTTAGACTTACCCATACCTTTCATACTACCAGACTCAAAAATCATTTCGCCCAGAAGACCAGGCGCCTGACCGAGAACTTCCAAGGCTTTGGAAGAGACCTTGCCAGGATCGTTTAGCAAACGCCTAACCTCTCCCTGTATACTGAAAAGCTGCTGAGCAACCTGAGGATTTTGAGCGATAAAATTACTTAAAAGCAAAATATTGCCGCTACTGAGAGGCAGATGGTTGTTCTGAAGAAACAGAGCTGCTCCAACCCTAGAATTAAAAACTGCAGAATTAGAAGTGGGAGGCAACTGGGCTAAAACTTTCTGCATAAACAAAAAAGTTGACTTATCCAGAGGAGCGCCATGACCGACTAAGGAGTTGGCCAGCATAAAGTTACCTTCAGACATAGGCAAATTTAACTGGGCCAAAGTTTGCGTCACACTTTCACTACTAAGCGTAGAGAAGGGACTGCCATTCATATCTAAAGTGAGCATACCGTGCTGTTGTCCGGATACGGTAACACTCAGTTGCTGACCGACCGTAAAAGGCAGTCCAGAACCAGCCTGTAAAGTAAAGCTACCGAAACGCAAAGTGAAATTGCCATTTTGCGTGCGGCCTATGACCTGTCCAAAGAGGTTCTGCCCAGGAGTGAACTGAGAAGCAGAACTACCACGAGCCACAAAACTGCTCCCATTTCCCTCAGGCCTACAGTTCAAAGAAGCCCCCGATGTAGAAGGAGAGGCCATTGCGGTATTCTTTACGACATTAGACAAAACTGACGACATATCGTTAAGCATTAGCAAATAGTTCCTCCTTACTTCAGAACTTCAAGGTTCTAGGCAGCGATCTGCGCAGATCCTTCCACTCTTAGATTTTAGTTACACCTTATTGATACTATGTAACAACTAGGTAAAAAACGTGTTAATAATAGCTCCCGAAAAATTGCAGGATCCCTATTTTATCGGATTTCTTTTCAATAAATCGTGTTAACATTTTTTTCTAAAAATAAAAGCTGATATTATATTTTTTAATATAAAAAAATCGAAAAATTAGTCTTCATATAAGAAATGAAGCCATTAAATTTCACTTTTAAATGAATTTTTGTAAAATTTCCCTCTAATGAGAGACCGCAAAATACCTATTATTTCAAAGGCTATTTCCTGATCCGAACTATCAGATTTATTATCTATTATTTGACGCACATAAGAGATAAAATCGCGCTTGGATTTATTAAGTTCTTGACAAGCGATGTCTGAACGGCTGCACCAGCATTGATTTTTGTTGTCCCAAAATATTTCATCAGGATCGTAATAATAAGGACTCTTTAATCTGGCAAGTTTCGTTTTTAAAGAGCTAGCTGTAAAACCGTGCTCGTAAATCAGACTGCGTATAAAGTTGATTTCAATCAAATCGAGACGGGTATAACGACAGCTACGCCCATTATGGCTTATTTCCCGATGAAGTAACCCCAAGCTTTCCCAGTATTGTAGATTTCTGACAGAAATATGCATAAAGTCAGCCGCCTCTCCCTGACTTAAATACATGGGAGCGGTTGCAAAAAGCTCCATTTTTTTTCTATCAGAAATTCTATTAATCACGGTATCACTAATTCCATAATTTAAAATTTTATCCTGTTTTTTTAACACAAACTATGTATATTTTTACACATTTTTTGTGTATACAATTTGAATTAACTCTAATAAATACAATTGTTTATTTATACAAATATTATTGACTTATTGTATAACTGCCACTATAATTACAAGTGTTAAGAGCGTTGAAGAAATCTTAACGCTGGAAATGTCGAAGTCATCCCGTCTTTGGCATCAAGCAAAGTTCCTCCTAATCCCTTGCGTCCCCCTTATGACTCACACTCTAGGGGGTCGTTTTATTTTTTTCATTAAAAAATAAAACGCAGCTGTTCCAAGTCACAGAACAGCTGCTCCCTAACTTATTGAAAGTATGCTTTAATGCTAAACCATGCGTCAAACCAACGACAGCATGCGCTCTAATTTGTCCAAAAATATTCATTTTAGACAAGAAGGGAAAAAAATAGCCTTACAGAACTTCCCCGCGCCTTATGTTGTTAAATGTATGCCGACAGCAACTAAATTATTTACGTACTAAAAGCGCAGGTCATTCCCGGCCGTTGCCATGTATTGATGTTTTTATTAATAAAAATTGTTTTGAGCCGCTCTCCTTTTCTTAAAGAGAGACGGCTTTTTTTATTCATCTAAGAGAGATATTAAAATCAACTACTTAAATAGCATATGAAAACACTTACAGATAGAATGTAGGATAAGAAAGTAGAAATAAAATGCAAGAAACCATTTGGATTTTAGCTGCAGTCGTAATAATTGCACTAGCATTCGATTACGTAAACGGTTTCCACGATGCAGCCAACGCTATTGCTACGGTAGTATCTACCAGAGCTTTATCTCCCAGAACAGCAGTTTTAATGGCTGCGGTTTGCAACTTTTGCGGTGCCCTTCTCTTCACGGGAGTAGCAAAAACTATTACCAGCGGAATAGTAGAAGGGAACGCCATGAATCGACAATCTCTAATACTAGCCGCGCTAATTGGAGCCATTATCTGGAATATACTGACTTGGATTTGGGGATTGCCCTCATCTTCGTCACATGCTCTAGTTGGCGGCTTAGTCGGTGTCGCTTTAGCCAGAGTAGGCACAGACGGTGTGAAATGGTGGGGAGTTATGGATCATGTAGTTATACCAGGAATCGTATCTCCACTTATTGGCCTAGTGCTAGGATACTGCATCATGCTTTCACTGTACTGGATACTGCGCCATCAGCATCCTTCAATAGGTCATAAATTCAAATACGCTCAGTGGTTTTCTTCTAGCCTTATGGCCTTTTCTCACGGATCTAACGACGCCCAAAAAGTCATGGGTATTATCACTTTGGCCCTGTTTACCGCCTCGAGTACTGGACTGATCGAAACACACTGGCAGCCGGACACCGAAGTGCGCTGGTTTACCAAAGTTGCTTGCGCCATTGTCATCGCCTTAGGTACTTCAGGAGGCGGCTGGCGCATTATTAAAACCTTAGGCGCCAAAGTTGTACGTCTTCAGCCAGTTCACGGTTTTGCAGCCGATTTGACGTCTTCGACAATTCTCTTGAGTACAGCGGCCTTGGGCATGCCTATCTCTACAACTCACGTTATTACAGCCAGCATTATGGGAGTAGGCGCTGTTAAACGCATTAATGCAGTACGTTGGAGCGTAGCCAACAATATTGTAGTGGCTTGGGTATTCACTTTACCGGCCTCAGCTACAATTTCGGCTATCACCTATCATATCGTGAAATACTTAGATCCGGCTCTTCGCAGCTAGATTCCCTGTCAAAATCGGATATAAACAAAAAAAACGAGAGCGGGTGCATTTTGCTGGTCCGCTCTCATTTTTTATATATGATTAATCGTCGCCTCGACTGCGTCTTAATAGTAGAGGAGCTGTCGGCGCCAAAGGATCCTCTTTAAAATCATCTTTGGAAATCTGAGCCTGGGGTATTTCCGGAGACGGAGCCGCTGGACGTTTACTAGGCAGCAACGGATGAGGTTTAATTTCGGCACGCCTTTCCGCCTTGGGAGCAGACTCTTCTGTTTTTCGTCCAACGCGACTAGGATTAGGTCTAGAAACAGATTCAGGCTGGCGTACAGCTGCAGCAGCGCTGTTCTTAGCTGGGGGCTGACCAAAAACACGTCCTGAGGGCTGTACTCGAGGTCTAGAAGACTCACTACGCAAATTAGAATCTTCTGAACTGAGGTAGCGATTTGAGGGAGGCGTCTCAGTTCCAGCTTTGCGCAAGCTACCCGCAGAAAAAGCTCCAACCGCTCCCAGGCGATTAAACTCTGAAGCTCCCAATTGAGAATCTGAATCCGACGGCACAGCTTTATCTACTGCAGAAGGACGTTTAACTGCCCCACCTCCAAAAACCATAGGCTTGTAGCCACCCCTTACTGAAGGCTGAGGAGCTACTGCCTCATTTTTTACTTCAGAAACAGGAGCAGGAGTGCTTTCTGTTAGCTTAACTGGCCTTACTTTAGGAGCAGCTGCCGCTTCAGTCACTGCAGATGGAAGCTGACTGATTGGAGTAGGTTCTAGAGAGCTGCGTCCCAAAGTACTCTTGGAACTCGGAACCTTAAAGGAAGACCGCGGCAATGAAGGTGCTTTAGAAGAACTATTCTCAGTAGTAGAAGTTAAACCAGCCATATTAGCCATCTGTGCGGGAATAGCTGCAGCCAAAGCGGCAGAAGTAACAGCCACAACATAAGGAACTGGCGAAGTTACAGGAATAACCGCACTAGGCTTACTTACTTTGAAACGCTGACGTAAAGCATTTTTGCTACCATCACTTATAAATTGAACCACGCCTCCGCGGGGATGAGCTGCAGAAACTACAATTTCACCACTACCGCGCACTAACCAAGTTTTTACACAACGTTCAGTTTCGGAAGAACCGCTAAAAAATGGCGCATTTAAGTTCTGGCGCAAATAAAGAGACACTATCCCAGAAAGCTGATCGTGCTCGCTCAAGCGATGGCCAATCAGTAATTCGGCATTTTCAGGGATAGAAATTTCAGAAATAATCGGCTCATCTTTGGAACGCAGCTCCTCAGTAAGCCAAGTCGGTAAATATCCTTCGTTGCGTATCTCCACTGAGATCACACGCAGCGGTAGCAACTCATCAGATTCACTGTTTTCAGATTCAGCCCATCCGACAATATCATCGCGACATTCGCCTAAACCAATTTTGGGAACGACGGAAGCTAGACACAAAGCTACATTTACTTCATTTTCGCATATAGCCGAGAGCATTTCTCCTACAGGAGGGTTGCTCCAACTTAAAGATGTATCCCAACCGCCGACTTCCACATCACCGAGCTGGGGATGCTCACAAGGCTCCCATTTAGCAAAACCTTTACCGCCGTTATTATAATCGAGCCAGCGCAGCACTGCTGAAAGAGCGTGTTCCTGAGGTTTGTCAGCAAAATTATCCACCCCAGCTTCGCGCAGCAGATTCCAACCGTCTATGCGCAGACAAGGAACCCCAAGCTCTTGATAAACCCAATCAGCAAAATCGCTAGCCTCATTAACTTCTTCAACAGGCAAATTGGTAATTTCAGAGGCTTTACCAGCCAAAATTTTCATTAAAGCCAGATCGCGGCGATGGACTTCAGATGATGAAGTAATTTGGATACAGCCAGTACCGCTGCGGAAAGAAATAGCTAAGCACAGATTACTTAAACTATGCATAAAAGCACTTACTAAGCGCGATTCTATTTGGGAGAAAGGACCAACAAAACCGTTCCCGCCGTAATGATGATCAACTATGCCGCTATTTTGAGTGAAATCGTGACTGAGTTCACGCTTAGAATTTACTAAACGCAAATGGATCGGTCCCTGATCTTCTCTATCTAGTAAACCTTCACGATAAAGCCGGTAGTAAGTTTCACCGCTATCACCAGGCAAACGAGGAATAAGCAGACGTTCATCCCGTTTGCTTACTTTCCACTGTCCATAAGGATCGGGAACGCGCATCTGTAAAATACGTCCATCGCCATTAATATCTCCTGGCACCAATCCTTCACGTAAACCGTCAAGAAAACCTAGGCGACGTCCCGCTGAAGTAGAAAGCCCAGAAGTCAGACAGAGCTCAGCGCCATCGGGAGCTAAACGAGGAACTATATAGAACGTATTGCTGTCTAAAAGTTCCGTTATAGAGGGACTGCGCCCGTGCTCAGAGGACAGACGCTGCAGAATAGCCAAGCAAGCTGTAGAACCTGATAACTGAGCGCCATGTATGTTACCGTCAATCCAAATAGCCGGCTTGCTGGAAGCCGCTCCCGTGTTCGTATTTGTAACTTCTGCTGCCCATAACGCTCGACCGCCTACAGTATTTCCTAAAGAAAAAATACGTACTAGCTGAGGAACGGCCTCAGCGATACTGTTTAAATAAGCGGTTAGCTCTTCGTAATTAAGATAAGCTTCAGTATTTAAAGGTGGTACGATAGGCAAAATTTTACGCTCCTAAGATAAGCTCTTATAAGCAGAACCCCAATTTGCAAGAAAGAAAATCGAGAAAGTTCTTTACATGTTCGTGCAAAAAAAACATACAGGCGTGGTATCAGTATAGCCCAATACAGAACAAAGAATAAACCTGCACAAACATTTTACAGCTGAACTCCTAAATTGCTAAAACCTACAAAAGCATCCAAGGGATCAGCCTTAGTACGCTTCATTTCTAAAATAAGGGAAGTGCCGTGCTCTCCAGTACACAGATATACACAATCGCACATTTCCAACATAACTGAATATCCCAGCCCTAAGGAGGGAGTTTCTCCCAAAGAGAATCCGGGAAGCAGTACAGCTTTGGGCAAATTATCGAAAGCTATGCCATGACCGACATCATCGAGGCGTACATGAATTCCATCATCTTCAACTTTTATACTCATGCTGCCCGGAGGGCCGTATTTGACTACATTAGTGGCAGCCTCTGAAACACAAGTCACCATATCAAAAAGACGGTCTTGGCTGAATCCTTGTTCTTCCATAACCTTTTCAGAAATACGGCGAGATTGCGGAACGTCAGCTTTTTCTTTCAAAGAAAGATAGGCAGCCTCATGTCCGCATTTAGCCCAATGGCTGTCAAGTTCATCACGCTCACAAAAAACAAGTTTGCCAGAAGTGAGAGAATTTAAAGCGTCGCGGTAAAAGCGACGACGATTCTCCTCTTCTTCTAAACGCCTCTTTACATTTACAGCATTCTGTAGAGCCAGACCGGCCTGAATACCCACAGATATTAAAAATGAGTTATTTTCCCTAGACAGAGCTACTTCTTTATCGGCCAATGCCCAAATGCACCCGATATGCTCAACCCCAACAGTTAAAGCGACACAAACCACACCACTGAATCCGGATTCACGCAAAACTGTTGCCGCCGGATCGGGATCGCGTTCCAAATCTTTGATGACTCTAATAGACTGGTGAGGAAGCAGACGGGAACAGAAAGAATCAACAGTGCGCTTAATGGAAGCAGACAGAGCTCCATCGACATCGTGGTCGACAACTTCGCCAAAATCTTTGAGCTTAATACCGCAGCAGCAATATCCACACATATCGCGCACGGTCTCAGTAATTATGTTAATAATTTTAGAGACGTCAAATGCTCGGCTCAGACGCAAAGCTAAACTGTACAAACTGACTAAATTGCGGCTGGCTATAAATTCCTCAACAGGCATATTATGGGCCTGACGTATTAACGCCACACTGCCCATATAATTACCTTCTTTATCGAAGCGCGGAGTAGCATCAACTTCTACAACTTGACCGCTGGAACGCAAACGCACCACATAGGGCGAAATGATACCGTTACGCAACTGCACTTGTACAGCATCTAGACAAGGAATATCACGCGCATCAACCAACTCGCTAACGTAACGTCCTTCGATGTTGCCTAAGCCTACCATACCCTTAAAAGCGTTATTAGCCCAACGCACTACATCTTTGCTGTCGGTATCTACGACTCCCTGACGCACCCGATTCAGCAACTTACGGTAGCGTTCATGCACGGGGGCCTCCCTACCTTTGACCTCCCACCAAGTTCCGCAAGCCCGCATTAAACGACATGAATACTTAGCTGAAGCGAAGGAAGTATAACAAAGATAGGCAGCACGCACTCTGGGAGCGGTATCTTTTGCCACAGGACTAGAGAAACCGTGTTCCAACGCCAAACTATCGAATAAGAAGAAAAGCTCCACATCGAAAGAAAGCTGCAAAAGCAAACGGCTCATTTCGTTCTGCTTATGGAAATCGGTACTTACAGCGGTGAACTGGACAACTTCACCAGAGAGCAAATATTCTCGGGCCTTTTCTAAAGTAGAGACCAGCTTTACACTACACCCCAGCCTGATTAAGCTGCTAGCAAAAGCCTCCTGTTCGCTGTTCAATTCTCCAACAACTAAAATACTGCGCTGATTTTTTGTTTGATTATTAGAAGTAGACACGTTCGGAAGCTTTCACAAAAGGAGACAGATTCCCCCTTTGAGTGTCAACAGCTCTTAAGTAATTGACTATTTTTTAATTCACAGTGAGAGTAAAGCCTAAGACAGACTCTTTAACCTTCAAGGATCTACAAAGCTATGCAGGAAACTTAATACTGAAATGAGTGGCAAAAGAATTGTATTAGTAATTATGGCCTTAGCTTTATGGCTTCCGTTAGTAGTTCCCCCCTTCCTTAATGCTTCCGATGAAGCTCCCTGGCAGAAACCCTTCCACGCCAACTTAGGTACGCGGTTAGCTGCCAGAGTCATGCGTTTAGGTGAGAAATTAAATCAGCCGACCATACAAAAGCAAACTATTGGCATTCTCGATCAGATAGACTTTAGTCAAGCCCAAAACTCTACAATTTACGGAGCAGCGTCCCTATATTATCTGTGCTCAGAGAAACAAAAAGCCACAGAAACTTTACATAATCTTGATTATGAAGAAACCAACTCCATAACGAATGCTATGCTGGCTATATGCAAGACAGAATCTCTGCCAGTTGCAGATATTCAAAAAGCTTACTTCAGGCTCAATTTGGAATTTAAAGAAGCTGATCAATTTTATGGAGACACTTTAACTGCCAGTTACGCGATTCAAATGCTAAAAAATAACTGTCAAGACCATATTCTAAGCCAAGAAATGGAAACAGATATACAAAGCAGACTTCATCAGGCTGATAAATTTATCAATATTATAGCTGTGTGGACAGGCTTCTTGCTCCTCTCTTTATCGGCAGCTATCTTACTAGGACTACGCCAGGCGTACGCTATGTTTACTTCGTACAGGAACAAAGAAAAAAGTGCCGTTTATGATAACAAAATTATCTGGAAACCGATACCGGTACTTTATTTATTCACAACTATAAGCTGGATTAACGCAGTTTTAGGGGCGGTAGTGCTCGGGCTTCTGCTCCACGCAGCTTCAGCTGATCGGGCTGAATTTTTTCCATTTGCTCTATTCATTACCCAATTTACAGTTTATGCTGCATCTATTGCGGTGCTCATGTATCTTTTAAAATATGTTAGTATACCTACCCCACCACAAACAGCAGCGACTGAACAAGAAGAAGAAACATTTTCAGTTTCAAGCCAAGTACTCACACAAACTATAAACAACACTGAGAACTCAATAAAAACGGAATCAATAAATTGGCCCACAACAAACTTCAAATGCAGAGTTAAATACTTCGCCCAGGCTATAGGGCTGCAATCTCTCCAAAAAGAGCACATCTTTCTGGGAATGGCTGGATTTATTATGGCCATTTTGACAGCTGCACTTATGTCGACAATAACTTCTATTGTCACTAAAGTCACCGCTCAATCGATAAATCCGATTCTTAAACTATTAGCTGAAGCCCCCACTTCAGTCTTTATTATGTTCTTTTTTTTGGTAATAAGTGGCCCTATTTATGAAGAGATTATCTATCGGGGGCTACTTTTCTCGGGACTGCGCGGAGCAATATCAGCTGTAGGCGCTGCCACTGTTAGTTCCCTTATGTTTTCTATGATACACGGAGATCCGCAAGGTGTTTTAATATTGGGAGGATTAGGAGCTGTTTTTTGCGCCCTCCGTTATTACAGCGGCAGTTTATGGCCGTCTATAATTGCCCATTCAATGTGGAATTGTCAGGTGGCCGTATACGTGCTCATATTTGCTCGCTAAATAATTGAACATACTAAACTTTCGATAAAAATCCAAACAGCAGTTATATTTTTTTAATGAAAAATCCTCAGAGAGATCCCAATATGGCTGCCGCAGAGCTGACGCCAGCCTAAAAGGTAGAAGTCTAAAGACCACAACTCTCTGAGGATTACAGATACTTATAACTTACTCTTCGGGCAACACTATATCAGCAAAATTATCCATAATGCGCTCATGGCACATTTTGCTCAAAATGCTGCGGAATTGCTCAAACTTCAAAGTCCGCTGTTCTTTTACGCAGTAACGGCGCCAAGTAACAGTTTCATTTTCCATTTCAGAGGCACCGACAACTAAAATGTTAGGGATCTTGGAGGTCACAGCAGCACGGATCTTCTTGTTGAAGCTGTCGCCGTCTAAGTTAGCCTGAGCCCTGTAGAGACCACTGCGCAGCGAAGCAGCAATCTTTTCCGCATAATCGCCGAACTTTTCGACTGAAACAGGCACAACCATAACTTGAGTAGGAGACATCCAAGTGGGAAAAGCTCCCTTAAAGTGTTCCATTAAGAAAGCCAAGAAACGCTCATGAGTGCCTAAAGGAGCACGATGTATGCAATAGGGAGTATGCAGTTCTCCATCTTTGCCAGTATATACCAAATTAAAGCGAGGAGGCACAGCGAAATCGAGCTGATTAGTGGAAGCAGTCTCTTCGCGTCCAACTACATTACGAATCTGGAAATCTACCTTAGGTCCGTAGAAAGCGGCTTCTCCGGGAACTTCTTCATATTGAACCCCCATATCTTTGACAACCTGTCGGATAGCATCTTCAGATTGGGACCAAGCTTCAGGATTGTTTACATACTTTTTAGTATTTTTAGGATCGTGCATGGACAAGCGCATCCAGTAGCCTTCGATTCTAAACTTGTCATAGTAAAAACGATGCATATCAAGCACAGCCCTAAACTCGGCAGCTAACTGTTCAGGACTGCAGTAAATATGGGCATCATTCATGGACATACCGCGAACCCGCAACAGACCAGCTAAAGTACCAGAAGCTTCGTAGCGGTAGCACTGACCATATTCAGCTAAACGCAGAGGCAGCTCTCGGTAAGATCGGGGGCGGCTACTAAATATCATGTGATGGAATGGACAGTTCATGGGCTTAAGATAATAGTTCTGCCCTTCGTCAATCTGCATAGGCGGGAACATACTATCTTTGTAATAAGGTAAATGTCCGGAGGTATAAAACAGCTGCTCGTTAGTAATGCAGGGAGTTGCTACACGCTGATATCCGCCTAACTGCTCAGTCTCCTTGGCGAATTTTTCCAATTCTTCACGCAGAACCGTACCATTAGGCAACCAAAGTGGCAGGCCTAAGCCAACCATCTCGTTCATGGTATAAAATTCTAATTCTTTGCTAAGTTTACGGTGATCGTACTTACGAGCTTCTTCACGCAGACGCAAGAACTCTTTGAGCTCTTTTTTGGTATTAAATGCCAAACCGTAAATACGAGTCAGCATCTCTCTAGACTGATCACCACGCCAGTAGGCTCCGGCCACAGAATCTAAGGTAAAGCAATCACTGGGGATTTCGGAAGTGTTATCTACATGAGGCCCAGCGCATAAATCGGTAAATTCACCGTTTTCATAAAAATGGATGTCTTTGCCCTCGCTAGCAAGATCGCGCACATATTCTGCTTTGAGAACTTCTCCCTTATCTTCTAACCGCTTTACAGCTTCTTCAAGCGTGAGATCGTAGTGAGTAAACTCCTGCTTTTCAGCGATTATACGGCGCATTTCAGCTTCTATTTCGGGAAGCTTTTCGGCATCTATGGGAGATGAGAATTGGAAATCATAGTAGAAGCCATTATCTACGGGCGGACCGAAACCTAACTTGGTATCAGGATAAAGACGCTGAACCGCTTCTGCTAAAATATGGGACAGCGAATGACGTCTTTTGTAAAGAGGATCATTTTCTTTCGCCTGGGCATCCATACCCGCGTAAACTTGTCTGGCCATAAATAACTCCATATTACGGCAAAGCTTAAACCACAAGCCTTGCCTAGCTCAACGTTGATTCTGAAGAGAATCATTTTACAAAACGGTAACTAAATATAAAAAACTGATCAAACAGATTTTTATTGTAGCTATCCTTGTAAGGCCGACGCTGCGACCCCATACAATATAGCAAAATAAAGAGATAAAAAGAATAGTAAGCCAAAAAATCAATTTTCGGCTTCAAAATCTAGAGAACAATATAAATTTATAAACGCCACCATTCCTAAAAAAAATGCGCTGAAAATGCAACTTAGAAAACCACCGAACATAGAAAGCTCGGCCTCCTCCTTAATTCGATTGTTTATTTGCCTGCGAACAATCTCTGAAGAACTAGAGTATATTTCTAGAAGATCGTTTAAAGAAGTTGATTCGTCGCTGTTAAATTGAGACTGCAGTACAGGGTACGCCCAGCGTGATGCTTGATTATTTCCGGTCATAGCCAAACTATCCATCGAATATAAAGGGCCCAAGCTTAAACATACAGGATTAACTGAATATAACAATGGTAAACTTGAACAGCGCACTGCAGGCAAATAGGAAAGGCAGATACATAACAAAGCAACAGCCCAAGACAAATCGCGTTGAAAAAAATTGATAGATTTATGCCATAGAACAAAAACCAAAGAACTAATTATCAAAAAACTTTCCAGCTGACTTATATGCCCAAACCTAATGGCTCCGTAAGAAGCAACAATAAGAAAAAGGATCAGTTTTCTCAGAGAAGAGGCACAGCTATCAGAGCTCATATTGTAAAAGCTCCCCCAAAAAACTCCTCCAAAAGCAGCTGAAACTATAGATAAAAAGCTGAGAATAAGTCCCAGTCCGGCTATTTCTCCATCAAAACTAGGAGAGAAAAGACAAAGTAAAGAGGTACTTACAGATATAACTAGCCATCCCAGTATGTAGGGAGCGGTACAGACTAAAATTTTGAATAGTTGGGCCTTAAAAGGTCCACCTGGAGTAAGTCTAAGCGTCTGCAGAATTCCCATGTCCCGATCTTTCTTGACGGAGGCAGCTAGACAGGGAGCTAGCTGCAAGAAATGAACGGTAACAAAAATAGCCACTAACCAGCAGAAATAAAAATTCCAATTAAAGTTGAGACTGTAATTAACCCAATGGAATAATCCCCCCAAAATAAGGAGAAATAACCATCCTAAAGGCAGCGCTATCCCAAAACTGCCCATAAAGTTATGCCCAAGTATCAACTTTATTTCTCTGCGCAGTAGTAAATCTGTAATATTTTTCAAATACTTGCTGAACAACTTACTTATCATAATTTAAGTCCAGACTGTAAACGATCAAACCGTCTCCTAAGCGCATAGGCTCACCTAAAACTGGCGTAAGCCGGCTTTCTATTTCCTGAGCGGCAAAATCGGGCAGCAAGTTTTCATGCAGAATAAAAACATAAAACCCCATAGCGAACAGTGCTTTAGCTCCCTCTAATATGCGCTTGCGCGATTGATGCGAGGGTTCTATATCTCTGTGAGCCCAAAGCACCTCTTCCATAAAGGAATTATGAACTACTTCAGGGCTTAAAACACCGCTAGTGCGGTAAGGTATACGCTTATGATGCACAGTCTGATAGTAAAAATATTCACTGGGCACCAAAATATTGCCGCTGCGCTCAAAAGGATAATCTATAATAGCATAAGAGCGCGGATCGCAGGCCAACATACGGTAGTAAGAGGGAACTTCTGCAGGACTCATGGGCAAAGGCCAAGGAAGAGGAGATACGAAAATAATTTCCGCCACAATCATGCAGCCTATAAAACCGCAGAAAAACCACTTGCGCCCAACAGACTCCTCAGATAAAAGTTCCTTTGTCCCGCAGGCCGCAGTCTGAGATAAACCTATTAACGCCAACATTAAAAAGCGAAAAGGTATAGCCAAATTATAAAAAAACGGAAAGAAAAGGAACATAAAAAGGTAGAGCGGATTAATCACGCCCATTCCGGAAAAATCAGAAAAAACTATGCGTGGCCCTAGAGACAAGACAATGAAAAAGCAAAATACGGTCGTCCAATAATAAAGCTGACTTTTTCTGCGTCCGCGGTGCCAAGCTAAAAACGATAGAAACAAAGCTATCCATCCTAAATAGTGCACGCGGATCAGCCTATCTACAGTCTCAGTAACTGTAGCCCCACCTTTTCCAGGCAAAACTAACCCTAACAGATTAGTATAATTATGGAATCCACGCACCCCATGTTTATTAATACTTTTTTCTGGAGCTTCTCCTAAGTAATCCTTAAAATTAAATACTGAGCGCTTAGGTGCTTTGCGCGGCATTACAATGTTGGCTGAGTTGGAAACGGTCATCTTAAAAAACCAAGCAAAGGGAGAAATCAATATGGCTCCCATAATAATAGCAGCAGCGGTTTTCATTACTTGGGTGAGCCATAAAGCTCTCATTCTCTTCCAACTGGCTTTTATATGTAACCAAATAGCCTTGCGAACTCGGGCCGATCTCCATAAAGGCTGAGTAAAGCTGCGCTGCCCTCGCCAATATTTTTTTAGCAGCATTATCAATGAAGCTCCTAAAGCGACACTCGTATATACGGCCATAAACTCCCCGTAATACCAGCAAGAAAAAGCGGTCAAAGCAAAGAAAACGGCTGCTCCACAAATATCGCACAGCCTACCTTTTTCCAATAGACGATGCAAAAATAATATATAAAGTGGTGCCCAAGCAGTATTTAATGTTTCCGTTACTCCTGATAAAACCGGATAACTAAGCACATAAGCCGACAGACCATAAACAACAGCTCCTGTCATAGCACAAGCGCCATCTTTGACAAAATGACGAATAAGCATCCAAGCAGCTATCAGCCCTAGCCATAAATTAAACATAACTGTTAAATTGTAAGCGCTAGCCAAACTGCAAAAAGTCGAAAACAAGTATACAAAAATGGCGTTGCAGGGATCTGCTATAAATAAATACCCACCGCGCGGAGCATTGAGCATGTCACAAAAAAGAGGAACTTGTCCTTTAGACAAGCAGCTTTGCACCCACCAATGGCCCCAAAGATGCTTCCAAAAATCACCTTGGTAATCGCCAACAAACTGTTCATTTATATGCAAAGCTAAAGGCCATAAAGCGGCTATCGTCAGTAAAGCAAAAAAAATACCAACTACAAAGAACTCAGCAGCCCAAGAAAGATCGGTTTGTTTTGAGATCGATGAAGTTGGCATATTATTTCCAAATTTTACGTGATTATCTTCCGTCTCGTTTACTAGATGACCGGCCGACAGCATGTGTATTGTCTTCCTGCGCTTAAAATATACGAATATGTTTTTATATTCGAAGAACCGAATCTTCCCCCTCATACGGCGTGAGAGGAGTAGAAACTCTTACCCTATCAGCCTTTATCCTCCTGCAGCCATAATAAAGGCAGGTTTTCCTTTTTAGCTATGCGAAGGGCCAAAGGTTATGGAGAGAGTTCAGAAAAACTGGTGTGGGGGGGCGGCTGTTGTCTTTATTAGTATAGTCCTTATAGCAGAATTGCTGTTGTTATTCTGTGACTATCAAGAAGGTATGATACAGTACCATCTGCGCCGAGACGGCTATGCTTTTATAAAAGTAGGCGGTTATGACGAACCGGCCAGTTTGGGCCAGACTAACCGATACCATCAAGACTGGTTAGGGTTGGAAAGTTGCAAAGTTTTATTGCGCCAAAATGGTCATTGGCTATTCACCCCTGAGCAAGATCAAATGTTCAGCAGCATTGAGCTTCTTGTCGTTGAAGAGTCAGAAAATATATTATCTCTGTACAATCAACTTTACAATCAGCTTACCAATGCTCAGCTCAAGCTTTTTCTTAGTCCGGATAAGGTTCTAACTCCTTATGCTTCAGCTGGTGCTGAAGGTTCCGATCTGAGAACTTATTTAAGCGCTCTGTCAACTCTGCGCCGAACAGCAAATCTGCAAAACGAAAAGGCCTGGCAAGAGCTTAGAAACAATGAAAAAAAAGGAACAAGTTCTTCTGCTTCAGCCTCATCCGACATAGCATCTGTACATCAGCTGAAAGTCAGCTTACCTAGCCTAAACACCTCTCCCCTTCCTTTGCCTCAAGCTCAAGGTTTTGAAGACACAGAAAGCAGACGTTCTCTGCTGCATAAGGCACAAGAGCTAGAGCTCCATCCTTTAAGAATTTTACTCTCGTTAAAAGAGCTCTGCCTTATATCAGAGAATAGACTTAGTACCCAACAAGCTCAAAATATACTTATATTGATAGAGCGCTTGCGAATTTCAACTTTACGGTTAGAGGCTCTGTATCAGAACGCTAAATGTTGCGTTCCTAAATCAACTTGGGATAAAATGATGCTTTATCCAGAATTAAAAGTTCTGGAAAAACGAATTGTTCAAGAACTGCCCTACATAAAAACTGTTAATCGGACACTTAAACTGCTAAATACTCCCTCAGAGTTAGACGTCCGCCAACGCCGTCTAAATCCTCGCATACCACCTTTAGAAGTTTCCAAGCCCAGCCCTAGACCGATAGCTCCTCCACCTCCTCCGCCTCCTATTCATAGATATTAAAATTACATATCAAAAGATACCAGCTATGTCCGAAGATAAAAATAGAGATACAAAAAATATAAGCAGTCAAACCGTATCTATTTGCGATGTTGAGCGTTTTTGGGGAATATGGCCTTCTGCGCTACTCTATCTTGTTTGCGCTCTTCTCTGCAGCGGTACGCTTTGTGGGCATGCCGGACAGGAAGTATTAGGCTATCTAGGCTACGAAAACACGGCTCAGACTCTTTGGATTTATCACTCATGGGAGAGTTATTATGCTGAAACGCTGTGTTTTTTCAAAGACACTTACGGTCTTTGGGGTGTTTGGAGTCATTTACCTGAGTTGTACAGCCGTTTAGTTAGTTTCGGCGAACACAGCAGCGCCGCTAACGGACTAGACTTCCTTTGGACCTGGCCTATAGTTAAAATTTTTAGTTTCCCTCTTTACTACAATATAAAATGCTTACTTATAGTTATAGCTAATGCTTTAGCTGGGCGCTGGCTCTGCACAAAGATGAACTGCCGACCTTTTACAGCCTTCTTAGGCGGACTCTTTTTCGCCTTTAATCCTTGGCAATCATTTCTTGCAGTCACCGGCAGAATTATAGAGTTGCAAACCTTTTGGCCAGTGCTTTTTATAGGCAGCTTAATTTCAGCTTGGGAGAACAGTAGTCCATATAGATGGGCAAAATGCGGGGCTTTTCTTGCCTTAACAGCCTGCAATTACTGGTTTTATGGCCACTTTGCAGCAATTTTTGCTGCCTTTTTCATAATATATCAACTGACCGTTGTTATTATAAAACAAATACAGGAACGCAAACTTCCCGTACTGCAGGCAGCGAAATTTAAAGGGGTATTGATAAATTCTGCACTTTTTTTGCTGACGTTCAGTGTAATCGTTCTGCCAGCCGCTCATCCTTATCTGGTTCGCCTGCTGTGTCACGACCACATACCAGGTTTAGTGCGTCCTGATCCCGGTAAAGTTCCCAACACTTCCACACTTTACCGCCAAGCAATCGCCTACTCTTGCGAAGCGTCTTATCCTTTTCTAAATCCCGCCAAGGGATTAAAAAGTCCGGTCAATCCCCCACAGAGTGTACCCACTGAAGCGGTGTACTCTGCTAATTTAAGTTTAATGGCTATACTAGCCTTCTTTTTACTGGCCACAGGAGCAATTCAAAAAAATTTAGCTTGGCTGATTTTTTGGTGCAGCTCCTCATTCGTATTTTTTTGGCTGCCTCTGGGACCGTTTTTAAAAATAAATGCGGAGTTAGTCTATTGGCGTGGCTCACCTCTGGCCATGCCTTACAAATTTTTCTGCGATCATATGCCTTTGCTGAATAAGCTGTTTTGGCCGAGTCAGTCTATGCTCTTATTCGTTATATCGGTATCGGTATTTATAGCCATGAGCTTTGAAGCGATGCTGAGCAGAAAAAAGCTGTCTCAATATTTAGTAGCAGCTATTTCCATAATCGTCATTTGTCTGCCTTTTGTCGAAGCTTGGCAAAAAGCTCAGCTCCCCTGGCCATCTACAAAAGTTTCAGAACCGATTTTCCCAGTTGCTAATAATGTCAAACTCAACGCTGTTTTTCCTGAGAATGGAGTGATCTTTGTTCCTTTAGGCAGACGTCCCTGGCTTTCTGACAACGATTATAATCACAATTTTTACTACGATCCTGATCTTACATTAATAGATCTTCGCTTAGTTATAGATAAAAACAGAGGCTTATTCTCCCGTCATCTGTACAATAGCGGCAAAGACACTTGGATTTTTAATCAGCAAACGGCTGTAGATCATCCTTTTATTGGTTTTATATCTGATTTAGGCAGCAACTATGAACCACGTTCCTTCAGCCATAATGATCTAAAGCAAATTCAGTATGAAGGATATAATTTTATTGCTGTCAGTGAACGACTCTGCAGTCATCGTCCCCTGAGCGGGTCTTATACTACAGTCCTCGATCAAGGCCAAAAAATTTTTCAAGAAATTTGTCAAAATTTAGAAAAATTTTTTGGCCCTCCTATAAGAACTTTCGATGAATATTCATATGAAAAAGATCTGAAATTAGGCGAAATTGTGCCCAAAACTTATCGTATAAAAATATACGATACAAGGCGGTACGGAAATTTAGAGAGACAATTAGACTGAAGGTAACTTAAATTAAGGAAAGAAATTAACCCTCATTCGCGGCAGCGACTGAAAAATTGGTGTAACTGCACCAAGTTTTTTTTATACCAGCAACATCAGAATGACTATTTATCTGGCCTGTTTTTTGTTTCTTATACGCATTCTGACTTGCCTAAAACAGCAGCTGAACTCACTAACGAAGGAGGAGCTAAAATATGACTACAACTGTCAGCACAGCCCTATTGCTTTGCGCTATAGCGCTAGTAATAATAGGTGTGACTGTGCCTATTGTTATTATTGTTCACCTACATGCGATAGAAGAGAATCTTGAAAAAACAGCTATTTTGCTCACCGTGTTGGCCAATCTGCAAGGAGCAACAGATGCAGATGTAGCTAGAGCAGCAGGTTTAGAAGAAGAAGAGGAAAGTTCGCCCAGATCGCCCAAATCCAGCGAAGGCAAAAAGAAAGGAAAATAAATAGATATTTTCTGCCGAAATAGAAAGTATACGTAAAACTATAGGCACCTGTTGATATTATATAGGCAGAGTGTCTGTTTAGTTTGTTGAGGATTATTTTTCATGGAATTAACTTTTAAGCCGCAAACTTATGTTAAAAGGCTCAGTGTTTTCCTGTGCTTAGTCGCTTTTATTATTGTGGTCTTTCCTCTTAGTGTTAAGGCAGCTGATCCGCCTTTGCCATCCTCAGACCGCTTCAAGAACTCTCCCGGAAGCGAAGCATATCCTGGAGCCTGTGCTATCATTCTGGAGGACGATCTAACCTACCAGCTCAACGAAGATTATTCTGCAGTGGCAACTGAACACAATGCCGTGAAAATCCTCAATGAAGATGGAATCAGGCTATTCAAAATAGCTCCCAGACCATTCGATGCTTCCTGTGAAACTGTGGAATTTCAATATGCCCGCACTATAACTCCTGAGGGAGAAGTTATTGAAGTTCCTCAAGAGAACATTAAGACTATCCAATCAATTATAGGGGCACCTATGTACGAAAGCCGCAAAATTCGTGCGGCAGAATTTCCTAGCGTAAAAGTTGGCTCTATTATAGAGTATTCTATAAAAACTACCTACGCTCCCAGAGCAGATAAGCAGTGGTGGGCTTGTTCATATCTGCAGAACGATTTACCAATTCTTCACTCAACTTACAAAGTGAGTGTGCCTTCAAAAGTAAAAGCTTACACTTTTACTAATGTTCCTTATATGCGCTCTCCTGAGGTAAATGAAGATAATGGAGTCCGCACTTACTCATGGTCTACCAAAGAAGCTTATGATGTCATTCCTTCCAACGTAAGCATGCCTGCTTCCATAAGTTATTATAAATATGTGGCAGTCTCAAGCTTCGCAGATTGGAACAACCTGGCAACCTGGCTCGGCCAGTGCTGGGAGAACGAAACGGCAGATCGCAATGCCTCACTTAGCATGATATCCAGCCGCATTACTTCGGTCGGAAAGCCTGCAGAAAAACGCATTAAAGATGTGCTTGGCTATATGTCTAAGTTCTCTATCTTAGACAAAGACAATGAATTTTGGCGCGGTGTTAATCTCAAAGAAGCTTCTTCTTCCCGTTTTTTAACCTATCCAGACGCGGCTTATCTTACCGGAGCACTTTTAAAAAGAGCCGGTTTGAGAGTAGAGCCTTACATGTCAACCAGTTCAGATTTAAAAACAATCGCCGAACTACCTCCCATCCCGCTTTACGTAAATCAATTCTTGCTTAAAGTATCTGATCCGGGAGGAAAAACTTGGTGGATCGATCCTACTCTGCCTGGAACGGCTTTATCTGCCCCTAACTTAGGCTGGCAAGGATCAGCTACACTAGAGCTTCCCGTCAATCACAGCTCAAAATCGGGCAAACTGATTTCTGCCCCAGTCGATATACCTGAAAATAATATAGGCCTTCATAATATGGAAGGTCGCATTGAAGCTACCGGAATAGGTCAGTTGACTGCCGATATAACCTACAACGGCCCCAGAGCCAATATTCTTCGCACCGCTTCTGCTCAGGCACAGACTCTCTCCGATTCTCAACGTAAGGAAGTTACAAACTGGATTATCAGCAAATTTGATACAAATTTCTGCTTCCAGACTATTCCTTACTCACATTTTTTCCCAACTAAATCAGAAGACGACCAGCCCTTCACTATAGGTACTTCCGTTCAGTTTGCTAACTATGCGCGATACAACCGAGATAAGAAATGCTTTGAAACTCCCCTACCTATTGTCAACAGTCAATCTTTGCAAGCAGGTCTCAATACTTCTTCCCGCAGCTATCCGATACGCTTCGATGCGCCCTTTGTAGACGAAATTAGCTATCGCTTAATCCTGCCTGAAGGAAGCCAGGTAATTAGTCAGCCGCAAGATATTGCACTCAGTAATGAAACAGGCTCTTACAGCTGTAAAACGGTTGTCAAAGGTTCAGAAGTTTGGTTCTACAGCCGCACTGAAGTAAAAGAAGCCTGGATTTATAGAGACAAGTTTGCTCAGCTGGAAGAACTAGCCAAAGCTCAGTTAGAAACCTTTAAATCGCCCCTAGCTTACAAGCTCAGTAGTTCTAAAGACTCCAATTCTACAGAGAGCAGCAAGTAGAATTTAGTACCACTTAACGAATCTGCTTTACATCAGTAAAGCAATCTCAACTAAAAAATCCCCCTTTCGTGTAGAAACACCAATAGGGGATTTTTTTTCTTTATGTCGCAAAGGGAACATCTCTCAAAAAGACGGTGCAAGATATATTCTCGATATCTTCAATTTTAAGGTGCAATACTTATATGGAAGAAGAAAAAACACTTACTTATCGGGCCGCAGCTAAAATAAATCTAACTTTAGAGCTTTTAGATGCCCTGCCCAATGGATACCACCAGCTAGACACTATTTTTCAGAGTTTAGAGTTGGCAGATCTGCTATTTTTAACAAAAGCTAAAGAAACAAGCTTAGAAATTGTTGATAAAATTGGATGCGGCTTTTCAGTAAACGCCGACCAAGATAATTTAGTTATAAAGGCCCATCGGGCTCTACAGACGCTGATAGGCCAGGAACTTCCCTGCCGCTTTGTTTTGCATAAGCATATACCTGCTGGCGGAGGACTGGGAGGAGGAAGTGCCGATTGTGCGGCCGCTCTCAAAGGCTTAAATGAATTATATAATTTAAATTTAAGCCATAAACAACTTTTATCGGCTGCAGAAGGGCTGGGAGCAGATGTTGCCTTCGGTTTAATAGGAAATACAGCTAGAGGACTAAATAAAGGAGAAAAACTTACCCCCCAGCCCGCTCCAGCTTTATTCAAAGACTGGGGAGTACTTTTGCTCATCCCTCCCTTTGGTCTGAGCACTCCAGAAGTTTATAAAGCTTGGGATCAACTGCCTATTGACAAACGCAATCCCGCACATAACAGTTCATTCAATTTAGCCGAACTGCTCAACAATCAGCCCGAACCGTATTCATCTGAAGCTAACCTCTGGCAAGTTCGTTTTCTCAATGAATTGAAGAATGACTTATACCCAGCAGCCAAACATCTGCGCCCAGAACTTGAATCGATAAAAAACACTCTGCTAAGCTGGGGCTGCCAAGCAGCTCAGCTTTGCGGCAGTGGTTCAACTATTTTTGCCATGCTTAACCCAAAAATTTATCAACAGGTGACTGAGAATCCTGAATTACTCCATAGTTTACATGATTTAGGTCATATACACTTAACCAGTTTTTCTCAAAAGGATTGCTATGAATAAATCTTATATCCCCTCCGATTTCAAAACTCCGCTAAACGTTATACTTTTGGCGGGAGGTTCTATAAAAGATTTACCAGCTAGTGAGCCTAAAACGAAAGGTAAAGGCCACATAATGGTGGGCAGTCTTCCTATGAGTGCTCACACTTTGCGAGCCTTACGCACTTCTTCCAAAGTGGGTCGAATTGTATTGGTCAGCCCATTAAAAAAAGATGAGCTGGGAGCTGAATGGGAAGGGGTCGATGAGGTTGCCCCAGCCGGTTCTAACTTGATTAGCTCACTTTTTTCCGGCTTAAAAGCGGTTCCTTCTAATGATGATCCGGTACTTTTGGTGGCAGGAGATCTTCCTTTCCTTACTAGTGAATCAGTTGACGAGTTTTTGGATAAATGTGCTCAAAAATCCAATAATGTACTTTGGTATGCCTTTTTAGATAAAAAAGTTTCCATAGCTAAATATCCTGAGTTAAAACATACTTGGGTGAAGTTAGCCGAAGGCACTTTTTGTGGCGGAGGCTTAACCTGTATTAGAGCCAATGCTGCTGAGGCTATACAAACAGCCATATCAGAAGTAACTAATGCTCGTAAAAATCCTTGGAAAATTGCCAAAATATTAGGTTTTAAGCTTTTCTTTTATTTTTTGATAGGACGCCTGACCATACCCATGATTGAAGAAGCCGCAACAAGGCTGCTTAAGCAGCCTTGTTGCGGCATTATTAGCTCCTATGCAGAAACAGCTTACAATATTGATGATGCGGTTTCTTTATTACAAGCCAGAAAACGTATGGAGAGCTCTATCTGAGCTTTGATTTTTCAGCCTGCAGACAAAATTCTTCTATACGGCTAAGTTTTGAACTATGCAGAACTTTATAGGTGCGCTCCCATCGGTAAAACATAAACTGATGCCAGAAGGGACGCACCTCTATATTTTTTAATTCCAACGAACGGCACATTTTTTGGGCTTGTTGTAATTTTTTAAATTCTTGCTCACGGAAAAGGTCTAACTGCCTCTCAGAACTGTATATGTGTTCTCCATTCATTTCATAACGAAAGAGCAGCCCACACCGCACTACATTATGACGAGAAGCGTATTCCAAACCGCATTGCCCCGCCGTCTGCTCGTCGTCAAAATAAACGGGATGACCATCGCGCCAAGCCCTTTCTAAAAAAGCACTCAGTCCCTGATATTGCAAAATTAGCCGGTATTTCTCAGGTAGAGATTCTATAAACCACTGGGAGCGACACACTCCCACAGGTATTACCATAAATTTGCGCTTCCATACAGTTTTAGCATACAACATACCCCCGCAGACGGCATCATTCTGCATCACTGCTATACCGTTATCAGGGATAGAATCTGCCATACATTTTATAGTATCATTTACTAAATATTGACCGCGTTCAGAAGCGCCAATCCAGTTACTGGCCAAAGACCATATTAAAGCCAATAAAATAACGGCCTGCCCCCAAAAAACTTTCCCAAAAGCAGAGCTAAACTTTTGCCAAAATGTAACAACTCCAGCAGCAATAAAAAAACTAAAGGCCAAATAAGAAGCGCAGTAAAAACGCTCCATCATTTCTTTATATCCCAAAGAATCTGGCTGAGCAGCGTATAGAGCCCAGCAAGGACCAGACAAAAGCAAAAGAAGTCCCCAAAGCCAGAACTCAGCCCGATACTTACGCCAAACCATTACTAAACCGAATAGTCCTAAAATTATTCCTGGCAATTTAAACTGCAAAGCAGCCAAAGAATAGCCCCAATAAAACAGAGAAGCAGAAGAGGACGCACCATCCCCTTTAGTACTAAGCTGTAAACTGCCGTATCCACTTCTGGAAATTACCCACCAAAAATTTTTCCAATTTGAAGGATTTCCCCAATTAAAGGCTGTCGAAGAATCAGCATTGGCAGTTAAATACTGAGCACGCAGAATAAGCCAAAAATAAGGCAATAAACCGACCAAGAAACAGATGATCGCTATTACCCCTGGCTTAATTAAAGAGTCAATATAGGAATTTAAGCCCGTTTTCGAACTTGCGCGACTGAAATTAGCCCCATTTTTTTGACAAAGATAAATATAAAGAACTAATCCCGGCACAAGCAAAATAGAAGTATGATGGTGGCTTAAAGAAAGTCCCAATACAAAACTTATCAAACATATCAGTGCGAAACGATGCTCAGGAAACAGCTTATAAACTGCAGCCGCAGCTATTAAAAAACTTAGAAAAAGCAAATGAAGTGAAAAGACCTCAGCTCCCACAGCCATCCGCCAAGGACTCAAAGCGAAGCCGAAAAGCAAAGCAGCAACTAAAGCGGCTGCAGCTGAATCTAATAGCAAAGTTGCAGTAAAAGCGATGCCTCCGCAGGTTAAGGCACTGCAGCAGGCAGAAAAGGCATTCATAGTTAAAGCTGGTTCAGCTATATTTAACGAACAAAGCCCCCATCCAAGCATAGTGTACAGAGGATAACCAGGAGGATGAGCGATCCCTCCTGATGCACAAGCACTAATCAGCTCAGCGCTGTCAAAACCTGGCGGAAGGGCCGGGGCCATGGCCCAAAAGTACAGTAACAAGCTCAATATAAAGGCGACAGCCCCGCTCTTTAAAGCCGTATTAAACTCTGCGGTACAAGAAATAGCAACTTTCTCTTTCACAGCATAAGCTCTCTATAATTTATCGGATAAAAAAAACAAAGCCTCCCGATTTTCTACAATTTGGACTTATCTTCCCTTCCACTACTTTAACTTCTGATCTGTATTCAATTGGGATTCCTAATTGATATAATGACGCTCAATCCTAATAATTAACAATTGGGTATATAAAGTTTTTTTCCAAAAAAATACCTAACTTGCAAACTAATAACTATTTAAGGAGAAATTAGTCTGTACCATGGAACTCAAACAAGAAATAGTTATCTCTAACCAAGCTCCTCAAGCTATAGGGCCCTACTCTCAAGCCGTATGCTGGGGGAATTTGGTCTTCTGTTCAGGTCAAATCCCTCTAGATCCTCAAAATGGAACGATAGTAGGTGCAACAACAGCAGAACAAACAAAGCAGGCGCTAAAAAACCTGCAAAACGTACTGGAAGCTGCTGGCAGCGATCTTTCTAAAGTGTTAAAAACTACCTGTTTTTTAGACAATATAGCCGATTTTGCAGAATTTAACGAAGTATATGCTCAATTTTTTACTGACAATGCGCCGGCCCGCTCTGCCATTCAGGCAGCCGCACTCCCCAAAGGCGTCAAAATAGAAGTAGAAGCTATCGCTTACAGGAATGAGGACTAAAATTAGTACCTCCACAAGAAGGATAAACATTAAGGTAAAAGAAAAGCTTACAGAATTTTGTAAAATTACTAAATTTGTGTAATAATATCGTTTCATTATAAGTTTCTGCGCCAGCCGACTTTCTAGGCATAAAGTTGCGGTATTGGCGCTGTAATACGGAGGTATTAATTTAAAATGTCTGTTGCTAAGCCGAAAAAGAACGCCCCAGCTAAATGCCGCAAGTCCTGCGCTCCTATCGAAGGTCAGGATTGGGTACGCATTGGCGGCGCCAGATGGCTCAGAGAAGTTGCCGTAAAAGAAGGCAAGTATATTCCCATCGAGTACCGTGAAGGTTATCAGCCCAAAAATAAACCCGCAGAAGCCGCTGTAGAGACTGCTGCCGAAGAAACCCCTGCTACAGCAGAATAATTTGACCCGCCCGGTACGGAGGGACCGCTAGTGAACATTTATCACACAGAAAAGATTCGCAATATTGGATTATTCGGCCACCAAGGAGCCGGCAAAACTTCTTTAGCTGAAGCCTTGCTTTACACCTCAGGCGCCATCGACAGACTTGGCAAAATTGAAAGCGGCAATACCACAGCCGACTTTGATCCTGACGAGATTAAGCGCGCTATGAGCGTGTTCTCCGCTTTGGTTCCTATAGAGTGGAAAGAGAACAAAATAAATGTTATCGACACTCCAGGATTCTTCGATTTCGTATCTGAGAGCCTTGGGGCTCTCAGAGTTGTCGAATGCGCCATTTTAGTGGCTGCTGCTAACTCCGGTACAGAAGTCGGCATGGAGAAAATTTGGGATTTATGCGAAGCCCGTTCCAAAGCCCGCCTTATGTTCATCAACAAGATGGATAAAGAGAATGCAAATTTCCATCACTTAATTGATGAATCTAAAGAGAAGCTCAAAGGAGCTCGTGTTGTTCCCATTCAGCTTCCCATAGGTGCTGCTGATAGCTTCAGTGGTGTAATAGATCTCATCGATCAGAAAGCATATTCTTTTGGCGCCAAGGGCGTGCCTACAGAGATTGCTATTCCCGCTGATATGGCCGATGAGGTTGAGTCCTATCGCGAGCAGCTCGTTGAAGTCGCCGCTGAGGCAACTGATGAGCTCACTGAAAAATATTTTGAAGCCATGGAACTCTCTGTTGATGAGATCAAGGCCGGCCTCAAAATTTTAGTGGCGAATGGTACGATTGTACCGGCTCTGTGCGGTTCCTCTATAACGCTTAAAGGTATCAGCTTATTAGCTGACGCCGTCATAAATTACGCTCCTGCTCCTACTGCTGACACAGTAGCTAAAGACGGTGATGGCAACGATGTAGATATTGCTGCCGATTCTAAGGCTCCCGCTGTAGCTCTCATCTTCAAAACCAGTTCTGATCCCTACGTAGGAAAAATTTCTTATATGCGCGTCTTCTCCGGCACTTTGCGTCCTGACAGCGTGTTGCACAATTTGTCGCGCGGCACTGATGAGAAGATCGGCAGTTTACTTTCCATTCGCGGTAAGAGCCAGGAAAAAGTCGCGGAAGCTCCTGCCGGCGACATTGTAGCTGTGGGTCGCTTAGGCGCTTCTGCTACCGGTGAAACTCTTTCTGACGCTTCCCGCAAGGTAGTGTTGCCCGGGTTAGACTTGCCTCGTCCCTTCTTCTCTAGAGCTATCAGAGCGAAATCTAAAGCTGATGAGGACAAACTTTCTGCTAACTTACAGCGTCTGCTCCAAGAGGATCCCACTCTTAAGCTGGATCGCGTAGAAGAGACCCACCAGAGTATTCTTACAGGTATCGGCGATGTACAGCTCGACCTTTGCGTTGAGCGTCTCAAGAGAATGGGCGTAGACGTAGAGCTCTATGCTCGCAAAATTCCTTATCGCGAAACTATTAAAGGTAAGGTTTCTGAAGACTATCGTCACAAGAAACAAGCGGGCGGACGCGGTCAATTTGCCCAAGTCAGCATTGAAATCAGCGGCCTTCCTTCAGGCAGCGGTTTCGTATTTGAAGACAATATCGTCGGCGGTGTAGTTTCCAAGAACTATATACCTGCAGTAGAAAAAGGCGTACGCAAAGCTATGGAGAGCGGTATATTAGCCGGCAACCCCGTAGTAGATGTCAAAGTTCGTCTCTTCGATGGCAAGATGCACGAAGTGGACTCCTCTGATATGGCCTTCCAGATTGCCGGTATGCAAGCATTCAAGAACGGCGCTCCCAAAGCCAAGCCTGTCATCTTAGAGCCTATTGTTAATGTTGAAGTTACCGTTCCCGACTCTTATATGGGCGATGTAATCGGCGATCTCAACTCTAAGCGCGGCAGAATCAGTGGCATGGATCCTATCGGCCACGGTCTGCAGTGCATTAACGCTCAAGTTCCTTTGGCAGAGATGCAGCGCTACGCCATCGACCTGCGCAGTATTACTCAAGGACGCGGCTCCTTCGTTATGGAATTTGACCATTACGAAGAGACTCCGCCTATGGTAGCGGAGCAGGTAATTGCCGAAGCTAAGGCGGCAGCTGAAAAACAAGCCTAACTAGTAAAAAAAATATGTTGTTTCCTCCGCTTTGTAAAAGAAGCCGGGGGAAACTTCATTTATGGCTAACAAACATATTTGTCGCTTATAACCCGGCTTCCGAAACGGAGCCCCTCCAGCGGCGGAAGAGTTTTCTGTCGCTGTTCAGCATAGCAAATTAAGCTAAAAAAAAATTAAAAGTATCTATTACCAGGAGGTAAATGGTGAGGCACGGATTAGGCATTGCCATTTTTTCAGTTCTATCAGCAGTATCTCTCTCAGTAATTGGTTGCGGGGGCTCAGGTAGCGGTATGGGCGTGTTGGATCCATTCCCCACCAACACGAGCATAGCTCCGACCTCCACAACTACACCTGAACCTCCGGCCCCTCCGGAGCCAGTCCAAGATGAGCTTTACGATGCCCTAGCTAACAGAGATATTCATAATCCTACTTATCAGTATCTCGACGACGAAGATAATATTTACACCCTTCAGGGTTTTTATGCTGGCGGCAGCGGTTTAAGTAGTCAGCAGTGCAAGTACCGACTGATAAAATATAGTATAGGTTCTAAAGAAGAAGAGCCTAAAGAAGTTCCGGTTCGCTTCCGCGTAGGCAACAATACTTTTGACAAAAATAACACTTTTGAGAATCCTTTCTACATTACGGGTATGATCAACGATTCCAATACCCCTAATAATCCCGATGACGACATACTCTATTTAGCAGTTACCGATTTGGGAACAAAGAAGGCTGTTTATCTTATGAGCTTAGGAAGCCGCGCTGACGGTTGGAACGAAGCTAAAGCTGTAAACGTATTCGACTACGGTACTGCTCTTTCAACCACTTGCCCTCTAGTCTGCTCTTTTGGTAGGCAGAGCTTCAGTCACGAAGAAAACGCTGTAAATACTCTATTTTGGACAGATTACGTAGAGAACGGCACCGTTAAGTTCATTGCTTTCGAGGAAGACTTCCTGGAGAAAACTAGTCTAAAAGACGAAAACCACTTGGGCATTGCCGTGAGTGGCTTAAATTATCCGTCTATGATCAACGCTTCATCAGGCCCTTACGCTACTGTTAGCTGCCAGGGAGACGGTAGGATTTATTTGTTTGTTAATAATAGAACGGAAGATGACCTCAGAAGCTCCGATCATAAATACGGAACAGGCTTGACCAATCCTAAGTTCATAAACTACATTACTCCTGAAAATCGCTACAGCGATCGCCTCAACCCTTACGATCTGGTTTGGATAAAGAACGTAGAAGATAACGATGGCGCAGGCAACCAGTATTTAGCTATTTCCAGCGGTTTCGCCCTAGATTGCTACGGCCGTGCTACCAAATCAGCTACCGACGGTGCTCTCTGGATCTACAAATACAAGACCAGATATGATGAGACATTAGACAACTTGCGTGTCAACGATCCCGAGTACGAAATGATTCTCGACAACTTGCAGTACCCTGTAAGCTTGAACCTCACGAATCCTTTGAACGACGATCAGAAGCGCTATCTCGATTTGGCTTACCTTACAACTGGAACCACAACCCTTTACAACAATCCTCAGCTTAAAGGTACGCTCAGCTTTGTTCGCTACGATGCCAAATCTAAAAAGATCGTCAACAAGTCAAATATTGATATACTTGACAAACTGGTCGATCCTTTTGGTTTGATATCTTATCCGTCTGATGAGGTTGATGGTCAGTATCCCGTTCAGTTCATGTTCACTACTCACTGGAATTGGGGCAGCGACGTCAATACCGATAGAAGTCATGTTTACTGCTATCAGACTAGCATTCAAACTTTATAATGGCCGACCGTTGTTTGTGTAGAGGCCGTTAGATAGTAAAAAAATAAGAAATGCCGAATCAGATAAAAATCGTGATTCGGCATTTTTTATGCCTTTTTTTCTGTAAATTAGGTAAAAAAAATTTTTCAAGCCTTAGTAAAGCTAGATATTATCTCTAGATAATTAATGAACAGGTGGGATATTTCAACTAAAAGTATAATTTCTATTAGAGATCGCCTTTTGAGTCGAGCTTCTATTTAAGAAAGGACTCGTTATTTGAGTGCGATTTTTTTGGTATAATTTTTTAAGAAAAAAATGCAGCGTGATGCTGTCTAAGAGAGAGCTATGGTAAAATTTATAAAAATAATCGTTGTTTTTGCAGTGCTGCTGTGGGTAGTAAATATGTTTTTTGGTTTTAACACCACCTCAAAGTCCATAGTTGCCAAAAGGGATGTAGCTTCCCTCTTTTCTAAAGACTTAACTAAAAAAGTACAGCAGGGTCATTTGGTAATTGTTGATAAAAATGAAAGCGATAAGTACATTCAAGAAGATTTAGCTACTTACGACTTAGTCAAGGCCATGACTTTTGCCCGCTACAAGAGTGAAGTTTTAGAGCAGCCCCTCTACATTGAAAACGAAAAAACTTTCGGAAATAGCGCTGTGGTAGCTCAAGTAGATCCTTCCGACCGTCAGGCCTGGCAGCATTTAGTTATTTTAGAAATAGATCTTAAAGCAGCCTACGAAAAGAAAAATCCTAACGACATAGATGGTTATATGAGCGAGAAGGCACTCGATGTCAAGAGGGTTCCAGCTGTAATGCAAGAGTTCATTTCTAAATATCCTAACTCTTATGTTGTTACTACAGCTTTAGCTCATATAGAGTACAGTCTCTGCGAAGCTCAGAACAAAGCGGATCAAGCTATCAAAATTTACGATAAATTAGCTTCCAGATATCCCGACAGCGAAGTGTTGGCTGAATACCTGCCTTTATACAAAGAGAGAGCTTCTTCTAAGAAGGTCGCTTCTATTTAATAAACTAAAAAAATCGGCCCTCTGCTTTTTGCAGAGGGCCGATTTTTTTATTGATAAATGCTCTGCCTACAGCTCTGCGACCCACAAACCGTGCAAATTACAGTAAGCATAAACACGCAATGGCTTATCATCGACCAGCTCAAACACAGCCTTAGGTTCCTCACCAGGCTTAATAGATTTACGCTGACCGCCTTTTTCAGTCTCTAAGTATACCCAAGGAATATAGTGCTCAGCAGAAGACGGATGAAGCACACTGCCCACCTGAACTTCAACTCTATTGCCTTGAACTTTAACCTCAGGCACATGTTTCTCTTTAGAAGCATCCTGAGCGCCAGCTTTAAGCAGCTCCATAGGATGACCATTACAGATTAACTCTGCGCCCAAAGGCTCCATAGACCCTACAATAACTCCGCACTGACGACAAATATAAAACTCTCTACTCATAATGATAACATTATCTCCTTTAAAATATGACCTAAACTGCTAATAAAATTCCTCCCCCTTGCCGTTATTAGACTAAAAGCAGGTATGCCCTTTTATTAGTTAAAAAACACCAAAAATATTACAAGAATATACGCTTCCACCAAGGAAGATTAGCCAAACGCTCAGCAGCTTCTAACTTTACAGCCAAATGATTAGCTCTCATTTCAGCTTCCTTACGATTCTCGTTAGCCGCTTCTATTTTGGCCCCTAAGCGCAAAATTTCTCTTTGAGCTTCATCGAGATCTTTCATCATCGTCTGAAGCTTTTCATCTTTTTCTTTGTCTTTCTGTGTACCATCAGTAAGTAAACGCTGCACTTGCTCCAACTGACTCTGCATGTAGCCCAAACGCATTACAGCCGCTTCATGACGTTCTAGAGGTACACTAGTAGGGAAAGTAGCCCCCGAATCCGACACAACTTCATCTGTATCATCACTATCATCGGCCAGTTGTTCCTCCAAATCATCTGAAGAATCAACATATTCAAAGGATACGGGAGAGGCTCCCTCGCCAGAAGCATCAGTTCTGCCTGTACCAACAGTACCATCTTTTTGAGTAAAGCTTTTTACCTTACCTTCTTCATCTGCATTGCGACCGATAGCCTGTTCAGCGTCACTAGCAGACAAAGAGACATTTTCCAAACTGCTCTCAAAGTTATCTTCACGGCTGCGTCTGTTGCGAATACGTCCCCAGGAACCAGAAGCACTATTGTTATTATTATTAGCCAAAAAAGTAGCTACTTCACTCTCAGGAATGCGTATGCCGCCTCGGCCCCCTCCTTCCTGAGGAACAATCCTACCCTGACTGACGTAACGGTAAACTTGACGCTCAGTCTTACCTATTGCGGCGGCAAACTCCGTAACAGAAAGAAGCCGCTCATTGTTAGATCCTGTAGTAGAAACGTTGTCCATAATTCGCTGAGCATTGTACAACCGCAGCTTGCTTTCCTTCCCCATTCAGCTTAGCTTATCACAATGAAAAAAGACTAAAAAAACAACTTACGCCGCAGTTTTTTACGAACTAGATAATAAGCAGCTGACAAGCATTTAATTAGCCCTCGCAAGTTAATAATTTATACAAATGCGCAATAGCTTCATCTGCTCAATCAAAAACTTAAAAACAGTATTAAAGCGAATTGTATTTTATTATCAACTATACACTTCATTAAGATAGCTCATCAGCACACTTATCAAATAAAATAATGCAGAACAATATAAATTGCATACACAATTAGAACTTTATTGTCTTAATGTTCACATTTTAAATAACATTGCTTAGTGATATAATGGTAATATAATAACGAAGTTGTTTTGTATGAAATGCTATTGAGAAATAATCTCATTAGTTCTCCCTCCATTGAAAGGAGTTTTACTAATGGAAATTCGTCCAACTATGAGCGCTCCTACTTCGCAGATTTACACTGGTGCGAAGTCCGCTCCCGCCCAGGCTCCCGCTGAGAAGCAGCCCGAAGAGACCTTTATTGCTTCTTCCAACAACGGCCCTGTAAACTTAATTATCACCAACAGTGATAAAGCTAAGCTCGAAGAAATGCGCGCTTCTATTCTCGCCCAGAATCCCGAGAATAAAGTGACTGCAGATCTTCCTTTGGTCAATGGCTTCGCCGTGACCGTCAATCCTTCCGCTGATGGTACTCTTCTCCCTAACTTAGCTAAGGCCAACGAAGAAGGTAACCGAGTATTCATGGATGCCCAGATTGGCATTCCCCGCAACGAGCTGGAAGATCTCGAAAATACTTTCCGTCCCTTAATGGATACAGCCAACGTAACTTTAGGCGTAGATAAACTTCACGACCAAGGCATCACCGGTAAAGGCGTAACTGTATGCGTTATCGACACCGGTATAGCTCAACACCCCGACTTTGAAGGTCGTATTGTTGGTTTCAAAGATATGGTCAACGGTCGCACTGAGCCCTACGATGATCAGGGTCACGGCACTCACTGCACCGGTATCTGCGCGGGTAGCGGCAAGAGCTCCGAAGGAAAATACACTGGTGTTGCTCCTGAAGCCAGCATTGTCGGCGTGAAAGTTTTGGATCGCAATGGTTCAGGTTCTCTTTCCAACGTTATCAAAGGCGTACAATGGGCCGTTGAAAACAAAGAGAAGTTAAACATCGATGTTATCAGTATGTCTTTGGGCGGTTATGTTTCCCAGAGCTACAAAGATGACCCCGTAGTACAAGCTGTTGAAGCTGCTCACGCTGCTGGTATTAGCTGTGTAGTAGCTGCTGGTAACGAAGGTCCCAGTTCCGGTACCATCGGCTCCCCCGGCAACGCCCCTCATGCCATTACCGTAGGCGCTCTCGACGACAGAGGTACTGTTGATCGCTCCGACGACCAGTTGGCTTACTTCTCCAGCCGTGGTCCCAGCCGTATCGATAAGCTCGAGAAGCCCGACATTTTGGCCCCCGGTGTAAACATTACCGCTGCTTCTCATAGGGGCACCGGCTATGTAAGTATGTCTGGTACTTCCATGGCTACTCCTTTTGCCGCTGGCGTCGACGTGCTCATGCATCAAGTAAAACCCAACATCAGCCCCGATCAGGTTAAAGAGATCATGATGAAGAACGCTGATGCTCTCGAAGGCGTAAGCAAATTCGAGCAGGGCAAGGGCGTTATTGATCCTCAAGAGAATATCGAATTCTTAATGGGCAAGTAAATACAAGCTCGATAGGGAGATAAGCTACAGTTTGTTTCCCTAAATAGTAAAGTAAACACTCCTCAGCTTGAGGAGTGTTTTTTTTATACCTATACAGACAGAAGCCACATTTTATATATAAAAAGAGACGCTAACTAAATTCACTCTAACGAAGCGCCTCAAAATTACATAAACCTAATAAAACACAAATAGCCCCGGGTGAAGTAATCAACCGGAGCTTACTAAAACTGCGTCTAAAAAATTCTTATTCAGAATAATTCGCAGTAAGAAACGTCTATTTGTGCTGCAAAGCGTAAGAGACGAGAATTGAGAGAACGATGAAAGCAACAGCTAAGTAATTGCTTACAGTCTTCAACTGCTCTTCAAAGCTCTTTTTGCCCTGATACTTGTTGTGCTCTACGGCCGTGCCGCCTCCAAGCATTCCCTGCAAACCGCCCTGTTTCTGCTCCCTCTGCATAACTACACCGGTAAGACAGATACAAACCAACAAATAAAGGAACATCAAAATATACTGAATTGCACTCAATTTCATAACTGCAGGCGCAGTAACGGCAGCAGCATTAGGAGCAGAGGCAGCAGCTCCTCCGGCCGCAGCTTGACCTAAGAAAGACCAAATGCTCAAACAGACGTCTAAATACATTACCCTAAATTCCTAATCCACAAATAAAAAATTAATAACGCACAATCTGGGCGAAACTGTCAGCTTTGAGGCTAGCTCCGCCTACTAAAGCGCCATCAATGTCACTGCAAGCCATGAAACCAGCTATATTAGCAGGCTTAACACTGCCGCCGTAAAGCAAGCGCACCTTATCAGCAATATCTTTATTAAAAATTTCTTCTAAGGTACTGCGCAGCAACACCATAGTCTCGTTAGCGCTTTCAGGAGTATCGGTCTTACCGGTACCAATAGCCCAAATAGGTTCGTAGGCAATTACTAATTGATTGCCATCTTCGATTTCTAATCCTTGTAGGGCACCGCGCAGCTGGCTAGTAACAACTTCAGCAGTTTTGTTATCTTCACGCTGAACTAAACTCTCACCCACACAAAGAATAGGAATCAACTTGTGAGCCACAGCAGCTGCTACTTTTTTGGAACAAGTTTCATCGGTTTCACCGAACATAGCTCTGCGCTCAGAATGACCGATAATAACCATACGGCAGCCGACATCTAGAAGCATAGGAGCAGAAACCTCTCCGGTATAAGCGCCGGAATCTTTCCAATAAAGATCCTGAGCACCTAAATAGACATTGTCATGTCCTTCAACTAATTTTTCGACATCGGCTAAAAGGTGAAAAGGAGGACAAATTGCGATATCGCGATCCTTAACATCGCCTACTTGGGCCAATAATTCGGTCACAAGTTTGTGGGCCTCGGTACGAGCCATATTCATTTTCCAGTTAGCTGCTAAGAGCGGAATGCGCATAAAACCTCCAAAATCTAAAAAATGATAGCAAGACCGCAGCTAACGGTCAAGCTATCAGAGTTAATAAAAGTTAATAAAGTTACTTACAGAGAGCGACTACTCCGGGAAGCTGACGCCCCTCAACAAATTCTAAAGAAGCACCGCCACCGGTAGATACATGGGTAATTTTTGAAGCTAAACCAGCTTGAGTAAGAGCAGCTACGGAATCGCCACCACCGACGACGCTGCGGGCTTCAGAAGCAGCAACGGCTTCAGCTATCTGACGGGTACCGCGATCGAAGGGTTTCTTTTCAAAGACGCCTACAGGACCATTCCAGAAGATAGTCTTAGCTTTACTTATAATATCCTTAAACTTGGCGATAGTTTTGTCGCCGACATCTAAACCCATCTTATCGGCAGGTATAGCAGTAACATCAACTTGAATGTGAGGAGCATTCTCAGCAATTTCATCGGCAACTACGACATCTTCAGGAAGAACGAGCTCAGTCTTAGTTCCCTTGACTTTGTCTAAGATAGACTGAGGCACAGATAAGTCGCCGTCACAGAGAGAACGACCAATTTCCAAACCGCGAACTTTGAGGAAAGGATAAGCCATACCACCACCAACTAAAATAGCGTCAGCTTTGCCTATCAAGTTCTCCATGACACCAATCTTATCAGAGACCTTTGCACCGCCCAGAATTACCACAAAAGGAGACTCGGCGTCGGTAAGAAGCTTACCCAACTCATTAAGTTCTTTTTCCATAAGCAAGCCGGCAGCAGAAGGTAAGAAGGAAGCCACACCAGTAGTGGAAGCGTGAGCGCGATGGGCGGAACCGAAAGCATCATTTACGTAAATATCAGCCAAAGAAGCTAATTCTTTAGCGAAAGCTTCATCATTATCAGTTTCCTGAGCGTAGAAGCGCACATTTTCCAGCAACATAACCTGACCAGCTTTGAGCTTACTGGCCATAGCCGCAGTTTCCTCACCGATGCAGTCAGGAGCCATAATAACTTCTTGTCCTAAAAGCTCAGCTAAACGAACAGCGACAGGCTTCAAGGAATATTTAGGATCTTTCTTCCCCTTAGGACGGCCCAAGTGAGAAGCTAATATAACAGCAGCTCCACCATCCAAAAGGGCTTTAATGGTAGGCAAAGCAGCGCGAATGCGATTGTCGTTAGTTACAGTCTCACCATCTAAAGGAACATTGAAGTCCACGCGTACTAAAACTTTTTTGCCTTTAACATCGAGATCGCGAATGGTATTGAATTTACTCATGGGTGAATGTCCTTCTTACATTGAAATATATGGAGCCCCTGCCTAGTATAAAATGGGGGCAGCAACAGAAACGCGATGTAAAAAAATCGCCTTTCTGCCCTTTCTAAGCCATGACAGCCGAGTACAAAAGAAAAGCCCGGAAAAAGCTCCGGGCTAAACTAGCCTAAATTAACTAGCGCTCGCTGATGTGAACTTTACCAGTAATCATGTAGTTGACCAAATCAGCTACACGGTTGGAATAACCCCACTCGTTGTCGTACCAAGCAACAACCTTAACCATGTCGCCCTGAACCATAGTCAAAGGCAGGTCAACGATGCTGGAACGAGGATCCATCTTGTAATCAACAGAAACCAAAGGCTCATCGGAAGCGCCAAGCACGCCCTTCATCTTGCCGGCAGCAGCCTTGCGGAAAGCTTCGTTAATTTCTTCTACGGTAACGTTCTCTTTCTCAACAAAAGCTACGAGGTCAACGACACTGACGGTGGGGGTAGGAACGCGCATAGCGAAGCCGTCAAACTTACCCTTCAGCTCGGGAATAACCAAAGCTACAGCTTTAGCAGCACCAGTGGTGGTGGGGATCATAGAGAGAGCAGCAGCACGAGCGCGGCGGAGATCCTTGTGAGGGAGATCCAAAATGCGTTGATCGTTGGTATAGGAGTGGATTGTAGTCATCAAGGCACGCTTAATGCCGAATTCGTCGTTCAAAACTTTAGCGAAAGGAGCTAAGCAGTTAGTGGTGCAAGAAGCGTTGGAGACGATGTCGTGCTTAGCAGGATCATAATTCTCATGGTTTACACCCATAACGATGGTGATGTCTTCACCTTTGGCAGGGGCAGTAATGATGACCTTCTTAGCGCCGGCTTCGAGATGCCAGGAAGCTTTCTCGCGATCGCGGAAGAGACCAGTAGACTCTACGACATATTCAACACCGAGTTCTTTCCAAGGAAGATTCTTAGGATCTCTCTCAGCCAGAATTTTAATGGCCTGTCCATTAATTACGATAGAGCCTTCTTTTACTTCGACGGTACCAGGGAAAATGCCATAGTTAGAGTCGTATTTGAAAAGGTGAGCCAATACAGAGGGTTCTGTAAGGTCGTTAATAGCAACAACTTCCATAACATCGCCGTAATTCTCAATCATCATCTTGGCGACTTGACGACCAATACGACCGAAACCATTAATAGCAACACGTACTGACATTTTTTCCTCCAAAAATAGACGCCCCAAAACATATTAGGAGAGGACGCCGGTTAAAAAAACTTGCCTAAAGCCTCCAGCATCTGCAGTACCGCTGCAGAAACCGCAAGCTTTTCCTTCTAAGAAACCTTTTAACGTTTCTGCTCCTTCGCTAGGGCCTGGCTTTTTTCCCTTCAGGACTGTGTTAGAATTTTATTCACAATTAAAATTCTGCTTACCTAACATACTACCTGATATAGGATAATATAAGATGACCAAACAAAGAGCTAGAAATTTTTAAATAAATAGTTTTAAGAACGACTTTGGAGCGGCCTGATTCAATTTCAATATCTCTTATCTGCCACTCTTTCCAGACCGAAACGGCATTGTACTTAACTTTAATGCCCAAAGTTTCCCCTAAAGGGGGAACTCTAACTAAAAAAACGAAGTCAGGGCCATGCGTCGTTTCTGCTTCTTTTCAATTTTCGTTCTGCTGGCCAGTCTGCTTTTGGCCGGTTGTATGCAAAAAGGAACAGGCCCCAAGCCTCTCTTAATTTGGTCGGGCATGGATGCTGAGTTCCCTACCCTTAAGCGTCAGTGCCAAGAGTTTGAAAAACAAACTGGCCTTAAAGTTGAATTTCTCAAAGTGCCCTATCGGGATCTGAAGAATAAATTTTTGGTAGCCGCTCCGGCTGGTTTAGGTCCGGATATTGTCGTAGGAGCCCAAGACTGGATTGGTATGTTGACCGTTGCCGGTTTGCTCTCCCCCATTCCCGATGAGGTAATAAATCAATCAGATTATGTCCCTGTGGCTCTAGATTCTGTAAGATTTAACCAGCAAATTTACATGGCTCCTCTGTGCATGGAGTGCTTGGCCATGTTCCGCAATCCAGATCTTATGCCTGAGCGTCCTAAAACTACTGCCGAATTAGTTGCTCAAGCTCAGCGGATTCAGAAAGAATCGGCTGGAAAAATCAACGGATTCTATTTTGAAATAAAAGAGCCTTATTTCTCTATGCCTTTCCTTCTTGCTGAAGGAGCCTACATGATAGGTAAGGATAGTCAAGGAAACTACGTTCCCACCGACGTAGGAATCAACACCCCAGGAGCAGCTAAAGGAGCTGAATTTCTGCGCGATCTTAGTCAAAAATACGATCTTATCAAACAAGGTAGCACTGAAAATATTTCCAGAACTCTATTTTTAGAAGGTAAGGCTGCTGTAATACCCAACGGTCCTTGGTTCCTAGATCAGATAAGAAATTCCGGTGTGCACTATGTAATAGATCCTTTCCCCGTTACTGACTCTGGTAATCTGATAAAGCCGTTTCTTGGAGTTCAAGGATTTATGCTTAACAAATATTCTCAAAGGCCTCAAGACGCCGGCAAATTGATGGCTTTCCTAAGTTCTCCCGAGAATATGGCTGATATGAGCAAAACCTCCGGTCGGCCACCGACAAAGATATCCGCTCTTGAACTTTGTAAGGATAATAAAGACATCATAGCCTTTGCTGATATTTGTGCCAATAGCGTACCCATGCCTACACACCCTGCGGCCATGCAGATTTGGGAACCTATGAGGCAAAGCATTGAGCTTATAAGCAAAGGACAAGTAGACATTCCTACTGAGCTTAAAACAGCCAACGATCGCATAGTTCAAAAGATCAATCTCATGCTTGAATAAGCACCAACCAGAAGCTGTAGGGGAATATAAATGAAAAATAAAAACGGACTACTCCCATATGCTTACCTCACTCCAGCCTTGATCTTGCTTGGAGTGTTGAGTCTGCTGCCTAATCTTTACTCCGTATATTTAGCTTTTACTAACTACTCGCTATACCATTACAATGAGTTCAGTTTTGTTGGTTTGCGCAACTTCATGAAAATCATCAGCGGCCCTGAGACGGCTACTTTTGTGCGCGTCTTCGTCTGGACTCTTATCTGGGCCGCAGGATCAGTTCTGCTCAGTCAGGCTGTAGGCATTTTCTTAGCTGTTCTGCTAAACAAACCCGATTTAAAGGGGAGTTCCATCTATAGAACTCTCTTTATTGTGCCCTGGGCTATTCCGGCCTTTATTTCCGTTCTAATGTGGCAAGGGTTGCTCAATACGGAGTTTGGTGCTTTCAATGTTATTTTGAAAAACTTAGGCTTGGATAACTTGCTAAAATATCTGCTCAGCTTTATGGGCTACGACTTGCAACTGCCTATCGCTTGGCTCGATAGAGTGGGATGGGCTCATATTTCCGTGCTTATGGTGAATATTTGGTTAGCCTTCCCCTTCCAACTCACCGTATGTTTGGGTGCCTTACAGTCTGTGCCTACCGACGTATATGAAGCTGCCGATGTGGATGGAGCTAGCCCCTGGCTGCAGTTCAAGTCGATTACTCTTCCCCTGCTGCGCTCCTCTTTACTGCCCGTATTGATTTCCAGCTTCGCCTTTAACTTTAACCAATTTACTGCCATTTACTTACTGACCGCCGGCGGTCCTCCAGTTCCGGGCAGTGACGCGGGGGCTACCGATATCCTGATTACTTATTCGTACAAGCTGGCTTTTAATTCATTCCAATACGGTTTAGCCTGCGCTTACGCTATCTTCATCTTTATCTTGGTAGCCACACTTTCCGGCGTCAACTTCAAGATGACTGGCGCTTTCGATGATATTAAGTAACCAGAGCCGACTCTGTTACTGATTCGCACTAGCAAAGAGGAATTGTTATGTCTAGAAAAATGACCACCCTCCAAAAGATACTGCTTCATCTGCTGCTGATCATCTGTGTAAGTCTAACGGTCATGCCGGTTATTCTGGTGCTCTTTTCTTCTTTAAAAGAGAGCTCAACACTGATCTCCACTAACCTGATCCCTCGTTTTAGTGAGCTATCTCTCGTAAATTACAAGCGTCTGCTTACTGAAACGCCGTTTTTGCGCTGGGTTTGGAATACTGTAGTCGTTTCGGCTCTCTCCAGTATCATAGCCATTATGGTGACAGCTCTAGCTGGATACGCTTTCTCCCGTTTCAAGTTCTTCGGACGCAAAAACGGCCTGATGACCATGATTTTGCTGCAAATGTTTCCAGCTGCCATGGCAATGGTAGCTATCTTCAGCATGCTCCAGCATTTAGGAGATCTTACCGGCGGTTTGATCGGTTTAGATTCACTACTGGGACTCTCCTTAGTGTACATTGGCGCAGGTATTCCTTTTAACACTTGGATGATCAAGGGTTATGTCGACTCCCTCCCTAATGAATTGGAGGAATCTGCTTTAATCGACGGAGCTAGTACAACTAAAACTTTTGTCAGCATTATTCTACCTTTGATGGGCCCCATCTTAGCGGTAGTAGCTATATTTAATTTCATAAGTCCCTACAGCGACTTTATTTTCCCCTCGGTAGTGATATTTGATGAAAGTAAATATACTTTGGCTGTAGGCATGCAGAGCTTTATTTCCGGCAACTTCTCCACAAACTGGTCTCTCTTTACAGCTGGTTCTATTTTGGGCGCCATACCCATTATGGTACTTTTCTTCCTGCTGCAGGGCTTCTTAGTTGAAGGTCTCACTAAGGGAGCGGTAAAAGGCTAAACAATCTGCTGCAAGAGATAAAAATATCCAAGGTTCAGCGAGCCTTGGATATTTTTATTAGCTGATTGGAAAGGAGAGTAAATTTATAATTATGGCTCCTAATATTGTAAAATGCAGCAAAAGCTTACACACTTTTATACTAATGCTGCTTTTTATTTGGCAGCCTATCCCGTCTTCAGCTCAGGATATAATTCTACAAGAGCCCTATAAATCTCAGGCTTACTTAAATTCTTACTATCACACGATCCGCTACTACAATTCTACTTTAAGCGACAAAGATACAAAAAAAATAGTACTGGCTATACTCCATTATGCTTATGAATATTCTTTAGATCCGCGCCTAGTTACGGCTGTGCTGGCCTGTGAATCTAATTTCAACCCTAAAGCTGTATCTCCCGCAGGAGCTATCGGTTTAGGACAACTTATGCCGGAGACAGCTAAATCGGTCAAAACAGATGATCCTTACAATATAAATCTAAATATACGCGGCTCCTGCTACATTCTGAAAGGTCACTTGCTGCGATATGGATGCAGTAGCACAGAAGATTTAACCTACCTTCCTAAAGCATTATCTTTAACTTTGGCAGCTTACAACGCCGGCCCAGGGGCAGTATCAAAATATCAAGGCATACCTCCTTACCGAGAAACTCAAAATTATGTACGCAACGTTTTAAGGGAATACCGACGACTCTGCGGATATGAATAAAGAACTTAGTAAGATAAGCTTAACCTTTAGCAACTAGTGCACATGATTAATATCTAAGCGTAATATATTTTTAAAATATGCGATATCGATTTAAGCAAATAAAAGTACTTTTTGCCTTAAAGGAAGGACAAAGACTGAAACTAGGCAATTAAAGGCCGAAAGATGCCCTTTTTGAAAAGATTATTTAGCCACACATATACAAAATTGCAAGGGGAGTTACCACGTGAATCTGTATAAATTTGTTTTTACTTTGATCCTGGCCTGCGGAATCTTCGGCTCTATGCAAGCTGCTGCTGGAGCGGAAGAGAACGGTACCGATCAAGAAGAAATGACTCAAGCTCTGCAAACTTTTTACACTGGTCAGTGGGATGAATCTATAAAACAGTTTGAAGAAATCCTAACTAAAGATCCTCATAACACTTTAGCTTTAGCCTACATTTTAGATGCCTACTACCGCAAAAAAGACGTAGACGGCATAGTTAGCCAAATTGAAACCGAAGCAGCTTCGACAGGAGAAAACGGAGAATCTTTGAGCAAACTCGGCATGGCCTACTTCTTAAAAGGAAAGCTTCTGCCCAACTCTTTAGATGAAGCTCTTACTGAGTTCAAATCGGCAGTAGAAAATGATCCTGAAAATGCTATGGCTTACTCTGGCATGGGCTTAGTTTATTTCCAAAAGCGCATGATGCCACGTGCTAAAGGATTCTTTGTAAGAGCTTTGCGTTTAAACCCTCATGACATTATGGCCATGGATCGTTTGGGTAATATCCTTTTGGTTGATGAAAAAAAACCATCAGAAGCTAAAGATATTTATCAGCGCATCATAGAAGAGCTGCCTGCTTATCCCGACGGACAGTATTTTATGGGCTCAGCTCTTTACGATATGGGCCAGTACGAAGAGGCAATTCCCTACCTTAAGCGCAGTGCAGAGCTCGATCCTAAAGGATATACTCAGGGCTTCGATGCTCTGACCCTCTGCGGTGACATTTACTTAAAAGAAGGACGCTTCGAAGAAGCTCTCTCTATTTATGAAGAAGCTAAAAAAGTTCGTCCTGACAGTACTTATGTCGATTACAAGATGCAGCTGGCTAGAGAGAAAAAAACTGCTCCAGCTACTAAAGTAAACGATCACTAATTATTTTGTATTTGTTTTCGAAAACTGCAAAGGGCCTAAGCACTTAGGGGAGAACTTCTACCGGCAAGGAAATAGGAGGGCCTCGTTGAAGTTAATGGCTCTTCGCAGTTTTTTTATTACCTCGTGAAGGAGTCTGGCTCTGTGAAAAAATTTATAACAGCTTTTGCCCTAGGTGCTGCACTATTTTCAGCGCTTCCTGCGGCGGCCCAAACCGGTCCAGACCACGATATGCGCTTTGAACTGACTTACAGCCCTTTGCGTATTTCTACGTCTAAGCCCTCAGGTGTGGTCCATTCTAATCTTACCGCTATAACTTTTAGCGGCGAAGGCAGAATCTTCGATGGAATTATGTTTGGCGGAAGCTTTACTAGAGGCGGCGGAAGCAAGTTGGACATAGTCGGCGTTAATGAATTTGACGATCCTATTACCATGAATTGCTCCGACCCAGAGTTCAATGACCTCAAGGTCTATGCCAAAATTCCCTTTAACTTAGCTTCAATTGCAAACAGCAGCCGTACTATGGACAAGCCTCCGGCACTGTCCCCCCTTTACGGTTATGTAGGCTACAAAAACACCAGTTTAACTTCTAGATGGCCCGACAGTTCCGGCCATACCGGAAAAGCAAACATAGAAAACTCGTCCGGTTTTGGTTTCGGTTTAGGCGCAGAGTTTAGCTGGGACCCCGTAGGACTCTATGGCCAAGCGGTATACTACCCCTGCATGATCACAAAAAGCGTTGGTTTGGATGGCAATCCTGATGGCAAGCTCAATGTTTGGGAATGGGATATCGGTCTGAGAACAAACTTTAAAGATAGCCCTATTCAAGCTAAAATAGGCTACCATTACGAACAGCATAGTGCCAGCAATTTGAATCTCAAATATGACGGAATTCAAATTGGCGCCACTGCTGAGTTCTAATTTGACCATCTCTTTATAAAAAAATCCCCTACTCTTTAGCCGCAAAACTTAAGGCGTAAGAGGGGGGATTTTTCATTTTTGCCAAGCTCTTCTTACAAAGGACGTCTGTTACCTAAGGCTCTAGAAAGAGTAAGCGGATCGGCGTATTCAAGATCGGCTCCCATAGGCAGCCCTGAGGCCAGCCTGGTGAGTTTAATATTGCAGTTAGAGAGAATATTTTTTAGATATAAAGCTGTGGCTTCACCTGGAACGGTGGGATTAGTAGCTAGAATCACTTCTTTTATAGGTTCTTGCTTCAAACGCTCCTGCAGGGAATCGATATTCAGCTGTTCAGGTCCAATACCGTCAAGAGGAGAAATAAGACCGCCCAAAACATGGTAAAGGCCAGCGTATTCTCCAGAACTTTCTATAGCCATAAGATCGCGCGCATTGGCAACTACACACAAGGTATCAGTACTGCGGCCGGAGCTGCGACAGATCTCGCACAAATCTCCTTCGGCCAGGTTCCCGCACCTAGAGCAGGCACGCAAACGCACCTTAACTTCGACCATAGCCCTAGCTAAAGCCTCAACTCGCTCTCGAGAAGCACCTAATAGATAGAAAGCCAAACGAGAAGCAGTTTTGGGACCTACTGTTGGCAGCTGCTGAAGCTGCTCTAAAAGGAGCTCTAAAGATTTAGGGAATTTAGACATTTACCACTGCTAAAAAAGACCCGGAGGTAAATTCAAACCAGCAGCAACCCTTCCCATACGGTTAGAGGAGAGCTCACGAGATTTTTCTAACCCGTCGTTGATGGCCACTAAAACTAGATCTTCTAAAACACCGACGTCTTCAGGATCGATGGCATCTTTGGAAATACTTATGGAACGAACGACTTGGCTGCCAGTTACCACAACTTTCACCGCCCCGCCACCTGACGATCCTTCTACAGTAGCATTTTCAAGTTCTTTTTGAGCGGAGGCTAAATCGTTCTGCATCTTTTGCATTTGCCTCATAATTTGTCTTTGCATAAACTCATATCTCCGTAAAGTAAGGATAAAACTGCCATCAAAGGCTCAAGAAGTGCCTTTCTGTTCGCTCTAGCGATCCGTTAGGCCTTCCCTAAAGATAAGCGAAGCTAAAGCTTCTGCGAGCCTAATAAGGTCTTTAATTTATAATGTAAAATAGGCCTGAAAAATTAAACGTCTAGGCTTTTAACGTAAATATTCTTGCCCTCAGCTTCTAAAATGTACATATGAGGGTACTGTCCACCGCGCGGTTCAGACACACTGCCAGGATTTATGTAAAGGACATCATTTTCATAATATTGCTTATAACGATGCGTATGTCCATAAACTATAACGTCAATCTTATCCGGATTGGGATTAAATGAAAGATTGTCTAAATTATGTATTACATAAATACTCAGTTCACCAGCTTTGAGAACGGCATCTTTGGGTAAATCATCAGCCCAAGGACGCCAATCGCAGTTTCCCCTAACAACAGTAAGTGGAGCTATAGCTTCCAACTCGGCTAAAATAGCCGGACTTTCAGTATCGCCAGCGCAGATAATATAATTACAGCCTTGAAGACGATCTAGCACCTTAGGTGAAATGCGGCCGTGTATATCGGAAATCAAAGCGATTTTAATCATGGGCATGCCAACCTTTTTCAATAATATTGACGCTTTCTTCTGCGGGATCGAATACTATAGCTAACTCGCCTTTAGCTAATCTGCGTTTTAGAATATCTGTACGCTTTTGCAAAGACATATTACACTCATATCCACCTCTAGTGGCATATTCTTCCAAAACTCCCTGTAAAGCTCTTTCACTCAAACGCTGATAAGGGACTTCAATTAAACGCTCATCAATATTTCCATCCACAGAAGATTAACCTCTATTTCTCCAGGTTAGTTAAATTTGATTGTTGTTTTTATAAGTGCTGACCACACGTCCATCAAAACTATTTAAAATTAAGTTCACTGTATGCATATATTCGTCTTCTGGAGAAGCGATTGCCCTTAAACGAGCCTCTAATTTTATAGGACGGCGCATGGCCTCACTCAGAACCGTTTCTATATCTTCCCTTTGATTTAAAACCGATTCATAATCGTTTTTGCGGCTATTCTCATAGCGTACTACTATTACGCCTTTTACAGCCGAAAGGCAACGCGTATCGTGCAAAAAGGCAAAAAGATCTGGCCTTTTATTTTCTATATACCCCAACAGTTTTCCCCAAACAGCTTCGGCAGAGTTTGTTTTTACTTTAACTTGGTTCTGTTCCCTAAGCTTAATATCCGAAGCAGATTTACCAGAAATGACTCCTTTTTTTTCATTTAACGCCGATGATGGGGCAACATTAGGCTCACTGTCCCATCCTAAATCGATTTCTGAAGATCCGCAAGTTTCTTTACCCTCTGCAGCAGCTGAAATAACTTTATCGCTAACCTTTTCCGAAGCTACAGAAGTTGAGACCTCATCTTTTAAAGGAGCATGAGTTTTTACGGAAGCGGAAGAATTAGCTCCACTACTGCCTAACTTAGTTTTTTCCCTGACCGAACTAGTTTGAAAATCACTTGGAATAACTTTAGAAAAACCGTGTGCAGTAGAACTTAAAATCTTTAGACTAGCTATATCCGCTTCCAAAGCCTCAATTCTAGCCAGCAAACCATCATCGCTGCTCTTAGCCGCCGGTACTGTAAGTTTAATTAGCGTAGTTTCCCAAATTAAACGAGCACTTTCACCATCAGAAAGACGGCGTTGCAATTCACTGACAGCGCCTATCCAATTCATAATGGTACCCAACTTAACTAATTGAGTTCTGCTGACTAACTCCTGGAAGTAACTATCTGTAACTCCTAAAGACTCTCGATCGGCAGCATTTACACTAACCAGCATCATTTGACGCATATATTCCAATAATTCAGTAGCCAGTTTATTGAGATCACGTCCTTTATTAATCAAATCATCTAATATAGTCAGTACATGACCAATATTTTGTTCAATAAAACCGGAAATAAAATCTTGTATAGCTTCTGCGCCGGCTAATCCTAAAAGACGCCGAATATCTTCACTGCTGATTTGGGCGGAAGTTCCCTGATGGCCACAGAAAAACATAGCCTGTTCCAGCAGAACTAGGGCGTCGCGCATAGAGCCCTCAGAAGCTCGAGCAATGAGTTCAGCTCCTAAATCGTCAATAAAAAATTGCTCGCGCAAGGCTATATTTTTTATATGATTTACAGTCTGAATTAGAGTAAAGCGCTGAAAATTATAACGCTGACAGCGAGATATAATTGTAGCTGGAATTTTTTCTGGATCGGTAGTAGCTAAAATAAAAATAACGTGAGCAGGAGGCTCCTCTAAAGTTTTTAAAAGAGCGTTAAATGATGAATCGGAAAGTTTGTGTACTTCGTCTATTATATAAACTTTGTAGCGAACTTGAGCAGGAGCGAATTGAACCTTATCAACTATAAGATCGCGAATTTTATCTACCTGAGTATTAGAAGCTGCGTCAATTTCTAGAACATCTAGACAAGAGCCTTCGGATATAGAACGGCAGGCAGAACAGATACCGCAGGGAGAAGCAGTTGGACCATCAGCACAGTTAAGGGCTTTGGCTAAAATTCTGGCAGTGCTCGTTTTACCTGTGCCTCGAGGACCGCAGAAAAGATAAACGTTAGCTGTACGTTTAGAAGCTAAGGCGTTTTTTAAAGTTTTGACAACAACTTCTTGGCCTATTAAATCATCGAAATTCTGCGAGCGATACTTTTGAAAAAGCGAAAAACTGGCCATGGTTTTAACTGCTAAAATTTAGAGCCTCTAACAAAAATTAGTTTCGTAGCTTAAAATGTCTGATCGTGTATTGTTCAGAAAAACACCACTCCACTTCACGACTCTCTAAGGAGCCCGGAATATCTATTTAGAAAGTAGCTGCTCTTTACCTTCTCAAAAGATAGAGGGACTGGGCGTAGCCTAAGTATATAAAAAATGATAAAATCAAGGCTGGCCGGTCTGCACCGACCATATTCTAATGGACGCGATTTCTGAGATCCGCCCTATAAGGAATTACCGAAACATATGAACAACGATACTAATACGAATCGTGCGGAATCCGCTTCTCCTCATTCTACTAACTTTATCCGCAATATTATCGATGAAGATTTAGCCAGTGGCAAACACACTACCGTAGTAACCCGCTTTCCTCCCGAACCTAACGGTTACTTACATGTAGGCCACGCCAAGGCAATATGCCTAGACTTTGGCTTAGCTAAAGACTATCAAGGCACTTGCCACTTGCGTATGGACGATACCAACCCAGGTAAAGAAGAGCCAGAATACATAAATGCCATCAAAGAAGATGTCAAGTGGCTCGGTTTCGATTGGGGTGACAAAGTTTACAACGCTTCCGACTATTTCGATCGCCTTTACGAATATGCCGAGCGTCTCATTATAAAGGGAAAGGCTTACGTTGACGATTCTAGCGCTGAAGAGATACGCTTAAGTCGAGGCACCCTAACTGAACCAGGCAAAAACAGCCCTTGCCGTGACCGTTCCATAGAAGAGAACTTAGATCTATTCCGCCGTATGAAGGCTGGAGAATTCCCTGACGGAGCAAAAGTACTGCGTGCTAAAATCGATATGGCTCATCCCAATATCGTTATGCGCGATCCTACCCTGTATCGCATCCGCCATCAAGCCCATCCTCACACTGGAGACAAGTGGTGCATTTACCCTATGTACGATTTTACTCACTGTCTCTCTGACTCTATTGAGGGTATAACCCACTCTCTGTGCACGTTGGAGTTCGAAAATAACCGTCCTCTTTACGACTGGGTTTTAGAGAACGTGGGAGTAGAATGCCGACCTCGTCAGATCGAATTCTCCCGCCTCAATTTGGAATCAGTTATTGTCAGTAAGCGCAAACTTCTGCAGTTAGTTAAAGAGCATAGAGTAAACGGTTGGGACGACCCCCGCATGCCGACTATTACTGGCATGCGCCGCCGCGGTTATACCCCCGAAGCTATCCGCCTATTCTGTGATCGCATCGGTATAAGCAAAGCCGAAACTTGGACTAGCTACTCCATTTTTGAACAGGCTGTACGCGACGATCTTAATCCTAAAGTGCCACGCATTATGGGAGTACTGCGTCCTTTGAAGCTTGTCATTGATAACTATCCTGAAAACCAAGTCGAAGAGTTTGAAGCTCCTTACTTCCCCGACGATCCGCCTAAAATGGGCCATCGCAATCTCAAGTTTACCAAAGAAATTTTCATCGAGCGCGATGACTTCATGGAAGAACCTGTGCCCAAATTCTTCCGTTTAGCTCCCGGACGCGAAGTGCGCCTGCGCCGTGCTTACATTATTAAGTGCGAATCAGTTGTTAAAGATGAAAATGGCAATATTACAGAAGTCCACTGCACTTACGATCCACAATCCAAGGGAGGTAATCCTGCTGACGGACGCAAGATCAAAGGAACGCTGCACTGGGTATCCGCTTCTGAGTCTATCCCCTGCGAAGTAAGACTTTACGATCGCCTCTTTGCTGTTGATCATCCTGCTACTACTGAAGGTGTTAACTTTATCGATGAACTCAATCCTAATTCATTAGAAGTTATCACCAATGCCAGAGTAGAGAGCAACATGTTGCATACTCCAGCTGGAAAATGGTTCCAATTTGAACGCACCGGCTATTTCTACACTGATAAAGACACAACTGACGATCATATGGTGTTTAACCGAGTAGTCACTTTAAAAGATACTTGGGCTAAAATTATGCAAGGCAAAAAATAAACTGCCAGCATCTTTAGTTTAAAAAGCCGCTCCTTTACTTTATTAAAGGAGCGGCTTTTGTTTTACTTCAAATCTCTCAAAATAAAGAACTTTTTAAAATGGCCTTAAGCACAAGTTACATAGTGTCTCCAGCTAAAGCGTGGCGACAAATACAATCCCGATTCAAATCGATTCTTTCAACAATCTTGTAAATGAGCTTCTTTAACTTTTGATTATTTTCAGCAAAAACTCGGCAGACCTCATCACCAGTAACAGCTTCCGCCACTCCTTCGATACCGGCATCGTAATCGGTGACTAAAGAGACGTTTACATAGCATATTTCCATCTCTCGAGCTAAATAACACTCGGGATAGCCCGTCATATTGACAACATCCCAGCCCATCTTTTTAAACCACTCGCTTTCAGCTTTCGTGGAAAAACGGGGACCTTGAATAACCACCATAGTGCCCTTAGGATGGACCTCTATACCCAAATCTTTAGCACAATTAACCACAAAAGGACGCAAACAAGGGCAATAAGGCTCAGCGCCAGCAATGTGTTTTACTTCTGGACCTTCGAAAAAAGTATCCTGACGTCCCCAAGTCCTATCAACAAACTGATCACAAACAACAAAACTGCCTGGCTTTATTTCCAAACGCAGGCTGCCCACAGCACACGGACCTATAATAGCCTTAACTCCCAATTGCTTCATAGCCCAAATATTGGCCCTATAAGGTATTTTAGCGGGAGATAAATGATGATCGGAACCATGACGAGGCAAAAAAGCTACCCGTTTGCCATGAATGTTAATTAAGGAAATTTTATCGCTAGTTGGACCATAAGGAGTATTGATAACTATAGTTTCAGCATTAGAATCTAAACTATAAAAACCCGAACCACCGAAAATGCCTATATCCGCTTGGCTTTCACAAGTAAACACTTTTAAATATAACCTTCCTTGCTTGAGGGGCTTAGTAAAAGAAAAATTCTTTATCCTGGCCCCTTCCAGCTCCTCTTTTTACCTAGATTACTGCCATAAACCTATATATTCATAGACAATAACTAAAGAAAAAAAAGTTATGTCACATAAACATAAAAAAAAGACCCAACCCTAAAGGATTAAGATCTTGATGTTTTGTGGTGGACGAGAACGGACTCGAACCGCCGACCCCCTGCTTGTAAGGCAGGTGCTCTAACCAACTGAGCTACTCGTCCAAAAAAAAGAGAAGCCCATTGCAAAACGCTGTTCGGCAAAATAAGCCTCTCATTATATATAACCGCCTCCCCTATGGAGGACAGCATTTTTAGTGGTAGCCCGGACGGGAATCGAACCCGTGATCTCCGGCTTGAAAGGCCAGCGTCCTAAACCGCTAGACCACCGGGCCATGTACACTTTTCACTCACAAAAAACCAGAGACTCTTGGTGGGCCCACCTGGATTCGAACCAGGGACCAATTAGTTATGAGCCAACTGCTCTAACCGCTGAGCTATGGGCCCAGGCCCTTCTGGCTCCGCCAGTATAACATCTTAGCTAAGTTTACGCAAGGTCTTTTAGAAAAAAAATATAGTTTTTTTTTCTAAAAACAAGTCTGAAATGCCACTGTGCTAAAAAACTAAATGTATAAGTTATATCAGAAGCTCATATAAAGCTGAGCACTCTGCAAAGTCGGCAGATGATTTGTTAAACCAAAATAACGCTCACAGGCTGAAGATATCTGCCTGAGCTTGTATTGACGTTTTTGAGAAACAAACACATAAAAACGCCATAAATTGCGGTGTTTGTCGCGCAGCACGCTAACCTCTGGCAAATTAAGGGAAGCTAAGGAGCGGGGCTCTTCCTCATCTATTTTAACCAAGACTTCTGCCTCTTTTAGCTGCATTTTCGCTGAAGGGCAGTAAATAATCAGCTCCCCTGCTTGCAAGCCCAAATCGCCAATCAGTTCATCTTCGGCTTGACGCCGCCAAGTGGCGTTATGGTGAAACTGCTCTATTAAAGCGGCCTCCTTCTCAGTTCCAATGCGTCTGGTTAACACATAAGCACGCTTATAAATTTTGCGCGCCTGGAGAGCCTTAATTATGGAAGCAATAAGCTGGTCACTGCCAAAACGCCATTCAATAAAAGCTAAAAGACGCTCATCTCCTAAAGGTAGAATATCTTTCAGCTCCAACCCCAATTCCAGAGCTCGCTCTATAATTCTAGAAATCATCGCCCCTGAGGCTGTCTTAGTATGATGAAAGAAAACGCGCTCAGTTAAAAAATAACGTAAACGTAAAAGATTGATAACTTCAGAGACGAGATCTTCCCTGACTACTCCATTCTTCTGACAGTCTAAGTAGAGATGACCACAGCCTGAACGCAAACTGCGCAAAATTCGCTTGTCATATTTTTGAGAAAGCCCGCAAAAAAAGGCGTCACGAGCCAAATAATCTAAAAGATCAGCACAAAATACGCCGCTAATCAGTTCACTAAGCCAAGCTTTTTCAGCCGTTCCGTAAAGAATGTTCTGTACTTGCTCACCTATATTAAGTTTGCGGAGTGCCTTACCTAATTCAGTACGTTTATTAAAAAATGCTTCAAAACGCTCTATAGAATCGTGACGACTGAAAACTCTCCTCTCGTCTTCCACCGTGTGACCAAAGGGTATATGACCTATATCATGCAAAAGAGCAGCCGCACTCACCGCCAGTTTTTCAGCCTTACTCACCTTGGTACCGAACTCTTCCAATATACTTAAAAGACGGATAGCCAGATGACAAGTGCCCAAACTGTGCTCAAATCGGGTGTGAACTGCTCCTGGATAAACGAGAGAAGCTGTACCTAACTGCTTTATTCCCCTTAGCCGCTGCATTTGAGCTGTGTCTATAAGATCGACTAACTCTAGAGGGATAAAAATATCTTCGTGTACAGGATCTCTAAATACTTTCAAAATTTACTCGCCGTCGTCTTCTTCGCTGAGTTCTCCAGAATATACTGAAACTTCTCGAATCATACAATCTAACTGAGCGGCGCTTAACTGACTGACCGGACAAGCTGCCTGCAGAATAACATACTCGCAGCCATCACCTTTGCTGATCATCAGGCGACTGTAAATTAAATTTTGATCGCAGAAGCGCAACAACTCTGCCGGATCTAAGTCTTCGCTGTACTCGCCTATCTCAGCTTCTACTACTACAGCTTCAGCTTCATGGTACATAGAATCGTCTATGTCTACCATAAAAACATCAACCTCAGGCTGATCGTCTTGATAGACACGGAAAACGTTCTCTTCGGGAATCCACTCAGCTTCCATATGCTCATCGTGGTACTTAGCATAGACAATGAGCTCATCCATCAAGTTGTTAAGATATTCCGGCGCCTCTAAAGACTCTTCTTCAGGATTTACAGCTTCAGGATCGGTCATGAAAACACTCCTAGGTATGGGCGGGCTTCCAACAAAACAAAACCCGGCCTAAAAAAAATTACGCCGCCCTAGCTTCTATTGTGGACAGTTCTTCCCTTCTTACCTATTTAAAAACCCCAAAGCTGCGACTCCAGGCTGTTAAGTCGCAGCTTTGGTTTAACTCATAATAAAAAATTTATGCCCTTAACTAAGTCCGTGAGGAGCAAAATTGTTATCAGCCATAAGGAGCATAGTCTTCTCAGTAATATCGCCAATATTGCCGAAATGCAGATCGGTAAGGCGCTCTACTTCTTTTTGAGGCACTTGGTAGACCTTAAATTCACCGGGATCGAAACCTTTCCCTTTATTCTTTTTGGCTTTAAATAAGGAGCTGTCTCCTTCTATAATGTCTTTTTGGGAGAGAATAAAAGAAGCGCTCTTCAAAGAACCTTTCTCGTTCCAGATAACGGTTTTAAAAAACTGCAGCGGAATTTGTACTTCTTCCTTCATAGCTCCCTTATTATTAAATTTGGGATCGTCAGCTGCAAAAATAGGTCCAGTAATTACGGTTATTTTTTGACCGCTGCCACGGGCCGAGTTCAATACATGATCTTCTAGACGCAGCCACTCTTTTTTATTTAGGCCGCCGTGTTGCAGTGCAGAATTGCAATAACTAAAAGTATCTTCTCCTGCTAATTTAGCATTACTTCCCCAGCAAGGATCCAAACGGCGCACCATATGACCGCGATCAATATTGTTACCTCCGTAAGCTTCATCGCCTAATTGATATTTTCTGGGAATACGTCCATCAAGAGTCCAAGTGCCCTCACGCTTTACGGCTCTAGAGGCTCGGCCGTCTATATTGCAAATAGCATAAAAGCACTGTTTGCGTTCTTTATTCATAACTACCGAATAGTTAGTATAAGTAAGCTCACACTCTCCAGGCTTATCGGTACGCATAGCGACTTTGTCTTTTATAGAGCTTCCCAATCCAGGCAAAGGCAATTCTACACCCAAAAAGTTTTTATCGTAACCGTTGCGACCTTCAAACATACTCACAGGTTCGCCTTGAATAGCCACTGAAGCTGAAGTAGATAGAGCTGACGAAGGTTTGTAACTGCAGTTCTGAAAAAGACGGCCAGTTTTGTAAAACTGATTATCTTTCGCAAACTGAGAGTTTTCATCATGTTTAAAAGTATCGGGACAACTATCTTGAGTCTTGCCCAAGCGTTGTAAATTATTATCTGAAACTTGAGTATGTATATTAAAAAAACTGCCAGAAAGGCCACCTATTTCCATAACAAAGTACTCCGTATGCTCTTAGTTTGCTCAATTATGATTAAGAAAAATAATCTCTTAAGCAAAAAAGCTGCCCAACTGGATAGAATTGAGCAGCCCTTTCAATAAGCGAAAATGTTAATAAACTAGCTCAGCTTAGGAGCATAATTGTTGGCAGCAGTAAGGCGCATAGGCTTCTCAGTGATGTCACCAATATTACCAAAATGCAGATCGGTCATTTCTTCTAACTGCTTCTGAGGCACCTGATAAACGCTGAAACGGCCGGGATCTACCCCCTTGCTCTTGAAGAGAGAACGATCACCATTAATTATATCTTCCTGAGAGAGAACGAAAGAAGCACTCTTAAGCTCGCCGCCATCGTTCCAAACAACAGTTTTGAAGAATTTCATAGGGATCTGAGTAGCTTCCTTCATTCGACCCTTGTTATCGAATTTAGGATCATCATCAGAGAAAATAGGACCAGTAATTACAGTCAGCTTCTGATTAGCTCCAGTAGCGCTGTCAAGCACATGGTTTTCCAGCTCTAACCATTCTTTCTGATTCAAAGCACTATGCTGCAAAGTTGCATTGCAGTAACTGAAAGTATCGCGGCTGGCCAACAGGGGATCATCACCCCAACAGGGATCTAAGCGGCGAACCATATGGCCCTTATCAATATTGTTACCACCGTAAGCTTCGTTGCCCAACTGATATTCACGGGGAATTCTTCCATCGATAGTCCAGCTGCCATCGCGCTTTACATCTTGGTGACTCTGACCGTCGATATTGCAAACGGCATAGAAGCACTGCTTGCGCTCTTTATTCATTACCACAGAGTAATTAGTGTAAGTAAGCTCACACTCTCCAGGCTTATCGGTACGCATGGCAACTTTATCTTTTATAGAGCTTCCCAATTCAGGCAAGGGCAGCTCTACACCTAAAAAGCTTTTATCGTAGCCATTGCGGCCTTCAAACATGCTTATACTTTCGATATCATTTCCGGAAGCGGACATGACATTAACTTGCTGGTTTTCTTCAAGCTTCTGGTTTTGATTGCCACGCTGACAGCTCTGGAAAAGACGACCAGCCTTAGCGAAGTCTTGCTCTTTGGCAAATTGTATATTGTCGTCGTGTACAAAAACATCTTTACCTGTACCCTGGAAGCCCTCAGGACGGCGAATAGAACTTTCAGGAACTTGATTATTAATATATAAAGAATTACCAGAAATACTTCCGATACTCATTATTGACATCCCCTAGATTTCTCCCCACCCCAGACCTTGTTTACCAATTAGATACTACAGAACTTTAAAGATTGTTTGTGCACAAAAATGTAACAACTTCACCAAAAAATGTTTAAAAACTATTTTTTTAGTGAATCAATTAAACATCTTTCAACACTGAAGTTCTTAAATTGGTAACCAATTACAACTATAACGAGAATTTACCGCTGCTGGAACAAAACCTGTAAAGCTGAAATAATTTTAAACTAAACATTTAATGTACACAATTAAACGCCTTCTATATCGTACTTAAATCGTTGAAACTAATAAAAAAAGCCCTAGATTTTGCTAATAATAACTAGCATAAATCTAGGGCTTCAGAATAATCAAAAAAATATTTACCGTTCTAAACCTAAAGGCGCGTAATTGTTGGCAGCAGTCAAACGCATAGGCTGCTCAGTAATATCACCAATATTGCCGAAATGCAGATCGGTAAGGCGTTCTACTTCCTTTTGGGGGACTTGATAGACCCCAAAACGATCGGGATCAAAACCGCCTTTTGTAGTTATAGTATCATCTTCCTTGATAATATCTTCCTGGGAAAGGATAAAAGAGGCACTCTTAAGGGCTCCACTTTTTTCATCAGCCCAAACTACAGTTTTAAAAAACTTCATAGGTATCTGAGCTGGTTCTTCCATTTTGCCGTTATTGTCGAACCAAGGATCACTCTCAGAAAAAATAGGACCGGTGATTACGCTCATCTTTTGACCCTTGGCAGAAGCGAGCACATGATCTTCTAAAGCTAACCATTCATCTTGGTTTAATCCTGCATGTTGCAAAGAAGCATTGCAGTAGCTGAAAGTGTCGCGGCTAGCTAATTCAGCATTTTTACCCCAACAGGGATCGAGACGGCGAACCATGTGGCCTTTATCAATATTATTGCGCTTATAAGCTTCGTCACCTAACTGATATTCGCGGGGAATACGCCCATCTAAAGTCCAATTACCGGCACGCTTAATATTATGCAGATTATTACCATCTATATTGCAAATAGCATAGAAGCATTGTTTGCGATCTTTATTCATTACTACAGAGTAATTAGTATAGGTAAGTTCGCATTCGCCAGGTTTATCAGTTCGCATAGCAACTTGATCTTTTATAGAACTACCCAATTCAGGCAAAGGCAGCTCTGTGCCTAAAAAGTTCTTATCGTAACCGTTCCGGCCTTCGAACATAGAAACTTTATCACCTTGAATAGCAATAGCTTCAGAAGCAGAATCAGTATGATGGGAAATGCAACTCTGGAAAAAACGACCAGCTTTAGCAAAATTTTGCTCTTTAACAAACTGTGCGTTGTTACCTTTAACAAAGGTATCTTGACTAGCTACCTCAGATTTTTCAGAACAGCAGGCAAAATTATCGGCTACTTGCTTACTAGCATACAAAGAACTTCCAGAAATAGATCCTATACACACAACTAATTAACCTCTGATTTCTCCCCCTCGCCCAAAACTTTTATAACTGCGCAGTCCCAGATAGAACCAAATAAAAAATATTTTTCTAAAAATACTGTAAGGGTGCTCTGAGACAGTATACATTTTCTCAGAACACCCTAACACTATTGAGACGCCTCATCGGCAGGACTTAACTTTGTTGATTAGTTTATGCCAACTTGGGAGAGTAATCGTTGTCAGCAGTCAAACGCATAGGCTGCTCGGTGATATCGCCGATATTGCCGAAATGCAGATCGGTAAGGCGCTCCACTTCCTTTTGAGGAACCTGATAAACTTCGAAGCGATCAGGATCGAAACCGCCCTTAGCACCTAAAGAACCATCGCCGCCGATAATATCCTCCTGAGAGAGAATAAAGGAAGCGCTCTTGAGTTCTCCACCCTCATTCCAAACGACAGTTTTAAAGAACTTCATAGGAATCTGAGCCGGCTCTTCCATTTTGCCATGGTTATCAAAATAAGGATCGCTCTCAGAGAAGATAGGACCAGTAATTACAGTCATTTTTTGGCCCTTAGCAGAATTTAGCACATGATCTTCGAGCTGAAGCCACTCTTTCTGATTGAGACCGCTATGTTGCAATGAAGAGTTGCAGTAGCTAAAAGTATCGCGACTAGCTAATTCAGCATTCTTACCCCAGCAAGGATCTAAACGCCGAACCATATGACCTCTGTCGATATTGTTATCAGCATAAGCTTCGTTGCCTAACTGATATTCACGAGGAATACGGCCGTCAAGAGTCCAGCTACCGGAACGCTTCACATTTTTATGAGTATTACCGTCGATATTGCAGATAGCATAGAAGCACTGTTTGCGATCTTTATTCATAACTACAGAGTAGTTTGTATAGGTAAGCTCGCACTCGCCGGGTTTATCAGTGCGCATAGCCACTTTATCTTGAATGGAGCTACCAATACCGGGAAGAGGAAGCTCTACCCCTAAGAACTTAGTATCGTATCCGTTGCGGCCTTCAAACATGCTGACTCCATCAGTTGTAACTTCAGAAGGACCTTTAGAAGTATTAGGACCGTTAGGACCTTTGGGACCTCCATGCTTGCCGCGCTTTTTACGACCTGCAGCCTGGAAAGTTTCATCGTTCACGCTCTGAAATAGACGACCAGCTTTAGCGAACTGTTGCTCTTTAGTAAGCTGAGCGTCGTCATCGTGCACGTAGACGTCTTTGCCTGTTCCTTGAAAACCTTCAGGGCGCTTAATAGAACTCTCTGAAACTTGTGTGTTAGTATATAAAGAACTACCAGAAATACTTCCGATACTCATATTTAGCAATTCCTATCCCTTTGCCTAGGTTGCTGCAGATAACTTTTTTTGTCCAATTCATAACAATATAACGCAAAAAGATAACTGCATAAAAAACGCAAAAATTTCCGGAAGCAAACTAAAAATTTTATAATATTTTGCTACAAGAAACCTCAGCTATGTGTTACTTTTTAGCGGTTGTACACTGCAACATGTAGAGAAACGGCCAATATTAGAAAAATAGCCTCTCCAGTTTAGGCTGCAAATATAATCAACTCTAGTTAGTAACTGTCACAATAGTACATAATTTGAGCTGTTATTTATGGACAAATTTGTTACAACTTTGCCAAAAAAAATTAATAATTAATAAAAATATAGTCAAAAAAATGGGAATAGAAGGGGGTGTAAACAAAAAAAACGGTTGGAATTTTTTATAAATCCAACCGTTTTTTGTCTATATGAATAGAATATTAAAATAAATCAACCTATTTTAGTACCTTAATATTTTAATATTAATCTGTATGCCAGCTAGCTTTACAAGCAGCAGGCATACAAGCCTCGCCTTCTTTGGGAAGCTCATTTTTCGCTTCAGCCACATGGATAATTTCAGCCGCAGATTTCGACTCATTTTTTTCATCGGCACAGAGGCCAACTGAATTATCTTCTTGCAGCCACCTGTCGCTGAAAGGAGAAGTTGTTATTGAGCTGTCAACTTCTTTATCTTCCAAGAGCTGCGTATCTGCAGCAGCCCAACTTTCTTTAACGCCGCTTTCAATAGGCTGCGACATAGCAAAATCAGAAGCTGAATCGGTCTCTATAAGGGGAGAAATAACATTTTTTTCTTCCTTAGAAACAAATGTTCTCTTAGAATAATAATAAGACACAATTAAGAAAGCACAGCCTAAAACAAAGAAGAGCAGCAATTTATAGCCCATAGACAGACTGATAATATCGTAAGTGACAACGCGTATCAGAGTAACACAAACTATAAATATACCGCATTTAGTAACATAACTTTTCTTAAAACCTATACCAACAAAGAGAACAGCAGCAGCGTAAAGCATCCATAATACTGAAGTTATTGAGTCTATACCGCAAATACTGACAATATTGCCCCCCTCAAAATGGACTAAAGCCCATCCTACTAGGATAGCCCCTACAGCGTAAATGGAGACTTTAGAAATTATAAAAACAGCAGCTAAAGCCAAAATAGTCATTGCATGGGCTAAAAAACCCAAATTAACTATAGGCATAAAATCGTGTAATCTGTTTAATGGAGCTCCAACTAGAGCATAAATAAGCAATGCAAAAACTGACATGCTCAGAGCGATGTTATAACCAACAACAAATGACTTGCTTTTTAAAGCTTTAGCTTGCACTGCAATATGCAGAGCATAGATTGAACATACAGTTACCGTACTAAACCAACTAAAAGTAAATCCTTTTAAGCCTTTAGCAAATAAATGCTCTAACAGCTCGGATATCTCTCGCCCGCAGTAAATGTAAATTAAAGTTATGGCTGCCCAAAGGCTAAACTTCTCAAGTTTTTCTTTTTCAGAAGCCCAAGAGCTGTATTTAATTAGCAGATAGCTAAGCAACCAAGATGAGACAGAAATAAGAGAAGACAAGGTCCCTAAGCGCCACCATAAATTTCGATCAGGAGTAAAGAAAAAGTCTATTCTTCCCCCTAAATCGGCAAAGAGTAGCACTACAAAAGCCATTGTATTGCAACAGCTGTTCCAAAAGCAGAGATTATCTCTAAGAAAAGAATTTTCTGTTTTGTACATGGCAACGGCAATAGAAACCAAACTGAGAGCTGATAAAAATACAACTCTGGAAATAGGCTCCTCAAAACCATAGGTAGATAAAGCCAATATTAACAGGCTGCTATTAACAAAAGTTACGGCCAAAATTTTCTTGTTATCCCAATGTAGTTTGGCCAAAGCCCAAAGAATAACGGCAGCCAAAACGGAAGTGGCCAAAAATTCGCCATTTTTGTAAATAATTATAGATCCTAAAATCATTATAAAATGATTTAGGGAGACACTGAACTTAAGTTGTCTGGGAGTATATCCTTCCTCTGTGCGAAATAAGTCATAAACCAGAACAACCAGCCACATAGCTGCTAAAGCAACAGTTGAAAAATCTAATTCGCTGCGGAACAGGTAGCGTACTAAAATAAAAATCCAGCTTACAACTATATGAGTGCTGAAAAGAGCTCCCCAGTTGCGGCTGCGCATAACGCCTATGAGGCAGAATATAGTTAAAATTACTACGTAAACATCGAAAACTACAGTACTATCAATTGAAGCTTGGATAAAGACTAGATTCGCATAACCAGCTAATAAACCTAAACATACAACAGAGCGACGCTGCACGAAATAAGCTAAAACATAAGTACCCAACAAGATAAGCGAGGCTAGCAGCAGACTAATATAATTGTCCCACAATTCAAAATAGACACTGCCAGCGTAAGTTATCATAATAGCTGCAGCCAAACCGACCCCCAGGAGAGTTTCAGCTAGACCTCGCAGGTTGGGCTTTGACAAAGAAAAAGCGCCTACAGCCATAAAGACTGAACTTAAGGCATAAACAGCTCCAACTTTCATAGCGGTTGTCAGAGCCAAGTAAGGTGAAATCCACTTTATGAAAAGGATTATAAAAACAAGAAAAGCTAAAGCCCCAAGTTTACTAAAAAGATTGCCCAAAAAGAACTGTTCCAGACTATTTGCCGCATTATGTCCACTAGGAGCTACATTCTGCTCCACTTTCTTAGGCGACTCAGCAGGACCAGATTTTGAAGGACGCCAGGGTTTTTGAGCTTTATCTTCTGAACTGAGAGCGGATTCAAAAGGAGTTTGGTGCACCAACGAATTAGATATTTCAGCTTCCGGCACACATTTTTTTTCTGCAGCAGGTAAGTCAACCGTTTCAATTTTATCTGCTTTCAAAGATGATAATGGAGCTGAACCTGAAAACAACTCAGTTCTATTATTTAGAGGAGCAGATGGAGGAGAAGGGGGTAACTGCTTCTCTACATAACCAACCTGCAGTCTGCTAAATGCCGATTCCAATTTTTGCAGACGATTTTTTACAGAATTACATGAAGCAACTGCGATTATCGATAAAATTAACGGCAATAGCAGTATTATTAGCGATAAAATAGCTATAAATACAAACTCCAAGTTATAAACCAGTCCTTATTACGTTTTTTTAATAAACTCCGCTTGCTTATAGTTGAATAAAAATATATGCCCTCCTTCTGCTTTTACATTATACAAAAGGGCTGCCCTCCGCTAAAATGCGGAGGGCAGCCCTTTCATGAGGCTATATAAATAAAGTTACAGTCCCATACCGTGACATTTCTTAAACTTTTTGCCGCTACCGCAAGGGCAAGGCTCATTACGCCCTACCTTAGACTGAACGTAAGGGTTAACTAAGTTTAAAGCCTTGCGGAACTCCTCGTTCTTAGGCTCAAAACCGCAAGCGCGATAGAAAGAAGCAGAAGCTTCTTTATCCATTCCAGCGGCCAAATAAACCCAACCGGCCGAGAGGTAAGGGTAGCCGAAGCTGCGGTCAGACTCAACACCTTTAGCAATTTCTTCTTTAGCTTCATCAAGCTTACCGCCCCAAACTAAAACCGCAGCCAAGTTCAGATGAGCTAATGACTTTTTCTGGCCATTGTCAACAATAAGGTATTTGCTGAATCCCTTGTCGCGATATTTATCGTTAGCCTGGAGCAAGAATTCCACAGCTCTAGCTTGAGGGTAAGACTCCAGTAAATCGGCAGCACGGCGCAGATAATTTTCTGCCTCGCCTAAATTATCGTTCAAGGCGTAAGCTACACCGATATTCAAACAAACCAAAGCTAAATCGTCATCATTAATATTCTTAGCTTCAATCTCTTCCATAGACTGTTTCAAATACTTCATGCCGTCCTCAATTTGATTATTGAGCATAAGCATGAATCCGTAATTGTTAAGCACTAAATAGTGATGACATTTATCTTCCTCTATTCCAGCTTTATAAACTTCCAGAGCTTTAACTAAACCTTTGCTCTGATAAGCCATTGTGGCCCGGTGTAAAATAGCTGGAGCCATTTCTTCGCTTAAACCTAAATCGCGGAAGAACTTGCAGCTGTCATCATATTCAGCCATAGCCGCCCTAGGATTATTGGCGTCAACGTAGAGGTTGCCCATATTGCGGTGGCCTCGTCCTTGTCCGGCAGCATCTTTCAACTCAGTCCAAATAGATAAAGCTCTTGAATAATGGAAGCGAGCTTCATCGAGACGATTGCGCTGATGATAAGCAGAGCCTAAATATTCGTCGGCCTGGGCCATAGCTCTCTGATCATTCACCTTTTCAGCCTCAGTGCGACTGCGGCGGAAGTGTATTATAGCATCGTCCATTTTACCAAAACGGGAAGAAACTACACCACTAAGATGGTAAAGACGGATCAGTTCTTCAGGCTGAGAGGTCTCTTTAGTAAGGCGGGACAGCTCTTCGTAAGCTTGGGTATTTTTTTGGGCCTTCAAAAGCTCTTCAACATTATCGAGAGCGGCACTGATATTTACAGCGGTATCTGACATTGAGACTCCTATGCAAAATGCGGACTAAATAAAAAACGTTTACGCTTCCCCGCGCGGCGTCCGCATTTTCAAACTTTGGAACCCGATTTTTCCCCTCTCGTTCTTTTTATCCTGCTTAAAGCCTAGTACCTACTGCGCTCGAATCAAACTGCTGTTTAAAACTTTTTGCTATGGTTATAACTTAATTTCCTTAGTCCTTAATGGAAGTTTTTTTATCACCCAGATTATTAAATGAAAAAGTTAATAAATTTGCCACCAACAATAAAAAGTGACTATAATGGGCGATAAAACTTAAATGATAAGGTCATTTAATGCAGTGTTCAGTTCTCATCGCTACAGCTTCTGGATTGAAGTAAATTTAGACGCCATACGCCATAACTATCGCAATTTGCGCCAAAGTGCTCCTAACTCGGAGATTTTAGCTATCGTTAAAAGCGAAGCCTACGGACACGGTCTAGAAACCGTGGCTTTAACTTTAAACGAAGAGGGAGTTTGGGGCTTCGGCATAGCCAATATAGACGAAGGAAGACGTCTACGGCGGCTTGGTATAACCAAACCCATAGTTTTAGTTGCCCCTATTTTGCCTACTCAAATTGAAGAAGCTATAAAATTAGACTTACGTCCGCCTATTATGGATCTCGAATTCGCGAAAGCCTTCTCAGACACGGCGGTAAAGTTAGGCAAAAATGCTAAGATGCACCTCAAAGTTGACACAGGCATGGGACGTCTTTCTGTTCAGCCTAAGGAGCTGCTCTCTTTCTGCGCCCAAGTAGCAAAACTACCTAACACGGAAATAGAAGGCATCTATTCCCATTTTGCCGCAGCAGATCAACTAGATCAAACCTATACTCAAACTCAATTTGCCAAATTTACTGACTGTATAAAAAAGATAGAAGAAATCGGTATAAAAATACCCTATCACCATATTGCCGCTTCAGCTGGCACACTACTGCTTCCTAAAACTTGCTTAGAATTAGTCCGCCCAGGTATAGCACTTTACGGTTTATGGCCTTCTAAAGAGACGTCTTTAATAATGGCTGGTAAAGGCAAAGAGCTCTATAATTTATCATCACAGCAGGTAAACGGCGACAAAACCTTAGATAAATTTGGCACAGATCAGTTTAAAAACAACTGCGCTGCAGATCTCCTCAAACCAGCTCTAACTTATAAAGCCGTCGTCTCTCAAGTGAAGACAGCTGAAGCTGGAAACTGTATAGGATACGGCTGTACTTTCACTTGCCACCGTACTACAAATATAGCTATTCTGCCTATAGGCTATGCTGACGGCCTTAGCCGCTCCTTGAGTAATTGTGGAGAAGTGCTTATTAGAGGATATCGTGCTCCTATAATAGGAAGAATCTGCATGAATTTATGTATGGTCGATGTTACTGATATTCCTGGGGTCCGCCCCGATGACGAAGCGGTTATTATAGGCAGTCAGGGTTGCAACAGTATATCAGCTGAAGAAATTGCTCAAAAACGCGGCACTATATGCTATGAAGTTCTAACTAATCTGCCTATGCATATACCTCGCTTCTACTTAGGGCGTCGTCCGCTGACTTTAGAAAATAAAATAGAAAACAGCATTTGCAATGAGCAATAATCTCAATATCTCGAAGATACATTTTTTTGAACGGCTAATCCGTTTGATTGGTTTAGAAGGATTTCGCAAGCTAGAAAGTGTCCATGTTGCTGTAGTAGGAATAGGCGGAGTCGGCTCTTGGGCTTCTGAAGCTTTAGCCCGCAGCGCTGTAGGCAGAATAACCTTAGTAGATTTCGATCTAATTAATCCTACTAATATAAATCGTCAGCTTCCGTGTCTACAATCTACTATAGGTCAGCGCAAAACTGAAGTTATGGCCGATCGTCTCAGACAAATAAATCCGTGGTCCCATATCGAAACGTTGAATATAGTTTATTCTCCTTCAACAGCCGAAAAATTTTGGAATCTAAGGCCAGATCTGGTTTTAGATTGCATAGACAATATCACTTATAAGTGTCATTTGCTGAACTACGCTAGAGCACACAAAATTGCAGTTGTTACTTCTACTGGAGCTGGAAGCAAACTCGATCCTACGCTTATCAAAGTGTGCGATTTGAGTAATACTAAAGTAGATCCTATGGCTCTGCGCATACGCAAAAAACTGCGCCGTGACTATGCCTTTCCTGCCAATAAATCTTTCCATATACCAGCTGTTTACTCAGAAGAACTTCCTATAAAACCTCAGGAAGAAAATCTAGAGCAAATTCTGGGGCCAGTTTATTTGCAAGCAAACACTATCGAAGAAAATAATGTAGTTAACTATGAAGATGACGACATTTATGAGGATATAGAAAATTATATTTCAGGCAAAGGCAGACATGCTCCCCCCTGCGGTACTTCCAGCTTTGTTACCGGTGCCTTCGGACTGGCGGCTGCCCAGCAGATAGTTAAATTAATTTTAGCTGCCCCCTTAGGAGCGTCTTCTTTTGTTCCTTAAGAGCCCAATTTTGCTATGTACGCATAAAATTGTCTATCTTAGAGAAACAAGCTTATTTTGGACAACTAATTAGTTACAAAGCTGGAAGTTAGTTGGGTTAATTAAAAAGACAGGAAGAGAGGCAAACGCAAAGCGCGCTTCTCTTCTTTAGCCTGTTTGAATTCCTTGGCACAAAGAATAGGGTAAGTCAGTTCAACGGCCTGGAAGATATCATTATCCTTATTTTTATTCAAGTTATCTAAAAACAAGCTAGTAAAGCCGTTAGCTGCCTCTCCTGTGCCGCCCGATGGATAGCAGATTAGAGCAGCGCACAAACTGTTTTCTAACTGGCGATAAAATATAGCATTATTTTTGCTGCTGTTCGGTATTTGCTCTTTATTAGCAGATTCGGCATCCCAGATAAGCAAAAAGCGAGAACCAAACAACGATTTATAGTACTGACTAAGGTAGCTATAAGTAATTGAAAAAGCTTCGCTGCCTTCATCTGCCGAAGTGAAAGCAGCTTCTCCTTTATCAAAAGAGATATCGCCTATGAGATAAAGCACTAACAAATCGGAAGAAGTACTAGCTTCTTTCATATTATCTAAATATTTTTTGATATTTACAGCCTTGGCCTCAGCTCCTGGTAAAGTTTTAACACTAAAACCGCGATCGACAAAAGCTTGGCGCACCTGCATAGCTTTCTGACTATTAACCGTGTTAAGTCCGTAATTAGGGCCGACAATTAAAGTCCTAGTTTTAGTCCCCTGACCAGCTGCCATCGCATAAAGTTCAACAGCTTTATGCAGTTTGCGTCCTTCCAAATCGGCAATGTCTATTTCAATTTTATTCGCTCCAGCTTTCAAGTCCAAGCAGAGGTCAATTTCTAAATTGGAAACTTTTAAGCCCAAGGGAGTACTCCAAAGCTTTTCACCATTCAGTGTAAGTGCAGCATTCAAGATGCCAGCTGGAGCATCGATAATTCCTCGAAAGGGCGCCTGCTTCAAAGAATTTATTCTATTACCGATAGGCTCAATAATGTTGACAAAAGGAGAACGTTCATCTTTAGCTATTTGTATTTGGAAAGTTTTATTAACTAAACGTCGAGAAGAAGCGATACCGTAAGTGGACTCTCTTACGTCTAGTATAACTTCAAGAGACAGCATATCTCCTTGTAAAACTGCATCTTTAACAGAGTTTATAGAAATATAAGATATTAAATTCGGCGAAGGCAATTCTAAGGATGAACAAGTTTGCTGATCTATACTGGAAGCATGAAAGGAGCTCAAAGGATACAGAGCCCCTATAACCCGCTTACCTCGTTTAATTTCTAATCCGGAGTTGGCATCTAAATAAATGCGCTCTTCAATTCCATCTTTGTCTATATCTTTTTTGTAAAGCAAACGCTGAGTCTTATAAGCTTGCGATTTGTAGCTTAACCACGATTCATCAACAAGCTTAACAGAAACACTGCCTTCTTTAGCTGATTGACGATTAAATTTAGTTCTGGCTAGCCAATTTAAATGCTGGCAACCGCCGGCCTGCAAATCCCAATTAATACTGCTTCCATTATCTTTGGAACTTAAAGCATTTTTAGCTATATAGTAAAGACCTTCTAATTCAGCTATTTCTAAAGCTTGCTTTTCAGCCTCTTCTCTAGGCAAACCATCAGAAATGCAAGCTTTAGAAACGTAATTAATTTTACTTTTATTCAAGTCAACAGCTGCAGTTGGAGCAGGATGAGGCTCATTATTCATTTCATCTTGAGCAGAAACTGGAACTCCAATTGATAAGGCAACCCAAATGGGACAAAGTAAAAAAATCAGACCTACAGCTGTATGCCTCTTACATATATTTTTAAGCATCTCAAAAACAAACCTTAATCTTCATTATTAATCTATATTTTTAAGTATAGCCTTAATCAGTTTGCCCAAGTCAGATTGAGCTTTTTCAGCAGTTTTTAAAACATCTTCATGATTAGTAAAGGTGCTATCAGATTCATCTTTGTTTACTAATTTGGGGATGTCAGCCGGAACATCAGTAACACAAGAGAAGCCCAGAACCTGCATGCCACTGTAAACGGCCGCAATAACTTCGGGAACAGTAGACATACCAACAACATCTGCTCCCATTATACGAAGCATTTTTCTTTCAGCCGGAGTTTCATAAGATGGTCCAAGCATGGCGGCGTATACGCCTTCTTTAAGTTTTATTCCCATCTTTTCTGCTTCTTGAAAAGCTAAACGGCGCAGTTTTTCAGTATAAGCTGAATTCATATCGAAAAAACGCGGCCCCAACTTCTCGCTGTTAGGGCCAACCATAGGGTTGGAACCTAAAAAGTTTATATGATCTTTTATAAGTATGAGTTCACCTAAATAATGGCCCTGACTGATTGCTCCTGAAGAATTGCTAACAATTAAAGTTTTTACTCCCAAAGCTTTGGCTGTTAAAACGGGAAGAACTACCTGATTGGCTTTATATCCTTCATAACAGTGAACGCGGCCGCGCATTATAACAACATTTTTGCCTTCAATTTGGCCAAAAACTAATGATCCAACATGACCTTCAACTGTAGAAACGGCGAACCCAGGGATATCATTATAGGAAATTTCTATTTTGTTTTCTGCTATATCAGCCAAAGGTCCCAAGCCAGATCCTAAAATAATGAGAATTTCCGGTTTGAAATTAATTTTTTTTCTGAGGAAATCAGCGGCTTTTTTAACTTTTTGCTCAGTATCATAAACTGAATTAGCTTGAGAAGTACAGGCGCAATTGTGACAAAACGGACTCAAATTAATAGGTTCCGCCTCACTAGGAAGAGTGCTCAGCGCACTGCTTAGTCCTATAACTAAAGATACAGCTATTTTTTTTAAGTTCATGACCACCATTCCCAGCCCTTATCTTTACAAATGTACTGTCTACCAAATTATTAATCTTTTAGACGTTCCTTCCTTTTTTGTCTATATGAAGGGGTTGAGACCTTCAAAAAGCTAGCTTAAAATCTGATAAGAGAAAAATGATTGTCAAAATTCTTAATTACATAGGTAGATATATTGAATTTTTGCTCACAGGTCAGAGCGATTTTAAAATTAGAACCTCTGAATTTGAAAAAGCAGAAATTATCAATAATGAAGTGCAGGCCAAAATGGCTATGCAAGAAGTTAAAGATTACTTAAAAAAAGAATTTTCCATCAGTTTAGCCTACCCTATAGTTATTAAACTAGGCCAACCTAAAACCTGGACTTGGAAATGGCGTATGACAGCCAATTTTAACCATATAGGCAACTACTGCTGCCAGCATATGGGATTAGTTTCCACTCATATGATTACTATTATCCCCGGTCTGGAACGCACTAAATTTAAGTCAGTACTCTGTCATGAGTTAACTCACGCCTTTCAGGCTGAACATGAAATGCTGCGCAATTTTAAAGGATACAAAGAAGGCATGGCCCGTTGGGTCGAATACCATTTTCTAATAGACAATCACCTTGAAGCTGAAGCCGCTAAGCTCAACAATATCGGTATGGTTCTTCTGGGAAATATGCTAAACAAAATTTTACTTTACGAAAATAAGTACGGTCGGATGGCCGCCTGCCGTTGGCTAGCTGATATGAGCGACAAAAAAAACACAAAATAAAAAATGAATCCCTCGCGCTACTTATCGAGGATATCCTGCGCCCCTTGTAAGTACAAAATAACTTTTCAAATTATCCTGCACACGTAAGGGGCGAAAGTAAAACGCAAGAGATTCTTTCAGATTTTACTTAACGACTGTTGCGTCTTCTAGAACGGCTAGTAGACGATCGGCGGCTAGAACGACGGCGATATCCAGAAACAGACCCAGAGTTAGCTGCTTTATAAGGATCTACTGAAGAGGAAGAGCCGTGTCTGCTGCGACCGCTCGAAGATCGGCGGCCATATGAGTCCGAAGTTCCCATAGCCCGTACATCTGAGTAGTTGTCACCCAAATAAAGCTCATCTACCCTGTACCTGTTAGCTTCATCTAACTCGCTGCACCCGGCCTCTAAACTATTTCCGGCATAAGAACTATAAGAAGAATAGTCAAAATGCTCTAAATTATCGGCGTCTCTACCATAGTATTTCATGTAGTCTTGATAGGTATCAGTACCATCATAATGGCTCATATAGTCGCTTCTAGCATTTTCACTGTAAGAGCTCTGACTGTAAGCACTATTCATACGATAATCGTAGTTGGCAGCAGCAGTAGCTTGAGAAGAACTTACAGGAGTACGCATGCGGCGCCTTATAGTAGACTTAGGCTTCTCTTCTACCTCATCTGACTTATTCACCATTACCTCTTCTGGATCGGTGGCAGAAACATTTTCTTTTGAAGAAGCTACATCTATGTCGGTATCTCGACTGCTAGATCTGCGCTGTCCATAATCTTCACGTCGACCGCGAGAAGAAACGGTTAAAGCTCGATCATAGCTAAGACGAGCTGCTTCTATATCGTCTTCTTCCAGTTCAGAAGCGTGGCTGCCATTGCAGAAGCGACGCACATAAACAGAACTGACTACAGGTTCATCTACCTCAACAAAACTTTTCTCTCCCTCAATTTTGGGAAGAGCCAAAGCCTGCTCAATCTGTTCATCACTCATCGCTTTATCTGAAGCAGAAATCTCAGCAATAGCATCTACCTCAGGAATAGCACACACCTCAGTAAAGGCCTCATTATTTTCTGCTTTAGCAGTTTCACAATACTCTGAATCGACAAGGCGCTTGCAACTGCTCAAACGAGACTTTTTGTCGCCTGCCTTTACTTTTAGAGCAGATTCTTCAACATTAGATAAAGCTTCAGTACGTCTGCGACGACGGCGGCGCGTAACAGGAACAGTAACTTCAGCCTCAGCTGCAGAATCAGCTTCAAACTCTCCGGAATTGTCGGCCGTTTTACTTTCCTCCACCCCCTCAGGTTCACCGAGTACATCTTCTACAGCAGAAGTTATAGCCATAATTCGTGCGCGAACTTTTTCCTGGGCCGGTATAGCTAATTTCTCTCCAGCGGCAGATTTATTGCGGCTGCGTCGAGAACGCACACTGTGATGAGCGCCACCACTATGCAGAGGGGTCATCTCAAATTCAGCTCGTTCCTGGGGTGTCATTGACTGACAATGGGCCTGAATATCAGCGACATTGCTGTCATCAATTAAATACTGTTCCTCATCATTGAAATCCGATTGAGCAGCAGACTTTTCTCGGCTTCCGTTGCCTCGATTTGAATCGCGTTCTACTTTTCGTACTCCATTGTCTTCAGCAGTAGATCTATTATCTTTAGCTGTAAGCGATTCATTTTGATGAGTGGGCTCAAAAATTTCATAAGTTTGGCGCATACTGGCCGGCTGACGACGAGAAATAGAGAATTTCCTAACTTCTACAGGACGAAGTTCATCAGCTAAACCTTCAATGCCAAAATAACGACCGATTCGACGCAACGCTTCATCTAAATGAGAATCACGGAAAGAATTATTGAGCTCTCTAAACCGAACTACACGCTGGCGCAGCGAAGAATCATCTAGGTAAATAACAAAACCGGCATTAGAGTTTTCAGCAGCTTCTAAAGCACATCCCTCTCCGGAATTAGGATAAGCCAACTCTGCATAAATGCCTGCTCGGCGCAAAGCGTACAAAACAGGCAAAAGCAGAGCGACTGCCTCTTGACTGCTGCCAGCCAAACAAACATCGGAGTGCCTTTCGATATTAGGCACTAAATTAGCCTCGCGCACAGCTTTCAAAGTCATGTCCAAATCGACAGAGCAATCGACAGCAGGAATATCACGTCCACCTAGCAAGCGAGAGAGTTCATCACATCTGCCTCCGAAACTGAGCAGCTTATCACCGCAACTAATTTGGAAAATAGTACGGTTATAGCACTCAACATCTGGAACTAGAAGAGGTGAAAGACGATAAGAAACTTTAAGCTCGTTCAAATAAGTGCGTACTGCCTCAAAATGTTCACGACATTCGGGGCAGAGATAACCGAAAATAGAAGGAGCTACTTGAGAGAGCTCTCGACAACACTTTTCTTCACATCCCATAGTCCAAAGGGGATGGGTGCGGTAACGATGATGACACTTGGGACAAAGTTCATCACTGCGACGGGAGAAATAATCATAAAGTCCCTGCTGATATTCAGCACGGCACTTTTTGCAGCCAAGAGAATTCAGTTGAACTTTGAGATCGGTTAAACCTAAAGCGTTAAAAAAGTCATACGCGATCATCATGGCTTCAACATCGAGACTAGGTAAAGTCGAGCCTATCGCACCAACTCCAAAGCGATGGCTTTGTAAAGCGGACTGCTCGCGTCCTTTAGAAGCAGAAAACACAGGGGCCAAATAATAAAACTTAGCGGGTTCACCATTTCTGGAAATTGGCAAATCTGCATCGTTAATAGCTCTAATCATGGGCATAAGCATATCAGCACGCATAGCCCAACGATGGTTTTGCTTATCAGACACTATCCAAAGATCATTCTCAATAAAGCTGGACGTGCTGCCCATTCCTTTGACAAATAATTCTATGTTCTCAAAAATAGGGGTGCGGACTTCCCTGTAGCCATAAATTTCAGCTAATTCTATAGCTACATTCTCTACAAAGTGCCACGGTGCAGCTTCTGAAGCTAAGATATCTTTAGCTCCCTGCATATTGCGAAGCATCATATAATTATTTAAAAAACCTCCAAAGAATACTCTTCCATAAATCGCAGCCTTTCAGATCGCTAAGTTGGCCCGATGCTGTAAAAAATGACGTCTATAGAATTCAAACCGGAGCACGCAACCCTTAAACAAGGCAAGCTCTACGGTGAAAAAGACGCTTAAATATAGAAAAAATCGGCTATGTCTGTTGAGCTCTGGAAATAAGAACAGACAAAGCTAGTAATCCTAAAAAAAGCAGACCCAACCAAACCACAGCGAATCGCTGCTACAAAATAATAAATAATTTATAAAAAACTACAGGCCGTCCTTACAAAAAAGCTTTATATTTTTACCTCAGTAAGGTATATCCACTCCGCCTTAAAACACATAGCCGCAAATAATACTTTAATACGTTTGTTCGGTTAAATTAAGAGCAAAACACATCACTAGCTCTGTGCCTTTTGAATGAATTGCTTAAAAATACTGCCTAAATTTGCAGCATATTGCTTACTATCAACCTATAAATAATTTTTATTAAAAATAATTACACGACAGCTCAATACTAAAAAGCGCAGCAAATCACCTTGATATTATTGAGGAAAACTGAACTAATCGACACACAACCGAATCAGCCAACTCTAAAAAATAAAGTTGAAATTAACTTTCGATTGTTATCAAGAAAAAAACAGCCCAACTGCAAGTATCAGGCGAACTATCAGCCTTTGCAAAACGGCCGCTCTGAAACAGTTAATGGGAGCAGATATTCTAGTGGCACAAAGCTCAAACACTGCCCCCATCCCAAACACTGCTTAAACAGAATGTCGATTACTCGACGACTTCTTCAATAAGGGCGCGAGGAGCAACTTCCTCATCACCTATAACTATAGACTCAAGTATAAAGCGTTTAGCTTCCTCAATAGTCTCAGGCTTATTAGCGTGAAGAATAGCTAAAGGCTCGCCAGCTTCAATTTTTGAACCAACTCTGTGAGTCATTTCTATACCCACAGCAGGATCGATAGAATCTTCTTTTCTCAACCGGCCAGCGCCTAAAGCAGTAGCGGCAAAGCCTATCTTTTGAGCGTGTATAGAAGAGACATAGCCGGATCTAGGAGCGACAACAGGTTCAATAATAGAAGCCTGAGGCAGCAAAGATAAATCGTTTACAACCTCACCGTTGCCTCCCTGAGCGGAGAACATTTCACCCAATTTGCGTAAACCGGCGCCATTGACCAATAATTCACGAATTTTGCTACGAGAGCTATCCAAATCGGGGCATATACCAGCCATTTCCAACAGATGGGAGGCCAACTCTACAGAAACGGTTTCTAAAGCTGATCCAGGACGCTCGTTGCGCAAAATCTCAATTGCTTCGCGAACTTCGAGAGCATTGCCGATAAGAGTACCTAAAGGCTGATCCATATCGGAAATAACCGCTCTAACTCTACGGCCGATATGAGTTCCCAAATCGACCATGCGACGGGCTAACTCACGAGCGTCTTTAAGATTAGTCATAAAAGCGCCGCGACCATACTTGACATCGAGAAGAATACACTCAGCACCGCAGGCTATCTTTTTGCTCATTACTGAAGAGGCAATTAACGGAATGGAATCGACTGTAGCCGTTACATCGCGCAAAGCGTACATTTTTCCATCAGCTGGAACTAAATTGCCAGTTTGGCTGATTACCGCAACACCTATGCGCTTAACCTGGTCTAAAAATTCCTGAGAAGTCAAATTAGTACGAAGACCGGGAACAGATTCAAGCTTGTCGAGAGTGCCGCCGGTATGGCCTAAACCGCGTCCTGACATTTTAGCTACAGTAGCTCCTGCAGCAGCAGCCAAAGGAGCTAAGATAAGAGTAGTTGTATCGCCCACACCACCGGTGGAATGCTTATCAACTTTCACACCAGGCAAACTAGAAAGATCAACTACATCGCCGGAATCAATCATGGCTTGAGTAAGAGCAGACAATTCCGGAACGGTCATACCGTTGAACCAAACTGACATAAGCCAAGCAGACATTTGATAAGGTTCAACGTCGTGGCCGGCAGCATAATTTAAAATGAACTCACGAATTTCTTCAGCAGTATGCTCACCGCCATTGCGTTTTTTAAGAATGAACTGATAAGGATTCATTGTTTATTTAACCCCCTTACGATACCACGAACCAAATTTATAAAGCGAGGTTTAGCTTCAGCAGCAGCCCTCAATACATCTTCATGAGTGTCACTGGAAGGGCCATGATGGAGCACATTGGTAACGCAGGAAATACCCACAACCTTCATTCCGCAATGAGCTGCAGCAATAGTTTCAGGAACGGTTGACATGCCGACTACATCAGCGCCGAAACCTTTGAGCATACGAATTTCAGCAGGAGTCTCGTATGAAGGCCCTGACATAGCTACATAAACACCCTCAGTAAGCTTAAAGCCTACTTCCTCAGCTACTTTACGAGCTAATTCCTGAAGAGCGGGAGTATAGGCTCTGGACATAGGCGGAAAACGGGGGCCGATCTTTTCATCGTTAGGACCAACTAAAGGATTTGCTCCCATAAAGTTAATATGATCGGTAATAAGCATAAGGTCGCCGACCTTAAGATCGTCACGGATACCCCCAGCAGCATTGGTTACTACTAAAGTATCGGCACCCAAAGCGTGGAGAACGCGAACAGGGAAAATAATGTTCTCCATTTTGTGACCCTCATAGTAATGAACACGACCTTTTAATATAGCCACAAAGCGGCCTTCTAAAGTGCCAAGAACCATAGACCCTACATGACCGTGCACTGTAGAAACTGAGAAACCTGGAATATCTTTATAAGGTACTTCAACAGGATTTTCCACTTGATCGGCCAGACTGCCCAAACCGGAACCTAAAATCATAGCGACTTCAGGAACGATATCGGTGTACTTGCGAATAGCTTTTACGGCATCCGCAATCATCTCACTCAGAGAGGATTTGCTCATGTAACCTTATCTCCTTATAGAGAACTATTTTCTCGCTTTTTCAATGCCATAATTTCGGCCGAAAAGCTGTTAATATCTTTAAAATTCTTACATATAGAAGCGTAGCGCATATAAGCGACGTCATCCAGATCGCGCAGAGCATTCATTACACACTCACCAATAACTCTGGATGGAACTTCTTTAAATCCTTTGTTTCTCAATTCCTGTTCAACACGGCTGGATAGAGATTCCAAACGCTCATAGGGGATAGGCCTTTTCTTGCAAGCCATTAAGACACCACGCAGCAATTTCTGTCTGTCGAAATTAACCTTGCGTCCATCTTGCTTAATAACAACTAAAGGCACCCCCTCACATCGTTCATAAGTGGTAAAACGCTTTTGACAAGACACGCACTCCCGGCGGCGCCGTACAGCAGCTCCGTCATCGGATAGCCTAGAATCAACAACCTTAGTATCTTGATAATCACAAAATGGACAGTGCACTTCTAAAACATCCTATAGAAAAAGTCAATAATCCTCTGAATTAAATTTCTAGGATGATTGCTAGAATTATTCTGACGTTCCTGAGCAGGCAAGCGGCTTGCTCCATAAATCAGCAGCCCTACTAATGTAGAGTATATAGGATCAGCCAACTTTTCAGACAAATGGGAAGGGTAACAGGGACGAGCCACACGCGTGGTCCCCCCTAACCGATTCTGAAACTTTTTATCAATAAGCGAAAGCAAAGAGGCTCCACCTGTCAGGACAATACTACGAACTTGAATTCCCAAATTATCCGAGACTAGTTTCATCTGCTCTTCTACCCAATCAATCTGTTCATTAATCTGAGCTTCCAAAACTTGAGCAAGCTCGAGTTTACTTATAGTTACATTGATACCTGGTGATACAGACTCAGCTACGAACACGCTTTCTTTGGCTTCTTCATCGAGCAAATCGGCACAAGCGCATCCGTAAGATCTGATCAAATTGCTAGCTTCAGATTCCTTTATGTTAAAATAGCGAGCAACGTCTAATATTAAACGATCGCCACCACGGCCTAACACGCTGGAATAAACGATCTCACCATCTGAACAAATAGCCAAATCGAGAGTTCCTAATCCCATGTCGATCATCATAACACCAAGACGACGCTCTTCTTCAGACAAAACGGCCAAGGATGAGGCTAAAGAAGAAGGAATCAGTCCTCCTTTATAAACCTCAAGCCCAACTTTATCCAAAATATTGCGCACATTCTGTAGATAAACAGATGAGGCTAAACAAATGTAAGCTTTGGAATCTAAAGAATGCCCAACTATCCCCTCAGGGTGAAATACTTTAACATTATCTACTAAAAAATTAAGAGGAACAACAGTAGCGATCTCATATCCAGCCGGAACTCCAACCTGCTTTGCATTAGCAAAAGCTGTGGACATATCTCTTTTGGTTACACCAGGCCTAGCACCAGTTAAAGCAGCCATTCCACTTCCATAAGTAGAATAAACAGCCTCGCTAGAAATACTTACAAGCACCTTACTAACAGAGTAACCTGACTTTTCAGCCTCCCCAACTGCTTTCTCGATAGCTTCTGCTGTTTCATCTACATTGATGAAAGAACCGTTAACCAGTCCGTGACATTCACAACACCCACTACCTAATATATCAAAGCCTGCATCGTCGCGAGAAAACTCTGCTATGGCACAAGCGACCTTGCCAGTACCTATATCCAAAGCTGCAATAGTTTCTAGTTTGGCCATTACATAAAACCTCTTACTATTACAATAATGCAATTCCCCCTAACAAATTACAACCACTGAAGGGTGGACTCATCTAAATCGAATTCATTGGCCCAAGAATCATTATCAGATGAGCTTTCGGTCTGAACTTTATCACTCGCTTCAGATTTATTATCAGTTATATTATCTTGACTTTCAACTTCTACAACACTATCTATTTCAGATACGTTTTTTGCTTCTGCTTGAGCTTCAACTTCCACACCCGCTTCCGCAGCAGCTTCTTCTTTATCAGGAGATACTTCAACAATTTTAGCATCTTCGGAAGCCGCTAACTCAGCAGTTTGTTCAATGACAGGCTGTTCAATGATAGGCCGTTCGACGGCAGGCTGCTCAATGACAGGCCGTTCGACGGCAGGCTGTTCAATGATAGGCCGTTCGACGGCAGGCTGCTCAATGACAGGCTGTTCAATAGTAGGTGCAGATGGCTCAACTTGATCGGAAACATTACTTTGCTCAGCTATCCGATCAATATAATCCTTATCTTCACCAAACTCAACCTCAGAGCTATCTTCTAAGTCTATTTCGTCCTCAAAGTCAAGAGCCTCTATCTTTTCCTCAATAGCACTGTTCTGCTGCAAATCTTGCAAACGAGCAGCCTGAATAACCGGAGAAGCTGGACCGGCGTATGTCCATTCATCTAAATCGCCATAATCAGCTACATCATCAGTTTTTCTAAGTTCACTAATAACTTTTTCAGGCCAAACAGCCCACTCCAATTCAGTGCCCAAGAAAGCTTCTAAATCTTGGGGAGAAGCGCTACATAAAACAGACTTAATTATCCCATAAGCGGCAGCAGTCTCTGAAGGAAGCACACAAGAACTACGATAACTGCCCCACTCAATATCTTGACGCATTGCTCGGAAGCGCTCGATAATCTCGTTATTGCTGTCAGTTTTCCATTCCTCAACTGGAAGATAATCCAACGAATGCAGGAGAACCTTTAAAGCTTCATTATCATTGGTGCACTCAGCAACCGCTGCCAACGATTTGAGCTCTTCAGCCCACTTTTGATTTCCTTCAAAAAGGGAAGCATTACTGCTGTACCAAGCAGAAGCACACGAATACCAAGAAGAGCTGTCATCGCCGCCTTCGTGAGAAGCGAATACGCTGTGCAAAGCGGAACAGAGAGAGGCAGCCCGCTGATGAGGTATATCTTCCAAAACATGCAGCATATTTTTCAGTCTATTCAAAAGTTTACTAGCATCGGTCGCCCAGTCAAAATTGGCGCCGAAACCTAAAACTTCAGGAATAGACACTTCCAGAAGCACCCTATATCTGGTATAAATTTCACCGCTGTTTTGCTCCAAAAGAGTACGCAGTTTTTCAACTTCTTCATCACCAGAAGCGCCTGCTGAACGAGAAGAGACTGACAAACCTTTATAAAAAGCCAGCAGAGACTTACCAGCTATTCTCCACATAGATCTCTCTCCCTCAGCATTCACTGAAGAGAGAGCGGCCAAACCATGTAAATAGACAAGCTGCTCAGGAGTGCAATCGGTAAAAGTTATCTCCCAATCAGAGGGATCACTCACTAAATCGAACAGTACCTTGGCGCTTAAAGGCACTTCCTGCAGTTCCTCATTGGAGTGTTCTAAACGAGATCTAATCAAGTTTTTATGCAAAACTAAATAATCACGAAACTGCCAGAAAGCCAGAGCAAGGAGAAGTTCAATTAAAGCGGGAGTAAATCCGTAGGGGGCGCTAGTTAAAGTTTTGACTACCTTACTGACCTCAGTGCTGCACACAGAACCGGGCGAGCCTAAAATTTCTGAACACAAGAAAGCGTAACCCTTAGCTATTTGGGAGTTAGACTCACCTTTAACTAAGTGGAAGTAGTGCCAGCTTCCACCAGTTCCCTCAGCTGCCAAAAGACCTGTCTCCACAAAGGCAGACTGAATAATATTCAGTAAACTGCGGTTATTATAACGCAAGGCTATAGGACCGCGGCATCCTAAGATATAAGAGATTAAATTTTGTCTAAAACGCCTGGCCATACCTCCATCATGGAGACTGAGAAGATCTCCATTACTAAGCATAGGAGGCTGCCCAATTAAAGAGGCAATAGCCTTATCTATCAACCTGAAGATGCTGTCTATATCAAAGTCGGTGTAAACTTCACCATTATGATAAATAATGAGATTTTCAGTGTTAGCAATATGAGCAACTGAAGCCTCTAAAATTTGTTTGCTCTCTTCCATAAGAGCCACTGCCTTTTCATGTTCGGCTGAAGCAGGATCGCAGAAAGGAACTTCTACAGAGCAGACCTTCTCTATAGCTAAGAAGTCAAGAGCTTCTTTAGAAATGGGCACTGTATCTTTTAGAATTGCAAAAACAAGCCGCTCATGCTTGAAAATACCATCTTCAACCAGTTGTTTTAAACGATGCAGCTCTTCTTCAGTTTCTGGCACCACTATAAAGAAACAGAGATCACCTCGATAAGGACGTATCTGTTCAAAACTACTGGCGAATTCGCTCATGTATTTAACAGGATCGTCAAGTTCTGAAGCTAAGGCCACACTAACTCTGGCAAAACGATCTGTATAATAATCTCTGTTAAAGTCTTCAGCCTCTATTTTATTGAATGACAAACCATTTTTAATAATTGAACAGACATCGAGCTGAGAACGCACGCGATTGCGCATGCGCGAGACCGCCTCACTCAAAGTAACTTTGCGCCGCTCGATGGGCAAGGAGTATTCGCCTGTCTTTTCATTAAACTCAAGAGCTTTCTTTTCTCTGAGCAGCTGCAGACTATGACTGGCGACTTTTGTCTCTTTTTCGCCTAAATGCATAGACCAGAGAATATTTTCCTCAGTGCTCTTAAATCGATCGTGAGCAATTAACTGAATTAAAAGGGTCAAACGTAAAATACGGCGAGCTTGAGGAATATCACCCGCGATCATAATAGACTTATTGAGCCCTTTTATGTACTCAGCATTAGCAGGATCTGCTGAAAAAACTTTCTCAAAGTAAGTGAAAAGAGAATCGAGAGTGTAAAGATGGAGACGTCCATTAGGCTGTACAATAGCGAAATTGCGCAAGAAGTAGAGGAAACCACCAGGAGCAGCATCACAGAAGAAATTAAAAGCGGTCTTGCCTGCACCAGCCATAACTAAAGCTACTCTCGGCAAAGAGAAAGCTACGGCAGGATGAAGAGGATAGTTCCCCTGCATAACAGTCTCAGTGATCCATTTTTCCGAGCAGCCTTTATAAAGGCCTGACTGAATAAGACCTTCGGCAACGCTGCGAAGATCTTTATAGTCTATTAGGGCATCCCATAACTCGCCCTTAGTATGATCAATAATGGAAGAACTAACAAAACTCTCCCATTCTCCAATACCACCAATTATGGAAACAGATTGAACTTTGGAGAATACCGCAACCGCTTGATCTTCTTCTTCCAAGGAAAAGCGGTTGATTTCAGTGTTCACACAAGTAATAAAAAGAATTGAAGAGGCATCCTGGCGACAGAAACTGCAGAACTCCCGCAAATCACTGACCGAATTATCGTTTTTAAGTACTTTTTCAACTAAAGCATCAGCTTCATCGAAAAGAATCAAAATGCCCTCAAAATTGTTCTGGCGGACAAAACCTACGGCCTTTTTGTAAAATTCTTCTAAACTAAGATTTGGATCTATAGAAAAACTTAGCTTCTTATCCAACAAGGAAGAACGCAAAGCCGATTTCATTAAGGTAGCAAAGTCTGTTCCAGCTTTACCCAATTTAGGTACTACTGTCAGCCATGGACTATAACTGGAGCGCAACTCACTGAAGATTTTTACAGCTGCAATATCACCTAAAATAGAAAGAACATAATTAAACTCTTCCGAGGAAGCATTCATCGAAAGAAGCTTGCCTAAAAGGGCCAGAAGACTAGTTTTGCCTACTCCGTAAGCTCCAGTTAAGAGTATTGTACCGCCTTTAACTGAACTTCTAGCAGCTGCTTTAAGCGCCTCCAGTTGAGGAGACAGCGGCTTAAACCAGCTGCCTAAAAAAGCATCGTCAGAGCCGTTGATAGCATGATATAAATCAAATTCTGTCTTCTGAGCTATATTTACCTTGACTAATTGACTCAAAGATTGAGTGCCGATTGCAGCCATCAAACGCCTCCAACACGCTAGCTATTAGATACCCCATTTTACGCACAACGCAGGTGCGAATTACGAGAAAAAAAGTTAAAATCCTCCCCTTTTTAGGGGGTTTTGAGCGACTGCTTTGTATACAAGCTAACCTAAAAAATTTCAAATCTAGGAATTAAAGAATTCCTAAAGAATAGGAGGCGTTTCACGCACACAGGGAGAGAATAAATATTTTTATGACAACCTATATCACAGAAAATTTGCCAGGCATAGGCGGAGTTATGCGCACTTATCCTGAAGATTTCGTAGTAGAAGAGATACCCGCCTACGATTTAAGCCATCAGGGAGAGCATATATTTATAGAAATAGTTAAACGCCAAATAACTACCCAAGCCGCTGTCAGTGAGTTAGCGGCTTCATTAAATATAAAATCTTCTGATATAGGATATGCCGGCATGAAGGACAGACAGGCTGTAACCAGCCAAAGATTTTCTGTTCCTACTGCTCTTTGGCCTTTAAAATCTGGAGTTTCATCCCTTAGCACCAACCAGCTAACGATGCCTGAGAAGCTAGAAAAAAGCTTGATTATTCCTGAAAATTTAACGTTTAAATTGAAAATTTTGGGCTTGCATAATAATAAACTTCGCACAGGCCATTTAAAAGGCAACCGCTTTACCATACGTCTGCGCCATTGTTTACCTAATTGGCAAGAATCAGCTGAATTGATCCGCCAAGCTCTCATAAAAAATGGTTTTGCTAATTTTTACGGACCTCAACGTTTCGGGAGAGAAGGAAACAATGCTGAAGTAGGTTTAAAAGGGCTGAAAAGCGGGCGAATTTTTGGTCCTAAATGGCGCAAGTGGCTACTCATTTCTGCTTTACAGTCAGAAATGTTTAATGAATGGCTAAACGAACGCATTAAAGATGGCCTTTTTGATCGGGCTATATGCGGCGACGTTTTTGGAAAACTTCCGCAAGGCGGCATCTTTTATTCAAATGAACCGGAAAAAGAACAGCCTAGATTGGACAATTTTGAAATATCTCCATTAGGTCCAATCTTCGGCTATAAAATGTTCAAATCCCAAAGAGAAGCTTTAGCTAGAGAGCAAAAAATATTAGACAAATATGATCTTAAACTCGAAGAGTTTAGGCCGCTCAAAGCAGAAGGAAGCCGCCGACGCACCCGCCTAAAAATAGAAGATTTGGAAATTTCTTCCTTAGATGGAGATCCTGTCTTTAGGTTCACTCTGCCTTCAGGAAGTTACGCCAGCGTACTTATAGGAGAATTCACTAAAACTGCTGATCAAAGTGCCATCGAAGAAGAAGATAATTCTATAGAATAGCTACTGTCCTCAGTATTAATATATCTTACAAATCTTTCATCTTTTCCAAATATTTGTTTAAACGCAAAGCTACGTTCTCCCTAAGATTAACATAGTAAAAACTATAATCCATAGAGTGGTAACTAGCTGGACCAAAGCTGGATACATGGCGTGAGTGATAAATATTCGGATTATCCAAACTGCGGCAAATAACAGACCCTCTACTCAAACAAATTTGGGCATCAGCCATGGGTTTGCCAATGCTGCAGTTTCCGCCTTTGTCCATATATAAAGATCCCTTGTTTAGACTTATAGGAGCATAAGTTTCATCAGTACGCCAGTTAAGTGGATTTATAGCTATAGATCCGGGCGGAAGAACTACGCTCTTATGATGAATGTTTTCCGGCCCCTCAGTATTGTAGGAAATAATTACCCCCGTATCATCAGCTCCCTGAGCCATTTTGAGAAATGGACACTTTTTCAAAATATCATTAAAAACACCAAAGCCTATAACATAAGCAGCAACCATACGTTGGTAATAATCAGGATGCTGATAAAAATACATAGTAAGAGCATAAAGAGCCATTAGCGATCCCTGCGAATGACCAGCCAGAAAAAAAGGACGCCCTTTATTAACTTTGCTAAAATAATGATCTAAAGAGGCAAATATATCTTGACGAGGAGCCCCTTCGTATAACTTTGATTCCTCTTCCTGACTCAGTTTACCGGCGCTGAAAGCGTTGCACTGACGATAAAACGGAATAAATACATCGGTAGATTCAGTAAAAACTGAAGCTTGTAACCGGCGATACTTTTCTGCATTAGACCGCATGGATCTATTGCTTACATCGCAAACTAGAGGGGCATCTTTGTCTTCAGGAGCATAACAAGTAGGACAAAAATAAATAGTATCAGCCTCATGAATATGCTCTTGCGGATAGCTTAACCAATTGTCTAAAACTGCATAATCTGTAACTGTATTTTCTGACATACCAATTTTAGCTGAACATCTGCTCCATTTGAGGAACAGTGCGTTCACCAAAAACCTCGCTTAAAATCAACATACTATAAAACTTCCGCCAATTTTTACCAACAAATATCTAATCCCT
>JBJEGD010000025.1:0-1922 GCA_051874735.1 Candidatus Bruticola sp. | reverse complement strand
GGGTGGGAGAGTAGGGAACCGCCGGAATTATATTTAAGCCCGCTAGGTTTTTCCCAGCGGGCTTTTTTTCTTTGTCTTAGTTTTTAAAGACAATATCTATAAACAATGCTTAAAAAATTTGACCTGGCAATTTTAGTTTCTGCTTAGCAGGAAAACTGCGATCGAATTCTTCAGCCTCAGCTTCATTTACTAAATAGACTGGCGGTACCGCATAGCTACCGGCAGCTTGTTTGAGGTAATTGGGTATAAGTTCCCGCCCCAAAAAGAAGGGAGCTTCTTCTGTTGTCAGATTGCCATAACGTATGGCAAATAGAGAAGCTTGAACAAAGCCGCTCTTGCCGTAGAAGTTAATATTTCCTTCCATGAATACAGCTCCGAATTTTAAGGCGGTTGCCTTATTTAAGGCGTATCGAAGTAGGTAGGTGCCCAATCCCTTTTTCTGGTAATTGGGTGCAATACAAATAGGTCCCATAGTCAGTATAGGAATCTTTGGTCCCGCATCAGTTTGGATTGCCGACTTCACAAACATAATTTGGCCTATAATATGTTCATTAAGTTCTAAAACTAAATCGAGCTCAGGAACAAAATTAAGGTCTTGTCTGAGCTGCCTGACCACATAATGCTCCAGACATCCCGGACGGTACACATTCCAAAAAGCTTCTCTAACTAGAAATTCAACTTGGTGATAATCGTGTGGGCTCTCTAAACGAATAGTGGGGTTATAGATCATTTTTTATCTCCTCCCAATAGCTGCAAAAAAATATTTTGAGTGAAGCGGGAGGATGCAGCGGAGTTGTGAACGCTGATCTCCCTATCAGACGTCAAGCTCCGAATCATAGTAGTTAACTAACAAAAAGCTTTCTCCTAGAAAGTAATAAAATATTCAGCTGCTGAACTGCACTTATTGTACCATTTTGTTCTTAATTTTGTACAGGCAGTCACATTTTTATGAAAAAGATAAATTAAATAAAAAGGAACTTAAAAATATTTCTTGAATCAACTAGGCAATTAAGGCATTAATAGTCTTAAGTAGAATTATAAACATTAAAATTAGCAGTATTTTTTATAAGATAGGTTACTTTTTGTATATTTTTGATTATTTCTTGAGAAATTATAGAATATTCTTTGGTATTTAACCGTGTTTTGTGCTTTCATTTTGCTGAAGCAAAATCTTAAGCGTGTCTAGTGTTTTATCATCTTGAGCGGCTCTAGTCCGTGTGGTGGTCTCTCAAGTCCGATATGTATACAGGAGGGGGCATGTCTGGCTTCTACTGCAACTTTCATGGGTATCGGTCTGCTGTGGGGGAAATAAGTCTGATTGGGCCTGTTGAGAGTTAATGCACAATCACTCTAAGCTGAGGTCTGTCGAATAAAGGGGGGAAAAGGCTGAAGCTGCTACGACTGTATTATCTTCCCCAGTCTGCAGAGCTTTTATTCATAAGAATAGGTTTTACGGTTGGGTAAGTACGACCATGGTTATCTGCGCAGTATACTGAATCAATTAGTCTCAGCTTGTATATGGCTTAATAGGCTGTATAGAGTCTGAAGACTTCGGTTTATTTTTTGCCTCAAGACTTCGGCTGTTTTTCCTGCTGTATTTTTTTTGTAAGCCTGCTTTTTGCTTTGTGAATAACTTAGCTAAGGTTGGGTAGCAGTATAGGTAATTTAAGTGCAGTAAGCTTTGAGGTCGTTTTTTTATATAGTTTGCACCATATAGTTCAAGTTCTATTTCACTATATGGTGTTATGGCCTGGACGATTAAGCTGTAAAAGCGATTCAGACAGGCCTTTTTTTATTGGCTAATTATTTCGTTTGAGCGCTTTTATTGTTTCAATTAGTGACAGTTATTTTTAATAAAATAAACTTTTTTTTTTTCTAAAGTACTTGACATAATAAGGTCTGCGCGGTAATATACTCGGGCA
>JBJEGD010000024.1:0-1947 GCA_051874735.1 Candidatus Bruticola sp. | reverse complement strand
GCTCTTTACCCGCCCTTCAAGACATGTGCCAGACCCTATGATATGTTTATGAGCGAGGTCGATAGGGAAAAGTACCCTAATATTAAGCAGAAGTATCGGTTTGAGTTGGTGCAGAGGGTCGAGATATTTTTAAAGCATTAAGCTAGCTTAAGAGCTCTAAATAGAACTATTAATATTTTTGATTTATGAATGGAGCATTCCTGTAATCAAGAAAAACGAACTTTGCAAAAGTAAAGAAACCCCTTTAAACTAGTATTGAACACGAGGTCGCAAAAGCGCCTTAAAAATTACTAGTTAAAGGAGTTTCTACCATGAATTTTACACAAAACCAAAGAATAAATCAAGTATCTGAGCAAACTTTAGTTATCGGAGTTGACATTGCCAGCGAAACTAATTACGCTAGAGCGTTTAACTGGCGCGGCCTGGAACAAGGCAAGGTATTCAAGTTCTACAATAACTTAGAAGGTTTTCAAGCCTTTAAAGAATGGGCCAATCAAGTCATGGTATCTAGTAATTTGTCGGATTTGCTTGTAGCTGCTGAGCCTACAGGTCATTACTGGTTCGGTTTGGCAGATTATCTTAAGGGTGAGGGCATTAAACTGGTACTTGTAAACCCTTTCCATGTTAGCAGAGCTAAGGAACTGGATGACAACCATCCCAGTAAAACAGATGCCAAAGACCCTAAAACAATTGCTAAGTTAACCATTGAGGGTAGGTATATGGAACCGTATATTCCGGAAGGTATATATGCGGATATTCGTATCCTGTATAATTGCCGCCAAAAGGTGGTCAAAGCAATGGTTTCTTTAGATAATCAAATACAGCGTTGGTTTAAGATATATTTCCCAGAGTATCTAGAGGTTTTTGGAAATATTTCAGGCCAAGGCAGTATGGTTGTTCTAGAAAGAGCAGTATTGCCAGAGGATATTATTTCCCTGGGCGTAGACGGAATCAACAAGTTGTGGCGTGAGAAAAAGCTAAGAGCAGTGGGATTGAAGAGAGCCAAGAGCTTGTATGAAGCTGCTGTAGCATCAATAGGTCGCAAAGAAGGTGCCGTTGGGGCCAGAGCAGAGTTTAGGATGCTTTGGGAAGATTATACTCACAAACTGGAACAAATGGAAAAACTAAATAAAGAATTGGTAAGTCTGCTCCATAAAGTGCCGCAAGCGGAAGAGCTGCTGAAAATCAAGGGTATTGGCGTGGTGTCGGTAGCCGGATTTTTCGCAGAAGTGGGAGATTTAAGGCGCTTTGAGTCTCCAAAACAGATACAGAAGCTAGCGGGGTTGGCAATCAGAGAAAACAGCTCCGGCAAGCATAAAGGGCAGACAAGTATAAGCAAGAGAGGACGGTCTCGACTAAGGGCTGTGTTGTTTGCAGCAGCAATGGCTTTAGTGGCTAAGAACAGTGCCTTCAGAAATATCCATCAGTACTATATCGGAAGGCAGCAAAACCCTCTCAAGAAGAAGCAGTCAATAGTAGCAGTGTGCTGCAAGCTAATACGTGTAATCTATGCGATTTGTAAGCATAAGCGGGCTTATGACGAGGCCAAAATGCTGAAAGATATACGTAGGGAACAGGTAGCTGCATAAACCACTCTATGAAGCTGCTAGCTAAGCGTCGGGCTAGTGGTTGAAGCAAGTAAGTAGTTCAATAAATAAAACAGCAGGTAGTCAATATTATTCCATAAGAGCACGACTCAGTATAGGAGCACAAAGACACCCAAAAGTGTGGATAGGCGGAACGAAGGAATTTAGGACAGAGATCCTGGTAGACATAGGAGGTTTGTCGCCACAGGGAAGTTGGGAAATATGCCGCTAAAATAGAGTTTACAAGCGACGTCTATTTTAGTGTACCCAAAATCACTGTTCCATGAGTGAAAGACATGGTTGGAAGTCCACAAAGACTGTTTTAAAAATTGAAAAACTAAGAAAAAACGAGAAAAACGGC
>JBJEGD010000023.1:0-9682 GCA_051874735.1 Candidatus Bruticola sp. | reverse complement strand
AACTTCAAGACAAGCTCAAGACGCTTACCGTGGATCATGGGAAAGAGTTCGCTAATTACCAGGCAATTGAGCAGCTAACTGGTACTCAGGTTTACTTTGCCCACGCCTATTCGCCACATGAACGAGGCAGTAATGAGAACCGTAACCGAGTTTTACGGCGCTTTATTCCCAAAGGCCAAGCCATTGAAGAACTAAGTGAGCACCAACTGGTTCAAATTAATTGGTATTTGAATTCACGGCCACTTAAATGTCTTAACTGGCGAACACCAATTGAGATCTTCTTACTTAATCTGCGTCACTAAATTCGTTCAAGTTATTTCTTGCAATCTGCCAAATACAAATGGATTAATCCGGGAATATTTTCCCAAGCGAACAGATATTGATAATTATACGGAACAGGGCGTTGAGCACTGCCAAAAGCAGTTAAATCAACGTCCTCGCAAAGTGTTAAATTATGAAACCCCGTATGAGGTGTTTTTTGACAAACCGTTGCACTTAGTTTGACAATTCGCCCTATACATTATGACCTAGCAGTTAAAAACTGTTTTTACAGATTTAGATATTTCTATGGTTGGGGTAATAGTGGTTATTTTTCTTCTTTTTTCTCAAACATTTCGAGCCACAACTCATATGATCGCTTCTCATCAGCGTTCAATGAGTTGAGCACCCGTTCAATAGCCTGGTCAACCGTGGCGTCTTGGGTTGGCACCCCAAGAGCATTCTCCAGGGCATTGATCTTCAATACCGTTTTCTTCTGCAATCGTACTGTCTGGTAGGATTTTCGCCCACTCTTGGGCCGTCCGACTGGGCGTTTTTTCTTTGGCTGCTTTTGAAATTCAGCTTCGACTTGTTTCGTCATCTTTGCGGGGTTGTAGGTCTCTTTGGGCTTGGAGATCTTCGTTTCTGTAATCGGTCTTGGCGATTTTTTCTTAGCGCTCTTGTTAAACTCAAACCTGGCCATTATTTCAATTCAACCCCTTTGTCCTTTAAGCGTGAGACGATTTCCTTCGTCAGCGTGTTGTAAATATAATGCAGCCGAGTATCGTGCATGTCGTACTTGGTCAAGCCCTTCTCGGCGATCCCAGTCCGGTCATAACGCTTGAGTCGCTCCATGTGTCGAATGATCTGGTCAAAGAGCATATCCTTACCGAAGTCTGTTTCCGCGTCTTTTAAGATTTGACTATCGAGGCCTGCGTTGTTCTTCAGCAGAACGGCTAGGACACCAAGGATATCAAAGTCGACGTTTGCGTAGTCGTTGTACATCTGCTGGAGGTACTCAAAGAAAGTTTCGGCACCATCCAGTGACCGTTGCTGCGTCTGGAGGACGATGATAACAAAGTCAGTCGCGTAAATAGCGGAGTCAGTAAAGATGGAAAGCGTCGGTGGTACGTCGATAATGATGAAGTCGTACTCATCACGCACTTTGGCGAGTTGCTGGGCGAAGTAGGCGATTCGTTGTTCCTTAACCTTGCTCATCTCGCTTTGCAGAGTATTGCTATCACCCGACTGGATTTTTTCTTTATCCAGCATGAACTTCATTTCAAGGAAATCTGGGTAGTTCTTAAAATCCTCGGAGGATGGTAACAGGTAAAGATTGTCCATGATGATGACGATAGCTGGCTTGATGTTCTCGTCCATCAGCGCGACCATCATGGTTTTGTCGATCTGTAAATCGGATCCATGTTGTAAGCCATAGGTCCGCCGCAGCAGTTGGGTAGCATTGGCCTGGGGGTCCAGGTCACATACGAGCGTCTTGTAGCCCAGTTTGGCAAGTTGGTAAGCCGTCATAACGCTGTTGGTTGTCTTGCCGACTCCACCCTTCATATTGCCGTAAAGAATTGCTGGCATTATCATCACTCCTTTGAAGTTCCTTGTTCAAATTCATAATTAGTTTACTACAATTAACTGATTATGGCAATTATCGTTATAATAACGGCTTTATCTTGTTTAATAATTAGTTGTAGTAAATTATATATTTACCACAGTGATATATTGTATATATCTGCTACAGTTATTTATGAGAGGTTAGGGCCACATGGACAATATTTTGGAATATGAAAAAATTTCACTCGCCAGATAATTAGTTGTAGTAAATTATATATTTACTACAGTTATATATTGTAGTAAGTTAATTATCTTTTCCGAAAACAGAATATTGCTAAATCAACGTTTGCAGATGTAGTAAATAAATAACTGTAGTAAGTTATATATTGTAGTAAGTTATTTATTTACTACAATTATATATTTACCACAATAAATAACGTACTACAGTAAATTCGAAAGGGTTTACATTCAAATCCAACTAGTGTAACTTTAGTTATGAAATAGTTTTGGCGAACTACTTCACTAACTAAATAAACTAGAGTAAAAGAAAAAGCCCGCTGAAGTATTGGCGTACTTCAACGAGCTGCCGAAAAGCTACCTAACTAGCTAATCGGGGTTGTCATTTCATCTATAAGTAAATTATAGGGAAAAATGGCGGAAAATTCAAGTGATCAAGACTAGGATTGAAACCCGAAGAGAACTAAACGTGCGTAGCTGATCGGCTACGTGCTTTTTCTTTTGGTTCACGACCGGTAAACTCAAAAGCAGTGACTCTGCACCGTGGTAGTATCCCGAAAGCGTCCGTGAGCCTGGAGACGCGCCAGGCTTGTAGTTAACATCATGGGTATGCTAAACCCTGTACTTATCGCACGGTACTAAAGACGTGGCTGGAAGCTTCGGAAATGCTACGGACAACCCTTTTTATCATACGAGTTCTTCGGGTCCTCGTGGAAGATTACCTTTGAAAGTAGGGAAAACCTTAAACCAACCCTAAGATAAAAAGGGGCAAGGGCGGAGTGCGCTTAAAATGTCTGCATTGCTTATTTGCTGAGCTAATGACGTGTGTTATTGGTTGAGTAAATAAGCAATGGGTTTTATGAGACGAACTCTCTCGAGATTTTAGCCACAGATAGGCTAGGTTTCGAGAGAGCAAGGCTGTGCAAGCAGAGCTTGCTTCCTTTAAGGTGATTTAAGGGGGAGTGCGCTTGGTTTCGTCTGCTGTAAATAGCACGTAAAATATTGTGCAATTCTTGATAAGAGGTAATTATTATGATGAATATGTCAATTAAGCCAGTATCAGCTTTGCGTGATTATAATAAGCTTTTGAAGGATGTTAGTAAGGATAATCCAGTGTTCTTGACTAAGAATGGTTATGGGAAATATGCAATTGTTGATGTTGAAAGCTATACTCGATTTGTTAATGGCATGAAGTTATTGAAGGACTTGGAGGAGGCTTCTGAGGAGGAAGGACTTTATACTGTTGATGAAGTATTTGGAGATTTAGATAAATGAAAAATTATAAGGTAAGACTTAGGGGAGCTGCTAAAAGAGATGTTAAGGTTCTTAATCGTTATTTGATACGGAATTTTAGTGAGAGTAAGGTTAATGAGGTTTTAACTTCTCTGCAGGAGTCGATTACTAGACTGGGAAGGATGCCGAATCTAGTTCGTGATGCTAGGGAATTGCCTTCAGTATTACAAGGATTTTGGCGTACGCCGAACCAATTTACGTGGGCAACAGGCTGTGGAAAATGATATTGGGCTGGTGTTAATGACTATGAATTTAACTAAATTAGGGAAAATGATGACTCATTTAAGAGCTAAATTCCTTAAAAATGGAAAAAACCGAACCACAATTTTTGAAAAAGGCAAAAATTATGGTTCGGTTTTCTATATTAAAGACTAGAAATTTAATAATTATTTCCCGGCCTCTTTAATTTTTAAAATGGATTGTCAGTTTACCTTAAAAAAGCAAATGTGCGGTAAGAATTTAGGGAGTCCAAGGGACCGTCAGCTTTTAAAAGTAAGCTGTTGCTAATAATTTTTTTTGCAAGCGGTTGCACTAGGCGGCCGATAGCAGTATTATGTGAGCGCAATCATTATAGACTTATTAATTATCGATGGAGGTACTATTATATGAGCGAGAAAAAGTTAAATAAACATTTGCCGTCCCTCGCGTTTTCAGTATTAATGCTGATGACGTTTGGGAACCTGGGGACTTCGATGGCCTTTGCTTTGCAGAGTGCTAACATGGGGCGGATCTTCCAAACCCTGGGGGCGGACCCAACCAAGCTAGGATGGTTTTTCATCCTGCCGCCATTAGCAGGGATGGTTGTTCAACCACTGGTCGGCTACTTTTCCGACCGGACCTGGATTCCTAAAATTGGGCGGCGGCTCCCTTACTTGATTTTAGGGACGATTGTGGCTGTCATTGTGATGTGCCTGTTGCCGAACTCCGGCTCGTTTGGTTTCAAGACTTCGACTGCGCTATGGTTCGGCGCGGTAGCCATCCTATTTATGGACCTGTCTTCAAATATGTCGATGCAGCCATTCAAGATGATGATTTCTGACATGGTAAACGATGAACAAAAGGACCAGGCTTGGTCATGGCAGACGATTTGGGGAAACATCGGGTCCGTTGCCGCTGACCTCTTCCCGTTTTTCTTGACCTGGATTGGGGTTAAGAATATTGCAGCTAAGGGTGAATTACCAGATTCTGTTAAGTGGTCATTCTATATTGGAGCTGCGATTTTAGTTGTTTCATCAATCTTTACTATTTGGAAAGTTGACGAATATGACCCAGAGACTTATGCCAAGTACCACGGCTTAGACCAAAATGCTAATATTAGTGAAAACTTCTTCACAATTGTTAAACACGCGCCCAAGGTTTTCTGGACGCTGGGAATTGTTGAATTCTTCTCTTGGACTGGTTTCCAATACCTGTGGACTTATGGTGCAGGGACGGTGGCCCAAAACATCTGGCACACTACGAATGCTTCTAGCGCTGCTTACCAAGCGGCCGGAAACTGGTTTGGTGTCCTGTCTGCTGTTGAAGTCGGGGTAGCAATTATTTACGGATTGGTTTTGCAAAAGCTGAATGACCGAATTCGGAAACCTGCCTACGCCTTAGGAATGGTCCTGGGTGCTCTCGGCTTCTGGGGCTTGTCTGTTGCGCCGACTAAGCTATTATCGTTCGTTGCTTTTATTGGTATCGGGATGTGCTGGGTTACGATCAACTCTATCCCGTTCACTATCCTGACGAATGCCCTGGATGGTAAGCATGATGGTACTTACATGGGGTTATTCAACTGCTGGATCTGCTTCCCACAGATTGTTGCTTCTGTTTGCTCCTTTGCTCTTTATCCGTTATTGGGCAACTACATGCCACACATGCTGGTCGTAGCTGCTGTCCTAGCACTGATTGGGGCATTTGCGGTTTACGTTGTCAAGGAAACCTCTGTTGAAAAGGGAGATATTGACTAATGAATCTTGCTGCTATCTACCACCGGCCAGAAAGCGAAATGGCCTTTCTTTATGACTCTCAGACGATGCATATCCGTTTACGGACTGCTAAAGATGACGTAAAAGCGGTCCAGCTATTGCACGGTGACCCTTACAGTCTTCGCAGCCTGGCGGGAATTAAACCGCCATTTTATACCAAACCGACGCCGATGAAGAAAATCTTGTCTGATGACCTATATGATTATTGGCAGATTGCGGTTACCGAGCCGAAAAAGCGCTTGGCGTATGCCTTTGACATCACTGGCGCTGATGGGACGAGGACGGTTTATACCGACCGGGGCTACCTTCAGCCAGATGACCACGCGGCCTTGAATGATTTAAATACCTACTTTCGGATGCCCTTCTTCCAAGAGATTGATATGTTTCACGCTCCAGAATGGGTAAAGAAAACGGTTTGGTACCAGATTTTCCCCGAGCGCTTTGCCAATGGTGATCAGTCCAACGACCCTGCTGGTACTAAAAAGTGGAATGCCAATGACCATCCTGGTCGTCAGGATTTCTATGGCGGTGACTTGCAGGGTGTACTGGACCACCTTGACCACCTTCAAGCATTGGGTGTCAATGGGATCTACTTTAACCCGCTTTTTAAAGCCCCTTCTAACCATAAGTATGATACAGAAGACTATTACCAGATTGACCCCCACTTTGGTGACGCCGCCTTATTTAAGGAAGTAGTTGCCCAGGCTCACAAGCGGGGGATTAAGGTAATGCTAGATGCCGTCTTTAACCATATTGGTGATAAGTCGCCGCAGTGGCAGGACGTCCTTAAAAACGGCCAAAACTCGAAATATGCTGATTGGTTCCATGTTAATAAGTTCCCAGCAACTTACACGCCGACCAAGAACTTTGAATTTACCCCGGATGCAACTTACGATACCTTTGATTACACACCGCATATGCCGAAACTCAATACAGCTAACCCAGCAGTGCAGGATTACTTGTTGGGAATTGCCAAATATTGGATTGAGGAATTTGATATTGATGCTTGGCGGCTGGATGTGGCCAATGAAATTGACCACCACTTCTGGAAGAGGTTCCACCAGGAGACAACGGCCCTCAAACCAGATTTTTATATCCTAGGTGAGATTTGGCATACCTCGCAGGCGTGGCTGAACGGGGACGAATTTAGCGGGGTAATGAACTACAGCTACACCGGTGCTATTTTGGACCACTTCATCAACCACCGGCTTAGTGCGGAACGAATGATTGATCAGCTTAGCAACCAGCTGATGAAGTACCGTGACCAGACTAATCAGATGATGTTTAATGTCTTGGATTCTCATGATACAGCGCGAATTATGACTCAGGCCCACGATAACCGGGACCTAGTCAAGCAAACTTTTGCCTTTACATTCTTGCAGCCTGGAACACCGTCAATTTACTATGGCACCGAGTACGGCATGGATGGAGACAATGATCCGGACTGTCGGAAGCCAATGAACTGGGCGCCAGACGATGATGCTCAAGAAATGCTTGCAGATTTTAAGAAGCTAGTCGCATTGCGTCGTGACTATGCTGACCTAATTGCAGGCGGGACAATTGCATTTAGTGTCCTGCCAATCGGGGTGGTGGAAGTTTCCCGTACAGGTGCTGGGAAAGTGCTTAAAGGACTCTTTAACACCACGGGCGCACCAGCGGAGTTAGCAACCAGAGGCCAACTGCTTCTTAGTCAGGGAATGCAGGGGCACCAGCTGGCTCCAGACGGTTTTGCGATAACAATTGAATAGCGAGTAGCGGGATGACTGGACAGCCAGCCGCTGCATTCTTATCATTAAAATAGCAAAGAGGTCGGGTTATTTCCCGGCCTCTTTGCTATTTGTTAATTTTCTTCTCAAACATGTTCAGCTACAGCTTATAAGCACGTTTTTCGTCAGTAGTAAGTGAGTTCAGCACTCTGTCTATTGCTTGGTCGACTGTTTCGTCCTGAGTAGAAATGCTTAAAGCATTTTCTAAAGCATTAATTTTCAATACCGTTTGTTTCTGCAATCGGACCGTCTGATAGGACTTGCGGCCACTTTTAGGCCGACCTACAGGTCGTTTTTTGTTGATGTTAAAGTTGTCTGCGTTGTTGTAGCCTCTTCAATCTGCTGACTAACTTTGATAGGATTATAGCTCTCTTTTGGCTTAGCAATCGGCCGAGGTTTCTTTTTGGTGGATTAAGACTTATGATTTAATGCATTATTTAACTCAAATTCTGTTTTAAGCCTTAATGTTTGCTCTACTTCTTCTGGACTTAGCTTTAGGAATAATGAGACAGTAGCTAGTACAGGACCATTACTGATTTCCCCTGTATTAGGATTGATGTTGGTAAGAGCTTTAGTACTAAGCTTTGCATGGCTAAACTTCCCCAATTTGGCTAAGGCTTTAGCTTGACTAAGGGTTAAATTGAGCTTAGTAGACTGGAAACCACTAAGACTAGACCGATAAGGGTTGTCAAAGTTGTGATTAGGATACCAGTTAGCCCGACCTTGTTTAATGGACTTCTGAACTTCTTTTTTATGGTCTTTAAGCTCTTCAATCTTACCTTTATTTTGAGGGGTCTGTGGTAGCTTCTGCCACTGTCTGATTTCATGAGCTATGCTGTCCCGTAACGCTATCATTTGGCTGTCTGAAAGCTCGCCATAGGGCTTCTGTTCAACGTCTGGTACTGCTACCCAATAGTTAGCCAAACGCTCTAATTGATAAGGCTGTGGCTTTACACTAGCATACCCGTATGTCCAACTTGATTGGAGAGCTTTAACTAACTGGGAATTATGACTGTTGGTATCAAACTTTAATCCAGACTTTAAGCAAGCTAGGAAATGCACGTGCATACACTTATCATCGCCATATTCAGCCCAAGCACAAAACTTGTTAGGGTCTAGGTATGAATTACTATCTAGCCATTGAAAAACCTTATCCAGTGCAACGTGTGGTGTCTTAGGGCATTGCTTTAAGCTGTCAAAGTGTAAGACACCAGTGCATAGACGGTCTGGATTTTCTGCCTGAAATAGTTCGAAGTCCTTTTTAACCTGCCGACGCTTGTTGAGTAGATATTGTCTACCGTGTCGCTTCTTCTTGGTGTAACTACCCCGTTTACCAGTGTTTCCAGTCTTACGGTAGGAATAGAGGTTAATCTTTAACATACCCCCCACACCGGGGTCATCTTGCACCAGAATGGTGGTCGTACTGTCAGCAATGGCAAGACTTAGGGCGCTGGTATCTTTTTTCAGAATATCTAGTTCATTTTTTCCATAATCGTGAATGTAACTTAAATTTCTAGTAGTTTCATCGAATGACTTTAACAACTTAAAAAGCTCCCTTCTGCCCTTGTTACTAGGCAAAAGAAGCTAGTCTTTATCATATCCAACTATATTAATATCAGTTAAAATAAGTCACAAACTTGTTGATTAAATGGACTTAACTGTTATAATTAGTAACGAATAATCAATTGCTCTTGATTACTATTTATCAAGATCTTAGCCAGCCTTTTATCTTCTCCATGACCAAATTTTGAAGATTGAGGCTTTTCTTTTTGCCTAATTAGGCGATGAGTTATAATCAATGTTTATTATAGGCCATTATAATCCTCTTTAAAAGAACTTAATTAATTGCATAGTGAAAGAACTTAAAAAGGCTCTGGCAGGCTCCTGTGGCTTGCTAGGGCTATTCTTTTTAACGTTAATTATTATTCAGCCCCTCTTCCCTAACCTGCCGTTTGATACGCTTAACGGTACTCTCACTAACGCCAGTGGCTAAGGCCGTTTCCCGAATTGAATGGGTAAGACTGTACTCATAGACGGCTTTATACCGATTAGTAATCGTACGTTTAGGCCGTCCCTCATGGTAATTAGGATTGTGCTTCTTAGCATAAGCCTTGCCCTCTGCTAGACGGCTTACAATCATGTCATGTTCAAACTCTGCCATGATAGTGAGAAAGTTAAAAAGCATTTTTCCCATTGTATCGTGTTTGTTGACGTAACCACCAAGCTGGATAATGTAAACTTTAACGCCCTTATCTAGTAAGTCGTTAACTATATCAATGGCAACCTTAACACTACGACCAATACGGTCCACCTTGGTGAATACTACTTTATCGCCCTTACGTAGTTGCTTATACAGTTTCTGCCATTCTGGACGCTGTTCAGTGGTACCAGTAAACTTTTCTGCGTAGATATTCTCTTCTGGAACGCCGTGGTCGATTAGTTGTTGCTTTTGTTGAGCTAAATCTTGTGATAACCCACTTACTCTAGCATACCCGAATTTCATGATAATTACCCCTTCACTTTATGAACTAAGTATATGAACTACCCTTCACCCTTATTAAAACACGGTTTACTACCTAGTGCAATATCTGT
>JBJEGD010000022.1:401-127999 GCA_051874735.1 Candidatus Bruticola sp. | reverse complement strand
TGGTTTAGAAGTTGCTGTTCAAAAGTTTTTCAATAAAAAAAGAACGTTCTGTTAACAAAGCAGGGCGTTTTTTTTATGTGCTTCTGCCTCCTAATAAGATAAAAATATACCAGCTAGAATGTCTCCTTACAGTTTAAAATAGTTTGTTAATTAAGAGTATCCAAAAAATACTTATTCCTATGGCTTTAGCTGCTTTTATAATGTTAACGAGCCAGCTGTGTGGCTTTTTATCGGATCGCTCTTTAAGAAAAACAATAAAAAATGTACTTATCAAGATAAGAAAACAGAGTAAGGTAGGCACTTTAAGAAGATTATTGGCTATCATATCTAGTCCACAGATAGCTAGCAAGGCGGCAGTAACTGAGCAGCCGAATATACCATCTCTGTTTTTCCCGTTTTTTTCAGCATTTAATGAAAGCTGCGGGCGTGTCCAACGCTCATTCATGTTCTTTTTCTGTACGAGATAATAAATTTTTTGCTATGGAGCATATTAATTTGCTGTCTATTTGTGTATAACATTGAAAATCTGGACACTGATTTTTTCGGCAGACTCGTTGGCACTCCCACTGTTTCGGTACGAGAATTGTCGTATGTGGACCGGGAGCTCTCCATCGTTGGGGAAAATCTTCTTTTAGAGCAAATATATCTAGTACAGTTACGCCACTTATGGCTGCTAAATGGGCCGGGCCTGAGTCTGGGCAAATGAATAACTGGCAATGTTGAGCCACCGCTGCTAGCACTTCTGTATCCGTTTGACCTGCCAAATTTAAGCATGGTACATCAGCTTCAGCGATAATTTTAGAGGTTAGGTTTACTTCCTGAGGTCCTCCTGTAAGGAATATACGTGCCTGTAACTCATTATACAAGCCTTTAATCCATGAGGCAAAGACTGATATAGGCCATCGTTTGTCTGGATTGCTTATGCCTTTGCTTGGGTGTATACCTATAATAGGTCCTTGGCCTGGTGGGAGCGCTTGTAAAAGGTGATTAGCTTTTTCTTTAGCCCGATCTGAAATAACAAAACGCGGTTTAACTGGCGGTACGGGAAGGTGCAGAGCTCTGACAAAGTCGAGCATAATTTCACACCAGTGAGTGCTACAGTCTCCATGTTCCGAACGCACCCTAACCGGATGGGTATAAGTCCAGGAGTAGGTTAAGCGGGAATCTTGTCCTACTCTTATAGGAATGCCTGCGAAGTAGAGCATAAAAGCTAAAGGAGCGTTGCTCCATAAAATTATTGAGGCGTCATAAGATCTGGCTCGCAGCTTTTTAGCCCACTTTATTACTTCTGTCCAGCTGAGTCGGGCGCTATTCAATGTCAAGATATTTGCTATTAATGGATTTCCTTTCAAAGCTGCTGAATTAGAAGATCTGACTAAAAAGTCTATTTCTGCTTCTGGATAATTAAATTTTAATGCTTCTATAACTGCTGTAGAGAGAAGGACGTCGCCCAAGCCGCCGCCAGTATGAACTATAAGAATTTTTTGCATATTTTTTAGTTTGGATATAAATATAAAAGTTTCTTCAATATAGGATTTCGCCTTAATTGGCAAGAATCCCGGCGGCATGAATATTTTAGTTTTGAACTGTGGTTCTTCTACTGTTAAATTCCAAATTATCCAGACTGATTTGGAAATGATGAAGAACGGCACGGAGCGTTGTTTGGCGTCTGGTAATTGTGAGAAAATTGGCTCTTCAGAGGCTCTGTACTCTATGAAAGCTACAGGTACTGATGGCATAAAGGGCGTTCGTTCTCTCCAAGATCATCGTGAAGCCATTATTGCTATATTTGATTGGATCCGTTCTGGAAAAGCTGGTATTGAAGGTGTAACCGGTTTGCAGGATATAGATGCCGTAGGCCATCGTGTGCTGCATAGCGGTGAGCTTTTTAATAAGTCTGTCTTAATTGACGACGAAGTTTTGCAAGGAATTTTAGGATTAGCTTGCTTAGGCCCTCTGCATCAGATGGCCCAGTATAAAGGCATGTTGGCTTGCCGTGAAATTTTAGGGAAAGATATTCCGCAGACGGCTGTTTTCGATACCTCCTTCCATTCGACAATGGAGCCTAAGGTGTTCCTTTATGGACTTCCTTATGAATATTACGAAAAATATAAGATCCGTCGTTACGGATTCCACGGGACTTCTCACCGTTATATTACCCACAAATATGCTGAGCTGACCAACACTCCCTTAGATAAGGTAAATATAATTTCGTTGCACTTGGGAAATGGCAGCTCTGTAGCTGCAGTTAAAGGTGGCAAGTGTGTCGATACTTCTATGGGATTTACTCCTTTGGAAGGTTTGCTGATGGGTACTCGCTGTGGCGATTTGGATGCATCAGTTTTGCCTTTTATTATGGAAAAAGAAAATCTGACGCCGACTCAGGTTGATACTCTCATGAATAAAAAATCTGGGCTGTTGGGCATTTCTGGCTTATCATCTGATATGCGCGACATAGAAGAAGCTGCTGCGTCTGGTAATCAAAGAGCTAAGCTGGCTTTAGACATGTTCTGTTTGCGTTTGGTGAAATATATTGGTGCTTACTTCGCCGAAATGGGTGGAGCAGACGCCATTGTATTTACAGGCGGTATCGGTCAGAATTCTCCTGTTGTTCGGGCTATGACCTGTGCAGGTTTAAGCTGCCTTGGTTTAAATATAGACACAGATAAGAATGAGTCTTTAAAGCGCGGAAGTGCTGGCGAAATTTCTCAGTCGAACTCTGATAAGAAAATCTGGGTTATTCCCACTAATGAAGAGCTGATGATCGCCCGTGACGCCGTTATGTGCATGGAAGCGAAATAGACAGTCTGCTGATTATTTCAGTTTTTCAGGCTCATAAAATTAAAGGTCTGCCGATTTTATTTAAAATCAGCAGACCTTATTTTTGGGTTTTTAAGTGAAATTTATAATGAATAAAAATAGTTATTTTAAGATTATAGTATGATCACTCATCATAGCCGAACGTATATCTTTAGGCGAACTTTGATCAATAGGCTTAACTATATCATAAGCGATCCGCAATCCTGTATAAAGACTTATCAGAATTAGAAAAACGCATAGGGCAAAACCGTTGTTAGATATAGCAATAGGGTAAAAATGCCAGTCTAAAGGCAAAAAGCCTAAGAACATTGCTCCTCCCAATAATCCGAAACTGAACCCGCGTTTGTCAGGCATAATTTTGGCTAAAGTCCAAAAAGTTAAGGGACAGCTCATAGAGAGAGCAAAAATAGCCAAGTATCCTGTCAAAGTATAGCTTGAACAGATAAACAGTCCTGCTGAGACGAGCAATGATAAAGAGGCCGTTTTCATTAAACCGAATTTATCGCTGATAAAACTGCCTGCGATTTGTCCCAAGGCAATTGTCAGCATAATTGCCCAGGTATAATCTTTAGGCCCAAAAGAGTCTAATCCGCATACTAAATAAGAACGCACTATCATAGAGCCAATTAGCAGCGCGATAGCCAGTGTTGTCAGCTTTCCGAAGCTACAGGGTTTTAAAACTGTATTGTCTGATTTAAAACTGGGATCTTTACTGTATTGAAATACAGCAATAAGAGTCAGAGAGGTGAGAACGGCTATAATAGGCCAAACTGTGGACTCTGTTGGCTGTCCGCAGCCTGCTGCTGTGCCAAAATACCAGCCTACTCCACCAGAAGCAAGAAATACACTGAGTGGTACAGATTTGCTTTGACTATGATTGAGCATTTCCGCTCCGCAGCCTGCATAAAAAAGAGCGCTCCCCAAGCCCGATAAGATAACTAAAGCCAGAGGATGTGTGGCAAAACCGCATCCTACAGCGGCCATTAAGCATCCGAATATAGCCAAAACTGCGTTGTGGTTTAGTTTGTCAGCTAAAAGACCTAGGGGAGCCTGCAGCCCAAAAGCGCAAAAATTATAAATAAGCGCGAGCATCTCCCAGTTAGCAAAGTTGGGAGATGCGTTAGCGAAATAGGCAAAAGAGCAAGCAAAGTCTAGCAGAGCATGAGCCAACGCGTAAATTATAACCAAACTCATTTACTTTTTCTTACTCGGTTTTTTAAATATACTGCTTAAGATACCTTCGCTGCTAGAAGGATTACTTTCTTCATTTTTTACAGGTATTGCTTTATTTTCTTCAAGTTCTCCAGTTTCCGATTTATGTTCATTCTCATCTACGGGTGATATCTGATCGTCTTTTTTATATTCAAGTGTGCCATTAATAATCATTTTTACCCGGCTCTTTTCAACTTCACGAGTTGACAAGACACACATATGAGGAATGTCACTTTGTATTAAATTTGAGAAAAAGCGGCGCAGTTCTGGGGCTGTAATTATAACATTAGGATTGCCTGCAGCTTGAAGTTTATCTTTGACACAGGTAATAATACGATCCGTCAAAAGTTTGGCAGCCTCATCTTTTTTCTCACTGTGTTGTAATTGTTTTAGTTTATGTAGGTCGGCTTCCAGTTTATCGCCGGTTATGGCCGCTTGTAATTCGCCGTTGGGAGTTAAATTAGACCAACAAATCTGCCTAGCTAAAGATAATCTGCAGTTCTCTGCCAGATGCTCTATAACTGCTTCCCGTAAGTCTATCTGAACTATCAGTCCATCTCCTATAGTTTCTAATATAGTTACCATATTGTTCAAAGCAATGCGTTCACGCAGTAGAGACTGCAAAACGCGGCGCAAAATACGGAGCTTTAAGTTGTCTTTGAGAAATTCGTTTACCACAATAGGATGAGTAATTTGTAAGCGCGAAATTAAATTGAAGGTATCTTGTAATCCTAGAAGCTCAGGAGCAGATTCAAGCATAATGCTTTTAAGATGGGTAAGCAGCACTTGAAGGGGACCGACTAGCAAGCATCCGACTTGTTCTGCTTTATCTCGCAAATTTGCTTCAATCCATTTAGCCTTCATGCGGTAAGTCGGTTCTACGGCAGCCCATCCTTCTAAAGTAGAGAGTTGCTCAAATGAACCTATGGCTAAAAAGCGATCTAAATATATTTCTCCCGAAGCAATTGGAGAGTTGTGCAATAAAATGTTGTATCGGCATGGCTCTAAGCGCAGGTTATCTTTGATACGCACGCCGGCGGGAACTAATCCTGATTCCCTGGCAATTTCGTCTCGCAACCCTGGCATAGCTGATACTAAAGGGGCACTTTGTTGGGGATCGAGTAATGGCAACAATCCTTTGCCGAGCTCTAAAACTACAGGATCCTGATAAACATAAGGATCAATGCCTGGCTCGGCTGATCCCTCAAATGACATGGTCAATTCTCCGGCTACGTTCCAGCCTTCATTGACTAAACGAATTAGAGCCTGCTGTAATTCGGCGTCCAGAACACAATTTTCACCAACGTAAAGGAAAGCATCTTCCTGGTCTCGGGTAACTTTTATGTATACTTGCTGTCCCCTTTCGCTGCGTTTCCAAGGTATAAAATCGGCAGTGTAGTTGGCTAGTGAAAATAGTTTTATTTCGTTTTTAGTTTCATTTATTTGAGGAAGAGGCATAGTAAGTTTACAACTCCTGAAAATAATAAAAACGGGAGCGTTAATAACCTTAACGTTCCCGAAAAAATTCTTTATATAGCCGGGGTAGGGGGAACAGAGCCGTCTTCAGGTGCAGTCTCTTGATAATGAGGAGTAGGTAAAGCTTCAGGAATTTCGCTACCATCTGCTGACGCTGAGCTGTCTTGGATAGGATCTGAAATGTCGGAGACATTCTGAGCATTTGAAGCAGCACTAGAAATAGCATCTTCCTGTGTGGCAGAGTTTGTATTGGAAGAAAGTTCGTCTTCAGAAACTATATCAGTTTTTATAGACTCATCTTTAGGTTTGGAAAATGGCGTACCATCTATTGGCAGGTTGACCGTTTTACTAGTTTTTGGGGATTTTTGATTCGCTCCAGGCAGATTAAAGTTGATAGGAGTTTCAGCTTCAATGTAAGCCAGTTCTCCAGAAGCGGTGAGAGCCAGATCTACTCCCAGAGATTCTTTGAGATAACTAGCTAAGGAAGGACAGTTTATGGCTTTTACATTTCCAGTGACGACTACAACGCTGCTGGTTTGACTTTTGTAAGCTTCTTCAGGAACATCGGAAGGCGCCTGTACTAAAATAGCCTCTGAGGGAGTTTTGGAATTAAGTAAAATAAAAAAAGCCTTAATGTTGGGCGGAGCCTGCCCTCCTAAAGCAGCCAGGCGCTCAGTTATTTCTGGTGCGGCACTGTAAAGCGCTGTCCCTTCAACGTTTTTGTACCGATCGGCAGCTGGAGAAGACATTTTGAAGCTGCTATTTTCAACAATAGTGGGTATAGATTTAGGGGCGGAATTCTTGCTACAAGCAGAAGTAAAAAGGGCTATAGCTCCGAGTAAGGCAACGAGGATAAATGTTGAGAACTTACATTTCATGTTGTTTAGGCCTCAAACTTATAATAAAAAATAGCGCGGCGCAGCCGCAGATCATTTCTCTATAGTAAATTAGTTAATATCAGATCAGCTCTCGAAGTTCCTTATTTAGTGCAAATCTCCTTGCATAGGAAAAGAGGAGACAGTCTCGAATCCCTCACACAATGTCTAAGTTCTACACTATCGAAGAAGTTTCTGAATTAATAAATGTTCCAGCTGATGTTATCCGGGAATGGATAACTGAGGGAAAGGCTTCGGCTTCCCGCCGTGCCGGCGATGTAGTTTTGCGCCATCATGAAGTGCAGCGTCTTTTGGCTGAATATGGTGAAAATGATGACAATAGTAAGAGGCTCGACAGCGACGAGCGAAAGGGCGGATCTGTAGATTCATCCTTAAGCGGATATATCGGAGGGGATGCCAAAAATAACGCTGATGATCCAGCCAGTTATTACGGATATCCCGATTCAGAACCTGAATCTGTTGCGGAAGAAGCCAATGAATTTGAACCTACAGCATCTCCTTCTTCTCCTTCAGATATGGGTAATTCTTCTGCTAAGCTTGAGCGTAGCAATAGAACTGCTGCTAGCGTCGTAAGTGCATCTGATGAACCAATTGATGGAGACGCCACTGTCAGTATTTCTGCGCCTATTACTTTTGAAAATTTGATGGGAACGGCTCCAGCTTTAGATTATTCTTCCTTTTACGATCGCGAGCTCGATGAATACGAATCACAGCTTCGCTATTTGGAAATGGAGCTTCCTCTGCGATCCAGTTCTTCTGGGGACAGCTTGTCATATAGTAATCAGACTGCTTCTTTAAATTCTGACGGTGCAAATACTGAAAGCAGCAGAACACTTATTAGCGATTCTCAGCTTGAGCACGCTATAGAACGCACTGTAGAGCCATTAGCGAGGGCGCAGGCTAGGCTGATCAAGTTGTTTAACGAATCGCGTGAGGAAGCTAGGCGCGTCACAGCATTACCTGCGCCTGTAGGCCATGCTTCCGATAAAGTTTTAGCCCGCATAGAAGAGAAACTTACCCAAGTGCAGGGGCAGATGTCAACTCCTGCTGAGTCAAGCGGCAATTCTCTGCTTTTGTTTGAAGAAAAACTTACGAAAGTTTTACAGCAAAATTTTGCCTCTTTGCGTACTTTCTGCGCTGAACACTTTCAAAGTGAAAAGACTGCGTCTGTGCCTTCTCGGGAAATTATTGATGGTTTGAAAGATATAAGAGCGTCAGTAGACAGATTAGCCGCCAAGTACGATCCTTCATCTAGTAGCGTCGGCTTAAGCAGTTTGCAGAAAAAGTACGATTTGCTGACGCAAAAGTACAATAATTTGCGTGCGGAACATGAACGCATGGTTAAGGAACATTCTAAAGTTCGTGAGGCTGGAGCTGGTGTAGACGATATTTTGAACCGTTTGGAAGTATTGAGGGCTCCTCTTGATGCTTACGGTCTTGAAGTTGGCGATTTTATGGAAAAAATTGTCAGTCATATTGATGAGCTAAGTGCATCTAAGCGCGATCTGGCTAAAAAATATGCCGATTTAGAAAAAAATTACGGCGATTGCGAAGCCAAGTACGAGGCTTGTGAAGAGGAATCATCTACTTTTCAGGTTTTAGTTGGCAATTTACAGCAGGAAAATCGTTCTCTTAAAGATGAACTTGAGATTTTAGAGGCTGACAATGCTAAGGCCCAAGAAGATTTAGCTGAATTGGCAAAATTGCGAGAGACATGTCGTAATCTGCAGAATACAGCTAGCGGTTCCGATGAAGCTTTCAGTAAGCTTCAAGAAGAGTATATGGGACTACAGAAGCAGAATAAAGATCTGCTCAGTAAATTGCAAATTGCCGATGACGAACTTAAAACTACTCTCTTGAAAATACAGGAAGGTGAGTCTGGAAGTGCTGCTGAGTCGGCAGCCTTGCAGGCAGAGTTGAAAAGTAGAGAAGAAGCTCTGCAGGAGTTTGAGGTTCGTATTGAGGAGCTGTCTGCTCAGCTTGATAAGACCGTTGAAGATTACGCAGTCTCGTCTAATGAGCTGAACGAAATAAAATCTCTGCTTGTAGAGGCCCAAAAAGAAGCAGAAGAGGTTCGCACTCAGCTGGCTCAGTCAAATGAAGCTTACGACGACCTTTCCGAAGCTTATAAACAAAAAGATGAAGAAGCTAAAGATGCTAAGGCTGAACTTTTGCAGCTGCAGACGGTAGTCAGATCAACTAGAGCGCAGTCTGCAGAATTGGAAAATATGGCTGCTGAGGCTCACAAAGAGGCTTCCGATGCTTTAGCTAAGCTCAAAGAAGCTGAGATTCGTTTAGAAGAAGCTGAAAAAGATTTTGAAGCTCAGCAGGTAAAAACTGAAGAAGCTGAGGCCGCCAGGGAAGAACTTCGGGAACAGTTAAGTTTGGCTCAGAGAGAAACTGAGGATCTTTTAGCCAAAGCCCAGGAAGAGAGTCAACAGGCTCTAGAAGTGATGCAGGGTGAGCTAGAGTCTGCTCGAGCTAAAGCAGAAGCTGCCTCTATAGAGCTGGCTCAGCAGGCTGAAAGTCTGGCGGCCAAAGACAAAGCCATGATGGAAGCTTCGTCCAGAATGGAAAGTGAAAAGGTTCGTCTCTTGAGGCGTATTAACACGCTGCAGGCTAAAAATGAAGCCTTGCAGGCCGAAATTGAGGAAAATCACGAATTGGGAGACAGTTACGAGTCTGCTAAGATTGTGGAGTTGCAGGATCGTCTTGAGGCTGTGACTTTAGAGCTTAATGAAACTAAAGACAAGTTAAAAGAGTACGAAGAGCGTGGAGCTGAAGCTGATGGCGGCAGTTCAGAGCTTGAGGAAGTTCTAGCACAGTTGCGGACAATTAAATCTGAGAATGATGCTTTGCGCTATGAACTTTCGGTGCGCAATAATCCTGCTGATTTACACAAGCAATCTGCAGAGATGCTTGAAACTATCGCCAATTTTGAAGCAGATAATGCTGAGAAAGATCGTCTGATAGAAGAATCTCACCAAGATCGGGCTCGTCTGCGTGAAGAATTAGAGCGCGTAAAGCAATCGCTTTTTGAACAACAGCAGCTTTATGAACGCGAGCGCAAAGAGTGGTCAGAAATTTTAGCGAAGCAGGTTAAAGGAGAGAGCATCGACACAGGGATAGATTCTCCGCGTCGTAACGGGTTTAAATTATTTAGAAACAGAGGCGGTTCTATTTAGAAATTTGAAGTTCTAAATTTATAACGCCACTAGGGCGGTTTGCTTTATTTTTAGTTAAGGTAGACCGCTTTTTTTGTTACTAATCTAGATATTAATTAGCGGGCTTATGTTGGTTAGGGCAGATAGCTCGTTTGGTCCTATAAGAAAGAGAGCCATACATGGGGCAAAACGATAAGAATCACACCGATATAAAACAATTAGGGTTAGTAGCCGCACTGATGAGCTTAGGGTATGTCTTTTGGGTTGTCGGCGCTATGGAAATGGTGGAGCGCTTGGCCTATTATGGGGTGCGTGCTGTAGCAGGTTTGTACGCAACAGCTCCTGTATCAGAAGGCGGTTTGGGAGTGACTGCTGCCAAATTCGGTATTATTTTAATGGTCTGGTCTGGATTCCAGGGCTTTATTCCTATCTTCGTTGGCGGATTAGCCGATCGCTACGGATATAAGCTGATGATTGGCATATCTACTGTTGTTAAAATGAGTGCCTATCTAATTATGGCAGCTTTCCCGACTTTTTATGGTTTTTTACTAGGAGCCGTGTGCTTGGCTACAGGAACTGCAATATTTAAGCCTGGTATTCAAGGTACCCTAGCTAAAGCTACCAAACCGGAAAATAGTTCCATGGCTTGGGGAGTTTTCTATCAGACGGTTAATATCGGAGGTTTTATAGGCCCAGTCTTAGCTGGCTTTTTGAGAAAAATGGAGTGGAGTCACGTCTTTTTAGCCTGTGCTCTGATTATCGCTTGCAATTTCTTATTGCTTCTGACTTATAAAGAACCTGGTCTAGAGGAACGCATAGCCAGAGCCAAGGAGCGTGAGGCTAAAAAAGAAAGTCAGAAAAACATAGTTTGGGAAACTATTAATGAACTGCGCCGACCTCATTTATTTGTTTTCTTGGCTATTTTTACCGGTTTCTATTTTATGTTTAACTGTATGTTCGATGTGCTTCCTCTGCACATTCGAGATTGGGTAGACAGTCGTGATGTAGTTACTACCGTGTCCAATATTCTTAATACTGATAATGCTGTAGTCGGTTTTATTATGATTTTGGATAAGACAAAATCGTATATTCAGCCTGAAGGTATGCTGAATTTGAACTGCGGTATGATTATGTTCACTTGTTTCTTCTTTGCTTGGCTCTCATCAAAAATGCGTATTTTGCACAGCATTGCTTTAGGTACAGCTTTAGCGGCTATTTCCATGTGTTTAATCGGCATATCTCATATGGGGTGGTTCTGTTTACTGTCTATTGCTGTTTTCAGCGTTGGCGAAATGATGTCAAGTCCTAAGTTCAGTGAATTCGTTGGCACCCATTTGGCTTCTCATGATAAAAAGGGCATGTATTTAGGTTTAGGACAAATGTCCTTTGCTATAGGCTCTACATTGGAAGGGCTGATTGCTCCTCGGCTTTATGATAAGTTAGCTTCCAAGGATACTTTTTCCAGGCAGATGCTGATAGATAATAATTTGATGACTCCTACTCAAGTTGACGCTGTTAAGCCTGGTGAAGCTTTTGATCAGCTGATAGCCTTGAGCGGTCGAAGTGCCGAGGAATTAACTCAATTTATGTATCATCATCACAATGTGGCTACTATGTGGGAAATTATGGCTTGTATCGGATTCGCTACGGCAGTGCTTATTTTGATATATGCCGTTTGGTGGGCTAAGACTGGACATAGTGCTGCTGTATCTATTTCTTCACCGTCAAAGTCTGCAGACGTTGAAAGCGATAGTTCAGTCAAGCAGAATCAATCTGTATCGGCTTCAGTCGATTCTGTGGCCCAAACTGAGCCTGCCCAAAGTACACAGGAAGATAAGCCAGACGTCTCAACAGGCGATTAACTGATTGTAAGCAAAAAAAATGAGGGCTGACCGTCAGACTCAGCCCTTATTTTTTTATGTTCGCTTGTACATTTTGTGGTAGGTCTCTAAAAGCTGAGGGCTGGGAGAAGCATCAAGATATTTTTTTATATTCTTTCTGAACACTTCAAAAGTTTGCATAGCTAAATGCGGTTGGTGAGACGCTGAATAAGCTTGCATTAAAAGGTGAGTGCACTCTTCGTTGAGAGGATCAAGAGTTGCTGCTTGCGAGGCCGTTTCAATCGCAGCAGACCAATCTTTTCGACTATATTCATGGTGAGCTAATTTCATTAGAGCCTGCTGAGAAATGTAGTCTAGGTGTACCCTTTTCATTTCCGCCCATTCCATAGAACATTGAGGCAAAAAGTGGCCACGGCTTAGTTTCTTAATAGAAATAAGATGCTGAAGTAGCTTTTGTGATCGGTATTCTGACCAATGATATTCTAATAAGCGCCAGTCTGCTTCTATATGAAGTTTAGAGTTAAATGTTATAGAGGCTGAGTTGCGCATTATTGGTATAAAATTAGGACAAATTTGGCGAAAAATTTTTTTTATGACAGAGAGCGCTTTCCATAAGTTAGTTTGACCGCTGCTATCTGGCCAAAATTCTTCGATAAGCTGATCAGAGGTTAAATCTGTGTTGCTACTTATTAGGCGCAGAAAGAGATACTTAATTTTTTGGGTTACCCAAACTCTATCATCTATTAACTGGCCATTTAAGCAGATGCTGCATTGACCCAGTAAAAATAACTCAAGTTTAGGAATTTCCTGCTCCTGAGAGTTAGGTGCTGCTTCTGCAGCTGAAATAGATGAGCTTATGATCTGGCGAGCTAAGGCAAATTTGGGATGAGAGTAATTTTGTGTAAAGCTATCTTCCCAAAGCTCCGTATTCGATGGCGCGTAATCAGGCTTAAGTCCTTGCTTAAGAAGGTGCAAAACGGCGTGAATCTCAATTTCTTGGACTGTGGGGGCCTCAAGCCCGGCCTGCAGAGCTAAGTTTTTAGCCACAGAACTAATATGCTGAGCCGTCTTTATAACTTGGCTCGAGAATTTGCCCTTGGAAAAGCTGCTAAGCAGAGTATGTATAGACCACGAGTGCAAAGCCTGCAAGCGCAGGTTATATTCGCAATTCTGTCGGTAGCGAATATTTTGCCTAATTAGGCATAAAGCTACATTTAAAAAAGTTTCTAATTCGAAGGGTTGACGCAAGCAATCTGTCGTGCCTGAACGGAGGGATCTGATCGAATCTTCCTCACTGGCGCATCTGGTTAAGGCCAGAACAGCCGCCTCTCGGAGATGACTATGTACTGTCAAGATTGGCAGCAAAGCTTCAAAACTTACAGTACAAGTATCTAACACTATTAGATCGAATAATTTGCGCGAGGAGATCACGACAGCGTATTCCCCCCTTGACGCAGCCGTCACTTCAAACCCCTCGTCTTGAAGAGCGCGGCTGAGAATACCTCTCAGGGAGGCGTCATCTTCAAGCACCAGGATTCGTGCTGTCTTGATCACAGTTTAATAATTAGATGGGGGCTGTAATTTTTTCCTGCTAACAGTTATCAATTTAATTTCCAATTTATTTCAGCATCATGCTGTATAAACAATTTGTACAGCAAATTGTTTTTTAGGGGGGAAAATTATGCTGAATTTTTTGCCTATTTTTTTGGAAAAGGCTCGAACTCGTACAATGTCGCCGCATGAATTCTCTAAGAGCTGGCACTCTATACGCAGGGGTATAGATGAACGATGTGCTTGTGTTAAACGTGAATTCGAAGAAATGAGGCAGCGTGCTTCCGGTCGTGTATCTAAAGGGCGGGTAGATCGCATTTTGCGGAAAGTGAGTGAAAAAGAAATAGAATATTGGCAATTAGTTGTCTTTTGTATAGAGAATTGGTTAGAACGCAGTGGAGGCACAGCCTATTTACTGCAGGCCCAAGAGTCTTTTGCTGTAGTTGAAAAGCTTTGTACCAAACGAGTGAAAGCGTTAAAAGCCGTTTGGGAAGGCGAGTTTATTCATTAAAAGTTAACTGTTGGTTAGTATACGCAAATGCGATTATTGGGGGGCCAAGAATTGAACAATCATTTAGAAGCGTGTTGGAAGAATTTTTCATCACTCTTATTCTGCCAGATAATCAGCTGTAAATTAACAGAACCTGAAATGAAAGGTCTTACTTTCACTCCCAAAAAGTGTCGCGGCAGTGCCATTATTATGTCGATGTTTGTTATGGTCATTATTATGATTTTGGCGGCCGCCTATTTGCTTTCTTTGCAAACAGAACGTCATTTCTCGGCGGTTCAGGAGCGCAGTTTGCAAGCCTGGTATTTAGCTGAATCGGGACGCGACTATTTTCTGAATTATTGCAGCACCGGTTCTGAGAATACCTTAATAAAGGCGCCAGGCAATACTCTGAAAGCAGTTCAATCTGGAGAAAATGGCCAGTTGCTTTTAGCCAGGGTCAACGTACCAGATTATTCTAATAATTATTATTTTGAAATATCCTTACTTAAGCCAACTTTAATTTGTGTGCGGGGAGTCGCTTACGATACGCTGAGTAGCAGCGGTCTGCCTTCCTGCTTAGATAAAAAGATCTATCTGACTGGTAGTTTCTCAAAGGGGTGGGGAAATGCTTTTTACGATAAATGCGTGGAAGAAAACTAAAAATAATCAACGCGGAGTCACTATTATTGAATTGCTGATTTGCTGCGCTTTGATTGTTACTTTTTTAAGTTTAGTAGGGCGGTTAGCTTCTGCAGCAGCTAATAGCTGCAAGCACAGTGAAAAAGGCATGAGGGCTATGCGATCCGCCGCTTTAAGTATCGACAATATTAGTCGTGATTTGCGATCATGTCAAAGTATTCTTTGGCCTAAAGTTAGTGCGGAAAAGTGGCGTGACGGCTACTCGGTCAAAGGTGATGAACAGACCGTTTTCAAGTTTATCTTTCGTCAATCTCCTCCAGCAGGAGGAACCTCATCAATAATCGGCTATCATTGGGACTCCGTTAGTCGGGAACTTACTAAATGTGTTTACCGCTCCAATTTTATTCCTCAGGCTAACAATTTAGATGATGCCGATCAGATGCTATCTCAAAGAATTTTAGCCCGCGATTTGTCTGCCATTTCCATTAATTCAGTAAATTGTCGCATGCGCGGCGGAGCACAATTTTTGGAATTAAGTTTAACCGTTTCTTTTAACGAACTTGAGCGAGGGCTGCGCCAGGGGGGAAAGTTTTCAATTAAGCGGCCTAAACTTGATAAAAGTATTTACACACAGTTAGAAATAAGGGGGGACACATTTCTATGAAAAGACAACGTCAGTTCGCTTATACGCTTATAGAGCTGCTGATGGGATTATTTTTAATTTTTGCCGCTGCAAGTTGTCTATTCAGCACTTATGCATTCGGCAGTAGAGCTAATTTAGGTACTGATCGTTTTACTACAGCTATAAATTTGGGCCAAGCGAAAATGGAAGAACTGCAAAATCGTCCTTGGGCCTCTCTGTCTGCCAGAATGCAAGGCAAATTTTCCGCACCTTATCAAGATTACAGCTGGAGCGTCGAGGTTTCTGAGTTTAGCCAAGATTTTGCTTTGTTAACTCTTTATACTGGTCACAAAGGTGCTCCCTTGTGTACTTTGCGCCGCCTGTTGGGCAAGGACCGTTTGGCTTCAATTTCTGCTCACACTTACGCTAGTGAAGTAGCCTTTACAGATCGAAATTTTAGCACTCCTTTTGGCAAGTATAATTTGTGGCTGCCTTCATCGTGTGAACAGGAACTTTTCGGTAACCTTCCCAAGGACGATATAGGGGCTGTGTGTGGTTATCCTGCCCAAGGTATCGTTTGGTTAGCTTATCTGCGCCTTCCTAAGTTATGCCGGCTGATATTTGATAGCGAGGGCAAGCATATCGGCACTAAAAATATCGCTATACCTAAACTTACTTACGAGTATGAAGCTAATATTGTAGATATAGCTTCTGACCAAATGGGGTGTTTTGTATTTTGTGCCGATAGAGCTAATCAATCTATTTGGGTTTTAGATGATTCTCAGAATCAAGCTCAGTCTTCATGGAACAATGGTATGTGCTTAACTAGCCGATCAAATCCTATTCAGGATTTACGTTCTATCACTTGTGATCAATATGGCACTTCTGTGTGGATTTGCGAGGGCAGTCTTCGACGTCTTCGTCAATTTTATTGGGGCAGTCTGCCGCAAAAAATTGAGGAAAAAATTAACAATTATGCGGCCTGGGGCAGCTGTTTTAAAGTGCCATTTTCTGGCGCAGGACGACTTCACAGTGTGGCTGTGAATAGTTGGGGATCGGCCGTATATACTATTGACAACAAGTTTATGTATGGATTGATCTTTCAAGAATGTAGTGGTGCGGGCCAATGGATAAAAGCGGCGATGCCTGAAGAATTGTGCCGATCTGGTCCCAGAGCTTTGTGGGTAGATCCAGGTAGCAGCATTATTTATATTAACACTTTGTATGGAGGCCAGTGGTTGGCTAGGCCTTCAGCTGATGGTTCTATTTCTCCATCTTGTTTCAGCAAAATAAGCTGGAGGTAATAATTATGGAAAAAATCTTTCTATACCGTCAATTAGGAGTTATGTTGGGCTCTGGGGTGCCAATTGTAAAAGCTTTTGAATCAGCAGCCGACTGTTGTAAATATTACAAGGATAAGCAGGTTTGGTATGAGGCTGCTGAAGCGGTTAGCCGTGGAGAAAGTTTAACTCAAATTTGGAGTTCTCATCCCAGTTATTTTGAAATGATAGAGACTGGACTTATCAGAGCTGGAGAGGCTTCTTGCTCTGTAGCCGAAATTTGTTTATATATTTCTGAGTTTTTTTCATTCGAACTATATATGAAGCGTCGGCTCAAAGGAGCTCTTCAGTATCCTTGTACTGTCTGCTGCATTTTTGTGGCGCTCAGTATTGTAATGTCAGTTTACATTATGCCTTCATTTTCTCCCATCTTTTCGTCTATAACTAGTTTGCCTTGGCCTACGTCTGTATTACTATTTGGGTTGAATATGTTGCAAAACTCGCTGTTTTGGATATTTTTTGGAGTATGTTTTTTGGGAATATCCGCTCTTTTTAAATTGTGCCGCTGGTCAGCATTAGCCAAACGTCAAGGACAAATTTTGGTTTTGCATATTCCACTATTAGGTAAAATAGTTAAAAATATTGTCACAGCTCGTTTTTGTCATACTATGGCTATGCTGGTACGCAGCGGTTTACCTTTGAATAGTTCTTTGCAGCTTGTGGGCTTGTCTTTAGATAATTATCCGTTGGCAGCGGCTTTAGAACTGGCTGCTTTAGAAATTGAGGAGGGGGCAGAATTACGCCGAGCGTTGCAGTCAGGAGGTTACTTCTCTTCATCTTTTATAAGCGCTTTGAATGTAGGAACTGAGTCTAGCTGTCTTGATAATGTTTTAGATCGGCTCAGCCATTTTTATAATGATCAGATTAAATTCGATATTGATAAATTGTCAGTCTTAATTGAACCTATACTGTTGGCCTTGATGGGAGGAATTACCGCCGCAGTGCTTTTTGCTATGTTTGCACCGCTTTATGAATTTATTTATCAATTAGTTTAACTACGATTTAAAATGTGGGGGAAAAGTGCGTGTCTAATACATCTGTCATTGTTCTTTGCGATCAAGATTCTGCTATAGGAGATTTGCTTTTTTGCACTTTGCAAAACTTGGCCGGAAAAATAATTCGTCTTAAAGGGCGTTCCTCACAGCTAGCCTCTTATTTATTGGACTGTCGCGCAGATTTGTTAGTTGTAAATGGCAATGCTCAAGTTGGCGAGCTTCTTCATATTATGCGCTGCTGTAAAGCAAAATATCCCAACCAGAAGCAGATCTTGCTGACAGCCGTCTTCGAAGGCTATCTGGAGCAATTTAAAGAAGCCCAACTAGACGGCCTAATTTTTAAACCCTTTAAAGTTGGACAACTCAGAGATATGGCCTCAAATCTGTTACTCGGATTTCACGGTGTCAAGCTTAATACTCCTAATTACGTGGTTAGTCGGTTGGAGCAATTATGTCAGTCAAAAATATCCAGTGTCGTCCAATATCTAAAAGCTGGACTGGACATTGTAAAGACAATATGGCGTCACTCATATCTTAAAGAACTAGAAGATGAACGCCTCATGACATTGAAGGCTGCTTACAATTTTTGTTTGTCTAAGTTTTCTTGTTACCGATCTGCATTGAAGCTGTGGAATTATTTGGAATTTTTGGAACGCCATTATTTACTTGTTAAAGGTGGGGCAGACATCGAGAGCGCGGCGTTGAAGTTTCATTACACTATGTTGAAAAGCAAGCTTGAGAGAGGTATACAGGGGCAGTATATTTCTGTTGGAGAAGGAGACGGGTTCGGTCCTAGACTAGATCCGATTAAATTTAGTCGATTTTATGAACGTTTGCGTAGTCAGGAGGTAAAATTTAGTTGCTTTCATTTGGCTGCTCAGGCTAGATTAGTGCATTGGGCTTGCAGTCGGTTGGCTTTACCTCTGAACGGTCTAAAAATTGATTATGCAAGTCGTCGCTGCTTGGAACGTCAAAGATATTTGTCTCGTAAATTTTGCCTAGCTGAAGCGGAAGCAGAACTAAAGTTTTTGGCTGCTGCAAGTGAGCCAGACTTACAGGAGATATTTCGTCAAGTTTGGATATAAAGGCAACGGCTGTTTTCTGTAACAAAAATAAAAAGAACCGACGCCGTCAAATAAATGACTTATTGACATGTATCCGGCGTCGGTTCTCTTAGGCTTTATTTGCTGCTGCCAAATATTTTACTCAGACGTCCTAAAACGCCAGATCTTTCTTTCATAGAAGCGATTTTTTCTTTGCTTACGAATACACCGCCACAATTAGCACATTTGGGCAGGGACATGCCTAATTCTTCGATATTGCTCGGTTTAAGATCAAAACCACATTCAGGGCACTTCATATAGTGAACGTTGGCCGCTGTCTCAGGACTGGGGCCGCCTTGCTCCAGACTGGCTTTATGCGCTTCCTGTTGCTTTCTTTTATTGCGCATCTGCTCTAGCAGTTTTCTCTCGTGCTCTTCTACGCCTTTAATTTTAAGATCGCTGCTCTTTCCAGCTAGTTGCTCCTGAGTTTTGCCCCTAGAGGCGAAACGATCATCATTACTCATATGCGTTAGTTCTACCTCCCATTCGAAGCTTTGCCGATGATCCCGCCCTGTTCTTCGCTATTCCAAAAAGTATTTCCCCCTGTGGACAATTGCCAAGAAGAACTATTAGCTGAGCAGGAGGCGGCTAAAAAGTATAAAACTTTTAGCCGCTGTTTTGTTCATCTAGTTCATTTTTAAATAACGATTTCGACAGTAAAGTAATAGTCTGCACAGGGTAGCAATAGAGATGAATTTTTGTAGTGACGACATACGCGATTGGATATACGATAATTATCAAGCTGCCTATTGTATAGGCACCGGGCTGCTGACACTTGGAGCGTGGGCTCTGTGTCCTAAAAAAATTAGGAAAGCCTCGCTTTTTTGGGGCACTTATAGTGCAGTGCTTACTTTAGGGGCTTTACTTGAACCTTGTGTCAATGTTAGTTCTTCTCTTTACGGAGAAGTGTTTTCTTGTGGATTGCGTGACAGCCGCAAAATAGCCTTGACATTCGATGACGGACCTCATCCGTTAAATACTCCCCAAATTCTCGACGTGCTGGCTCAAGAAAAAGCAGAAGCTTCTTTCTTTTGTGTTGGTACTCATGTGCTTGAATATCCAGATTTAGTTAAAAAAATTAAAGAAGGCGGTCATTTATTGGGATCGCATAGTTTTTCTCACTGTAATTTTTTGGGATGCACTCCCAGCCGGGCCCGTCAGGAAATTCTTGAAGGGGGATTAGCCTTAGAAGCCGTTTTAGGTGAAAAGAATCGCTATTACCGTCCCCCTTACGGTATGCGTTACCCTTGGAACTTAAAAGATGGATATGATTTGCGTCAATTAGCGGTTCTTTGGTCTAACTGCCCTCGCGATTGGCAGCTTCCCGGTGCAGAAGTAATTGCTCAAAGAGTTATTTCTCAAGCTCAGTCAGGAGATATAGTTCTTCTTCACGATGGAGGAGGGGATCGCAGTCAAACGGTGGCTGCTTTGCCCGCGATTATTAGGGGATTGCGTCAGCGTGGCTTCCAATTAGTGAGAGTAGATCAGCTGCTATAATATTTTATTTAGGCGCTTGTACAAAGTGTGGCTGTAGTGCCTGTATTTTTTTAATTAGAAAAATAGCAAAATTAGGAAAGAAGAGTCTGTTTTGAATCTATGGATGATAGGCAGCCTAGAGTACGTCTTTTGGAAAAAAGCGTTTATGAGCGCATTGCTGCCGGCGAGGTTGTAGACCGTCCGGCCTCTGTAATTAAGGAGTTAGTGGAGAATGCTCTAGACGCTTCGTCAAGTAGGGTTAGTGTCAATATAAGAGGCGGCGGTCGAGAGTTGATGCAGGTTGTCGACGACGGATGCGGCATGAACTCCGAAGATGTCCGTTTATCAGTGCAGCGTTTTGCTACTTCTAAAATAAAAGATTGGGAAGATCTTGATAATTTATATACTTTAGGGTTTAGAGGAGAAGCTCTACCCAGCATTGCGGCTGTGTCCCGCTTAGAAATACGCACCTGCCAATCGGGCGATTTAGAAGGCACTCTTTTGACTATGGAAGGGGCTTCTGAACCCGAAATTAGTGTTTGTGCTGCCGTTCCTGGGACCCGCATTACGGTGCGTGATCTTTTTTTTAATACGCCGGCTCGTCTAAAATTTTTGCGGTCAGCTAGCGCGGAAAGTGCTCAGATTACCGATCTTTTAGGCCGTTTAGCTGCTGCTTGGCCTGAAGTAGCTTTTTCTTTAACTTCCAATGGAAAAGAAGTTTTTTCGTTCTCTGCTGATATGAGCAGCGACAAGCGGCTTACTAAGCTATGGAAGCTGGATAAAAACGATTTTATACAAGTATTCGCCAATAATGAGGGCATAAGTTTAGATGGGTTTATCGCTAAGCCCAGCACTGCTAAGAATAACCGTACCTGCCAACTTTTTGTTATGAATGGCAGAATTATACGCTCTCAAAGTTTGTCTCAAGCACTAACTGAGGGATTCGGTCCTCTTATTGAGAAGGGCAAATTCCCAGTTGGTATGATTCGTTTAAGTGTAGATCCAGCTTTTGTAGACGTAAATGTTCATCCCGCTAAATTGGAAGTGCGCTTTGCCGATCCGCGACCTGTCTTTTCCCTTATTTACCGTGCTGTCAGTCAGGCCTTGGAAAATTATAAAGCCGACAGTGTGTTGCCGAAACATTTTAATTTTTTAGCGCGTCAAGTTAATAAGCAAAGCCCTTCTCCTGCAAGTGGATCGTCATTATTGCCGACTGAAACTGAAAAGGATGTTCCAGCAGCTGCTGTTTCTGCATCGCCAGGAGGCAGCAATAGCCAATTCAACTCCGCTTGTAACTATGGTCCAGTTGCTCTTGCGGGCGCATCTGGTTCCAGGCCTTCTTTGCCTGTGCGTGAGCTTAGCCGCGTGGCCGATAAACGCTTGCTTAATATGCGTCTTTCTGCTGCCGAGTCTGGAGCAGCCTTAGAACTTTACGCTCCTTATAAAGCAGAAGAGCCTCAGAATGAAGAGGTAGCATATGAAGGTCAAAGCGGGGGCTTTAAGTCTGAAGCTGAGCCAGTTAACTCTATCTGTGATAGTTCTGCACGCAATGAAAATTTTAAGCAAGTAGCACAGGCTGAATTTTGGAAAGGCTCTTCAAGTGTCAGTAAGTTTAAAGTTTTAGGTCAGGTTTACAAAACTTTTATAGTTGGCGTCTATGAAGGAAAACTTTGGTTGGTAGACCAGCATACGGCTCAAGAACGTGTAAATTACGAAAATTTAGCCCATATAAAAGTTTTAAGCGAACGCTCTCAAGGGTTGCTCATTCCCGAAATTGTTGATTTCTCTCCCGATGTCAGTCAATTTTTGCAGAATAGTCTGGATAGTTTTCGTGAGTACGGCTACGAAGTAGACAATTTTGGCCCCAATAGTTTTGCTTTGCGCGGAGTCCCTTCTTCTTTACCAGCTAGCCAGGCTGCAGCGACTTTTGCTGAATTAGTAGAGGAACTAGCCCACGAATTGATATCTGTGCGCAGCAGTACTGCAGAATTGTTGCGAGAAAAAATTAGAGCTATGGCTAGCTGCAAAGCGGCTGTCAAAGCTGGCGACATCTTAAGCTCAGAAGCTATGGAGGGGTTAGTAAACAGTATGCTTCAGGTAGAGCATTCACTTTATTGTCCTCATGGACGCCCTACCAGGATTATCTTAGAAGAAAAGATGCTGGAACGTCTGTTCCATCGTATTTAAGTAATGAGTAAGCACCGTCATTTTGATGATTATAGTTTTAGTGCAGCTGAGTTAGAACATCGTCGAAAAGAGGAAAATCATAAGCACTGCGTTCAACCTAATGCTGCCTTGTACGATGAGTTGAGTACGGAAGCTCAGCAATGGCTGAATAAGCAAGCTGCTGGCACCGATTTTGTGGAGAGAGCGCTGCCTAGCTCTGCAAGAATTGTTTTAGAAAAAGAGCCTAAAAAATTGTCCTCTCAATCTTCTATTAGGACAAATAGACCTGCTGCTGACTGTTGGGACTGTCTAGATAGAGCAATTACTCCAGAATATACTACTATGGAGTTATTGCGCTGCGGCGAGGAATTAGCTATTTTTGTAGATGGAATAGAGCTGATGGCTAGTGGACAGCACGGTTCTGAAGAGCTTATGGCTTATCTGTGTGCGTTGTTGCATAACGATTTGCAAAATATGAATAATGGCGGGCTTGATCGTTTATCTAAACTAGCCTTTCAGGATGGCTGGCATGACGATTTTATAGAAAAGAGTTTTGACTCTTTAAATGTTTTGATCGGCGGGTTGGGGCTGGGTTATACTTTGAAAGCTGCTTTGAGAGCTTTTCCCCAAGCCAGTCAGGTTGTGGTGGCTGAACTTATGAATTGTGTGGCCGATTGGAATAGAGGAATATTGGGAAAATTAGCCGACTTCCCTTTGCGTGATCCTAGAGCCCATTTGTTTATAGGTGACGTCAGAGAAGCGGTACGTTCGCAAAATTGGGATGTAATTATGCTCGATGTTGATAACGGTCCGGAGCCTACTACCCAAATGGCTAACCATACTTTGTATAGTGAAACAGGTTTAAAGGAAATAGGTGAGCACCTGAATCCTGGAGGCGTTTTATCTGTGTGGTCTGTAGGTCAAGATAGCAGCTTTATTGGGAGATTGCAGCATTTAGGATTCGTCTGTCGGGCTTTGACAGTTCCTTCAGTTTTAGGTTCCGTTAATTGTGATCGTCATACCATATTTTTTGCCTATCAATAAGTTTTATGTTAGGAATTAAATATGATTAAGAATAAAGTTTTTTTGCTATTATCCTTAAATTTCTATAATTTAGGTTGTTTTCTCACAAAGTATAATACGCTTAAGCTTTTAGAAAATAATTACTGCGGACTCAATTATAACAAATGAAGATTTGTTTAACCGCAGTGATATTTTGTACGGTTAGTCATATTCAGTGCTTACACTGGCGCGTACGTTGGCATTATATCTAAATTTATACTAAGCTGCCGCTTTGGAGCCAATTATGGTCGCTGAAGATAATAAATTTGGGCCTGTGAATTGAACCGCAATTCATAGGCCCAAATTTTACAGTGAAGTATACGTAATCGTGAGTTAAAAAGCCCAAGCTAATTTATTACTTGGCTGAGTTCTTTGCGATTCATACAGTTTAAGTAAATTTCTTCCAACACATATTTTACTTCTTTATCGTTGCGCTTTTCTAAACCTTTCGTGACGATGAGAAAACGAGCAGAAAAACTGCTAGGAATCTCTTCAAATGGCATATGTAGTAAATTGAGCATATGACCTAGCACTACTCTGGCAGTGCGGCTATTTCCGTCTTGGAAAGGATGAATATGTACAAATTCATTATAGGCGTAAGCACACAGATCAAGAGCCTCTTCAAATGTGGAAGGAGAGCTTTGAGCTAAATAATCGACCAACTGTTCCAAACGCTGGGGAATTTCATTAATGGGGGCCGGTTTAAAGTTAGGATTATTGGCAATCATAACTTCGTGATCTCGATAAATGCCACCGAAATCAGTGTTAGCCATAGATAACTGATGGTATTCGCGCAGCATATCGACGGTTAGTTGGCGTCCTTCTCTGCTGTACTCATGCATCTTTTCCCAAGAGTGTTCGTAACAGGCTTTAGAAGAAGGATCGAACATCTCTGAATCTTCTTTTTCTACGCTCTCGCGAATTTCTTTGCCAAGAGTGGGCAAACCCCAATTACGGCCGATTAAATTTTTGTTATGGAAAAGTTCCATGGCTGCTTTTAGCTGCGGGCTGTTGGGATCTTGAAAATTTTCGGTTCGTCCCTCTAGAAACTGCTCTAAGGGCACTTTGCGTCTAAAGAAGAATGACTTAACTCGTTTAATCTTTAGGTAATCGCAAAGCCCGTCTAGGAAAATATTTTCTACCATGCGACCTGTAAAAGGCTCGTAACTGTATATGAGCAACAAAGCATTGTCCACTAAACGGCAGAGAAGTTCTGGATCCATAAGCTCAGGAGGGACATCTCTGTTATTGAAATAGTCACTGCGATAGGCCTTTTTCAAGAAAGCAATCATTTTATCTGAAAAATAAACGTTGTAGTCGCAATCAGAAGCTAAAGCGAAAGCCAAGGTTTGACGCAGGTTTTTAGCTATCTGAGATTTATTGTTTAATATGTAATGATCGCGGCTATCGCATACAATTAAACCTTCATCTTCTAGAGCTCCTAGAGGAACTATGAGGGATCGTTCGCGATCTACGTGTAGTATGTGGGCTAGCCTAGTTAAAGCAATTCCTTCCGGACGTCCCGCCACGCAAGCAAAAAGATCCCAGCGGGTAATATCTTGAGAGTTTAAATGGAGCCTATTATTAGGAGCAATGGCCATAGAATCTAATATCCAATTCTAAAAATTAGCTTACGACTTTTCTATAACTTGCCTCTATATCCTAGCGGATTTTATGAAGGTTTTACTGATAATTGAAGATCATACTTGCTTATTATCGCTCTATTGTAAGGCTATTTAGACTAAATAACTCACAAACTGTTAGATAAAATTTTGTATCACTTGAAGGATTAAGGTTATTTTAATGGAAAGCGCAGCAATCATGTTTTCAGAAGTCGTTTCTTATCAGGCCTCTGCCCAGGGGCTTTATAACATTACTCAGCAGATTAACGATGTTGTCAAGCACAGCAATATCGAAAATGGTATGTGCAACTTATTCGTTTTACATACCTCCTGCAGTTTGTGCATTCAGGAAAATCATGACCCTAACGCTCGTCATGATCTCGAAGAGTGGATGATGCGTTCTGTTCCCTTTGCCGATTGGTTTAAACACGTTGAAGAAGGCGAAGATGACATGCCTTCTCACATAAAAGCCGCTATAACCAATGTCTGTTTAACTATTCCCGTCATCGACGGCAAACTGGCTATGGGACAGTGGCAGGGAATCTATCTCTGGGAGCATCGTAATCATCCCAATGCTCGTAAAATACGCGTTTCTGTTTGGGAATAGAGTATTGCCAATTTTTTGGTAGGCGCATCCTCTTATGACCGCAGAACGCTTACAGAAGATTATGGCCGATGGCGGAGTCGGATCTCGTAGACATTGTGAGTCCCTTATTTCCGGAGGTCAAGTCAAAGTAAATGGTCAGACTGCTTCTTTAGGCAGTAAGGCTGATCTTGACTGCGATGATATTGAAGTCCTTGGTTGGGGAAAAATAAATAAGGTTGGTTCTAAGAGAATTTATATAGTTCTCAATAAGCCCCGCGGCTTCGTTTCTACTGTCAAAGATCAGGCTAATCGTCCTACCGTCATGGAATTTGTGCAGGATATTCCTGTTCGTATTTACCCTGTAGGCAGGCTCGATCGTGATACTGAGGGACTGCTTATTTTTACCAATGACGGTGCTCTGACTAATAAACTGCTTCACCCGAGCAGTTTTGTTGATAAAGTATATGTTGCATGTGTCGATGTGCTTCCAGGGGAGCGCGAGATGCGTTTCCTTGAGGAGGGAGTTTGCCTCGACGATGGTTGGACTGCTCCTGCTAAGGTGAAAATTTTGGCGGAGGATAAGGTTCAGCTTACGATTCATGAAGGGCGTAAGCGTCAAGTTCGCCGTATGCTGGCAGCTGTAGGCTGCAAAGTTAAGAGGCTAGAGAGAGTAAAGTTAGGACCTATTTGTATAGGCAATTTGCCTCGTGGCAAGTATCGGCATTTAAGTGACAGTGAAGTCAGAGCTCTTAAGGAGCTTTAAAAAAGGTTAGCATAAAAAAGCTCCCTTCCTTCAAGGGAGCTTTTTTTATGCTGTTTGTTTATTTTTAAGTTAACGTAGGCTCTGCTGAATGTTTGTCCCCTGTTAAGCGAGAATTTCTTTTCGCTTAAGCAGTGTTATTCACAGTGTGATTCTTCATTCCAAAATATTTATAGGAAAATGTCCTGTTTTTTGGCTAGGCGTCGCACCGTTTTTATGTCTGTGCAGAGTTTATCGTAGTTGGGGAAGAAAAAGCGTTCTATTACAAAACTATTCTGCCCATCGCTTATGGTAGTGTGGTCTAATATACTTTTTGTTGGTTTTATCTCTGTGGCTGTTTGAAAATTTTTCCAGGCCATATTAATGATCCTTTTGCGGCCGTCGTCATAAATTAGGTGAGTAGGGGTAAGAATTATAGTTCTGCCGCGAAAGCTTGAATGGGCCATAATAATTACAACAAAACAAAATATTGCCAGCAGAATAGGCAGGGAACCCATTATGATAACTTCGGCGTCGAGACTGCCGCCTCGACCGCTCATCATAGATATTCCCGTTTTTATCAGTGCGCCTGATAGCAATAAAAGCAGCAGAGAGGCTATATAAAAGTTTCTCATGGAAGATTCATAAACAATCCTTTTGTCGAGGACATCAGTTTTCTTTTCTTCCGTAGTTTGCTTTTCGGTAGTAGCGGCTTCTTTTGTGGAGGAGTCGCTAGAGAGATTACTTCCTTCTTTAATGTTATCTTCTTCGCTCACGCGGGGAAACTTATCTAAACAGGACTTTAGTTCCTGTCTGTTTTATATCAAAAAAACTCTCACAATTTAGTATTATTTTGGTATATCTGTTGTATTTAAGCTAAAAATATGAAAATTCCTGAAGAAATCATTAATGAAATAGGTAGTCGCATCGATATATCGTCCGTTATCGGCAGATATATGCAACTTAAAAGATCTGGCAGCAAATACTTAGGCTTATGTCCGTTCCACAATGAAAAGACTCCCTCGTTTAGTGTCGATCCTGAGCGCGGCTTTTGGTACTGCTTCGGCTGCCGTCAGGGTGGTAATGTTTTTCAATTTCTTATGAAAATAGAAGGCATGGGATTTCCAGAAGCCGTTAGAAAGTTGGCTGCTGAGGCTGGAGTGGAAATTAAATTTAAGTCTGACGAAAATGAAGCTGTCACTTCTCGCCAGCGAAGTTTACAGCTTTTAGAGCGGATTACCAATTATTACAGTCGCATACTTTTTGAAAGTAAAGAAGGACAGGCTGGACGTGATTATCTGAAAAAGAGGCGTATATCCAAAAAAATAGCTCAAAAATTTCGTTTAGGATTCGCCCCGACTAATTCCATACGTCTTCTGCAAGTGGTGCATCAGGCCGGTTTTTCTGAAGATGATTTGCTGCGCAGTGGTGTTTTCATAAAAAAAGAGCGCGGTATCCGTGAACTACTGAATGGTCGTTTAATTTTTCCGATTGCCGATTTTCAGGGGCGTATCGTGGCTATGGGAGGTCGCATTTTAGGGGAAGGGTTGCCAAAATATATTAATTCTCCTGAAACGGAATTGTACTCTAAGCGTTTCCATCTATATGGATTAAATCTGGCTAGGGGAGCTATCACTAGAGAAAACCTGGCTATACTTACAGAAGGATACCTAGATGTTATTGCTATGCATCAGATTGGTATAGAGTGTTGCGTAGCTTCTCTGGGCACAGCTTTCACAGCAGAGCAGGCCAAGTTGCTGAAGCGCTACACCAAACAGGTTATTTTGGCCTATGATGGAGATAAGGCAGGAGTTAAGGCCATTATTAACGGCAGTGCCGTTTTAGAAGAAGCCGGCCTGCAAGTTATGGCTGTAGTTTGGCCGGAAGGGGAAGACCCTGATTCTATGGCTGCTAAGGGGAGGCAGGCGGTCGATGATATATTAAACAAAAAGGTGGGGATAGTTAAGTTTAAGATAGATCAGCTGTTGAAAACGCTAGATACAACTACACCAGAGGGCAAAGAAGATTTGGTGAAAAATGTGTTGCCCTTTATTATGCGCATTCAGGATCCGGTTAGGCGTAACGCTTATGTTAGTGAATTAGCCTATTACAGCGGATTTTCGGAAAACAAGCTGCTAATTTATCTCAATCGCAGTCGACGTGGCGTGGCTAATACTTCCAGCTATAAAGCTAAGGATCGTGTTTTGACTTCTGCAGAGAAATTATTCAGTCTGTGCACTTCACATCCGGAGTGGATTAAGGAAGCGAAAACTCTGATAAATCCGGAATATATAGATAATTATGAGTTGCGTTTATTGTTTGTTAAGTTGTGGAATATGAAGGAGCGTACCCATCCTGTTACTATTACTGAATTGCTCGACAAGGAATCCAGTCCGGCTGAAGCGGAAAAAATTAGCGAACTGATGGCTTACGATCGCTTAAGTAGCAACGCTGAGGATGTGCTTAAGTTGGCTACTGACATAAGAAATAACTATCTAAAGCGACGTCTGGAAAGTTTAAAATGTCAAGTATTAGCCAGGTTAGAAGCAGGAACGCTGTCTAATAGTGATCCGCTGTATATAGAATATATTGACTTACAAAAGAAACTGAGAACTGAAATTCTGTAGTCTGCTTGGCGGTATACTCTCATGTATAAGGAGGAAAAAACATTTTTTTTGCGTATTGCTTAAAGCTGTCTATTGTGTTGAGGAAAACTCTAAAACTGCCCAGCCACACTCAGACAGCTGTCTGCTCAGGCAGCATAAGGGCCGACTGCTCTTTAAACAGGCGGTCTTTAATTCTTATATATACGTTTATAAGCGGGATGTAAAGGGGCTTTGCAGTTTTTTTTGCATAGCCTGAGTCTTTAGATTTTTCCGTTAATTAATCGGCTTCAGCCGAGTTTTTATTGCAGCTTCGGGCCTATGATTTAGCTCTCATTTTAAGAGAGAGCCGCATCCGAATACAGCGTGTTTAAGCTGCTTATACCAGTGACATCCTTTTGTAAGTTTTTGTTTCTTTTAGCAGCATTAAGGTAAAGGTTGAAAATGAAAAATATTAGAGGAGAAGAGTCTGCCAAGAATATTTCAGAGTTAGATCTAGGTTCATCTATATCTGACTGCTGTCTTGGAGCCGATCTCAGCTCGAGTGATGACCTTGGACTTGGTAACATAGATTTGTCTGCGGACTATGGAACATATGAGTGCGAAAATTTAGATTTAATAGAAGAGTCGCCGTCGTCATCGAGTTTTGATACTCCCCCCGAAGTTATTGCTCCTGAGTTGGTTCAGAAGAGAAGAGCTGAGGCTGCTCGTCAGGCTGAGCGTGAGCTTAAACTGGAGGAAGCTAAAAAACAGCTGGAAAAAGAGGGGCTCCTCAAAATAAAATCCTCCTCCAAGTCAGTTTCTAAATCTGCTAAAGCTAAGAAAAAGTCTAGTAGTTCAGCAGATGCCGTTACTGTCGACGATCCTGTGCGCCAGTATTTAAAAGAAATAGGCGACGTAGCTTTGCTGACTTCTGAGAGAGAGTGTAGGTTGGCTGAGAGCATTGAGAAGGGAAATGAAGCTGCAGAAGAGCTTCTTTTAGAGCCTGGCTTCCGAGAGTTAGTTTTAGATATTCTTAGCCAAGTTGCTGATTCACGCGATATCCCTGGCTTCTCTTTGAATTTGGAGGAAACAGATTCTGATATCAAAGCTGATATAGTCAAAGATGATTATACAAATGATGATACTGCTTCTTCTCACTGTACACTTAGTGAAGTTGTTAAACGGCTCAGGACTTGCGATTCTAATGTTTGGAGAATTAAGTTCCGGGAGTTAATTGAGCGTCAGAAAGAATTAGTAGGGGGCTGTTTTGAGCAGGCAAAGTGTGAGTATCACTCCGACTTGCAGAGACAGACTTACAATATGGTCGCAGGAGCGGCTGAGCGTTTGAAACGTTTCGAAGAATTGGATCGCTTAGTTCGGAAAGGCAGTGAGGCCAAAAACGATCTTACTCAAGCTAACCTGCGCTTAGTAGTCAGTATCGCCAAAAAATATATCAGCCGGGGCATGTTGTTTTTAGATTTAATTCAAGAAGGCAACTTAGGCTTGATTCGTGCGGTAGAAAAATTTAACTATCACAAAGGGTATAAGTTCAGCACTTATGCCACTTGGTGGATACGCCAAGCAATTACTCGCGCTTTGGCAGATCAGGCGCGCACTATCAGAATTCCCGTCCATATGGTTGAAACTATTAACCGATTGACTAGAGTTACTAGGCTGCTGCTGCAGGAAAATGGGCGTGATCCAACGGTAGAGGAAATAGCTATGCGCATGTATCCCATCGACGAAGATGCTTTGTGCAAAGAGTTAAGTGAACTTTATAAAACTGAAATCACTCCCGATGATAAGCGTTATAAGGAAAAAGCTGCTGAAAGGAAGCAGAGTGCTGAGGCTAAAGTTAGAGATATCCAAAAGATTGCTCAAGAGCCCATATCCTTAGAAACTCCTATCGGAGAGGAGGAAGACTCTCACTTAGGAGATTTCCTTGAAGACGAAGGAGCTGTAGCTCCTGCCGATGCTGCGTCTAGAGTGTGGCTTAGAGAACGCATCAAATCGGTGCTTCACGATCTTTCTACTCGTGAGCGGGAAGTTTTGGAACTGCGTTTCGGTCTGCGGGATGGTCACACAAGAACTTTAGAAGAGGTTGGAGCCATATTTAAAGTCACTCGTGAGCGTATAAGACAGATTGAAGCTAAAGCTCTGCGCAAGTTACGTCAGCCAGGACCGCGCAAGTATCTGGAGGATTATTGGGACACTAATGGATAGGCTTGGACACAATGGTCTGCTTTGACTTATCAGAGGTATAGGACAGTAGTGTGTATGTATAAATTTATAACAATTTGTCTACATAACTTAGGCATGGGGCTTAAGATAGCGTTTTTAAGCCTGTTGGGGTGCATTTTGTGCTTTAGTTGGGGTATAGCATCCGAAAATAAAGCTAATGGCAATAACGTTAAAGCTCCATCGTCCTCTACCTCTCAGGCGGCTAGTTTAGCTTCTTCAGTTAAGCAAGATAGTTCTAAGACGGCTTCAGATCTATCAGTTAAGCTTAGTCCTAAAGCTAAAGGTTTACGAGCTTACGCTCGTTTGCAAGTGCTTATCGAGTATTACTTTATGGAAAGTGGTCTCTATCCGGTCAGTTTGAAGGCTTTGGAGCGCAGTTTTAATACAGGTCTGCCAACTGACGCTCCCAAGGTCATCATCGGTGACGATCCTGTTTCCGGTAAACCCTTTGTTTATCAAGTCAGTAAAGATCGCCATCATTATACCTTATCTGTACCAGAGCCTGACAAGTACGGAGCTGATTGGCCTGCTTTAGAGACTATAGATTGGGGCTGGTTGATGCTAGCTGCTGAAGGCAAGCGCATAGAGCGTCTTCTTTCAGATTGTACTAGAAGCATCAATGAATTGGCTACAGCTTGTGAAATTTATGCTAAAGATCATAATAAAGCTTTTCCAGCTAAACTTGAGTCTTTGCGTCCTCAGTACATGTTTCGCGAACTGCGCTGTCCTGCATCGTCTAAACCTTATATTTATACTTTCAGACGTGGTGGATATACCATCGAATGTCCTGAACCGCGTCGGCATGGTTTAGGATCCATAAAGTACGACTCTGATAAAGGCCTCTTTATCGGTGGGGCTGAAAATACTGGAGCTGAGCAGGCCGATAAAAAGACTACTTCAAATATTACTAATATAGAAAAAAAGGATGCGTCGGCGGCACATATTGAAAAAAAATAAGTTTGCTGCTCATGTAATTTAAATTGCGCATCTATTTTACAGCAAAAGCGTCTTGGGAAGAAAACTTAAGCCGTTCTCGAGGCGCTTATTCTTTTATATAAATCATTTTGAAAGGTATAACATGGAATTAACTCCCTTCACTAAGTGGTCGCTTAACAGTACTTTGCAGGAAAGTTTGCAGCAATCTGGTTTTGTTAATCCGACAGAAGTGCAACAGGCCTGTTGGGATGATATTTTGTCAGGAGCCGATCTTCTAGTGCAATCCTGCACAGGTACTGGAAAAACTTTAGCTTTTGCTCTCCCTTTGCTCAACGATCCGAAGAATGCGCGTCCTTCCTCCATACTCGTTGTGCTGCCTACGCGCGAGTTGGCTATGCAGGTAGCTAGGGTGATTACTTCCTTAGGCAGTAAGGCCGCTTTACTGTACGGTGGGGGAAGCTACCATGAACAGATGCGAGCTCTTAAACAGGGGGCCCCTGTGATTGTTGGTACTCCTGGGCGTTTAATCGATCACTTGGAACGCGGTTCTTTAAACTTGTCTGATTGTCGTGCTTTAGTCCTCGATGAAGCTGATGAAATTCTGGACATGGGTTTTGCTGAGGAACTGGATAAAATTTTGGCTGCTTTACCTTCTCAGCGTCAGACTTTGCTTTTTTCAGCAACTATGCCCAGTGAAATGGAAGAATTAGCTAAAAAAACGCTACATGAAGGCTGTCGTCGTATCTCTATCAGTATTGGCTTGACGGCTGCTCACGATATTAGACATGAAGTATATTTGGTAGCTAAGGAACATCGTCCCAAGGCTTTAAGTAATATTTTACATGCGGAATCTCCTCAGTTGGCTATTATTTTCTGTCATACTAAGATTGAAACTGACGAACTGACGCAGACTTTGATCAAGTCGGGATTAAATGTTCTATCGTTGCACGGCGACATGGCTCAAGCTGAACGTACGCGCACTTTAAGCAGTTTCCGCAGCGGCGCCGCTAAATATTTAGTGGCTACTGATGTGGCTGCTCGAGGACTCGATGTAGAGGGAGTAACTCATGTCATTAATATGGCTCCGCCTCAGAATACCGAGACATATATCCATCGCGTTGGACGCACAGGCCGAGCAGGCAAAAGGGGAACGGCTATTACTTTTGCCGCCAGACATGAATTCAACCGCTTTAAGCGCTTGACAGGCAAAGCCAATATTGACTTAGAGTTAGGTAAGCTGCCCCAAGCTGAGGAAGTGCGCCGCCGCATAAAAAGTGATTTTCACAAAGAAATTGCAGAAAAACTCAGTTCTGAGGTGGATGAAAATTACCGTTTGCTGGCTGCAGAATTGTTATGCTACTTGAGCCCAGCTGACAGTTTAGCAGCCGTTTTGAGTATGCTGCCTAGAGCTAGAGCTATTTTTAAAGCTGGTTACAACGTGTCAGTGCAAGAGCTAGATCGAGGAAGTAAAACAAATCGAGCTGAAAAGAATAGTTTAGTTGAGAGAGCCGCTAAAAAAGCCAGCGTCGCTGCTGCTGATGGTATGAGCTTTATACAAATAAATTTAGGACGCAGCGATGGCATAAGCGTACCGGCTGTGCTGCGCATGCTAGGGGAGGCTGCTGCTGTATCTAAAGCAGAGGTTGGTGATATTGAGTTAAGGTCTCATACTTCATTTATCGAATTACCCAGTTCTGAAGCTGCATCTGTTTTAGAAGCACTTAATAATTTTGATTTCGGAGTCGTGCGTATACGGGCTCGCCTGATTACTCCAGAAAAATTAAAGGCTCTGCTGCCGCCTCAGGAATTAAAATTTGGAAAACATAAAAAATCTGTTAGTAGCAAAGGCCACAGCCGCTGTAGTGAGGTACGGCGGTCAAAGAAAAAGGAACGTCAAGATCAGGAAGCTCGGCGAAGTAGTATTAGTAAATTATCTGAGCGACGCGGCATCCATGAGAAGCATCCTTCGTCCAGATTTAAAAAAGAAACTTTCAATAGGGGAGGCAAAGGTAGGCGCAGAAGTACCAAACGTTAGTTGAGATCAGGGGAGAGACATATTTCATGTTATGTAAAGTTGTGTTGCCTCATGGCGTTCAAGAAGTTTCCAATGATACTTTTGTTTGTGACGTCCTTTGTCGTGATCTACTTGGAATTGACAGTACAGAGCAGGCCTTGAAGTTTGTGCTATGTATGAAACATTTGCGCGAAGTCGGCTGCGTGGGCGCTCAGGTTGATGGGGAAATTGTCGATTTAAAGTCGCGTATAACTTCTAATTGCACTGTAACTCCTCTGACTCAAGATGATTATTTTGGTCGTCATATTATTATGCGCAGCTCCGCTCATTTGTTGGTCTATGCGGCTAAGTTGGTTAATTCTGAAGCTGTTCTGGAAATCGGGCAATCTTTGCATAGTCAGCTTTTCTTCAATGTAAAAAATGTCAGTGATATTGAGGCTTTCGGAGAAGAAGTAAACAAAAAATTTACTTATCTCTGCGCTAAAAATACGCCTTTTAAAACTAGTTCGGTTGCTCCTTCGGCAGCTTTGAACATGATTGATGATCCCGATGGCGATCGTCGTTATGTCGTTAACTGTTGGGTCGGCCCCAGCTTTGGTATCGTTAATATCGGCAATTATACCGACTTAGCTTACGGTCCATTTGTACCTGATGCTGGTTTCTTGCGTTCTATAAAGGTTGTAGGTATGGAAGAAGGTTTGCTTTTAGCTCAAGAACCTGTGCAACTTCCGTCTAAGGAACTTAAAGAGTTTATGTTGGGAGCCGCGATGCAGGCTAAAGAGTGGAATAAACGCATGAACATCGATACTGTGGGCAAACTGAACAAGATGATCCTAAATGGTGAGGGACAGAATTTAGTTCAGGTAAGCGAAACTTTACACGAGTTGCGCATTGGTCAAATCGTTCGCGATATTATTTCTCGCCCTAAGGTTAAAGTTGTCTTTATTTCCGGCCCTTCTAGTTCAGGAAAGACTAGTACTGTACGTCGGCTCTCTACCCATTTACAAGCTATGGGCAGGCGCACAGTTTATGTCGGTCTTGACGATTATTATCTCCCTTGTGAGTTGTGTCCGCGCGATGAAAAAGGAGATTATGATTTCGAGGCCATAGAAGCGCTTAATTTAAAGCGCATTCAGAGCGATCTGCAGTCGTTAGTTGAAGGCAAATCCACTAAAATCCCTCACTACGATTTTGTTAGCCAGCGTCCTGGCCCAGCTGAAAATGAGAAAGCTGTTTGCTTGGCTGATGAGCAAATTTTGCTGATTGAGGGGATTCACGGCTTAAACCCTGCTATTACAGATGCTGTTGCTAAAGAGAACCGCTATGCGCTTTTTGTCAGTGCTTTGCCACAGTTAAACATGGATAAGGCCAACAGGGTGCCTACTACTTATGCCCGATTGCTGCGTCGCATTATTAGAGACCGGCGCTATCGAGGTATCTCAGCCGTAAGTACAATTATGCGTTGGCCTAGTGTTCGCCGAGGAGAAAATAAATATATTTTCCCTTATCAAAGTCGTTCAGACGCCATGTTCAATTCAGCTTTAGCTTATGAATTAGCTGTGTTCCGCCATTATGCTTGGCCATATTTGTTGGAAGTCCCCGAAGACAGCCCTGCTTATACTATGGCTAGAGATATGCTGCGCTTCTTAACAAAAGTTGTGCCCATGGATTCGGAGTGGGTACCTAAAAATTCTGTATTGCGCGAATTTTTAGGTGGTAGTATTTATCAGTATTAGTTTTAATATGGAGTAATTGAGCTTTGGAGTCCCGACCGCTTATATTTAAGTTGTGCCTGGGACTTTTTTTATTAATTTTAGAACGTTAAAATTCTATTATATAATTCGATATTATTTTTAAGTAAAGGTAAACTTCTAAGTTTAAGATATTATTTTGGCTTATTTTGTTGGTTTATGTTAAAATGTGCAGGGAGCTGTTTACTACAGCCTATAAAAATATTAAGGGGGGAAATTTTTTGTGAACAATACTATATTAGGTTCATGCGATGGTAGTTTCACTTGTTGCCGTAGTAATTTAGCCGCCTTTTCAGCACCTTATTCTAATGCCGACTATCTAAAAACGCAGTCTTTACTGGGCCATAGCGGCGACCTTTATTCCGCTTCTGATAGTAGAGTGAAAATTTTAACGGCAGAATCTACTAATAGTGGTGTGGACGCGTCTTCGATAAATTCGGGACAGTTGGAAACTAACTCCTATAATGGTGCAGTTTCCTGGCTGAGGCTCAGTGGCTTAGAAGCTAATGAAGCGGAATCTCTCTCTAATGAGCAGCTGCAGTCCGAGTATAGGCGCAATTTGCAAATCTCTCGTCAAGCTCAGACTGAGGAACAAAAGTATCTTCTGCAGTCGACCGCTTTAACTCAAAGCCAAAGTGCTGCCTCACAATTAAATGCTCTGAGCCTTAAACTAAAACAGAGTGCTACCCAGATGAGACAGTGTGCTTTAGCTCAAATAACTTCCGGAGTTGCTCTTTATGCTTCTGGAGCAGCTTTAGAGGCGGCGGGACGAGCTTTGGCTGCTTGCCCTTTTTCTAAAGCTGCAGGCTTAGCTATGATAAGTAAAGGCAAAGCTTTAAAGCAGCAAGGGATGGCTATGCAACAAGAGGGTAAAAAACTAAGCTTAGGAGCCCAAAGTTTGCTTAATTCTGGCTTAAAATTAGCTACTTCTGCTTCTCAGCAGTTGCAAAAAATAGCGAAGTCTTGGCAAAAGTTGGAATATTTGTATCGCCAAATTAAAGAAATGGAGGCTATTGCGGAAAAAAGTATGAATTGTGTAGCTCAGGAAGGGCAAAAACGCGGTCTCAGTATGATTGTTCCCCGCAGAGGCTGTAGTTCACTTTCTAGTTTGGGGACTGCTGCTGTTTTAGGACAAATTCCTGTCCGCACTGTTAGTTCCAAATTCTCTTCAGATAAAAATGACTTGCCCTCTGTTGTTACTGCAAAATAGTTTATAACATTTTTTACACTATAGAAGCGCAGATAAACGCTTGGGGTGCCGCTTTTATCTGCGCTTTGCCTGGGGTATCAAGTTAAATTTTATGTTTTATTGCCGGTAAAAAATACAGGAAGGGCTGCAGAGCGCTAGAACTTCACACCTACAATGGCTAAATTCCCTCTTCTAGATGACAATTTTCCTCGTATAATTCCTTCTTTCAGACAGTTGGTAAAAATTATGTCTGAATGTGTAGCTGGTGGAGTAAGTTTGGGCTGTACAGCCTTTGAATTTCGCCAGTGCGATATAGCTCTCGGGACAGCTTTGGGCAACTTTATGGAAGTGTTACGTTTGAAAGAACTTCCTCCCGAGAGGAATGAAGCGATCAACGAAATAGTGCTTCTTTTTACGCGTATGAGTTCGGAAATGGCAAAATTAGAAACCGCTTTGAGTATGGATGCTACAGCAGCGGCGGTTAATTGTGTGGCCAGCATATACGAACATTTAAAAGATTTGGAAGAATTAAATATGGACTTGAAAGCCGCTGTAGGTGATAGCCATATTTATTCTGAGGTGCCAGTCGTAGATAGTTTGCTGCGCGCTGGCAATTTTGTGTTAGAAACTAACGGGGCTGAGTGGGATGCTCTGAGTGCCCGTTTAGAGGCGCTTATTCCCCAATGGAATGAGATAGTTTCTGGCAGTGGACTGCCTGAAGAGTTGATCCGTCACGATCACGCTTTAGAGCGCTTAGTTGAAGTACTCAACGAAAGAAATTTGGAAGCATTACCTGAGGTCCTGGAAGAAGTTAAGTCGAGTGGAGAAGAACTTGTCAATTTCCAGGACAGTCAGATTGATGTCGAAACTTCATCTGTAGGGCTGTGCCCTTATTGCGGTAAGCCTATGCTGGGAGGAAGCAAGAAATGTTTCGCTTGTGGAGCCAGAATGCCCGAAGAGTTTGAGCGAGGTAGCTCACTAGGCAAAGATGCTGATAAGAGCGAGGCAATTAGCGGAATGCCTGAGTATGTACAGCGTATTTTCGATGTAGCCAAAGAACTTCCCAACAATCCTAAAATGATACGTCCCTTCAAGAGGGCTGTAGGTGAGCTGCGACGCCGTGTCGCTGACGCTTCTTCACGCCTTAATAAAATGTCTTCTTCTAAGTTGAAAACAACTCCAGAAGAACGTGAAAATATTGATGGTATTATAGACCTTGCTAATACTTGCATAGATAACTTCTCTAAGGCAGTAGAGCTTTTAGAAGAATTTGAACCTCCTGTAGATCGGTTTCATATGCAGTGTGCTCTAGAAGTTATGGCTGAAGCTGTAAATGAGATGCGCAGTATAGGTGGTTTAGCTCAAAAATATCGCAATTCTAAAAAATAATTATCTTTTCTGTTTTTTATCTGTACGACAAGACAATTTTTCGGAGGTCCCATGCTGGATACATTGCCTAAGCTGGATGATTCTTTTCCTAAATTAATCCCCCATTTGCGCGCTTTTGTAAGCGGTTTAGAACATTGTATCGCTAATAAAGAACCATTGATGCAGTTACGTGATGAACTGCATCAATGTGATGTGGTGATGTCTGCTTTTATATTGGCCTTTAAGTACAGTGTGCGCGGTTACGATTATAATGAAGAGGAATTGCCTCATATCGCTCAGGTGTATACCGACTTTGAAGGTGTGGCCGGCGTTTTGTCATCTCTCATTTGCGATTTAAAAGGTGAAGATGCCGAAGGGGCTGTACGTGACGTCAATGCGTTAGTAAGTCAGTTGCATGAAACTGAAAAGAGCTTGGCCAAATTAGAAGAGTTGAAGAAAGCTAAAACTAAAATGTCTGAGTTTATGGGCATTGATAGTGTGTTGAAAGCTGGGATAGCGGTACTTGAGGGCCGACGCGATTGGGATATGTTAGAAACTTGCCTAGACTCGCTTCGTTCGGCTTTTGAGCGTTTAGTAGCTTGTAATTCGCTTCCGGATCACATAGAGGATTATTGTGAAGCTTTGGATTGGTTATTCAAAGTTTGTGAACAGCGAAAGCAAGAGGAACTTTCGGCAGCTTTAGATTCGTTTAAAACGGCCAGCGAGGTAATGATTACCAAATATAAAGAAATTAAAGCTAAAAAGCAGGCTAAGGAATGCTCTTTGAACTGGAGTTGTCCTAAGTGCGGAGTTAAATTGGGAGAATGGGATAAGCGTTGTCCTAATTGCGGTTTGCGCTTACCAGACCGTCTTGTTATGGAAGAAAATGACAGTGAATGCTGTGGTTGCACCAACTTGCCTAGCTGTGTGCAAACTATATTGGACTGCATAAGCGGCCTAAGAGATGGCAACGATTGCTGGGGGGCTTTTTCTGAGGGGTTGAGCGAATATGCTGCTTTTGTTGAAGATTTGAAGTCCAAATATACTTCTCTACCAGAGAGTGCCTTTAATACTTCTGCTCCTATGGGGGAAGCTTTAATTCTATCACGTGAAGCGATTGAAGAAGGTTTGACTAAACTTGAAAATGCCTATTATGTATGCGAACATATGCAAAATGGCGGAGAAGTTACCGATGAAGAGTTGGATGCCGCATTAGAGAATATGGTTGAAGGAGTAGAGCAAACTCGTCAAGTGAGCAGTATGAGTTAGTGCATTAGCTTCTTTTACAGTGCCTTTTCTTTGAGCATTACACTTTAGTAACGGTCAGGGTAAGAGGCATTTTTTATTTTTTGTCTAGTTGTCTGCCAATAGGCCTTTACTTTAATGTAGAATGTATTGAAAATATAGACAAGTCTAGTTTTAAAAGAGAGGTCTTTCTTATGAACGCGCTATTGAACACATCTACCATGTCTGGCATGAACAACATGATTGGTCAAGATCTTGCCAATTCTCAAGCAATGTATTCTAGTATGGCTAATACCGGTGTATCCGCCACTTCTGTGTTTGGTGGCAATCAAGGCATGATGGGATTGTCCCAAGATTTGATCGATTCTCAGATTAAGGGGCTTGAAGCTGCTGGCAGTGAAGGCAAAACGATGGCTGCCTGCCTGAAATCATTTTACTCTGGTGGAAGTTTTGAAGATTTCCTGCAGGCAATTGTTGGAAGTATGGACACTAACCCTAAGGTAGATAATGAGACAACTAAAGAAGCCACCAAGATGCTTACTCAGTATCTCAAAACTTACTTCCCCGGCATGAGCGATTCTACTATTGATGTACTGTGCAAGTCTATGATATCTCAGTATGGGGATATGCTTCAGGGTATGGATCTTAGCTCTGTGGCCGCCAGTGTTGTAGGATCCTCCGGCCTGGGTACCAGCAGTGTAGGCAATAACGGTAACTATGGTGCTAACACAGGTGTCAGCGGATTGTTATCCGATGCTGGAGCTATGGTCGGTATGACTGAAAAGTCCAATGCTTCTTCAATCAATGCTATTACTAAGAAGAGTGGTATTAATTGTCAGACCACTCCGTGGTGTGCTGCTTGGGCCATGAATATGCTCAAAGATCATGGCGTGCTCGATACTTCTTCCTGCTCTAACGTAAACTATTGCCCTACTATTGTCAATTGGGCCAAGAAGGAAAATATTTGGGCTGGACGTGGTTCTTACACTCCTCAACCCGGCGATGCTATTCTCTTCGATTGGCAGGGTGATGGTACTTCCGATCATATTGGCATCGTAGAAAAAGTTGCCAACGGTAAGGTTTATACTATTGAAGGCAACTCTTCCGATTCAGTGGCCAGAAGAAGTTATAGTTTAAACAGCGCCAATGTAATGGGCTATATTAATTGCGCTGCTCAGAAGTAGATTGAGGCGGCCGTCCCATTTTATATGGGTCGGCTTTGAGACAACATAAGAGGCCCCCGCTTTCTATTATGCTTGAGCGGGGGCCTATCTGTCTTTATTTACTTTTATTATAATTTTTGACTGGATACAATTTAATCAAACATTAAATCGAGCTCAGCCATAGTAAATTTAGGCGGTTCATAACCAGTCCAGTCTATGACAAAGTAGCTACTAATAGGTTGTTCTGTCTCTCCGCTGTAGCGTATTCGTATCAGTTTAGTAGTGATAACTTTATTGCGTTCATTGTCGTAGTAGTATCCTTTAGAATAAGTATTGGCTCTTTTTTCCTTATCGCGAGCTCCTACGGGGAAATAAGGTACCACTATTGCGCTGAAATTTTCGCCTATAGCCTTACATCCCATGCTGCCTCTTCTTATAAAACTGCGCAGTTTAGGGGCAAACAACAGTCTGTTAGCTAATGTAATTTGAGTATTAGGTGAGGTCCCGCTGATTATATCTCTGATGAAAATCCTTTGCTCGCCTGCTTTAACGCGCAGTTTGCGTTCAATTATTACCATCGTGCCATTGTTTAGTTTTGCTTGTCTCTTAGCTGTAAAAATAACATCTTGGCCAAGTGTACTTTTGTAGAGAGGTGAGCAGAATAAACGCTCCCCTTTATTTATATTTTCTATATAATTGGGACATAGAGGCAGCTCTTTTTTTTCTAGATCTTCTAGACGAGCTATTCTGCAAGGCTCTACTTCGCCTATTATGATTGGAACCGAATGAGACGTAAAGCTATCGAAGTAGTCTTGGTCAGAAATTGAACAGTTGGGAGAGCCAGCGTCTATTAAGAAAGACTCTTTCCCTATAGTCAGAATGAACGACAAAAAGTCACAATGATCTGTCTCTGGAACTGTGGTCAAATTAGGTGGATGATAAAAATCGTGGCTGTATTTCTTGGGCGGGCACCCCTTGACAATAATTTGGGCGCTATTTTCTTCCCAACCGTCTCTGATAATACCTATACCAGCAGTTGAAAAGTAAAATTGATTTATAGTTGGAGCATAAGGGATTACAGACTTAAATTGTTCGGAAGCATCTGGCCCCAACCACCATAAAAGTTCGCTCGGCATATTTTGAATGGCGTAAGACCATTGTCCGCAGTTTAAAGCCACGGCTCCCAAACAGAGCAAACTCCTTGCATATTCAGAAATTGAGACGAACCGTCCTAAAAATCCTGGTGTACTGTAATTCCCGATGCGCGGAACAACTTTGCCTATACCATTCATAGCTTGCAAAGCATCAAGAGCGCGCACACAGGCTTCAGCAAGAAAATTAGGGGGGATAGTTCTATTGTGCATATGCTGTACAATAGGAAGAAGCAGCCACTCCGTGGCAGAGCAATGGGTGTAAATGGAACTGCTCAGATGGAATCCGTAGTCATCAAATTCTCGCTCTATAAGTGCAGACAGTTTGGCTTGAGCTAATTTTTGCCATTGATTAGCCAATTTAAGTTCAGGAAAATTGGCAGAAAACATGTACAGACAAGAAGCGGCAGGGAGCGATAGAACTTGATCGTGAGTGAGATGCCAATTCAAGGCTGCTGCATGCAAAATCATAAATTTTAGTACTTCAGCAAAAAGCTGCGGTGTTACAACCGTGCTGCTTAAGCACATATTTACAGCCAGCATCCAGTTCATTAAACGAATGGCTACGACATCGAAGTTGAGCCAGTTTACTCCGATCCAGAGAGGGTTGCTTTGTCCCCAGGTAATCGCTTGCACCATTATTTCGGCAGCAAAATTGTTCCGGTTAGTAAGACAAAAAGAACGTGCCAGGGTTAAAAAATCGAAATGTTTGTTTAAATCCCAGGTACGATCGAAAGATAAACGTTCATCGAGGGGAGACTCGCTGAGCTTATCAGTCTTGTCGGGGGCAAGCATTCTCCGAAGTTCTTTTACATGAAGCATAGGCCAGCTGCCGTAAGAGAAATTGTAGAACCAGTTTATATATTTGTCTAAATTTACGGGCTGACTTGAATCGTAAGGGTAAAATATGTGCTCCATAGCCCGAGAGGCATGAGCATCCAGTGTTTTTATGACGTTCGGAAAATTAGCTAAACGCTCTTTAAGTAACTCTATCTCTGAAGTGTGGATAAAAAATTTGGGCGATTTACGATTGCGAAAATACTTGAGAAGAGCTTGAGCAGCCTGTTCAGGCTGCTCATTCTGGTAGTAGCTTTTTGCTTCCTCAATTCCGTGCACGTTAGAAAATTGACCATACAAATATCCGTCTTGAAGTTTGTATTCAGATCCATTTTCATAAGCGAGTTCTACTTGACCCTCTAATTTAAAAAAAGGTCTGACTGGATCAATAATACGTTTGCGGAACCAAGGAAACATTTTGTTCAAAAAGATAATCTCCTATACGCGGAAAAAACTCTTAATTGAAGATACCACGGCGTTGATTTGTTCATCGGTAAGTTCAGGGAACATAGGCAGAGACAGTACTTCTTTTTGAAGCTGCTCACAAACGGGGAGAGAGCCCTCCTTCATTCCGCTAGCTGCAAAGGTTTTTTGCAGGTGGAGACAGACGGGGTAGTAAATAGCAGGGCCTACTCCATGAGCACGCATATAATCAAAGAGCTCGTCCCGCTTAGGCGCACGAATTGTATATTGATGGAAAACGTGACGGTAACCCTCGCGCTCTACAGGAGTAATTAAACCGTCAATACCTTGCAGGGCCTCTGTATATTTTTGAGCTACAGAGCGCCTTTTTATATTCCATTCGTTTACGTGTCTGAGTTTGACGCGCAGAGCCGCAGCCTGAATTTCATCTAAACGGCTGTTAGTACCCAAAATTTCATGATAATAGCGTACTTTGCTGCCGTGACCGCGCAACATGTTGATCTTTTCAAAGTAGCTGTCGCTATTTGTCAAAACCATGCCGCCATCGCCAATGCCACCTAAATTTTTGCTGGGGAAGAAAGAAAAACAGCTCATATCGCCGAATCCACCAACTTTTTGTCCGTTGATTTCAGCACCTGTGGCCTGAGCGCAGTCCTCGATGAGAGCCAAGCTGTGTTCCTGGCAGATAGACTTTATGGCACTGATATCGGCTGCATGTCCGTAAAGGTGAACGCAGATTACCGCTTTAGTATGAGGAGTTATAGCCTTTTTAAGACTTTCGGGATCTAAAGAAAAAGTATGGGGATCAATATCAGCGAAAACTACTTTAGAACCGGCTAAAGCGACAGCTCCGGCGGAGGCAACAAAAGTAAACGAGGGTACGATTACTTCATCTTCGGCTTTTAAATCTAGGGCCCTAACTGCCAACTGTAGAGCATCTGTGCCGTTTCCTACGCCGATACCGTGCTTAACTCCGTTCCAAGCGGCGAACTCCTCTTCAAAAGCTTTTACCTCGGGGCCTAGAACGTAGGCCGTAGAGCGCAGAACTTTCAGTACAGCCTCTTCTAATTCATCTTGAATTTGAGAGTACTGAGTGCGAAGTTCTAAAATAGGGATCATAAATATGTCTCCTTCTATCCGTTCATCAGGAGCGGAACTGCTTTGATGGCAGAAAATCCTAAAACTATGAGGTAATTTTCCGTCGGCAAATATAAGTTACCTACCCATCAATCAAGGGGCTCAAACAATTATTGGCTATTCCAAAAACGTTTTATAGTTGGAATTAAGCTGCAGCTCGTTCCTGTATTGGTGGGCGCTTATGCAGAATACTCAGGCTGAAACCTGACCGAGACGATCAAAAAAACATAAGCTAGGTAAACTGCACAACTTAATATTTTCCAAACAAGGGGGGGAAGCCCTGCTGAAATGAGTTACATTTTATAAATGTTTAGCTTCTCGCCCCTTGAACATTAGGAGCGTCCGGAAGAACGCACTTCAAATTCTAAGCGCCATTTGGGAACATTTTCTTGACAACACCATACTTCTAAAGTGCCTACTTCAGTGACATGAGTTTCTAAAGTAACGGGGATAATTTTACCAACTTCACCCATTTCGGCGGGCAAGGTCACCTGCAGGGGAGGTAATTCTTCCATATCATCTTCCCAATCGTCGATAAGATCGCCGAGTTGATCTTGCTGACGGCAGGTTGAAGCAAGAAAACGAAATTCGACTGGCTCGCCAACTACTAGGCCAAAGCTTCTGCCCGGCAGTTTCTCACGAGAATCTTCTTCCATGCCGAATGGAGCCGTACAGAGGGCTTTTATGGGTGGAGTAAGACCTGGCACAGCGGGCATAGAAGTTTCAATGCCAAGGTAGTACGAGCGGTTAGTACCCGCTTTTATCCTTATGCCCGCTCCATGACTAGCTAGACCGCTGCGTACAGCGCCGCGGGCTACGGCTAGATCGTAATCAGCTCCTTCTAGTTCTTTTACAGGCGGTGCTCCAATAGAGGCGAGCCAACTATTTAAAGTTTCCGTTAGGCGGCGTCTCAACATTGGAGCTTTCAATACTCCTCCGTTAAATAAAATAGCTGTAGGTGCAAAGAATGGAACTGTACTGTCTTCAGGTTTATTAACTGTTAAGAAACGAGCTAAATGCTTAGTGACGGCTGGGTCTGACTCAAAGGGCAATCCTAACTCGCGCAGACCGCTTTGACGAGAGCGGACAGCTTGATCTTCTATGGAACATTTCGGAAAAAAGCCATCTACTATAAGCTGTTCAGTAAGTTGTCTGGACAGAGGAACAGTTATAGAGGAAGCAATAAGACTGCTGCCTCGTCCGGGAATAGTCACATTCCATTCTTCTTCGCCATCTTCTTGTAGGAGTTGCTCTTTGGCAGTTCTGCAAGCATGGGTTAGTATTTGCATTTGCCAGCTGTCGAGCTTAATTTTGCGTTCAGCTTTAAGCTTTTGCTGCAAGCAGACGGCTAGGGTGAGATCCATATTGTCTCCGCCTAACAAAATATGGTCTCCAACTGCTGAGCGTTCTAAGGATAAATTACCATCTTGATTGGTTACGCTTATAAGGCTAAAGTCAGTGGTGCCTCCTCCGATGTCACAGACTAATATTTTATCCCCCACAGCAACTTGCGAACGCCAATCTTTTTCACTGTTGTCCAACCAGGCATAAAAAGCAGCTTGCGGTTCTTCGAGTAAGGTAAGTTTGGTAAGGCCGGCTTTATGAGCTGCCTGAACAGTAAGTTCTCTGGCAATAGTATCAAAAGAAGCAGGGACGGTAAGTACAATTTGTTGCTCAGCTAGAGGACATTCTGGATGTTCAAAATCCCAAGCAGAGCGCAAATGTTCTAAGTATCGAGATGAAGCGTCTATAGGGGAAATGTGCTCAACTTCATCTGGGGCATTCCAGGGAAGAATTGGGGCATTGCGATCAGCCTGATCACCGGAAAGCCAAGATTTTGCCGAAGAAACAACTCTATGAGGAACTTTAGCTCCTTGCTCACGAGCTAAGTAGCCTACAACACTGTTAATGTTTTTATCCCAAGGAAGTTCTAGACTACCTGGGGGGAGTTCGTGAGTGCCTGGAAAATACAAAAAAGATGGCAAAGTGCTGCGATGTTCAACGGTGGCCGGATAAGTCAGTTGGGAAATAGCAAAATGGTGTATAGGTGGAGTCTCTTTGCGGGTTTTCTGTTCTGATGAAATAGCATCCGGATCGGACCAGGCTACGGCGCAGTTAGTCGTTCCTAAGTCTATACCTATAATCATAAAATGTTCTCTCTCCTGGAATACTTTTTCAATATATAGCCTCTGCAAATTAAAGTTCTACTTCGGCTGGACAAATAATATCGGAATTATCATCGGTACTTTGAGGAAGATTTGCTTTAACAAGACGCCAGCCTTGGTGGCGTAAGATGCCTTTAAATGGAGGGTTCCCTTCAACTTTGCCAACTAAACGGATGCTGTTGGGATCAAAACCTTCATCTACTGTGATCTCGGAGCCTTCTTCTTCTGAGCGCACTGGCTCTAGCTCCAGATAATCTTTAAGGGCTTTGCGGCATCCTTTATATACAGTAGATTTGACGACTGCGCCTATCTGCGCCTCAGGAACGTTATCTAGGTTTTCTTGCAAAAAATCTATGAGCCGCCCTTCACGCTGCAGCAGAGCTAGCAGTCCGACTGCACCAGGATACATTGAAGGGGTGCTAACTGATGACTGGGGCTGCTCTGCTTTTTCTCCTAATAAAATGGACAACTTTTCAGCAAAAGTACCATCGAACAGGGCTTTAAAAAAAGCTTTGAAAGCTGTGACTATACGCATGGCTGAATTTACGACAGTTATAAGCCTTTAACCTCTTGCATAATTAATTGGCACAGGCCCGCTGCAGTCTATCCAAGAGGGCAAACCAGCGTTCGTTATTTTGTGGGGGCTGCTCAATGAGAATAGTTTGCGGACGAAGACTATCCGCATAACGCAGCAAATTGTAAAGAGCTTGGGCACATTCTTCCGGATTGTTTGGTAAACGAAGGCTGCGTACTAAGTTGTTGACAGGATAAATATATTCATTCCTGCTTAAAATTACGGTAGATCCTTGCGGTTGGGAAGCCAACTGCATAAGTTGTTCTGCCGTGACTAATTTCGCTGGAGAATGAGGAGCGTAATGCTTTTTTAAAGTTCCAGGAGCTTTGCTGCCTTGACCGCAGCTAATGGGAATACCAGCTATATCGCTAATTACCGAGGCACTTAGCATACCTGGACGCACTATAACTGGCTGCTCTTTAGAGAAATCAATGATAGTTGATTCTACACCTACGGAACATGGACCACCATCTAGAATAAAACGAAGCTGGCTGCCGAATTCTTCGCGCACATGGTCTGCACTGGTGGGGCTTATATGGCCGAAGCGGTTGGCTGAAGGACCGATTAAGCCGCGTCCGAAGACTGAGATTAATTTGCGAGTCAGAGGATGAGCTGGTATGCGCAGACCTACGCTGTCTTGACCGCCAGTTACTTGAGTTAGAACTTCGGGTCGTTTGGGCAGTATTAAGGTCATAGGTCCAGGCCAAAAATGTTCAGCCAACTTACGAGCCGCGTTCGGTATCTCTCTGGCCCACAGCTGTAATTTATCAAGCTCGTCTAGGTGGACTATGGAAGGATGATCGGCTGGTCTCCCCTTGAGAGCATAGACTTTTCGTATCGCTTCCGGGTTAGCTGCATCTGCACCCAATCCGTATACAGTTTCTGTGGGGAAAGCAACCATACCTCCTCTGTTTAATTCTTGAGCTGCTTGTTTAATAAGTTCATCTTCAGATGTCAACATATTATTCTATCTTTCCTGGTTAAGTTCATGAAATGGAGCTGACTTCAATTAAATATTTTTGGAGAACGCTCCGCAAAATGTAAGCAATTAAAGTCTAGCTTCGCGTCAATTAACTGACTGCAAAGCGTCTTAGGGTCTTTCCCTTTCGCAAAAAAATAAGGCCGTTCCCCCTAATAAGGGGGGAACGGCTTTCAAACAAATTTTTACTCTTTTAAAGTTGCGCTCACTACCGAAATTAGCGATGGGCGCCGCCGTGTTTTTTGAAACAATCGCTGCAGTAAATAGGTTTATCATTGCGAGGTCGGAAAGGTACTTTAGCAGTTTGGCCGCATTCTGCACAAATGACTTCAAACATTTCACGCGTACCATTAGAACGGCCTAATGCGCCATTTTCTCGGTTTCGTTTATGGATACGACGACACTCCGGACAGCGGCGGGGATCGCTGGCAAAACCTTTGGAGGCATAAAACTCCTGCTCTCCGGCAGTAAAAACAAAATCGTTGCCACAGTCGCAGCAGGTTAAAGTACGATCAGTAAACACTCAAATTCCCTCCAATAAGGAATATAGTCAACAGGAACGCGAGCTTCGTAAGACATATTTCCTACAGTTTGAATAACTTAGAAAACTTAGGAGCCATGCAAGCCAACAAAAATTCGCGGCTAAGTATGAACCCTATGGTTTGCATCAGAGCACTAAATTCTATGCGTACTTAGATACATTTCCAGCCCTTTTTCCTATGGGTGCTGTAATTTGCTCCTGTTTGAGTACTGTTACCTCAGAATAAGCAGATAAAAAACTTGTAGGTTCCAAAATATCCGTTAATTGCAGGGTATGAGCTTATAATCATGCAAGTGAACTCACTTTATAAAAGCATTAGAGACAAAAATATTATAAATTAAGTTCATAAAACCGGATTTACAAGCAAAACATAATCAAACTCACTAAAAAAATAACTAACACCAAAGAAAATCGTAGCTTCAATTCCAATTCGCATTGAGATTGTAAAACGGCCATACAAAGTAGTCAAGGACTTACGTTGACGAAATGTTCAGAAAAATTTAATAAAATAAGGCTTATTTTAGTCAATTTTAGCCTAGTCTGCACTAATAAACTATATAAAAACGTATGTTTAGGCTTGTTTGTGCAAATTTTATTAACTATCTTAAGCAGCTTATTTTTTTATCACATAAATATTTAATTCGTTTCAGCTACCAGCTAAAAGTAATAAGATATTTTGTTCCTTGATGCTTGTCTCAGCATAACACTTGTAGTTGAAATCGTTTCGACATTTTTTGCCGTCAGTAGCTAGACTGTTTAAGCATATTCTGTACTATAAGCATTGAGTGAGTCGGCAAGCACTTTTATTGGCTGATTAGTTTGCGTAAATCGCCGTATTGTCTGATTTTGAACCAGGTCAATTCGCCGTTGATCAGATAACGCCAGGCAACTGCTCCCATTTTTAAGAAATTTGCAGCCCAAGCTAAAATAAAGGGAACCTGCCAGTGGTGTTTAAAATATTGGCGATGTTTGAGCAGAAAGCGGATAAAGGCTTTGGGTATAAACGTTTTAGAGGCTAAACAATAGATCGACAAGTAAAAGCGATCTTCGGGACTGCGCGGCCAGTCCATAGAAACCCGGAACTGTTTCCAAGCTTTGTTGTTAAGACCTTCTACTTGAGTTGCATCAATGCGTCCTTCTGCTAAAAGACGTTTGGTAATGGCTGTACCTGGGAAATAATTTAGCGAATAAAAGTAAATGTCGTAAGGGCGCTCCAGTTCTAATAAAAATTGAGCAGTTTCTAATTTCATCGATTCTGAAGCCCATGGATTGTCGATAATCAGGTCGTAAACTGCATTTATACGTAATTCTCTATTAAATTTAGAAAAAGCTAAAATATTATTATTGCCTGGCACTCTATTGTGCACAGATAAACTTTCTTGAGGCGAGCCGCTTTCAATGCCAGTTTGCAAGCGAACTAATCCGGCTTTTTGAAGTTTTTCTAAGAAAGGACGTTTCAGCATGGGCGGTATAAGCATGCATTCAAAGGGCAAATTAATGCGTTGTGGATATTTTGTACAGAACTCATCTACCCATGCAGCTGGGGCCGCAAAAGCAGTATCATCATCTATTTTTACTCTAGCCAAGCGTGGAAAATGAGCTTTTATATATTCCAGTTCACCAAGTATATGCTCAACTGAACGAAGACGGTAAAACTTCTGTTTGTCCGCAGCAAATTTTTCGCGTAGGATAGATACATAACAGTAAGAGCAATTGTAAGGGCAGCCTCTAGAACAATATATTCGATACTCGGCCGTTCTTTTCCAAGGTTCTTCGTTGTGTATAGTTTTATCTTCGATATAAAATTTGTTAAAGTCGTCTACGTCTGGATAAGGAAGCTCGTCTAAATTAGCTATGAGCGGACGCATTTCATTTTTGAAAATTTTTCCGTTAAGCTTTGCCCAAATATTGAAAATATTTCCAGTAAACTGGTTATTATACAGCGCTTCACACAGATCAATTAAGGGAGCTTCTCCCTCTCCAAGACAGAGATAGTCGGCGTAATCGAGAGCCCCTTCAGGCACTGCCGTAACATGAATTCCCCCCCAGCAGATAGGCAGATGGGGAAAACGTTCTCTTAAGCGTACGGTAAGTTTTTCTGCCATAGAAAGTAGGCTAGAAATAAAACCTATACCTACAAAATTAGCTTTTTTTTCAGCAATAATATCAAATACGAGTTCAAGTTCTTCAGCGGAAGGCATTTCTAATTTGTTGTTGACCCAATCCCGCAAAAAAATTAGATTTACTTTGAAGCCTGCGCGACGAAGAGCTGCCGATAAGTAGCGTAGACCGGCATTCTCTACGCTGTACATAGCTATTAAGACGACACTGAAATCTTTAGCCTCACCATACCAGCCGGATTTGGGCGCCCAAGGGGCATGAAGATTCTGCTCCGGGGAACCGACGGCTGGATTAAAGACCGCTTCAGCTGAACCAGGTGAAGCTCCAGGAGCGGAATCTATTTGTTCTCTGCAGTTATTTTGCATATTTTGAACGGATGTATCTAACATAGTGGGGGAACCTTTTTTATAGTTTCTACTAATTCTGAAGGCGATGGACGTTTCTGACTAGGAATGCGGCGAAAGGTCAATTGAAGAGCATTCATAAAGGCTGGATATTTATGCATAGTTAAGGCTATCTCCCACCAGCAGGGACGAAAACAAGCCAGGCAGCTGCGGCGCAACTTTTTTATTTTGGACAGATCGCGCTTATGCTTGTACCAGTTTATAAAACTATCTTCATAAACTTTGGGATGCTCTTCCGGAGCCTCATCTTGAAAGTGGCACATAGAATAGCGGCCGCTGGGACTGACTGAAAAGCTTAAGCTACCCGTCTGACAGTCAAGTCCAGTTCCCCAAAAATTATGGCTAAGCAAATTAGAGGTCTCTGAAGAGTCGTTTCGGCAGCCGTATTTTAAAAATTGAATCATGGCCTTTATATAAGGCATGGAGTTGAAAATAGGAGAATTAGGCTGCTTCTTTAGTTTATATAAATATTCCCAGAGGCTGTTTAGTTTTTCTTCATCTTGGCTGGCAAAGCGCATTTCTTCTGAATCAGGAGAACAGCTGAGTATTTCACCTTGATAGCTGTGTCTTTCTAAAGGCACCAGAGACAGATAAAAGTTATAAGCTTGGGCAATAGCTGCCATTTTAGGAATATCGTTTATGTTTCGCGCTGAAACTACACAGTTGATTAAGCCTGTTCCAGAACGTTTCTGGATGTATGAAGACCAAAAGCGAATTCTGTCAATAATTTTTTCCCAAATTTCTGGCTTGTGGCAAATCTCACTCTGTATTGCAGGGTTAGGAGTATCTAGGGAGATGGAAATATGGCGCAGACCGGCAGCAGCTACAGCTTCGTGCATATCAGTTGAACCGGCCAAGGCATTGGTAAGAACTCGCGTTTCAATACCGTTGCGTATGAAAGCTGCCACAATTTTGGGTAGATCCGGTCGCAAAAAAGGCTCTCCGCCTCCTAAAGATATGGCTACAGTGCCTAGTTTGCGAAAATTGTTAGCAGCAGCCTTTATCTGCTCTAAACTTAGCTCTTCATTTTTATCGCCCTTTTGCCATAAACCGCACATGGCGCAAGTTAAGTTGCATCGGTGAGTTAAGCCAAAGTGTACGTAAATAGGGGTATCCCCACCTAAAATAGCTTTAAGGACTGGCCAAGGGTTTCTCATAATTTCAAAATCTCCCAGCCTGCTTTTAATTTGCGGGCCATGTCGTGGAAATTCTTCAGCTCTAGAAGCTTGCGGAACATCTGTTTAGGACGCAGATAGAAGCGTTTAAAGGCTTGATCACATAAAGTACTTAGCTCGGCTGCGCTAAAAAATTCTGTCCAAACCTGTGGCTTAAAATCTGGATAAGGATTAGCCAGGAATTGCTCCCAATGATTAGGATCGAGTATGCCTTTTTCTATGCCTTGATTGTAAACTAATGTGTTGGGATAAGGAGTTAAAATGCCAAATAGGGCATAGTCTGGATCTAGATCGATAGCAAAATTGATAGTTTTGTTTATTTCATCTAGAGAACTGTCGTGAGGGCAGCCTATCATAAAGTAGCAGACAGTAGCCAAACCTTCGTCTGTGAGCATTTTAAAAGCTTGGCGGACTTTAGCAGTTGTCAAATTTTTATTAAGTGCTTTCATCCCTTCATCGGTACCTGATTCTACTCCGATATGGACTCTGGTACACCCTGCACGGCGCATAGCTTTAACTGTTTCAGGTGTAATGCAGTTGGCTCTGGCTCTGATATTCCAGTTTACTTTTATAGAGCGTTTCTGAATTTCATTGCATATGGCCAATACTCGATCTTGGCGCACATTGAAAGTGTCATCGACGATGTACACCTCACTTACTCCCAATTCCGCGCATTTTTCTAACTCATCAACTACCGATCCAGCACTGCGCCATCTCCAAGTTGTACGTCCTGGAGTGTTGCAAAAGGAACATTTGTAGGGACATCCCCGGCTAGTTAGTAGAGAAGTTGCCACTGCTTCACTGCCAAGTACATAACTGTATTTGCGATAGTCTAAAATTTCACGTCGGGGAAAGGGGAGAAGATCTAAATCGCTGATGGGACGACGAGTCGGCGTCTGTACGACCTGCTGCTGTTCATTTTTAAAATATATGCCTTCTATTTTTTGCAGATAATCAGCCAAAGTTTTATTGTCGTAGCCCGATTGGTCATTCCAAGCCGCAGCATGAGCAGTTACAACCTCTGTAAAAGCCTCTTCACCTTCAAAAGGAATACACCCGTCTACACAGCTGTATTTCATAGATTGAGTAGGAAAGTCGGAAACGTGTGGCCCTCCCCAAAATATTTTGACTTTACTTCCTAGTTCTTCTTTAGCCATTTGGGAAGTTTGCATCATATCAATTAAATCGTGTGTGTGTCCGGTGACACCTACAATTTGGGGCTGATAATCAGCTACAATTCTGCGCAGCTGATCTATGTGTAGGTGATCAGCCAGACAATCTACGATGCGCACTTCTGAATTATTAGAGTACTTGTGTAAATGAGCCTCTAAATACATCAATCCTAATGGGGGAATAGTATTAGTTTCGGCGTTGACTGTGGTGGGGACTTCTGAAGAAATGCTGTTATCGCGCGGTGGGTTAATTAAAAGTACCTTCATAAAATTTCCTACAATTAAAGATCGCCGTAATGAGCATAATTGATCAAGATATATATAGGTAACTATTTGCTTTTATGCAGTTTGCTGCCCATAGCCATGACCCACTGCATGATAGTATGATGATTAAGAGAGAAGAGCAGATTGTATTCTGTAAAGCAAGTTGCTGAACAACTTTGGCAAGGTAGGGGATAACGGCTAACCTGGGCCGCTGCTTCTGCAAAGCCTAGTTCTAGAGCACTCGGCCCCAATTTGTCGCCTATAAGAAGGGAACAAGGATAGAGCCGTCCGTCGGCGTCTATGTTTAAATAAAAACGCCCGGCCCAGCAATGACTCCAGCCTAGCCCTCCTTCTATAGAAGTATTTTGGCTGAAAGAGGACCAATTCAGTAAATGATCTAAGCATTGAATAGAGTTGCCAATCCTGCGTCCTTTTAATTTAGCTTCTTTCAAATAGAGAAGGCATTGCTTATATTCTTGGTCGGAAGGGCGCAGGGGATTGTTCAAACCAAAATATTCGCTGTGATGCAGAACTTGGAATGTAGGAGTAAATTTGTATTTATCAGCCTGATCTAGTATCCAGTCTACTTGGTGAATATTATTAGATGTAAGTACGGTAATTGTCCAAAGAGCGACTTGACTAGCCGCGGCAGTTTCTACTGCGGCCATAGCTTTAAGAAACGATCCAGGTTCTCGGTTAGCATCGTGAGCCTCTTCTGGACCGTCTAACGAGATTATTATATGATCCAGTTCTTTTAGCAGAGACTTTTTCTGAGGAACAAGATATCCGTTTGTGTCTAAAGTTGTATATAAACCGAAATGCTTGGCGTGAGCTACCAGCTCTTCAATATCGCTGCGCAGCAGAGGTTCGCCTCCCCAGATACCTAAACGCTGGATACCGAATTCCGCCATTTGTTTAATTAAGGTTTTTATTTGTTCTGTAGTCAACTCCGGTTGTTTCCTGGCCGGAATTTTGCAGTAATGACAGCGAGACTGGCAAGTGTTGTTGGTTGCTATAGTAGCGAAAATAGGGCGAGGCGAACCGCTGAGTCGTCCTTTCAGAACGGCCGCTCCTGCTTTGGCCATAGTTATAAATTTCATATCGTTTTTTGCCTAATTGTAAATTAACCTTTATAAGTAAATTTAGGCTAAAGCTGAAGCAGACCTAAAAACGCCGTTACGACGAACAGCTTCTGCTAGCTTTTGCCTTACTTTGCTCTATTGTCACTGCCATCTGAAGCCGAGGTATGGGCTTTATTGGCTGTCTCAGCACCGGCCGAACCGCTGAAGGTTGGACTCTTGCGCAGAGCCAAAATGTTTTTAGCTACTGAAGAGGCCACCGGGCGAGAGTGAGTAGGAGCAGCTGAAAGACGATCCGTGCCAGATGATGTTGGTGTAACTGGGCGTCCTGCACCAGAATTAGGTAACGTGGCAAGGCGTCCGGATGCTGAAGGAGGCAAAGGAGGAGCTGTTGGGCGATTGAGCTGGGGTGGAGTTGACCGTCCAGTTGCTGATGGAGGTAGCGGCGGAGCTGTCGGACGGCTGGGCGGGACAGTAGCGGACTTTCCGGCCGCTGATGGGGGCAGTGGCGTAGCTGCTGGGCGACTGGGCGGGATAGCAGCTGACTTCCCCAGCGCTGAAGGAGGCAGTGGCGGAGCCGCTGGATGCTTAGGCGGGACGGCCGCCGACTGTTTGTCTGTTAAAGAAGTTACTGTAGAAGCGGCTAAATTGTTAGATGGGGGCGCAAATGATTGCTGAACTGGAGAAGAATGTGCAGAAAAAGTAGATGTGGATGGACGGTCAGATTGTAAATTGGAACTCGCATCCGGTTCCACCGCTTGAGATTCTGCCGAAGAGCGTCTGGTCGACAACGATTCGTCAGCTCCCAAATAATGCGAAGTTTTTTCAGGTTTTATGCGTTTAGGGGAGTAATCGGCAGCAAGCGGATCGCTGCCATGGTAAAGTACGTCATGCGGTTTCTCTTCTTTCACTACAGGTAGATTAAACTCTTTATTCCCTCCATAGTGAAGAATGGTGTCGAGTGAATAGCGACATCCTTTGACGATGCGCTCCAGATCTTCGTCTTTTAGGCGAGGATATATGGGCAAATGGAGTTGAGTGCGGGCTAACAAGTTGCTGGTTGTTAGTTTACTGGTATAACTCACCGACTCAGAAAACATGGGTATTTGCTGAACTGGTTTTAAATATCCCGGAGAAGTATCAACGCTGTGACTTGAAAGTTGACGAGCCAGTTTTTCGTTTTCTATGTGGCCGACAACAAACGAAGTGAAGACTGACTCTCCGTAGGAAGGATATTTGGGAATTACTAATCCTGGCAGTTTGGCCTGCTGGAAAAGTTCTATTAATTTTTTACCGTTTTGGGTGCGTTGCTTGTTTTGCTCGTCAGCCCATTCTAGCAGACGTCTGCCTAGAGCCGCTTGAACTGGCGAAGGCTTAGCACTGATATCAGGAGCATTTGTGTTAATGCTGTCTTCGAACATGCTATGCAGCGTATCTTTACCTAAAAACGACCAACCGACACTAAGGAAAACATAAGCGCTTAAAGTAAAGCCTAACGTTGTGGTGCCTGCCCACATAGCAGCTGCTTTGAAGATTTTAGGATATATGGAAGAACTGGGGGTAATATACGAATCTTCCATGCGCAAGGAGGCAACTTCTGCCAAGTGCGGATTTTGAAAAACTGCCATTCCTCCACCCAAAGTGGTGAAGTTTTTAGTAAGAGCGAAAGAAAATATAGCTGCATCACCAAAAGTGCCGACTTTTTTCCCGTTTACGGAGGCCCCAAAACCTTGGGCGCAATCTTCAATGACTACGATGTTTTTACTTCTGGCAATGGCTGTGAGCTCTTCTACGGGGGCCGGACATCCGTACATGTGAGTTATAATAACGGCAGAAACGCCTTCCCAGTCCTCATCGCTTATAGTTTCTGGCCCCATAACCCAGCTGCCTTCACGAATATCGACCAAATGAGGCTGGAGACCGGCAGCAATAATAACCGAAGGTATAGAATGATGTGTCCAAGCAGGGATAATTACTTTAGAATGCGGAGCTAAATTGAGACATTGCAATATCAAATAGAGAGCTCCGCGGGCAGAGTTCATGTAAATGGCTTTTTTTACGCCTAGAAACTCGGCAAACTTGTTTTCAAACTTTTCAATTTCACTATCTCTAGCATTACTGATTTCACCGATGAGCCACTGAATATCGGTAATGCCCAGCGCTAAATCAAACCTCGGAATAGGCCATCCGTTCTTTAAGATATTAGACATTCTGCGTGCGCTGCAAATTGATCTTCCACAATGTGGGCTCAGCCGCTCTGGTTATTTACTCTCAGAAGACAGACAGCCCTGATGGAAGACCAACTCCCCTTTCCTAAATTTGATAAATTCAACTTTGATGATATATTGTAATTCTACGGGAAGTTCAAAGCTGATTGTTAGCGCATTCAGAACTGTCGAAGGACACCACGGCGCCCAAACCGGCTCGAACCGTCCTGCTGCCCAATTTGGGTGCTGCTATGAAACTTCCTCCATAACAGATTCCGCCTTCGCTGATAAATTATGTAGCTTTTTTAAATATTTGGCAGCTGTGCTTAAAGAATTTTCTATAGAATGGTCTAAATTGTTATACCAGAAACGACCAGTACGTCCTAATAATTCTAAATTTTTGAAAGCACTGCACTCTTTGTCTAAAAGATTGAGTCTGTCAATGTAATTAAGACTGTAAATAGGATAAGCATCCCTAATTTTTTCAACTCGAGCGTCCAGAACTTTGATGCTGTCGTTAATGACGCCAACTTGATGAAGCTCCTCTATGAGACGGGGAATGAGTTTTTCCGGGTCGTGCCACATATCATCTTGATATTGACAGGTTATTTCCAAGCACAGCCCCCCTCGTCCTTGAGGAGCGCAGCTCGGGCTGAAGCATGATGGATTTGATATACGAGAAAATAATAGATTCTTGTCTCCGAAATAACACCACTGTGAGCGGTGTTTAGGGGGCTTATCCAACATTACTGAACATATAATTTGCGATCTATAATCTAATTGTGTAGGCGTTAAATTAAGTTTATTAGCCAGTTCATTGATGGAAGCACTCCAAGCTAACTCCTGACACTCTATTTTTCCTTTTGTGGTAACGACTTCGCTAATTTCGTTCAGGCCATTATCGGTTACGCTATATATTAAGGCGGATACTTCGCTTTGAGTGATAATTTCACCGCCCATATCTATTATGCGGCGTTGACAGTTTTCCCAAAACGAACAAATACCACCTGAATTAGGGTAAAGAAAATTGAGCTCTGCTTTTTTAGGCAGCAGCATCAGTTTGAATATCTCGAATAGAGAGGCTGTGTTGACATTATCGTCGATAGTTGCTCGTTCCAGCCCTATTTTTGCCCAATTGCGGTGGGTGTTCTCTGTAGAAATTCCCACAAATTTCTCAGTGTAATCTTTAAAGAAAGTTTCGTATAAAGTCTTGCCGTAGCGACAGAGTACATAATCTTTAAAAGTATTGCTGGAACTGCGGTTACTTCGTCCTGTTCTAAAGAACATGTCCAGGCCGGCCTGCAAAGCTACGTTGGGAGGAAGCTTGGCTATAGTTTCCAAGCGCAGCGGCCATTCATGGTACTTACCCATAAAGTACACTTGAGAAAATCTGGGTATCTCTGCAAAGCCGTCTCCCTGAACTTCTTTTAAAAATCGGTTTACTTTAGGATTTTGTGAATAGAAACGGTGAGGGCCTATGTCAAAAGACCAGTCACCGTAATGAAAAGTGCGCGATAAACCGCCTACATTACTTTCTCTTTCTATTACTACAGTAGGCAGTCCAGCTTTACATAAATAATAAGCTAAGGTTAGACCGGCTGCTCCGCCTCCCACTATTACATAGCGCTTCAAGGAAGATCACTCCAAAAAAAATTATCTTCGGCTTATGAACTGACGGGATCTTTTTATCTTTCCCAGTCCGGGTCTGCTCTTCGGAGTGCAGAAGCGCATAGCGAACTATCCTATTTAGCCGGGGGCGGTGGGGTTCTTCTTCAGTATAAGGCTAACCTGCCATTTGTTCAGGGTTTTAAAGCTTTTTTTTGCATTTCATACGAAATTTGATTGAAATTTTTAAATTTCTACCAATTCACGAAAATAATTTGCTGGTGCGTTATCGTTAAGATTTTATTGTCTGTAACCATGTTTTTTTTCTTCTTATAAATAGAATTTTTTTAATAGGTTGGGATAAAAATAGTGCTTTTTTAATGCAAAAATATTTAGATTTTTATACTAAATATTTGATTTAATAATCTGTATATAGTTTTTATGCTGTAAAAGATATATTCATAGAAAATGATAAAAACTATATTTAATAAATTGACTTAAGTTATCTCGATGAATAGTATCAAAGTCAGCGTAAACATGAAATCATCTTTAAAGACATCAAGTTCTGGGCGCGTTAACAAATATTGTATATTCAATAAATAGTTGCGATCACAGCGTTGTTTAAATTCGAGGCAGGCTCCTTGATAATAAAGATTGGAGGCAAACGATATGAGTGTTGAGCTTTTTTTTAATGATAAGAGCAATGTGTTTCCGATCCTAGCTCAAATGGGAGTGCTAAATAATAAGTGGCACCGAGTTACAGATCGCCGTTTTGGCGGCGAACACGTTGAACCGGCAGCTCATGTTACTATTCGCTTCCCTATTGGCTGTGCCGTATCGTTTGTTCCGTTCAGTTCTAGAATAAAACAAAGTGCTGTGGAGTTATCGAATAATTCGATTGTAGATCTATGAAAAAATATCATGTTCCGGTGCTTTTATCGGAAGTTATCGATTTATTAAATATAAAAAATGGTCATACATATGTAGATGCAACTCTCGGAGGGGGAGGACATACTCTGGCTATTTTAAAGCGGCTCAGAGAATTGGGAGGCGGTCGGTTGCTATCTATAGATCAGGATCCTGAGGCTTTGTTGGAAGCTGGACGTGTCATCAAAGACAGCGGAGTTTTAGAAGGCCAAGCTGGTCAGAAAGTTAGCTTTTCCGTTTTGCAAGGTAACTTTTCTGATCTAAAGGAGATACTTGCTCAAGTTGGAGTAGTTAGCATAGATGGTATTCTCATGGATTTAGGCGTGTCTTCCCACCAGTTAGATGCTCCTTGGCGTGGTTTTTCTTTTAAAAACAACGGAAAACTTGATATGCGGATGGCGAATAGTAATTCAGAGACGATTAGCGCTGCCGATTTAGTAAATGGCGCCTCTTGTGAAGAGCTAAAAAATATCATAAGTCGCTGGGGAGAGGAGCGTTACGCTGGTCGAATTGCAGCAGCGATCGTTAGAGAACGCACTGTTAAGCCAATTGAAACAACTTTTGAACTAGCCAATCTCATTTCCAGAACAGTGCCTAACCCCACAAAATCTTCAAATCCTAAGGGCAGGATAATTCATCCTGCTACCAGAACCTTCCAGGCATTGCGAATTGCGGTGAATGATGAGCTTTTTGTCTTGGAGAGAGGCGTTGCGAGTGCTCTCGAGCTACTGAATCATGGCGGACGAGCGGTCATAATTAGTTACCATTCCTTAGAAGATCGAATTGTAAAGTCTGCGTTTAAAAGCGGATTAGGACGGTGTGTTTGTCCGCCTCTTGCCCCTATATGCACTTGCGGCGCCAAGGCTGTTCTACGAGAAATAACTAAAAAGCCGTTGCTTCCAAGTGACGATGAGTTAAAAGATAATCCTCGTTCCCGTTCAGCTAAGCTTCGTGCTGCTGAGCGGATATAGATAACAGCTTCAGTCAGAGCAGATTTTCGCAAGTCTTTTTTTAGTGCAATAGAGAAAGGAAAAGTTGATGTCTCAATTTGGTGTCCGTAGGTCGGTAGAACATTTGCCCACCCCGCCAGAATGGGCTAAGCAGCTTAGGAGAAGAACTGTTCGGTCTGTAGACGAACTAAGTGAAATCTCCGCTCAGGTTAAGAATGACCTCCCCAAATTAGCTGTACTTCCCAAAGTTTGGTGCTTATGCGTTTTCTCTATCGTAGTGATGCTGGTCTTTTTACTGACACTCCAATACGCTGGGCTCGTTGAAGTTCAATATGAATTGGACAGAGCTCAGCATAAATTAGCCGCCCTTGATAAACAGAAAAATAAAGTTGCGCTTCAAGTCGAAGAGTTGTCTTCGCTGAAAAGAATCTCTGAGCAAGCTAAGCTGCTGGGTATGGAGTCTCCGCAAGCCGATAAAGTTCACATTGTGCAGCTTAGTTCAGTAGGCAGTGGCCAGAAAGTAAGCGTATTCTACTATCCTCCGGCTAAAAAAGATAAGTTATCTGCTCGTTGAGCACCTGGTACTGTTAGTATCCACATAATAAAGTAAAGCGTTAGCTTAAGGCCCTCCGGTGTATCTGTCACCTTCGTATCAATGTCGCTTCCTTCCCACATCCCCCTCCATCCTGTGGCTCCAGTTCTTTTGTTCTCTAGTGTATTGCAGCTGCATTATGTGCTATACTGCATGGCTTAATGGTTTCTTTGTGTAGATGGCTCTTGTATAAGTTTAAAGCTGAATCTATAATTCATATGAAAAAAGAGCATAATTATGAAGAAAGATTTTCAAAGCTGTTTTCGAGAACGGATTGCAGGAATTTTTATCCTCATTGTGTGCGGCTTTGCTGTTATCATGGCTAGGCAGCTATGGATGCAAGGCGTTGATAACATCATGTATTCCTCCAAGGTAAAAGAAAAACAAGACGCAGTTAAGGGCGATGACGTTGAGAAGCGCGGTCTCAGAGGAACAATCTACGATCGAAACCACCACGTGTTGGCTGCTAGCAGAAAACGCCGCATAATATATTGCCATCCTGACTCAGTGAAAGATGCCGCCAAAACTAGTGCTTTACTGGCGCCTATTCTCAAGATGGAGCAGCAGGAGCTTTTTAAAATTTTAGATACTAGCGATACATTTGCCTATCTTAATAAAAATGCGACTGATGAGATGTGTCTAGCACTAACTAAGCTGAAGGATGATGTGAGCTTGGCCGTTCAAGATGGTAAAGTTAAAGACGACGAATACTCTCTTAATGCTATCGAAATTGATGATAGAATCAAGTCTGGCTTCCGCTATTATCCAAAGGGGCGTTTAGCTTCACAGGTTTTGGGCTTTGTACAGATCGATGAAGAGCACGATGAAGACAATGGGGGAGAAGGTCTAGAAGCGTTTTTCGATCCGGAGCTCTCTCCGAAAACGGTTTTTTCTATGGACGAACAGGTAGACTCAAAAGGCAACGTTGTGCCTGGAGCTCCGGTTCTCAATAAAGATCAACAAGAAGGAAATGAATCACTTGACGGCAATAGCATTATATTGACAATCGACGAATTTGTCCAGTTTGTGGCTGAGGATGAACTGAAAAAGCAAGTTGTTCAGTTCGGAGCGGCTGGGGGCTCTGTGCTTATTTTAGATGCTCGCAGCGCAGATGTTTTAGCAATGGCCACTTATCCAGATTTCGCTCCTGAACAATATTATGATTATCCTGCTTCGTCTTATAGAAATAAGATCGCCTGTGATTTTTATGAGCCAGGTTCGATTTTTAAGGTTCTTACTGCGTGCGCAGCCATCAAAAATGGCTATAGCATAACTTCCCAAGTTTACTGCCCCGACACTATCCCTGTTGGGGGCGAGGTAATTCACAACGCCGAAGACGGTTTGAATTCTCGGGGTACTGAGACGATTGCCGATGTGATTGCTTATTCGTTCAATACTGGTACAGTTAGTTTGGCTATGTCGCTAGGAGCTAAAGCTTTGGGCACTAGTTTGGAAGAGTTCGGTATCGGTCAAACAACAGGCATCGAGGTTTACGGTGAATCTTGCGGTTTATTTCCTTCTTGGAAGAACTGGAGCAATTTAACTTTGGCGAATATTTCCTTTGGCCAAGCTGTGGGCATAACTCCTTTGCAGTTGGCTTCAGCCGTTCAGGGAGTTGCTAATGATGGAGTTCGCATGAAGCCTCATTTGGTTAAAGCTATTGTTACAGCCGACGGAAAAGAAATTAAAGAATACTCAAGACTCGAGCGAGATCCAGATAATCCTAGTTGCGATAAAAAAGTTACTTATTCTCTCAAGCCTGAAGTTTTAAGCCGTCCAATAAGCAAAGAAGAAGCCAAGGAAATTCGTAGCATCATGGCTGGAGTTGTTAGTGTCGGTTCTGGAAAGAGAGCACGGGTTCCTGGATATAAGGTTGGAGGCAAAACAGGCACTGCGCAAATCGCCGAAGGCGGACGCGGTTATCTTCCAAACCAATATACGGCGGGGTTTGTAGGAATCGCGCCAATAGAAGATCCTGCCGTAGTTATAGTTATTAAGATCGACAGGCCGACGAAAGAATACTACGGTGGTCGAGTAGCCGCTCCTGTGTTCAGTAATATATGTAAAAGAATTTTGCCCGTTTTGGGAGTTCCACCCGTTTCCGGATATGTCCAGGAAGAATATGAACCAGGCAATATAAAATAAAGTCGAAAGGTTAAGGTTGCCCAGGAAACAATTATGACTAGGACTAATGTCGCTGAATTGAGTCGTCTGATAGGATCTACATCTACTGAGGTTATAGGTGACCTAAGTACGGAAATAAGCGGTTTAAGCTGCGATTCTAGGCAAGTTAAGTCAGGAGATCTGTTTGTTTGCGTGACAGGTTTTCAATGTGATGGTCACGCTTTCGCAGCTGACGCTCTAGAGAAGGGAGCGGCTGCTCTGGTGGTGGAGCATATCCCTGATGGGGTGCCATCTTCCGGCGTTACCATTATAAAGACGAACAACACGCGCAGAGCTTTGGCTAAACTTTCTGCTGCATATTTTGGTAATCCTGCAAAAAAACTTGTAAACGTTGGCGTAACAGGAACTAATGGCAAGACAACGACCACTTATTTGATTGAGGCTATTCTTAAGAAAGCTGGATTCAATCCCGGAATGCTAGGCACGATCGAGGCCCATGTCGCCGGAGAGAAGTTTAAACTTGCTAATACAACTCCTGAATCTTTCGACTTGCACAAAATGTTCGCCAAGATGCTCGATGCTGGACAGGATAGCCTAGTCATGGAAGTATCATCTCATGCTTTAGCTCTGGATCGAGTTTATGGGATTCCCTATGATATCGCCGTTTTTACTAATTTGACTCAAGATCACCTGGATTTCCATTTAAACATGGAGAATTATTTCTTATCTAAGGCCAAGCTTTTCACTCGGCTTGGCACTTATGGTGATCGCAAGATTGGGCCTTTCGCTGTTATCAACTTAGATGACCCTTATGGAGTTCGTTTAATTGAAATGGTCAAGGGGCGCGTTCCGGTGATAACTTACGGAACTTCATGCAAAGCTGATGTGCGAGCTTACGACGTCAAAGCAAACCCAAGTGGGCTGAGTTTCACTATCGAGACTCGTGTTGGAGAATTCGAGGTAAATTTGCCACTTTCTGGACTCTTTAATTTGCACAACGCTTTGGCCGCTGCTGCCGTCGGTATGGCTTTGCGCATCGATGGAAAGTGTATTGTTAAAGGTCTAGAATCGGTCGCTGCCGTTCCTGGGCGCTTCCAGCTCGTTCGTAAAGGCCAAAACTTTACTGTCATTGTAGATTATGCCCATTCTCCAGATGGCTTGTCTAATTTGCTCGATTCTGCTCGTATGATTACAAAAGGCAAGTTGACTTTGGTTTTCGGATGTGGAGGAGATCGCGATCACGGCAAGCGAGCTATAATGGGGCGTTTAGCTGCTGAAAAGGCTGATAAAATTTATATAACCAACGACAATCCTAGAAACGAGGATCCTGAAGTTATAATACGTCAGATTTTGGCTGGAATATCCTCAGAATATATGCAGTATGTCGAAGTTGTTTTCAGTCGTGCTGAGGCTATATCTCGTGCGTTGAACAGCGCTAAAGCTGGCGATACAGTCGTTATTGCCGGTAAGGGCCATGAAACGTACCAGAAGTTTAGCGATAAAACCGTTCACTTCGACGACGTAGAACAAGCTGAAAAAGTTCTAAGCTCAATGGCTCTAGAAAATAGTCGAGAGTCTTTAGCTCCTATTAGCGTGCGGATGGCTGCTGAGTGGAATCGACGCGCTATAAATCACAGTCTTTACGTTGTAGATCGAGCTGCCCTATAAGGTCAGAGCTATTTTTTGGTCCTCTTAGTTTGAGGTGCGCCTCTACTAAGAGGATTTTATTTTGATTTTATATTTCTAAGAAATGGAACGTTATAACATCTGTATGGCCGAAATTTGGAAAGTAGAAACAATATCTACAGTTCTTCAATCTGAACTTCCTCAGCAAATATCAAAAGATTTAGTTCTAACTGGTCTTTTTACTGATAGTCGCAGTCCTATAGCCGGGGGATTGTTTGTACCTTTGCGCGGTGAGCGCTTTAATGGCCATAAATTTGTGGAGAGTGCCTTAAAAGGAGGGGCTGCTGCTTCTTTATGGTCTATAAGAGAGGCTGGAGAGATTAAACCGTCCCCAAATTATGCGGGTAAACTTATTTACGTTGATTCTTGTCTTCAGGCTTATCTTCTTTTAAGTGGCTATTATTTGCGGTGTTGTGGTTCTAAAGTTATGGCGGTAACAGGTTCAGTTGGAAAAACAACTGTTAAAGATTTTGTGCGTTCTATTCTTAGTCAGCGCTATAAGGTAACTGCAACTGTGGCCAACCACAATAATGAAATAGGCTTTGCTGAAACTCTTTTGTCGTTGCGCTTAGATACTGACTGGGCGGTTACTGAAATGGGAATGCGAGCTCGTGGTGAGATTGAGCGTTTAGCCAAAATAGCTGTTCCTAGTATTAGTATTGTAAGTACTATAGGTGAGTCTCATTTGGAAAGGTTAGGCAGTAGGAGAGAAATAGCTCTGGCCAAAGCAGAACTTTTGGACGAGAGCAGTTTCACTGGTGTATCTATACTTCCAGCTGATTCAGATTTTTATGATCTACTTCATGAACATGCTAAAGGGCGGTGTGTGTCTTTTGGGGTGCTCAATAGCCAGGCAGATTGGCACTTGCTTGAGACTGAAGAATGTCTTAAAACAACAGAAATGAGTGAACACAGCAGGGGTATGTGTCGCTTAATTTGGGGACAAATTGTGCATTTTGCCTCTCCTATGGGAATTCACAAAGTATTTTTACCAGTACCAGGAAGGCACAATTGCGCTAATATGTTGGCTGCGTTGGCTGCCTGCTCTGAAGCTGGAGTCAGTTTAGAAGAAGGGGCTCGCGGTTTGGCCTCCTGTCAGCTTACCGGTAAAAGACTCCAAATTGAGGCCGCTCCCGATGGCACAGTTTTGATAGACGATTCGTACAATGCTGCTCCCAGTTCAGTGAAAGCAGCTTTAGAATTAATGCCTAAACTTCCATCTTTGTTAAGCAAAATCGGATTAGGCGCTGGCCAAACTGGAGACAAGAGGCGCTGTTTAGCTGTTTTAGGAGACATGCTGGAATTAGGGGCAGAGGAAAAGGAACTGCACCGACAACTGGGAAAACTTTGCGCCAACAGTGGTCTAGATATGTTGATTGGAGTAGGGGAATTAAGTGTGAATACTGTTAAGGAAGCCCAAAGTTGCGGGCTTCATTCTCTGTGGGCTTCAAATTGGGAACAGGCCTACGAGATGTTGAGCGGAGTGCGTCAGCCCGGTGACTGTTTGTTGATTAAAGCTTCACATTCTGTTAACTTGTCTGCTATGGCCCAGAAGATCAGGGATGTTTATACTGTAGAGTAAAATTTTTGGGAAAAAGAGGCGTTTTATGAGTAACTTGCCGGGGATGAATTTGATAGGGCTAACTATTCTTACAGGTTTGGGATTGTCATTAGTAAGTATGCCCATCTTTTTGCGTTGGGCTAAAGGTCATGGGTGGGGACAAGAAGTTCGTGAAGAAGGCCCCAAAGCACATCTATCTAAAGCGGGAACGCCTACTATGGGCGGTATCGTCCTTATTTTTGCCGGCCTGCTGGCTAGTTTTTGGGCGCCTAATGCGTTAGACCTATGGGTTTTTCGCATGGTCACTGTATTTTGCGCTGTTTTGGGCATGACTGATGATTTAAGCAAGCTTATGAAACACCGCAGCTTAGGTCTGAAAGCACGCCATAAAATGGCTGCTCTCCTCGGATTGGGATTGGCTCTATTTGTTTATCTATACTTTACAAGAGAGCCTCTGGGAGTCACTGTGCCTGTGTTCGGCTTTGTCAGCAGTACTTGGTTGCTTCTAGGTTTAACTCTTCTGTTGACTAGTGGGACTGTCAATGCTGTTAATTTGACTGACGGTCTCGACGGTCTAGCCGGAGGAACTTGTACGGTGGCTTTGCTAGCTTATAGTGCTGTCGCTGCTTATACTGGTCATATGGAACTTTGTTTGGCGGCGTCTGCTATGGCTGGAGCTTGTGTAGGTTTTTTGTGGTACAACGTATTCCCTGCCCGTGTCTTTATGGGGGATACCGGATCGCTAGCTTTAGGGGGAGCGCTAGCCGCTTTGGCTTTGCTTACTGGCACAGAATTCCTACTTGTCGTTATAGGCGGAGTTTTTGTAGTTGAAGCGCTATCCGTAATTATGCAGGTTTCTTATTTTAAATTAACTAACGGCAAGCGGATTTTTAAAATGAGTCCAATCCATCATCACTTTGAATTAAGTGGGCTCCACGAAGTTCAGGTAACTTCTCGTTTCGTGATTGTTTCTGTAATACTGGCTCTAGTCGGCGTGCTCTATTTTATGGGAGGTCTGTCATGAACTCCACTATTAATAACCTTTATAAAAACAAGAAGATCGCCATAATCGGAATGGGCAAGAGTGGCCTAGCTTTAGCTGAGGTGTTAAAAGGGCGGGGAGCTGAAGTTTTAGTTAGTGATTCTCGAAAGGCAGAGCAGCTCGCCGAAGCGATAGACGCCCTGCAGCACTTGGGAGTTGCTTACGAGTGCGGGGGACATTCTGATGAAATTTTCAATAGTGACATAATTGTTATCAGCCCTGGAGTCTCCATACATAGCCCACTGATTGAAGAAGCTATGCGCCGCAGAATTAAGGTTCTGGGTGAGGTAGAAATAGCTTGGAGTCTTTCTAAAGCCCAATTTATTGCCGTAACAGGTACAAATGGCAAATCAACTTCCGTCACTCTTATTGATCGTATGCTGGGAAAACATTCTATTTTGGCCGGCAATATTGGCAATCCGTTAGTAGCTGAAGTCGATAAGGCTGAGGCGGACGGTTTTGTGACGGCTGAAATTTCTAGTTTTCAATTAGAAAGTGTCGATCTGTTTCACCCCCACATCGCTGTTTTGACCAATGTGACACCTGATCATTTAGATCGTCATCCCAATTTAGAGGAATACTTTGCCGCCAAAGCGCGTTTGTTCGCTAGAATGGGACCGGCAGACTTGGCTATTTTCAGCGACGATGATCCAGAAGCTAAGCGTATGGCTAGTTTATTGCGCCAAGGTCTCCTTCCTAATTGGTTGCCATCTTACCCGCGTCCAGAAGTTGCCGCCTGTCCGCAAGTTATGACTTTTTCTGTCGATCATTCTGTAGCTAAAGGCGCCTGGTACGAAAAAGGCTGGATTTGGTACAGAAATGAATCATGCGCCGAACAAGTAGTTTCTTGGGAGGAACATGAATACCCAGGACTTCCTGGCCCCCATAATTTAGCCAATGCTTTAGCTGCTGTGGTGGTGGCTCGTTTCCTTCATGTCAGTCAGGAAAATATAAAAGCTGCTTTGCAAGCCCATCGTCCTCTTCATTATCGTATGGAGTTAGTGCGAAATTATAAAGGTGTTCGCTTTATTGACGACTCGAAAGCTACGAATACTAGTTCTGTAATAGCGGCTATAGAAGCTTTTAAGCGGGCTCCTTTAGTTCTTATTGCCGGTGGTAAAGACAAAGGATTCGATTTTTCTCCTTTGGGGCGGGTTATTGTTAAAGGTTGCAACTATTTAGTTTTAATTGGTGAAGCTGCAGACCGATTGGAAGAGACGGTACGTCAGTTTGGAACTCTACCTATTTACAGAGCGTCAACTTTGCAGGAAGCTGTAGCTATAGGATGGAGCCAGGTACGAGAAAGTGGAGGTGTAGTGTTGCTTTCTCCTGCATGCTCTAGTTTTGATATGTTCCGCAATGCTGAGGAACGTGGGCGCCTGTTTGCTGAATATGCCTCGGTTATCGAATGAATAAATTATATAACGTAACTGATCGGGGGCTGTTGTAAATGAAATTTGAGTATTTTAATAAGCCGATTACTTCAACACTGTTCGTAGTTATTGCTGTGTTGGTTTGTTTCGGTTTGCTGATTGTGCTTTCGGCTTCGATAGGCCTAGGAGCTTTGTCTCCTGATTACAATTATAGCTCACTTCATTTCTTTAACCGTCAGGTTCTTTTCTTTATTATAGGCTCCGTGTTGATGTTTTGCATCTACAAATGGTTTGACTTCAGCAAATGGCGTCAGGTTGTCAGTTTGCCTTTAGTTTGTTTAACTGCGGCTTTACAAATTTGGGCGTTATTGAGCAGTTCAGTTAACGAAGTAAACCGCTGGGCTTCTGTCGGAGGGGTGCAGTTTCAGCCGGGAGAGTTTGCTAAACTAGCGATTATTCTTTTTTGGGCTGATTTTTTAGCCCGTAATTATGAAGAGATAGTTAAGGCTAAGGAATCTCCTTTGAGCGTTGATCAGGAGGTTTCCAGTGTTAGAACTTTTAGCTTTGAGTGGCTACAATATAATTTCAACGTTGCTTATAAAACTTTTCTGGTGTTGTGGCCTGCCTTAGCTGTTAGTGCTGTCCTACTTGCCCTGATCGAAATGGGTAAAGATCTCGGTACTATTGTTGTGATTGGTGTTACCATATTTATGATGCTCATAGCTGTAGGTACGCCTTGGCAATTTACAGTCGGATCTTCTTCATTAGCTTTCTTGTGCGGAGTGCTGATGATATTTAAAGAATCCTACCGTATGTCCAGATTGTCTAGCTGGCTTGATCCGATGTCCGATCCGCAGGGGATAGGATATCAGGCTTGTAACTCATTTTTAGCTATAGGTTCAGGCGGTATTTGGGGGGTAGGTTTTCCGTTTTCACGCCAAAAATTCGATTTTGTGCCTGAAATGCATTGCGATTTTATTTATGCAATTATTTGTGAGGAACTTGGCCTAATAGGCTCTTTGGGGCTTCTGCTTATATTTCTTGTGCTGATCATGTGCTGTATAGAAATATCTTTCACCTGTCCTGATCCTTACAAAGCTTTAATTGCCTTTGGTATATCTTTGCAAATTGTCGGACAAACTCTTTTCAATATAGGAGTAGTCACCGGGTTGCTTCCCAATAAAGGATTGCCTCTTCCTTTTGTTTCAGCGGGAGGGAGTTCTCTAATAGTAACTATGGTCTCCATGGGGCTAATGCTTAATATATCGACTAATAGTAATACCGAGGTAAAAACTCGTCCTATTAAAGTTAAAAAGCCGAAAGCTATACGGGAAGGAGCTACTTTATCTTCTTCAGATCAGCAGAGCAGTGTACATCATCGTTCTACAGAGTGGGAAGCTATTGCCTCAAGCAAATGTATTGAGCCGCGGAGTAGTATACCTCTTCCGGTTGTCGATCCTAGTTTGTCAGATGAATCCGACATAAAGGATAACTGATTTTATTAAGTTAAAAAAATAATCAATCTGCTTGGCACAGCAGACAATCCTGCAGTAAAATACTCGCCTTATAATAATGATTGTCATTAGAATACACAAATAAAGATAAAAAATATGCACTTAAACGGTTTTTCTTTTTTACATGGAGGTAAAAAGCGAACCTTTAGCCAGGAAGTAGACTCAGCTTTGACCAATACTAGGCCACAGTTCAATTTTTTTGAGGGGTGCGATAATTGTGCCAAAAGATAAAGATGATCAAATTCTCAGTAACGATGAGAAAATTAGTTCGTCAGTTCGTCCTTTGAAGTTATCTCCGGAAGTTGCAAAGACTATTGCTAAGGCTTTTGGTACTCGTCAGGCCGCGTTGTCTGCTTCTTCAGAGGTGCTAGGCAGTAAGGTTGTGTCTTCGAATGCCGATAGACCGAGCACCTCTAGTTTAGAGGTGTCTGTTCCGGTCAACACTCCTTCGCTTAGTAGTCAAACTCCTTTACAGCAAAAAGTTGCTAATAGCGCTTATATCGGGGCTAACCAGGCTGTTATAAGGCCAGGCATTGCTATGCATCCTGGTTTTATCAATCCATCTGCAGCAGTATTTCCATTTAAAGCTCAAGTTGGAGTTAAGCCGCTTAAGGTTGCTTTCGCTGGAGGCGGCACAGGTGGACATCTGTACCCTGCTTTGGCGGTAGCGGAAGTTATGCGGGGAGGTGGGGGAGTTCAGACGCTCTTTTTCGATGCTTATAAGGGAGTCGGTCGTAGCATAGCGGAAAGGTTAGGCTTCCGTTTGCGAAATATTCACGCTCAGGGATTGAGCGGCAGTTGGTCAGATAAATTGATAGCTGTTTGTAAAATGGGCCTTGGTTTCTTTGAAAGTTTGTACCATCTTCTTGTTTTCAAACCTGACATTTTAGTTGCTTCTGGCGGATATGTTTCTGTTCCAGTGTCGTTGGCGGCTGCTTGTTTAGATATACCCATTTTGCTTATGGAGCAGAACGCTTTTATGGGGAAATCGGCTAAACTAATTGCCAGTTTCGCACAAAGAGTTTGTGTCTCGCTACCCGGTAATTATACTGGTGTTGAACCTTCAAAATTGGTTATGACTGGCAATCCGGTGCGAACCTCTATTTTACTAAAAGGACGCGCTGAGGCTAGACAAGCGCTCAATATTCCTGCTGAGAGAAAATGTGTAGCCGTAGTTGGAGGCAGCCAGGGAGCTGCTAGTTTGAATAAGGCTGTTTTAGCTTTATTGCCAACTTTACTCGATATGGATTTGACATTAATCCATTTAACGGGACAGAAACATATTGATGAGATAAGCTCGCGCAGCGGCGATTTGGTGTCAGGTCGTCGTATCGATTATCGACCAATGGCCTATACGGATGATATGGCTTCTGTTTACGGTGCAGCCGATTTAGTTATATGTCGTGCCGGAGCTACAACTTTAGCGGAGGTTACGGCTCGAAAGTTGCCTTCGATATTAGTTCCTTACCCTTATGCTGCTGAAAATCATCAGGAAGCCAATGCTCGCGTGCTGGAAAAGAATGGAGCAGCTAAAGTGATTTTGGACAATCAAATTGAATCTGAGTTATCAGGTAGCTTATTATCGCTCCTGAATGATGAGGATGAACTTAAAAAGATGGCCGTTGCTTCTGGAAATTTAGGTAGGCCGCGAGCCTCTGAGGCTGTAATAGCTCAGATTTTACAGGTTATCTCTCATAATCGTTTAAAAGCTTTGCCCAAAATTCGATGATTAAGTGGAACGGGGAGGGCAGTTTTGAAAACTGGTAAAAAATACTTATGTGCCTTCCTTATCTGAATAAGATTTGAAGGTGCCATAATCAAAGGATTGTTCTTAAATGATAGATAATGTGATGTTAGACTTTAAACATGCCCATTTTGTCGGCATCGGTGGAATTGGAATGAGCGGTATCGCTCGTATTTTGCTGCAGATGGGGCATAGTGTTTCTGGCTCAGACTTGAAAATTTCGCGTATAACCCAGCGCTTGGAAGAATTGGGCGCCAAAATTTTCTGCGGTCATAGTGCTGATAATATTCCTGCCGAGACAGACGTTGTAGTTGTCTCTTCAGCTGTTCCCGCTGATAATCCGGAAGTTGTTGAAGCCAAAAAACGCAACATTTTAATTGTGCAGCGCGGTCATATGCTGAGTTTGCTCATGAAGCCGACTAAAGGAATTGCAGTTGCAGGTACTCATGGCAAAACTACCACAACATCAATGATCGCAACCCTGCTAGAAGAGGCTGGATTGCATCCTACTGTTGTAGTAGGCGGTGAAATTAACGATATCGGTTCAAATGCTAAGTTGGGAAAAGGCCCCTATTTAGTGGCTGAGGCCGATGAATCAGATGCGTCTTTTGTTGATCTCTCTCCTTATGCTGCGGTCATTACTAGTATCGATCCGGATGTAAATCTTTCAACTAAAGCTTACTGCGATTGTGGTTACGATCATGATAAAATGGGACAGCGTGTGGAAGAGCTATTTTTGCAGTTCGCTCATAGGGTAGCTGAAGATGGATTTGTCGTAATGTGTGGCGATCATGAGGGAGTGCGCTCGCTGATTCCACAAGTTAGGCGCAAAGTTGTTACTTATGGACTCGATGAAGGTAACGATGTGCGAGCTGTCAGCATAACTTTCGCCAATTACGCTTCCAAATGTGTGGTCGTGCGCAGAGGACAAGTTTTAGGAAAGCTTATTCTGCGAGTCCCTGGTCGCCACAACATTCAAAATGCTTTAGCTGCTATTGCTATCGGTTTAGAGATCGGCTTAAAGTTTGAGGATATCTCTCGCTATATGGCTGCCTTTAGAGGAGTGCAGCGTCGGTTCCAAGTTTTGGGAGAGTTCGATGGCGTGACCCTTGTTGACGATTACGCCCATAATCCTAGTAAAATTAAGGCCGCTATAGAAGCAGCTCGCACTGGTGAAGCTAAGCGGATTATCGCTGTATTTCAGCCTCACCGCTATACGCGCACCAAATTTTTTCAGAAGGAGTACTGCTCGATCTTTGGTGGAGCTGATGTTCTTCTAGTTACAGATATTTATTCCGCTGGTGAGCAGCCTAACGGAGTTAGTGCCAAAGACATTGTAGAGGGAGTACAAAAACAGAAATTAACCTCTCCTCACGATGTTGTATATACTCCATCTCCAGCCGATGTCGTAAAGTATGTTAATTGCAACTGTCGGGCGGGAGATATTGTGCTTTTCTTAGGGGCTGGCGATATCAATAAATGTGCGGCTAGTTGCGCTGAGTGTCTTACTTCTTCACATTCTTGTATTAATTGATTTAAGTATTAGGAAATTCTATGAGGACTGGCTGCTAAATTTATAGCGGTTAATGTCCTCTTTTATTCTAAAATTGATTATCAGTCTTCAATAAGAGAGGAAAACAGACGTTGTCTTCTATGCACTTGCCTTCCAATTATTCTGTGCGGCTGGTATCGAGGGTAATCTTAATCATTTTTTTCTGCTTAGCGCAGGGCGTCTTTCTTCTTTCGCCTGTATTCAAAATTTCGCAGATTCGGGTTGAAGGCAATAATCTTTTCAGTAACGATGAAATAATTAGTCAATCGCCTTACAAGGTGGGGCTTTATTATTGGGCTTCACTTTTGAATAGTGGAACTCACCCTCTGAAGGATCCGGCCATTTTAGAAAATTCTATTTCGTTAGAAAGACGCGGTTTGGTAGTCATTAAAGTAAAAGAGCGTACTCCAGTAGTACTAGTTAGCTCTGAACATGATCCCATATATTGGTTGTTGACCGATAGTGAGGGATGTATATTGAGCAAAGAACGCCCCGGTTTCAGCAATCTGCCGCGTTTAAAAGTCGACTTCATTATTCCTAAACTGGGGCAGATGAACAATGCGCTCATCAGCGTCGTTCTTAGGGCCGCTCATGAAATAGAGAAAGCTCTCAGTATAAAGCCTATCTATTATGCTATTGATAGTATTCAAAGTATAAGTATTTGCATAGATTTTTTGGACCATGAAACTCTCATAAAGATTGGCAATTTGGATAATCTGAATATTAAACTTGAAATTGTTCGTACTTTACTCGATCAATTTCGAATGAAAAATAAAAAAATTGATATTATAGATGTGCGTTTTAAAAACGTTTTTATAAAGGAGTATGAAATATCTCCTAAACTTCCCTCTTCAAATTTAGATGGTAAGTCGGTACCTTATGACAGCGCTGTTGAGGAGGTGCGGGCGGCAGATAATAATAACAGTGATGGAGCGGAGAATAATACGGATAATGCGGCTGTAGACCGCGGTGTTTATGAGGATAGCCTCTCTAAGCCTGCAGTGGATACTGCTTTTGAAGATAACAACCCTGATTCTGCCGCAGAAAGTGTTAGTGATGACAGTAGCGAAGTACCTGCTGCTGATTATGAAACGGTTGAACCACAATCAGTAAATATAGGGCTTAATGACGGTGATAGAGAAGCTGCTGATGATGTTGAGTTGCATGTAAACGGTGGAGGGGTCGGAGAAGCTATATCTGTTCCATAAAAAATATTCCCAGAACAGAAAGGGAACACCATCATTGAGCGGTCGTTGTCGAGAGTTTTCGCTAACTGATTCATTAGCGGCAGAGGAGCAGGGGTGTCTAGATTTTTGCTCCTTTTTGTTGGATAACTTAGTCTTAGTATATGTTTTGACTACTAAACAATCTGCTCTATTTATCGATAGCGGTTGGGATGAGCATTTAGCTGAGGAAGTTATAGTTTCAGTTAAAAAGCGCTGGCATTCTAAGGGACTCACCCCCCAAAACTTCTATTTATTGAATACGCATGCTGATTGGGATCATGCTTGGGCTAATCGTCCGTTTAAACGTATATTCAAAGATAAATTGCGCATAGGTGCTTCGTCTGCCACTATTGATGCTTTGTGTCGTGCTGTGGAAAAAAAGGAAATAGAACTACTTTTAAACGGTAAAAATGGTCAAAATTTTTCCAATAGTTTTATAGAACTTCCTGACACTATTTGGCAGGAGGGAGATAAAGTCGATTTAGGCGGTTTAGAAGCGGAATTTATCGGCGCAGACGCTCACACCTCCGGTCAGTTAGGAGTGTTGTTGCCGCGATTTAAAGTTTTTTGGGCTGGCGATATGGTCGAATGGCCTTTGCCGTTTCCCAAAAATAGTCGCTGTTTAATTCAGCAAGTGAATGAGTTAAAACGTGTACAAGATCTTAATTTAAAACGCCTATATCCTGCTCATATTGATAATTTATTGCACAATACCAATTTAGCTTGGAATTTATGCTGGGGCAGCGGTGTATTGCCGAGTTACAATTTGCACTATATCTTAGATTTAGGCCGCAATATAGAACAAAAGTTAATAAAAAACCATTCGCTATTTAGACAGTGTGCAAACTGGTTAGCCTCTGTCGCCGATGAACTAGGCTATATTTTAGAAAATGAAAATGTATGGGAAGAACTGCAGAGCGGCGATCCTCTTGTAGAAAGTTTATTAAGTTGGGAAAATGAATTTCAAGTTCTACCTGAGCCATTCGCCTTAGAGCATCAAATCAGCCATCTTAATTGGTTTTACCAAAGAGCTCACCATTTATTTGTCTTGATGCATTTGCGCATCCTGCTCCAATCCGTTTAATAATAAAGTGGCAGTTAATGTGCAGTTAACTTTTTTATAAAATTTTGGGCAAATTTATATCATAGGCCTTTATACTAATTTAACTATAAAATTAATGAAAAAATAGTGACGTGGATCTATTTTTATTGGCCTACTTCTTTAGGGAAGGTAAAAAATGAATATAGTTTACGATAACTATATGTACGCAAAAGAAAAGGATAAGAGGAGTGACTGTGTGAAAAAACAGGTTTAAAGCAAAAACACAGGCTGTGAGGTTCCTTTTTAACCTTGTTGATTTATATTGTATGGCTGGCTGCCACTTCGCTAGCTCTGTTTTACTCTTGGTGGTCTTATAATTTGCTCTGCAAGCGCGATGCTTATCAGCGCAGTCTTTTGGCCCTTCAGGAAGCCCCTTTGGTTACAGATGACTTCTCCAGTCAGGCTCAGTTGCTTTGTCAGGCGTGTTTAGATGAAATTAATGCTGATGGATGCACTCTCTATTTGCAACCTGGCCATGAAGAAACTGGATTCCGCTTGGCTGCTAAAGCTGGTACTCCGGCTGAGGATACTGGCCCAGGCATGGTAAAAGATTTACTAAAGCAAGCTTGGGAGACTGGTGAAACTGCTGAATCGAGAGCTTCAGGCCACTGGATGATGGCGGTACCAGTATGGCACGGTCACTCTGGTGGTGGGGTCATAGTAGCCGCTTGGGAAAGTACAAAAAATCCCGGTGAATTAGAGCGCAGTCTTTTAAAATCAGCAGCTTCAGTAGCTTCTTTGATGGCTCCTCGTTTTGTTCGTGAAGAGGCTCTTAATAAGGCTCACGAAGAAATTCAGATGCTCAAAGGGGAAGTCGCTCAGGAGAGCCATTTAGCCGGAGTGGGACGTTTAGCAGCTGGAGTAGCGCATGAACTTAGCCAACCGCTCAGCGCTGTACTTACTATGGTTGGTAGCTTATCAAGAACTGCTGGCGACCCTGTAAACTCCCGACGTTTACACATTATTCAAGACGCCGTTCAAAAGTGCAAAGGTATTATCGAAAAACTTTTAGTCTATTCCAGAACTTCTCTTGAAAATGAAAATAAGGTCAGCTTTTCTCAGTTTGTCAGAGCTTCTACTGATATAAACCAAGTCGTTGCCGATAGTTTGGAGCTACTGCGTGATGATTTTGCTGAGAATAAAATTGCTGCTAGAGTAAAATACGCAGAACTTCCTCAAGTTAGAGCTAATTCTACCCAATGGTCGCAGGCTTTTGCTAATATTTTGGTTTTTTTGCGGGATTTAATCAAAATTGAGCATACCGTCAATCCTTTGGTAAGAGTCCATACTAACTATTGTAAGGGAGAAATTCAGGTGGAATTTTCTTCTAATAGCACTCTAATCTCCAAAGATGAGCTGCCTAGGCTATTTGAACCATTTTTTGCTAATTCTCATCCGGGGTTGAGCAGCTGCTTCGGTTTAGGGCTGGTGCAAGAGGTTGTTCGCAAGCATAATGGTACTATAGAGGCAAAGTCTTCAGCTGACGTCGGTATAATTATAATTATCAGAGTTCCTGTTGAAGAAACGGAGTAAAAAGTTGGCAGAAAATAACTTCACTGAGGGTAAAACTCCGAAACAGCCCGAATTTACGATGGCTTCAGGCCCTATGTCTCTGCCTACTTCTGGCTTTATTAAGGAAATTGAGAGCAGTTCATCTACTCAGATTAGTAATGGCACTGTACTGCAAAAACGTTATAAAGTGGTGGGGCTCTTAGGCAGAGGCGGATTCGGAGCTGTGTACAGGGTTACCGATCTTCGGTTACCTGGAAAATTTTGGGCTCTTAAGGAACTACGTTACCCAGATAAGTCGCAGCTAGCTGAAGCGAAGCGCAGCTTTGAAAGGGAAGCGCGTCTCTTATCTTCTCTAATCCATCGCAGTCTGCCAGTTATTGTTGACTTCTTCTCTGAAGGTGAGTCTACTTTTCTGCTTATGGAAGAAATTCAAGGCTGCAACTTAGCCCAGTTAGTGGAAGAGAATGGACCACCCAGTGAAGTTGAGGCTTTGCGTTGGGGGCTAGAAATTGCCAAGGTGCTAGAGTATTTGCACAGTCAGCAGCCTCCAATTATTTTTCGTGATCTTAAGCCTGAAAATGTCATGATCAGTTCTGATGGGCATATTAAGCTGATAGATTTCGGATTAGCTCGCTTTTTTGATCCCACTAAAAAGCGTGATACTTCTGCTGTAGGATCTGTTGGATATGCTCCTCCAGAAGTTTGGGAAGATTCCAGCCAAACTGATGTGCGTAGTGATATCTATTCTTTCGGCGCCACTCTCTATTTTGTTTTAACTGGCAAGCCACCGTCACCGATATATGGACGTCATCAATTATCACCTTACTGTCCCAATATAAATCCCAACTTTTCTAAGTTGGTGTTGTGGTGTATGCAGGTTAATCCTAGTGAACGCTGCCAAAATATGGGGCAGGTCATTAAAGAGCTTATCGCTATACTTTCCGTTGTAGCTTCCGATGATCCTATTCTCAAAGATGAACTTAGAGCGGAGTCTTTTTGCCGTGTGGCTGCTCAAAGTATCAACCGGCCGCATCATGTGGTGGTCGCCAATGCCAATCCTAGCAGCAGTCTAGTTGTCCACTCTCCTAGAGCTGCCTCTACTTCTAAACTCGCCACTATTCTTATTATTGTTTGCAGTTTGCTTTTTATTTGGGGAGCTTGGGGCGGTTTGCTATCGGTTTTAAATGGTCACAGCTGGGAGTTTGATATACCTTATGAATTAGTTAATTCTGATAAAGAGACAGCTCGTCTTTACATAAATCAGCAAAATTGGCCTAAAGCTATGGTCTGTTTGGTGCAGGCGGTCACTCGTCATCCTAGCGACGCAGAAGCACATATTATGAAGGAAAATGTCAATGTGTACTTGAGCGGCAAAAAGTACTTCCGTCTGCCTGCTTTTATGACTTTGAGTGGAGCCAATGCTCCGGAAGCTTACCGCCTGCTTTACGGAATAGCTATGGCGCAAAATGATTTTAATCGCAGTGGTGGAGCCAAAGATGGACGATTAGCGGTTATTGATATCTATGACGATCGCTCTAGTATGGAGACTGCGGCCGGTATATGCAGCAGTATTAGTGGCGATCAAGAGTATTTAGGCGTAATTGGCCCATTTAGTTCACAGTTTTCTTTGGCCTTGTCTCCCCTTTTTAATGCTGCTCAGCTGCCTATTCTTACTCCTGTAGTGTCAGCTCCTGGTATTTGGGAACAAGGGCCTTGTATTTTTACTGCCAGTGATACTAATGCAGCACGTTGTCGTGTTATTGCTGACTATTTAGTGAAAAAAGGTTACCGCCGCGTTGGTATAGTTATTGACAGGGATAGCGTACTTTCTGCCAATGTTGCCGATTATTTCCGCAGTAGCTTCAAAAAAGCGGGGGGCTTTATTGGATCTGAGGTCTATTTCTCTAACGTAAAATTTGACCGTGTTATAGATAAATTCGTCCAAGATAAGGTCGATTGTATATTCTTTTCCGATCATCGTGGCACGCCGCTAGCTCTATTTGCTGAAGAATTGCGTTCGCGTGGTATCGATGTTCCCATCGCCAGTCAAGTCGCTCCCTTTACGAAAGATTTAATATCTGTGGGCGGAAGTTCTGCAGATGGTTTAATACTGTCTGGTTATTTCCATTGTGACAGTCCTGATCCGGTGACTAAACGTTATACTGAGCGTTTCCGGCGTCTATTTGGAGGTATCTCGCCTTCTCATTTGGATGCCAGCGCTTTTGATGCTGCTAATATTATGTTGAGTGCTTATAAAAATGGAGTGAAGACTCGCCAAGAAATGCGTTCTTATCTGCATTCTATTGGTGCTGATCCTAAAGAACCTCAGGCCCGGCTTTGTTGGAAGGGGGCTACTGGAACATTTTCTTTAGCTAGGCAGCTAGATATACGTGATATTTATCTTATTGAGATACGTAAAGGTAAATATGAACTTATTAAGTTGTATCGTCGTGGAATTAAGGAAGAAAAAGGCTAGTACTCCATTAATTCGGCTCGTGAAAAATTTGGAGCCTATCTTTAATTTATAAATTATACTGAGCCTCAGCGGCAAACCGTATTGCGAAAGTCGCAAACCATTGGTCGCGTTATATAAAAATCGATTGAGCTTATAATGCAGATGGATAGGCGTATATTATGTCTAATCAGTGCTGCAGCTTGTATGTAACTGCAGTACTGACTAAACACAAAGTAGGGAAGAACTGTTTAGCCGCAACGCTTAATGATTAGCTCCGCCAAAACTGCCGCTCGAAGAGTAGAAAGCTCCTCTACGCTCAGTAAGTTGAGGAATTCGTCGTTCCAGACAATGTTAGTCTCTTCAACTTGGCTGACTAGATCGCCGTAGCGGTTAGTTAAGTTTTTGATAACGTCGATTCGCTCCTCAAGGGATAGTTCATGTTTGAAACTCAGATGTAACAGAGCCAAATGATCAACTCGGCCAGTACTTATAATAGGAGCAATTAGTATAGGTCTTGCGTCGTTGTGACCGTGACCTACATAAGAACGCCGATTGTTAGTCACCCACTGCTTAGTACCCACCAGAGGAGAGCCGTTATCTGAGCGAGATTTCATGTTGACTGCCAGACCGATTTTCTTCACTACTTTGATACAAGTTGAGTCGGTTACTTCGTTTAAGGCATTAAGACCGTCTATCTCATAAAGAGTCGCACCTACAATACTATCGATAGTCTTGTTAAGAGCGCGGATGAAGGCTAAATCACGGTAGGGTAGATCGTCTGGGGTAATGTTAAAGTTGCTCAGTGCCTCGAAAATAGGCCCTTCTGCTAACTCATCAGAACGGGAAATTCCAACAGTAATCGTTTTAGCTTGATGCTTAATCGCATCGATGGGACGGGAAAGTTCTTGTATGGCTTGAGTAAGCAAGGTAACCATGGTTTCAACTAAACTATTCCCTTTAAAATCGGTAGTCAGTTGGCGTAAGGAGCGGGCTCCAGTAAAGTATTGGAACATAAGAGAAAGGCGTACAGCTGAATCTACTGATAAGGAACTGTTAAAACGCCCCTTCTTTAAGTTGTCTTGGAAAGTTTTGCCAACTGAAAGCATGCGTCGGATATTAGCCTGGTTTAATACTAATCCGCTGTCGCTACTCAAATGTTGTACCGCTAAAGCGCGGCCTGGCTTCAACAGATTAGCTCCTTCATTTATGGCTAAAGCACAATAGTAGCCCCAGAGGTGGCCGACTACAGTATTCAAAAGCACAGAAGCGTTCGCTGAAGCAGTGGGGACGTAAATTACTCCGGATGCATAGTGTTCAAATTCATCAAAACCTTCAGAAGCTATCACTATGGGGATAGATTTATGCGAACGGAAAATGGCCACTTCTTTAACTGAATCGCGTAGAGCCATAGCAGGAAGGCCGGCTGTACAAACTAGTGTCAAAGGCTCTGAAGATAAATCGATATGTTTTTTATCTTCAATGTAGTCGGTGGCAATAGATTTGTAACATAGCTCACTAAGTTTAATGCGTATTTCATCCGCTGCTGCTCTGGTGCTGCCGCTGCCTACTACAGCCCAATCCCTTCTAGTAGGAGCGTAAAGGCGGGCTAAAGCTTCTATATTTTGGCGTTTTTCTATGACTGAGGAAATTTTGCTAGGTAGACTGAGCAGCTCTTGTAGTTCGCGGCGAACTTTCTTAGTACTTATTGAGCCGACAAGAGAAGCAATGTGCAGTCCTATCAGATAACCAGCTACCACTTGGCTATAAAACGCCTTTGTAGAAGCCACTGACATTTCAATATCGCGGCCATCGCTAGTATACATGACTCCGTCTACTTTATAAGTTAGATCGGAGTTGCGTCTGTTGACAATAGCTAATACGGAAGCGTGGCGTGCTCTGACTACATCAACTGTGCGGTTAGTATCAGTAGTAGTACCAGACTGGGAAACGGCTATGATAAGAGTTTTAGCCATATCCTCTTCTAAGGAATAGCCGGAAAGCTCAGTAGCTTTCATGGCTCTAACCTCTATACCAGCGCCACTCAGAGCCCGCTGCATCATGGAGGCGACTGCAATACCCGCTACAGCTGCTGTTCCCTGGCCAATAAGGAGAATGCGATTAATTTGATGCTTTTGGAATTTTTCACTTAAGGAAACAGGAAAAACTTCCGGTCCTAAGTTCACTTGGGCAGCGCCGTCAAATTTATCTTCAATAAAGTATTTGCCCTGCAAAGTTTTGGCAATAGAGCCTGGAGAATCGCAGATTTCCTTCAGTAGGAAGTGAGCATATTGGCCGCGATTGATATCCCTAGTAGTAATTTCTGCAGTTTTTATATCTTTATCGCTTAATTCTAGGGGAGTGCCGTCAATATGGAAGGCTTTTAAGCCTGCCAAGCCTACTTGTCCTTCTTGCAGAATAAAAATTTGCCCCGCACTCTCTGGATGTCCAGGAATATGCTCAGAGGCTCCGTCTAGGCGAATATAACGACTAGTTTGCTCGACGATACCGTAAACCTCTGAGGCAAATACGTAGCCCTGGCGGCAAAGACCTACAAATAAGGACTGTCCGCTTCCTTTGAGGGCTAAATAGATGCGGCCAGGTTCTAAACTAGAGCTCAAACATATAGCTACTGATCCTTCGAATTCGCTGACAGATTTAATAAAAGCCTTGGTTAAATTGCCGCATCTGCGATAGTGATAATCGACTAAAACGGGAATAACCTTAGCATCGGTCGTAATTTTAGGTGATATAGAAACTAAATCAGCAGAATATACTTTTTGAGCCAAGGACTGGAAATTGTCGACGTCTCCGTTCAAAGCCGCACTTATCCAATAATGGTCAGTTTCAGCTTTCGTGGGCTCTGTTTGTTCGTCCACTGGGTGACTGTTAGCAATATTAATTACTCCGTTAGAAGCCCAGCGAGTGTGCGACCAAATGTTGGTTTCTATAGAAGGTGAACTGAGAGCGTACCAAAGCAAGCTATCTTCTTTAAGGTTGCGTCTGATAGAAGCGACATTGTCTCCCAGAGCTCCTACTTCTTGTGAAACCTTGTAAATGAACATTAAGCTGGGCGTAGCACTGTGGCTATCGAAGCGAATGCTCATGTTCTCTAGAGTAGGGCAGTTTGTTCTTTGATTAAATTCTGCAATTAAACCAGCTTTGCTAATAATATCCCAGAAATACTCAAAACCTTTAGTTGAAGCAAAACTAAGGCTGATGCTTATACCCAAACTGTCACGGCCGCGCACCTCTAGGCGATCCATATTGTTGAGCACAGCTGTGATTTTCCAAGCGTCAATGTTAGCTGTTCTTATAAAATCGGGGATAATGAGTTTGACTTTATTAAGATTACCGATAACATCTTGAGAAATTGTCCAATGTATATCACGCAGACGTACACCTAAGGAATTCCAATTCTCCACCAAAGTAGTAGGAATGGGAATTTTAGAAGTGGATATAACTTTCTTAGAGCGTTGTTCAAAACTTAGTACAGAGTCTGCCGCCTTATGCAAACGGTCAACTAACTCGTCGTTGCCCCACAGAATTGAAAAAGCTTGATACTCTTTTAGATGAGAGACTTTTTCTTCCAACGCTGTGATCGCTTCATTAGGAGGGTTGTCTATAGCTATTTCTGCTAAAGTTATATCGTTGATTTCTTGCAGAAAACTATCCCAATTAAGATTATGAATCGATTCAGAGTATTTGTAGAGAATACCAGCTATACCGCACACGGCAGCTACTCCTTTAAGTTTGCGTTCTTTTTAAATTGCGACAGCGCCGAAGAATTCTGCTGGGCAAATAAATTATTTTTTGTTTATTTCTCTTAGTAACTTAGATCAACAAAAGCCAGTTAATGTCAAACATTATGCCAAAAAAGCCCAGCCTGGGGAGGGGCTCCTTAGAACAGCTCTACAGACTGGACTTTTACAGGACTTGCATCAATAAACTTCTCATTTCAAGCCGCTGATTATTTGTTACGAGAAAATTCTTAAAGTTTTTTATTGCCCATGTCGTCTCCGCGGAGAGCACGGCGCTGTTCGCGTCGTTTTAAATAAACAGCATAGCGCATAATGGCCATACGATCGTTCTTGTCAGCATCCTCTGCGTATTCGATTTCACAGAGGAACTTCTTGCCTTTACTGTTAGAATTCGGCTTAGATGCTAAAGCTCGTCCCTTAAACGAAAATACGGGAGTACCTGGAATTTGAACTTCAACGTGCAAATCAGTTCCTTCAGGAATGGCAATATTGCAGCCTAAGATTAAATTATTCAAGCTGATGGAAACTGTCTGGGCTGATTGAGTATGCGCCAATTTCATAGCACGATATTCCACGTTTACCGGGGCCTCGATGCTAGTATTTTCGTCAAACTTCGGGACGTCTTCACTTTCCACGTTGACAGGTGTGGCAATATCGAATTCGCGCTCACCTGCATCGGTAACTTCAGTTTCGAAATAATACAATTTGTTGTCATCGAGAGTTGTCACGGTGAGACGTTGTCCGGCTTCCATCTTGACAGGACGGCGCTCAGTTCCGGGGCTTTTTAGAATAATTTCCTTGCGCCTGACGTCTAACACTGTGGTGAAGTAGGTTTTATAGGTTTCATCAGCAAAGAACTCTATTTCAATTTCTTGTTTAGCCTTAAGCTTTAAAGCGGGTTTTTTGCTCTTAAACCAATCTAAAAACATAACCATCCCTCCTGATACTAGTCAACAACTCTCTATTGCTGGCACAAGCTTCGCTGTCGCATCGGAATGTTTTATTAGTTTTCTTTAGCAGACAGCCGATAACCTAGAAAATTATTTGTCTCTTTTTATAACAGTTTTTTTTGTCTGCAATTTGTGCTTTCTCCTTCACTTTACCTACTATTGGTGCAATGGAAAAGCAAAAAACAACAAAACGCTTCAAGGAACCATCTCCTGATAAGCGCTGCTGTCCGAAAATCCGACAAGTTAGGCTGCCTTCGCACGCAGCTCTCCAAAACTCGCTCCCACTCTTCTTCTCTAAAGTCTCTTTGTCCTGCGCTTGTACCTTCTTTAATAAGTGAATTATTGATACGAGAGGCAAACTGTTTAGGCAATCCTAAGCTCCCATATTTTCTTTTTCTTGCTAGCCAGTTCTGTATGTGGTAAAATGTTGAACGTATGATTTGAGGTAAAAAGCCTGGGAAAAGTCTGCAGCTTATCCGGGCTCAGGGCCCGTAGGAGGATGGAATGGCTCTCTACAAAGAAGAGTATTTAGAAAAGTACTTTGATAATTTCGATTTTTTTGAGCCTCAGTGTCGCGATAAACGTTTGCGTGAGGTTAATATGCGCAGTAAGCGTTGTTTAGGGTGCCCCGGATTTGAAAAGTGCCAAACTTTTCCTGAGTATTGGCTTAAGGGTGAAGAAAATAGGCAGGAGGTAAATGACAAATTGTAAGTTGAGATACTTATTTATTTGTCTAGCAGCTAAATGCACGTAGAGAAGAGCAGATTTTACAGCAGACATTTGAGCGGCGATATGCCTATTGCCGTGTATGGTCATTGGGGAGTGCCTGTTCTTTATTTCCCGACCGCTTCAGCCGATTTTGAAGAACTTGAACGCTTCGGCATGATCGGTGCTTTAGCTGATCATATTGATAGCGGAAGAATAAAAATATATTCTGTCAATAGTATCAACGATTTAAGCTGGAATAATGAAAGCATCGGCCCCGGTGAGCGTGCGTGGCGTCAGGAACTTTACGATCGTTACATTATAGATGAGGTAGTTCCTTTCATTTTTCGAAATTGTGGAGGCTCGCTTCCCATAGCGGCTGTAGGAGCTAGTTTCGGAGCTTATCATGCTATTAATACTCTCTTCCGTCACCACGAAGTTTTCCGTTGGTGTATCGGTATGAGCGGTATTTACAATATCGGTTGCTTTTTAGATGGTTATTTTGATGAACGCTGCTACTTCCACAATCCAGTTAGCTATATAGCTAATCTCTACGATCCTGATATTAGACGCTCTTTAGATGGGTGCAATATTAATATTATTTGTGGTCAGGGAGCTTGGGAGCGTGTTCACTACAGCCGAGAAATTCACGAAGTTATGGAACGGGTTGGTATTAGGCACAACTTTGAGCTATGGGGATACGACGTCGCTCATGATTGGCCTTGGTGGAAAGTTCAGATGAGACAATTAGTTCCCAGACTCTTTCCTTTCGGATAGATAGAGTGTCGATTTGTGGTAAAATTTAAAAAGAGGAGGAGCCTTAGGTAAAATGATAGGGCCCCTTCTTTTTTTATGTTGTTTGTAATTATCTGTTTATTTTTGAATTAAGGAATTTATTTTTACTATGGAGCGTAACTGCGCCGTTAAACATACTGAGCGTGAATTTAAGTGGTCATTAGCTAATAGAAGTGACTGGGAGCAAATACAAGCTATTTTAGGTCGTCCTTGCCAAGAATTGCATCAACAGAATATATATTTCGATTCGGAAGATGGATTTTTTGCTTCCAGACGCTGTATGCTGCGGTTGCGTCGAGAAAATGGACGGTTGCTTTTTGTCTATAAACGTGGCTTATCTATGGAGCGAGGTTGTTTTTCCGCTTTAGAAATAGAAGAAGAGTTAACTGAGGCTGAGTTTGAAGCTTTGTTGGCTGGAAATTTAGATTGGGCAGGACAGAGTCAAGTTGGACGGCAGATTATTGATGACAATTTCAAGGGAAAATTGCGCCCAGTTGGAGATGTGCGCAATTTGCGTTTAGTTTGGCCTATAGAATTGGCTGGTTTAGCTGGTGAGGAAAAATTTGAACTTGATTGCACTACCTTTAACGGAGAGCACACGGAATATGAATTGGAGTTAGAAACGTGGCGCGCTGCTCAGTTGCAGAGTTTAGTGGAGTCCTGGGCCGAGCGGGCTGGAATTAGGCTCACAGAACAGACCCTGACCAAATATGAGCGTTTTTTGTATTACAATGCAGTTAAGGCTCCTCTCATTTCTTGTTTGATGCCCATTTATAACTGTGCGGCTACTCTGGAGCATGCCGTTCAGTCTATCAAGAAGCAAACTTTCAAAAGTTGGGAGCTCATTTTGGTAGATGATGGCTCTACCGATGCTACTTTGGAAATAGCTAGAAACTTAGCCGCCGCTGATCCTAGAATACGCGTTTTTAGTTTAAAGCATTCTGGCATTACTGCAGTTTTAAACTTTGCTTTTAGCCAGAGCAGAGCCCGTTTTATTGCTCGTATGGATGGAGACGATATTTCGCATCCAGAGCGTTTTGCTAAACAAATGCTTTATCTGAGCAAACATCCGGAAGTGGCAGCTGTAGGATGTAAAGTGCGTATTTTCCCTAAGCAGGAACTTACTGAAGGTATGAAGCGCTATGAACGTTGGCTCAATAAAGCTTGTCAGCCAGAAATTTTAGATAGAGATATTTTTGTCGAGAGTCCTCTAGTTCATCCTTCGGTAATTATACGCAGAGCTGCTTTGGAAGAAGCGGGGTTATACGAAGACGGATGTTGGCCGGAAGACTATCATCTTTGGCTGCGTCTCTGGCTCAGAGGGTTCAAAATGGCTAAAGTTGATCAAGTATTGTTTTTCTGGCGGGATTTACCCAATCGTTTGACGCGGGTGGATAAACGCTGCAGTCACGAAGCTTTGAGAAATTTAAAGGTCAGCTTTTTATTGAGAGCTTTTTTTCCTTCTAGTCAGGAAGAGCGAGGGCTGCGAAGTTTGTCTGCAGATAAGCGGCAGCTAATTGTTTGGGGAGCCGGTCCTAACGGCAAAGCTTTAGTTAAAACTCTGAGGGCTCATGGTTTTGAGCCTGCCTTTTATACTGATATTTTGCCGGCTCGCCACGGTCAAATTATATGCGGTTTAAAAGTACTTAGTTTAGATGAATTGCCTGAACCACAGCACTTTTTTTTAATAACAGCGGTTGGAAACCCCAGATCGCGTGAGGAGATCAGAACTTTTCTTCAGGGAAGGGGATGGCAGGAAGGACGTGATTTCTGCTGTACAGCTGGAATCTCCGATTAATTTTCTTAGACAATTTAAGCTTGATGGGCTTGGGGGGGAGGAGCTTTACTTTCGGAATTACAGTTCGGCTGAGCTTTTTGGCCTTCACTAAGGGAAACGAATACTACTCCTAGGCCTATAATAATCGTTCCCAGCCATCTGGTTGGACTTAACTGCTCTCCTAGCATGGGACCTGCTAAAAAAGCGTTCAGAATGTAGGTAATAGCGGTTAAAGGTAGGGCAAAGGAAAGATCTTCATAAGAGAGCACGCTCAACCAGGTAATAAAAAAAGATAAAAAACAGACGATGGCCAGCCAAAATGTACCGCAGCACAGTAAATTTAAAACTATATCCCAAACTTGAGATAGATTACTAATAGCTACGCCCTCATAAGGGCGTAGCAGTTTGGCCATAAAGATATCACCTAAAGTAGTGGCTGTCATGGCAAACAGCAGAGCCAAGATGGTTTTTATTTTTCTCATAACTGTTAATTTGAAGGCAAAAAAGTTTCCCGCAGAAAGTCTGCCCAAGTTACAAAGTAGGCTGAAGCAATGGCCAGAAGTTTTTGCCACAATTTCAAGCGGGCTTTTGTATGCAGGATAGCTGTGCCCATGCTTTCTATTTTCTTCAAAATACCATGATATATATTAGTCATGGCGCGCAGACATACACGACTGGGCAGAGGAATAAAATAAGGAAGAAATTCTGACCGATCGTAATAGCTTTGAGCCAACTTAGCCATGTACTCAATAAGTTTAGCCATCTTTGATTCGTTGTAAGTTCTGTTGAGTATAGACTGACGCGTGATGTCAAACTTGTCTAAAATTTCATCGGGAATATATACTCTGCCTTCTGAAGCATCCTGATTGATATCGCGCAGAATGTTAGTGAGTTGGAAGGCAATGCCGTGATACTCGGCCATTTTATAAACTTCAGGCTTGTTTTGAGCTCCAAAGATACTAATGCATACCAACCCTACGGTAGACGCTGCTCTGTAGCAGTAAAGATATAATTCATCGAAAGTTTTGAAGTGAATCTCCTCCAAATCCATAAACATGCCATCTATTAAATCGAGAAAGGGCTGCGGGCTAATGTGATATTTAGCTACAGTATGACGTAGAGCCGGAAGACCTGGCATAAAAGTCGAGGGCTCTTGTCCCTGTATGATCTGTTTCCAATTTTCTAACTGCTCACGTCGACTGCATACGTTGTGGGCGTCGGAAATATCATCGCACTGGCGGAAGAAAGCGTAAACGGCACACATAGCGTCGCGCCTAGCTTTAGGTAGTAGGCGAATAGCGTAATAAAAATTGCGGGCGCGCTTAGCTGTCAGTTGGCGGCACCAATTGTACGATTCTTTTAAAACATAGGAATGATTTTGTATAGACATGGCTCGGTGGCTTATTTTGCAAAAAAAATGTTCTTCCCTTCTTTAAGTGGGTGGATAAGCGTTTTTAGTCTCTTGGTTGCCTGTTTACACTTTAATTATTTATTCGTATAAATATATTTTTTGGTGGAATAATCTCTTGACTTACATTATTTTTTTGCTATAATAACCCCGTTCCCGCGGAGGTGGCGGAATCGGTAGACGCATACGTTTGAGGGGCGTATGGAGCAATCCGTGAGGGTTCGAGTCCCTCTCTCCGCACCATACAAATGGTGAAGATTGAATCTCGGCAAGTCTGAGGTTCAATCTTTTTTATTTCAGAGACAAGAATTTTAAGCGGTAAGATAAAATACGAAATATTATAAAGTTGCATAGTCAATTTTACGAAAGCATATTTCTATTTTGGGAGGAATTGATAATGAAGGTTTTGTTAATCAATGGTAGTCCTCATGCCCATGGAGCTACTTATACCGCTTTGCAAGAGGTTGCTGCCGCCTTGCAAAAACATAATATTGAAACTGAAATTTTTCATATAGGTCAAGGAGCTGTACATGGCTGTATAGCTTGCCGTGCCTGTGCTCAGTTGGGAAAATGTGTTTTTGATGATGATCCTGCCAATGAAATGCTGAAGTTAATGCTCGAAGCTGATGGCATTATTATCGGTTCTCCAGTTTATTATGCTGGACCTAATGGAGCCCTGTGTGCTTTGCTGGATCGCGCCTTCTTTGCTAGTAAGGGTAGGCTAGCTTTTAAGCCTGGAGCCGTAGTATTAAATGCCAGGCGCAGCGGTACTACAGCATCTTTTGATCGTTTGAATAAATACTTTACTATAAACCGTATGCCTATAGTTTCTTCTCAGTATTGGAATGGCACTCACGGTTATAATGCCGAAGAAGTTGCACAAGATGAAGAAGGTTTGCAGACTATGCGCACTTTAGGGGATAACATGGCCTGGCTTTTGCAAAATATAAAATCTGCTAAGCTGCCAGTTCCGGAAATTGAGCCGACTAAATATACTAACTTTATACGTTAATATTCGTACACTGATTATTTTGGGCTTGTTAATAGAAAAAATGGGTTTTGGAAGCGAAAATTTAGCCTCTAAAACCCATTTTTTTATGTAAAAAAGACACTACTTTGGAATGTAGCTTATTTTACTTAGGACTGGCCATTAAATTTATTCATGGCCGCTTCCGGTCCGCATTCGATAATATAGGAGATGGCTTCTGAAGCTCGCTGCAGCAAATCGTTTATGGGTTCATACTCGTTGGGAGAGAAAGTTCCTAAGACAAAATTTATGGGATCTGAACCTACTGGAGCTGAACCTATGCCTAAGCGCACACGAATAAAATTATTAGCTCCCAAACAGGCTATAATGTTGTTGAGTCCATTGTGACCACCGCTGCCTCCGCTGCACCTAATGCGCAATCTGCCTAAAGGCAAGCAAAAGTCGTCAGATATAACAATAATTTGCTGCGGCTTAAAGCCGTAACTGGTACACATAGAGAGAACAGCATTCCCTGAAAGATTCATATAAGTTCTGGGCTTAATTATGAATATGTCAGTGGAGCCGATGGTACCAGAAGCCGCCGTATAGAGTTTAGTTTTGCGTGTAAATTCAAAATGGTGCGCTTGAGCGAACAGATCTACCGCTCGAAACCCCATATTGTGGCGGGTATTTTTATATTCAGCTCCGGGATTGCCTAAACCAACAACTAAAAAAGCACTAGCAACGTTCAACTTACAAATCTCCCGCAGCTAAGTGCTTTCTGTAAACTTGCGCTTTATACAAAGCCTATAACCTTACTCGGCATTACCGGAGTCGCTAGCCTGCTCCTCAGACCCAGCACCCTCAGCACCCTCAGCGGCCACAGCAGCAGCTCTAGGAATAGCAATGCTGACGATAGTTTCGGAAGGTTCTGCCTTAATCTCTACACCCTCCGGGCAAGCGATCTGAGCTACAGTGAGGTGATGGCCAAGGCCTAAACCACTGATATCAACTTCAATATGAGCGGGGATAGACATAGGCAAACTCTCGATCTCTACTTCACGGAGCAACTGCTCAACGACGCCGCCTTCTTGTACGCCTACAGCTTCGCCTACTAATACCACGGGAACGGAAGCGGTAACTTTCTCATCCATGCGAACTTGCTTAAAGTCTACATGCAGGAGGCAAGTACCGAATACATCGCGAGAGTAATCAGCTAACATAGCCAGCTGATCCTGAACTCCCTCTTCTCCGAAGGTTAAATTGATAATAGCAGTTTTACCAACGGTTTGAAGAATCTTTTCAGTGTCTTTTGAGTTTACGTCAAGGATAATTGGCTCTTCGAGGTGATGACCGTACAACACGGCAGGTATACGACCTTCACGGCGCAAACGTCTGGCAACACCCTTACCGGTCTCTTTACGAATTTTCGCTTCCAGCTTAACCTGGGACATTATATTCCTCCTCGGTACCCGCGAGGATCTTTTCCGCATTAACTCAGGGAGGGGAAAAGATCGACTACTCGCTTATCCTTTACTTAGCGCCGCGTTGTGTTTAAACTTACGGCTGCCAGGATAAATTGCCCGCCTATTTTATCTTTTTTCATTATAAGTGTCAAGATATTTGCAGCGGCGGCAGAGCGCGGGACTCTTGTATTTTTATTATTGTTTTATTGATCAGCGTAACTAAACAAAAAGTTCACTGACCGACAAATTAAAGTGAGTTCTACGGATAGTTTCCCCTAAGAGCGGAGCCAAAGAAAGAACTTTTAGTTTGCCCATATTTCTGGCTTCTTCGGAAATAGGAATAGTATCAGTTACAATCAACTCTTCGATAGGAGAATCTTTGATAACTTGAACGGCATCTTCGGCAAAGATGGCGTGAGTTGCGGCGGCGTAAACTCGTTTAGCTCCGTGCTCAATAAGAGTCTCAACTCCCTTTACTAAGGTACCACCTGTTGAAATCATGTCGTCTACAACTATGCAAGTTTTACCATTAATATCGCCTACAATGTCGATGACATCAAGTTTGTCTGGCTCGGGGCGACGTTTAAAAATAATAGCCAACTTAGCGCCTAAACGTTCAGCCAATTTGGTGGCTCGGGCTACGCCGCCGGCGTCTGGGGAAACAACTACCAAATTCTCTTTAGGAATATTTTTGTTTAAGTAATGCTCAGCTATGATAGGTAAAGCGCTCAAGTTGTCTACTGGAATATCAAAAAATCCTTGAATGGCAGCAGCGTGCAAATCACAGGTGATAATTCTATTAGCTCCTGCGGTAGTAATTAAGTTCGCAACCAATTTGGCCGTAATAGGCTCTCGGCCGGAAGTCTTTTTTTCCTGCTTAGCGTATCCGTAGTAGGGAATAACCGCACAAATTTGATGAGCTGAAGCTCGTTTAAGAGCATCGATCATTATGAGCAGTTCCATGAGTGTGTCATTCACGTTTCCGCAGGTTGGCTGAATAACAAAAACTCTGGCTCCGCGCACGTTCTCTTCGATCTTTTCTCGTATCTCCTTATTGGCAAAGGTTGTTACCATCGCTTTGCCCAAGGGAATATTCAAATAATCAGCCACCGCTTTAGCTAGCTCTGGATTAGAGTTGCCGTGGAACAGTTTGACGTGATGAGTGGGCTGAAATACGGAATCTAAAGGAATAGCTTCCATGTTTTCTGAGGCTGTAAGCTCTGATATATTAGGATCGTTAATTTCGCTCATAGCTAATTCTTTACTTCCCCTCTGCTATCTGCCGATGATGAATGGGACGAGCCGGCACTCCCACTACTACACTGTTTTCAGATACATCGTGCACTACAACGGCACCTGCTCCGGTTTTAGCGCCAGAACCTACAGTTACGGGAGCTACTAAACTCGAGTTTGAGCCTATAAAAACGCGATCTCCGATAGTGGTGCGGTGTTTAGCTTTACCGTCGTAGTTGCAGGTGATTGTACCGCAGCCTATATTGGTGCCGCTGCCTATGTCTGCATCGCCAATATAAGTCAGATGAGGAACTTTTGTGTCTTCTCCTATATTGGCATTCTTAATTTCTACAAAATCGCCTACTTTGGCTCGGTCGGCAATATTAGCGCGGGGACGTAGATAAGCAAAGGGACCAACATTTACTCCGCTGCCTACTATAGCGTCGTTGAGTACGGAATGAACTATGTTGCTATTATTACCAATAGTGCTATCAGTAATTTGAGAATTAGGACCAATTTGGCATCTGTCACCAATAACAGTACCGCCCTGTAGTACTGTGCCCGGCCAGATTACGCTGTCTTTGCCAATAGTTACACTATCTTCGATCCATACCGATTGAGGATCTATAATACTGACGCCGCTAATCATAAGATCGGTTAACTTACGTTCTTTCAAAGCTGCAGCAGCTTTAGCTAAATCGGCGCGCGTATTAACTCCTAAAGCGTAGTCTACTTGACCTATAACCGCTCCTATTTCTTCTCCAGCAGCTCGGCCTAAACCAACTAAATCGGTCAAATACAGCTCACCCTGCGCATTGCTTGGAGTTAGTTGAGGCAGGAAGCGGCGCAAGAAGTCAGCCTGGGCGCAATAAACACCTATATTTACCTCGGTGATTTTATATTCTTCAGGTGTGCAGTCCTTAGCCTCTACAATGCGTTCTACACAATTGTCGCTATTGCGGACAATACGCCCAAAATCTCTGTGATCAGATGAATCCGCTGTAAGCAAAGTTAGAGCATAATTGCCTGCCTGAGCAGCATTAATCACTTTTTGCAGAGCAGAGACGTCCAGCAAAGGCATGTCTCCGTTTAAGATAAGAACGTATCCCTCAAAATTAGATAAATGAGGTAAAGCCATCTGCACAGCATGGCCGCTGCCATTCTGAACTGGCTGCTCAGCAAACAGGCAGTCGGTGAACTGAGTTTCACAATATGCTTTAACCTGTTCAGCTTGGTGGCCGACAACAATAATACTACGAGAACAGTTTATTCCTTTCAGAGCTTGGAGAACTCTGAATATAACTGGCTTGCCTAGAACTTGGTGGAGCACTTTCGCCTGCTCCGATTTCATTCTGGTACCTTTGCCTGCAGCTAAAACGACAGCGGCAATTTTTTGCTCTTCTTGGTTCTGCATTTTTGCGACAACCTTTTTTGATTGCTGATTCCTTCGGCAGCGGCTGCTCTTATTGTTGACCGCCTAATGATTATTCGCACCAAAGGGGGTCAAGTGTTCTACGCTTTTTTTAGTGATCCTGCGGAGAGCTTTTTACCTTTGCCAAGTAAAATCAAAAGAACCGACTTTTTGCACTGATTTTTGTTGAGAAAAAAGTCGGCTCTGTGAGTTATGAAATTATTTATTTAAAGCAACTACTACAGTACGGATTTGGGCAGAGGAGCATCTTCGGTAGAGGAGACCGGAGAGTCTGATGTAGAGCTTTGTTGTTTAGTAGAATCGGTGCTCTTAGATGGAGCCGATTTAGGAGTTGTTGCAGAGTTGCTTTTAGAAGAAGTTGTTTTGGTCACTATAGCCTCAAGTTCTTCAGATTTCAACGGAGCCGCTGCCGAAGCGGTAGGTACAATCGGCTTCATGTCATCAGCTTGTTTTTTCAAACCTTTGGCAATAGCGTCAGCCAGCTGATCTTTATACATAGAATTGACCGCTTTGGCCCTCTCAAGCAGGCTGCTACCATCACTTAAAGCTTGTATGTCAGCGGCATGACTTAAGAAGAAGAAATTTATGGGGCTTAAACAATAATAATTAGATTCAGACTCGTAGTACTTAACGACAGCGCGCAGGGCTTCGGGGCTGATTTTCCGGGCCAAGGCTAAGGAAAGCAAGCATTGACGCTTCAGCATATTGTTGCTATTGGCATCTAGTTTAGGATCGCCATTCTGCAGTTTATTAACTAAAAATGCCATAACCTGCTCTCGTATTTCGTCGTCTAAAACTAACGATTTATTGCTGCATATAGCTCCCAGAAGGGCCACTAGCTGCATAAAGTATTTGCGGTTCTGAACGTAATTCGTAATCAAGCTGACGGCAATTTTATTGGCATCTGAACTATCTATGCCCAGATGCTTGACTATTTCTAAGCGTTGCTCCGGGCTGTAGGCAGCAGTGGTGTAATTGTCTAAAGTGCGCGTGTAAATGGGATTGCTTCCTGTCTCATCGAGAACTCGGAGAATGCCCGCTTGACCGCCAACTTGGAGCCGCTTAAGAGATAATAGATCCCAATTGCTCGGAGTATCGGCCTCATTTTTAATATACATGTAGGAAATTTCGTTCTCAGGAGAGATTATCTTTACGATAGTTCCATCATTCTTTTGCTCGGCTACTTGCAGTTTAGCCTTATCGGATAAGACGCGGATAAGGCGTGAGTGTCCATCCCATTTTACATTGGCGCCCAAAGCTTCGCCAACAAAACGCAGGGGGACCATGGTGTTACCGGCAATAATCTGTGCCGGAGCTAACAGTTTGACCGCTTGCCCATTTACAGTAGCTTCAGGAGCGTTAATAGTCAAAGATATTGATGTGTTGGGAGCTTGGGGATTGGCCATTAACTCCGCATCAGAAGCGGTGTTCGCTAGTACCGTTTTTGTTTCGGCATTCCATTTGATAGTAGCACCGAGAGCTTCAAAAATAGCTCGCATAGGAACTAAAGTAGTACCGTCTTTGAGTACCGGAGCTTGATCTAAGTAAAGAATTTGACCATTGACAGAAACACTTATAAAGTCGTCCGGAACGGAAGCCGAAACGGGGCAGGCAAAAGCCAGAGAAATAGCTGCGGCTGCTAAAGCCTTGGAAAATTTGTTCATTAAAACCTCCGAAGGAGATATTCTATAAACTTACCACAGTAAACAGCGGTTACCTTTAGCTGAGTAAGTTGTCTCTTCCTCCAAAGGAATTTAAATATGATGTTCTCATTTTTATTCTGAGTTGACATTTGTGAGAATATAAAAATATCGTTAAATATATAAAAATGTGGCGGTAAGATCGGCAATTTGTAGGAAATCTGGCACTTTTTCTTACTTGCAAAATGTACATTAGCTATATAAATAGGTTCTTTTAATTAGCGAGGGTAAAACGATTGTAATAGTTGTCCATATCGCAGACCATTTCTCTTCTGCTTACGCTACTAAAATGTATTAAAAATGGCTGATTTTGTTTATATATAAGAACATACCCTAGTATAGGTGCTGAAAATTAAAGTACTAATTCACTCTATGATTTAGCTTGAATAACTTATTGGCTGGGATAAAGTAGATAAATATGCCAACAAAAAAAGCCCGGACTAAAAATCCGAGCTCTTATGGCTGAGGCGCTAGGATTCGAACCTAGGGAATGGCGGCTCCAAAGGCCGCTGCCTTACCGCTTGGCTACGCCTCAATGATACGTTGATCATTATACATACTTACCTTAGCTTTGACAAGGGGTACAATGCAATTTTTTTTCAATCAGATGTTGTCCCATGAGCCAACCTGCTGAAGCCGCCTCTTGCCTCTGGTAGTCTCGATATATTAATCGATAATTTTTTCCAAATTTGACATTAACTGCAGGTCTTCAATCGAGGTGTAAAAGAGTTTAAGGTTATCTAACACTAAACGAGCCGCTGTTAGATTTTTAGTTAAGTAGGCTTGACGTCCTAATAAGCGCAAGGCTGGCAAGAAATTAGGACGTTCAGGCAGAGCTTTTTGTAAGTAGATACACGCATTTTCAGACTCATTGTGCTCGGCAGCTAAGGCGCCTCTTAGAAAATGATATATAGGCGGGCCAAAACTTCTGGGTGAAGATAAGGTCGCAATTAAATCTTCGTGGGGAATTGGCTCTCCGTCAATGTGGTTATCTTCGCTATAAGCGTCGAGCATATCTTCACATTGTGTTTCAAACATAAGCGATTGAATATCGAGGCCGAGTCGTTTAGATGATCTAGCCGCACAGAAGAGCCAAACTGCTTTCAGTAAAGGACTTGAAAAATCATTGTTGCGCAAACGTTGCTCAGCTAAAGCCAGCGCTTCAGAGTCATCACCGTTGTTAGTCTGAGCTGTATATAGAGCCATTGTTATATTGACATTACCAGATAAATAGAATTTGGCTAAAGAACATATAAGATGCTCTGACAGCTCATATTGTTCTTGATCATCTATGATATCAGCTTCAATAATTAAGCTCCAAGGTAATTGTTTGGCTCTTTCTAGATAAATTAAAGCTTGATTGTACTTACCCGCGCACATGTGGGCGTCGGCCGCTAAAATTTGAACATATTTGATATTATGATAAGTGTGGGCTATATCTTTTAAATTCTTAAGATGAATATCTAAGCTATCCGGATCAGCTTCTCTCTTACCTTCGTTATATAAGTTTGTTATATAGGATATGACCGCTGCATAGTTTTTGAGACTGTCCCCAAACCAAAGAGGCAGCTCAAGATCGGGATAGCTGGTTATTGCTTGAATAAGTTGGCAAGCTTTTAGAGATTGATGATTAGCTAAACAAATTAAAATAGCGTGGAAAAATAGATATGGAGTATAAAAATCAGCATGATTCAGATTAGTCAGAGAATCGATGCAAGTCATACCACGACCGATCAACTGTTTTATTTGGGCTTGATAATCTAAAACATAAGCTGTAGTTTCACGATCTAGTGAACTGATGTCGTGGCTGTTTATCCACTCTTTAAGATAATGCTCAGCGCTGTGATTTGCTCCAGCACAATTTAAAGCTTGAATCAAAAATATAGTAAAAAATAGGCTTTTATCGTCAAAATTTTTATCTTTTTTTAAGGCGTTCAAAGTTCCCAGGGCTAACAGTACGGACAAACAATTATCGAAATCTCGGGCAATAAAACTGCCTGCACTAAGTACAATTGAAGATTTTTCTGAGTTCACAGCCTTTATTAGGCATTTTTTAGCTAAAACTGGATTGGAGCGTTTTTTGATACCTGCAGCAACTATGTTGGCAAAGCTAGATTCAGGTTGGCTGTCTAAGTAAATATCGGCAATTTTATTAAAACAGTTCTCTAAGTTGTGAATACTTTGTTTAGAATTTACCTTGTGCAAATCTTCTGCCGCTTGAAGCAGCGTCTCATTGTATTCAATAAAAGATGGAGCGATGTTGATAACGTCTTTAAAATGGCTCTGAGCCTGATCGAGGTCGCCTTCTCTAATTAAGTAATCAAAATAATTATTGAGCCTTTTTCTTAAGAAAACTTGCAAAGCTCTGGTCAGGATAACCGACAATATTGCTAGTCCTGCAACTATACTTACAATTATTATGGTAATCTTCATGAATTTTTGTAATAGTAAAAATTTTGAATGCGAAGAGGGAGCGGAGACCGTCACAACAATGCCAATACTTTAAAGGAATAGTACTAGCAAAAATTAAAACTGTAAAGCAATGACAACACGTTGTTATGAAGTTCGGTCTCCTTAATTTTAAGCTATGTAAATAAAAAATCGCTCTTCAAAAAAGCAAACATATATTTTCCTAAGATACATTTCTTTGAGCAGATCTGCATCAGTTAAAAAGTTGCATTTTTAGGGCTATTGATAAGATATTATTTAGCTTTAGCAGGTGATTGCTGAGTCTGTCCTGGCTGGGCTTGAGACTGTGTCGATTGGGCTTGAGTCTGTCCTGGCTGGGCTTGAGGCTGTGTCGATTGGGCTTGAGTCTGTCCCGGCTGAGCTTGAGGCCGTCCTGGCTGGGCTTGAGGTTGTTCCGGCTTGGCTTCATAGGTAGGCTCTTCTTTGCCTGGCTTAATGTTATCAGGATCGACTTCAGGCATATTCTCAATGGCTGTAATAACTTTTTTCAGCATATTGTCCATACCGTCTTCTTTTAGGAAGGGAAGTTTGGAACTGATTTGGTCAGCTACTTTCATAGCCTCGCGCACCGATTGAATTTTGTCACTTTTGCTGGAAGAAACATCACTTATAACGCTTATACTGTTATTTAAAGCTTCCGCTAAAGGTTTAATATCATCTTTTTTTGCGTCTGGTTCAGAACAATAGCGATCTATATAGCGTATACATACGCTTATAGCCTCTGTAGCCTCATTCTTTGGGGCATTTTTTTGATCCGTGCCTTGAAGGATGGCGGCTGCCGGTGTTTTTGAACTGACGGAGGCTGGCTGTTGAGAAGTTGTATTGTTGGCACACGCAGAAGAAACTGCTGCCAAGATTAGAAGAGTAGGAATCACTTTGTTCATTTTGGATTATTATGCCTTTCTGATAATTGATTTTGGTGGTAGTTGCTATTATGACAACAAAATTTCTTTACCTGGCAGAAATTTGCTCCTTTGCCGTTTGCCAAGTTAAAAATATCAATCGAAGTATCAATATAATACCCATTAAACTTAGCAAACTGCCCCATTTGAGAGAAACGGAAACAAAATTTAAAACTATCTTGTGATGTCCTGGGGGAATTATACAGCCCATAAAGGCTAAATTAGCTCGATATATTTTCAAGGGGCTGCCGTTTAGGAAGGCCCGCCATGACGGATAGTAATTTTCTGTAAATAGTAAAGCCCTAGTTTGATTAGTATTTACTTCCAGCTCTAAATGAAGAGGGGTGTCTTGGGTTATTCGGCAGTACTCATTAGGCTGCAGAGGATAATCGCTCCTGTCTCTTGATGAAGACGATTGATAAGAGTCTGTTTTGACAGCTTTATTGTCTCCTTTATGTATAACTACAAAACTGGTTTCTTCAATACTGGCTCCGTACTCATTCAGGAATGAATCAACGGAAAGATTAGCTTCTCCTTCAGTAAAAGCAGAAGCCAGGATCACTCTAGGTTGGGGCTCATTTAATTTGTATATATGCAGCGGAGCAGAAAACGGTGGCAGTTCTGTTTCCCCTACAAGATTGCCAGGTTTCGATGGAGTGTCTATCAAGGTTTCAAAAGAAAGTAAATGGCTGACATTTTGAAGTTTATAAAGTTGCAGCCCCTTGCGGCTGATGCGCATAAAGTGTTGCTTATTTTGGGCACCTAAATTAATAAATTTTATTGCAGCTTTTTGTATGTCGGTGTAATTTACTAAACACATACCGCCTTCAAAAACAGTGCGGTTCGTATTTTGCTTAAGGCCCCAGAATATAGCTGAGTCAGGCGAAAGGGCGTGAAAAATAGAAACTATAGCATCCGAACTATTTTTCCAACCTTGTAACTGCACTATAGAGGCCCAATTATTCTGCATGGTGGGTGAAGCTATGCGTGAAGCTCCTTCGCACATATCGGCAGTTATAGGACGTCTAAAGATGGAGTTTGGCAAATACGAGACATACTCGTTGGCGGCCCAGAAAAAATTGAACCATACGGTCAGGGCTATCAATGCAAAAACAGTTGTCTCTAATTTACTTTGCCATTTGTTAAACCAATCGTTTTTGAAAGCATCAAAGCCGCATCCGACCCAGAGAGCGGCAACAGTGCCGAAAGGTATAAGAAAGCGGGCTGGGAAGCGGAAGAGATTGAAACCTGGACATAATTTCCAAGGCAACCAGTAGAGCCAGCCTTGTGGTCCCAGAGCCATGAGTAAAAAAACGAGAGCTGCCACAGCCGCTTCCCCAAGTAGAAAATGCTGTAGGCGTCTCAGAGAGTAAAACATAAAAAACAGGGGCACTAAACCTATATACGGCATAGATTCCCAGAAGACACCGTAGCTGATAATATTGCGCTGTAGCTGCGCTTCTGTGGTCGCTTGAGCAGGATTACCCAGCCAGAACGGATTGAGAAAAAGTTTAAAATGTTCCCAGGTAAAGGGAAACATTTTTAGTGAATCCCAACTGTAAGCGTGACCTCGACTAGATTGAGCGGCTAGTTCTGCCGTAGGCAGCAGCTGAAGGCCGCTTACAGCGACTGCAGCCAGTGCACTTATAAATAAGGCTTTAGCTATGTCAAAGAAGGATTGATATAAAAGTTGTTTCTTTTCGATTGTATTTTTCAGCCAGAGAATAATGGCATAAATTAAAGCTGCCAAACCGCAGACGCAAGCAATGTGAGGGTGCCCCGCCAAAATTTGCATTAGCCAGCATAAGCTCAGCAGCAGTATCCCGCTGCGGTATACCAGTTGAGCTGAAATATGGTCACCTGATCTCAGCGGAATTAATAGATCTTCTCTCTGCTTAGATGCGTACGTGCATATTAGCTTCACAGCACTGAAGGCTAAAGGAGACCAGACCGCCGCCTGTAGCATATTTAAGTGTTTGATTCTAAAAACCAGGATAGGGCTAAAAGCAGCCGTCAAGGCTGTGATGCAGCTGGCTTGGCGGGAAAGACCGTGAACTCTACCCAGAATATAGCCTCCGAAGAACGCTATGGCTAACGATGAAATAATACTTAGATTAGATGCCCAGGGTACTGAAAAAAGCATAAATAATGGCAGAGTGGAGGGATAAAAAACTCCGGCCTGACCTTCAGCAAGCAAGGGAAAACCGCAGCCTATTTCTGGACTCCATAAAGGCATGCTGCCTCTTTTTACCGATTGAGCTGCTAAAAAACGCAGAGGTAGATTCATGTCTAGCAGATCTGAACCAGTATAATCACCTGCATATATAAAACTTGAAGTGAACCAAATAGGCGCAAACAACAAAGATGAGGCTAGACTAGCCAGTAAAAAAGCACATAAGCATTCAACTAAATAGGGTTTAAATTTGGCGTACATATTTGCTCGCTTCTTCAATAGCAGCCGCTGCCAATTTAAGGCGCTGATGCGGAGTAGATAAATCGATATCTGTCGGAATAATCTCTATATTTTTGTCTGGTAGAGCGGTTTTTGAGCTTATATCTTGGCAAGCTACAAAAAATTTATCAATAAGGTTGGGATATAACTTGAGTATTTCAAGTGAGGAAGCCTTGAAGCCACAGTTAATAAGCATATCTCTTAAAGGCCCCTTAAAAGCTTGTCCTCCGTGTAAGGGACTGACCGCAATTTTGAGAGCCCGGCTTACCTGAATAGCCTGGACTATTCCTGGTAAATTGAGTATGGGTAGCAAACTGACAAACGGATTAGAAGGAGCCAGTACTATTAAGTCTGATTGCGCAATTAACTTAAGTAATCCGGGAAGCGGCTTCGCTTTTTCTATACCTTTATAGGAGAATGATAAAGTTTGCGCTTGAGCTTTACCCTTTACAAAGTATTCTTGAAAGGGCAGGTCACCTGCAGGGGTGTGCACATAAGTGGTAACTTCTTGAAGCGACATAGGCCACAGACATGATGGCAAGCCCAATCCAGCACACAGCCTGCTGCTTACTTCCGCTAAATTGTATCCTTGGTTTAGCCAGTAAGTACGTTGCAGACTGACAGCCAAATCGCTGTCTCCCATATGAAACCACACTGGATTGTCCGACCAGCGCTTTAACATTTGCAGTGCCGACCAAGTGTCTTCCGCTAATCCCCAGCCTTGCTGCTTGTGGTTGAGCTCAGCCAGAGTATAAAGGTTTGTGTCAAAATCAGGGCAGACTTTCAGCCCCATCCAATTTAAGTCGTCACCGCTGTTTATCACAACGTGAAGCGGTAAATCGTCTGTATAATTTGGGCTTGATATGAGGTTTGATGAACTGTCTGAAGCACGATAATCATAGTAAAAAAACTGATAAAAACCATGAACTAGACGGGCGCCGCCTACGCCGCCTGCTAAAATTAGAGTGCGTGGTTTTGAAGAAGTTTGTCCATACCGATCTTGGAAATGCAACGTTTATTCTTTCTCGTTGTTGACTCTGGGGGGCCAAATTTGGGTGTTAGAGGATCCTAGGGGGATAGTTTGAGCTATAGTATCTGAGCCCAGGCTTTGTTGATCGATCGTCGGCATGGAAGATACCGGCTCCGGACTACATTGAGGAACGGGGCGGCGCGGTCCTTCAAAGGTCAGGTTGATATCTCCTAGAGTAATGACGTCACCTTCAACTAAAAGCATTTCATCAACTCGCTGTCCGTTGACAAAAGTTCCATTACTACTTCCTAAATCTCGGACGCGCCATCCCTCTGCAGAACGCACAACTTCAGCATGGCGCCGAGAAATTGAGTCATTGCATAAAAGTATATCGGAAGCTATATCGCGTCCGATAATAATTTGTTCCTTATTTATAGGATAAGGAGAGCGGGGAACTACGCCAGCTGGTTTCAGCCAGGCCCATTGCTGCTGCAGAGATGGATCGGAATCACTAGTTTCGTCGGCTATTTTTTTTAGTTTAGAAGAAACCGTATAAAAAATTACCGTTCCCAATAGGGCTATGAATAGCGACAGAACTATGATAACCAGCATACTGTGAGGCAGGTTAAGAACTTGAACTAAGCTAGGCGCAATTGTCAAACCGAAAGCCAGGCTCATCATAAAAGCAACCAAACAGTACAGAATGCGTTTGAAAACCATCTTAGAATTACTCCTAAATTTTGTCCCGCTGCGGAGATGGAGAGGCGGCAGGACTAAAGCAGTTGGTTTGGGCTGTAAAAATTTGACAGCTTATAGGTACAAAAGTTTGTAGGGTGATATTGTATTGGGCCAAAGCACCAGGAAATGGACCTTTTAAGTCGCGCAGACGCATAGCGCTTAATGTAAAAGCGTCTGCCGCCTTTAAAGCCGTATAGAGATTATTTAAATCTAGTTCTGTTTCGCTGTTTATAAATCCGCTGTTGAGTAAGGCTGAAGCTTGTGAGTATGGGTGTTGGTACGACAACAGAGTCCAAATAGTCAGACGTCCGTTTTTTCGCCATTCAATGGGAATATCAAGCTTTTCAACTGCCTGAAGAGTTGGGGCTAATATTATTATTTTGTACTGTATAGGAATATTTGGGTGAGCTTTAGCTTGATAAGAGGTCAACAAAACGGCTCCTCCCGTATTCTTATTTGGGCTGAGTTCACTAATACTGTCGACTATTTGGCAATTTTTCAGTTTTTGAGGGAGGTAGTCCAGAGCTTTAGCGGTTTTATTTTCTTTAACTACGAAAATTTTTTGTCCGTCTTTTTTCCGATCGATAGTTGCCTGCACAATTTGTGTTAAAGTGGGCAGCTTGTCGGTTGTATTCAAAGCGAAATAAATAGAAGGAGCTTCGACCGTGTTATACATTGGCGAAGGATCCGAATCTTTCCAAGCAGAGCTTATGTCGTCTAGGCTTATAACAGCTTGCGAATTGATCTGTCCCGGTTTGGGACAAGGAGAAGCCTGGCAGATCTGCTTATTGAGAGCTTGAACCAGCTGGGCCGAAGATAGGGGATGATCAGATACTATTGGATTAATCATGACGCCTTGACCTTGAGGGGCAATATCACTTTGAAAAACTTTCTGGGCTGCCACCAGACCGCGAGCGAAAGGAGAATCTGTTTTATCTAAGTCAATAGCTTCAGGAAATACTGCGCTTATTGTATTCTCCGGCCCAAAGAGTTTAAGAATATCTTGGTCGTCAAGATTGAGTCCGTAGGGATCGCTGGGAGCTTTGTCCTTCGATGATGAATCATCTGACCAATCGTACATATAGGCTTTTTGATGGCTGATAATTGTAGCTATATCAGAATTGCCTTTCAACAGCGCCGCAGCTAAGTCTTGAGGATAAGAAGCAACCCTTTCTTTTAAAATTTCAGCAACTTTTAAACGGTTGACAGTATATTTATAAACTGCCAAGTAGTTATTAGGAGATAAATTCTCTTGATTTGGTTGCAGTAATCTGATTATAGGTGGTCGGGCCTCCAGAGGAACATTCCTAGCCGGCATCAGTACTGGATTCCAAAAACCAAAATATATAGAGCCTAGGCCGCTCAGGCAGGCCAATAACGTTAAGTTAAATACTGCTTTGAAGCAACCTAATTTCCAACTTCCGGGAGATTGAGGCAAGTCGTCTTCATCAGCGGGAATAATGATGGGCTGATTGAAGCCCGAATCCGACCGGGTAGGAGGCGGTATTAGCGGTGAAGACAAAATATTGGCGCTGGGCTGCTGAATGGGGGCAGACGGCATAGTTATGGGAGAAACTAAGCTGGTTCCGCCTTTATGAGCTTGGAGCGAATTTGGTTGAATTTGAGCAACTGAAGCTGAATTGGCCTGCTGATTGCTAGAAGTGCCTGAGGGGCCTGAGGGGATAATCGGCGTCGATGGCGGCTGGGCGGTAATTTGTGGGGGAGGAGTAGCTGAAGAAATAGTCGGAAGCTTTTGCAGAACAGGTGCTGCGGCCTGAGACACGATGGCGCTAGCCGAAGGAACTGTATTTTTTCGTTCCTCAGCTTTCAAAAAGGCGCGCAGATCCTTTTTCATTTCTAGCATGCTTTGGTAGCGATCTTCTGGCACCAGCTTAATGGCTTTTTGCACAATAGAAGCTAAAGCAGGAGATACTTTGGGATTTAAATTCAAAACTGGAGGCACAATAAAAGGATTGGTCGATAAGGTAGGATCTTGTCCAGTAAGACACTGATGCAGAGTCATACCCAATGCATAAATATCAGAGCGAGGATCTGTTTGGCCGTTATACTGTTCCGGTGGAGCATAGCCTGGGGAACCTATGCGCATGGTGTCTCCGCGCTTGCCTGGTGTAAAAAAACGCGCAATGCCAAAATCGATAAGTTTGACATTACCGTTGCAAATAATTATGTTACTAGGCTTGACGTCGCGGAAAATAATAGGCGTGGGTTTCTGGCAGTGCAGATAATAAAGCACCGTTGTCATTTGTAGACCGATATCGGCAGTTTCCTGGTCGGACAGAGGGCCGCCCTTTTTTTCAATAATTTTACTTAAGTCCAGGCCCTGAATGTACTCCATAGCTAAGTAATATTTGCCTTGAAACTGGAAGTATTCATTTATGGCCGGTAAATTAGGATGAGATAGGGTTGAGAGAAGGCGAGCCTCCCTTTCGAAGTGGGCTAGAGCGGTGGCTTGTTCTTTCGGATCGGCGTATACGGCGGTAAACTCTTTAACGGCCCACACTTTACCAAACAGATGGGAATCTTCGCAAATGTAAATATTGCTCATGCCGCCTTGCCCTAAGAGGCGGACGACCTTATAGTGTGTCCCTATGGTGGCGCCTTGATTTAACATTCTGTCTCCTGATGAGAGCGTATTACGGTAAAACTGTCTTTTCGTCTGTACATATATACTGCAGTATCAGAATTAGCACTTACTGAAGAAACATTTGATAGAGGACGACTGCAGCTCCGCCAATAAGGCAGGCAAAAATCATGCACAAGATCCAGATCCAGCTGGGAAAAACTCTGGATTCGTCGATTCGCCCCAGGCGCTCTGCTGGGCGGCCGCCCGTTCTTTTGACTGTCGATTTGTAGGCCTTTTCCAAACTGTTGCGCAAATCAGCAACATTGCCGAAGCGATCGCGCGGATCTACTCGCAATGATTTCACTAAAGCTGCTTTAGTAAGAGTTCCTAAATCGGGACGCAGGGCTTCGATAGGTTTTAGTTTGAAAGGTGAATCTGAGGGATTGATAGTGGTGAGCAGATGATAGAGCATAGCTCCAATGATATAAACAAGCTTTTTGCCTTCGCTGCTCAAAGTGCTAGTTGCATCTTCAGGAACTTTATAAACCCGAATCCAACCGCCAGGAGAATACGATTTTAAAAACAGGTTGGTTTGAGGAAAACCTACATCGAGCATGACAACATTTCCGCTCGTTTCTTGGTAAACAATATTGCTGGGTTTTAGATGGTTTTTTAGTGCTTCCATAAAGTTAGCATTCTGCATCAGTCCTATACTTTGTAAGTAAAGAATTAAATCGCAAATTTTTATACCTACAGTTAGGGCTGATAATTCTGGAAGCACTCCCCGAGAATTTACAAGTGAAAAGAGATCACTGCCTTGAACTAAGTCACGTAATACGTATATAGATTGACCTTCAACAAAAAAATCGACGAGTTTAGGAAGGCACGCGTGCTCCATAGCTAAAAGCTGTTTAGCTTCTGCCTGAAATACAGTGATCAGTTTTGCGCGCAATACCGGGTCGTAGCCAAAAATACTTATTTCTTTGAGCATCCAGTACTTGCCTGTCAGGTGAGTGTCCTGGACTACGTATAGATTACAATGTTCTGTGCTTATATGATTTTGGATACGATAACGATTGCGGAGACTGCTTCCTAATGGAAGAGGAACCGGCGGCACTTACAATACCTCTTAACTTGCTGGTGCGGATTAGCTGAACAGCTTCGTGCCTGCTGTGGGAACCGAAACCGCTAAAATTTTTCAACAGTTCTTGTTATCTTTGGTCTTCCCTGCCGGGATCGCGCACCAAATGTATTGCAGGGGTGAGAGCTGTTTGCGCAGAAAACACGACGCTCTTAATTAAAAACAGGCTTTTTATCAGGAAAATTAGCTCTTTCAGAGGCCTGTTTTCTGCAGTAAGCTCCTTCAGCTGAAGGAAAAAATAGAGTGCGGTATGCGCTTAGGGCTGCAAACTTAATTCCCGGCACACCTGCTGATATTGGGTATCGGTCTGAAATGGTCTGTACGGGAAACAATGCTGAAAATTTTCGTTTTAAGTGTCTGAAATAAAGGAGAAATTCGCGAAAGACCTTGAGGCGAGATTCGCGGAGATTGTATGACAGAATCTAAAGATTTCATGATAAAGGCTAAAGGCCTGACTAAAATGTTCGGCAAGCGGACTGCTGTCAATAAGGTTTCTTTTAATGTAGAAAAAGGCGAAATTCTGGGCTTCTTAGGACCGAATGCCGCCGGTAAAACTACTACGATGAAAATGCTGACTTGTTTTTATCCGCCTACTATGGGAACAGCTGTTGTCAATGGCTTCGATGTAATGACTGATAGTTTAGGAGTGCGCCGTTCCATAGGTTTTATGCCGGAGAATGTTCCAGTTTACCTTGATATGACGGTAACTGAATACCTTAATTTTGTCGCTCGTACTAAAGGTATGGCCCATCTTGATATAGATAAAGCTATCAAGAAAACGTTGGAGCGCTGTAGCCTAGAGAATGTGGCTAACCAACTGATCCGCACCGTCTCTCGGGGATATCGTCAGAGGGTCGGTCTAGCTCAAGCTATCATTAATGAGCCGCCAGTACTTATTCTCGATGAACCTACTGTAGGTTTGGATCCGGAGCAAATTAAAAATTTTCGCGAGCTTATTATTAGCTTAGCCGGTCAATCAACTATAATTCTCTCTACTCATATATTGTCTGAAGTATCTTTGACTTGCAATAAGGTTTGCATTTTAGATCATGGTAATTTAGTCGCGGCTGATACCCCGGCTAATTTGGAAAGCAGAGTTCAAAAAAATATTGGATTGAAGATCCAAATTTTGGCTCCATCACAAAATGAAGTTTTGGAAGTACTTAAAGGGTTAGATTGTGTAAGCAATGTGGTGAGCTGCGGCGGTGAAAATATTGCCAACTCAAAATATCCTTTGCTTACTTTTACTGTTGAAGCTCCTAAGGACAGTCTGACAGTACGTCGCGAAATTAACCACGTAATGAATAGCAAAAAGTGGGAAGTTTACGGTATCCAAGATGAGCGCATCTCTTTAGAAGATGTTTTCATTAATTTAGTTCGCGAGTATGAAAAAGAGAACAGCAGTGCTTCTGTAAATGCAAATAAAGCAGAATCTACTGTAGAAAGCAGGGCACCTGAGGAGACAGCAGCCCAGACGTCATCTGCAGATTCACTTGATACAGAGAAAAAAGAAGAGGAAGAGAAGTAATGGGCGCAATTTTTTATCGTGAAATGAAGGCCTACTTTGGTTCGCTCTTGGCCTGGTCACTTATTGCCGCTTTTGCATTTATTATCGGCATGTTTATGCTATTGGGGGTGGGGGCTTATGCTGATATGTCTGCTTCGGCTATGCAGGGCGGCATGCCGTGCAATATAAATACTTATTTCGTGCCTCCCATGGTGCAGAGCGTAGGGGTTATGATGATGTTTTTCCTGCCTCTGCTCACTATGCGTTCCTTCTCTGAAGACAAACGTTCAGGTACTTTAGATTTGCTCTTTACTTATCCTATTTCTGAATGGCAGATCGTTTGGGGTAAGTTTTTTGCCGTTATGGTTGTAGTTTCCATTATGTTAGCTCTGTCTTCACTGACTTTCTTCTATTTGAGTGTCAATTGCACTATTGAGTGGATGGTTCTTCTGAGTGGGTATCTGGCCTTGTTATTGATGGCTGGGGCTATGTCGGCTATGGGAATTTTTACTTCCAGTGTTACTAACAGCCAGCTGACGGCAGCTGCCTTTAATTACGGTTTGTTGCTCTGCCTCTGGTTCTTGGCTATACCTGATAAAAATGCTGAATACACTAAGTCTTTTGGTCCGCTTTCGATTTTTGGTCACATTGAGAATTTAGCTAAAGGCGTGCTGAATAGTCAGGATATAGTTTACTATCTTGCCCTGATCGCCTTTTTCTTGTTTTTGACGGTGCGCTTTTTAGAAAGCCGCAAATGGAAAGGTTAAGCTGATATGAGCGAAAGAATTACTGAAGGATCTACTTCTAAGCAGACCAGCGACAGCAACGACAACTATAAGCTGAATTTAGCCATGCAGGGAGCAGCTGCTGTTCTTTTAGCAGTAGTCGCCCTGATGCTCGTGTTGGTTGTATCCAACAATAATATTTTTACTTACGATTTAACTTCTCAAAAACGCTTCACTTTGTCGCCGTTTAGTGTCGAAACGGTTAAAAAACTAAAAAGTCCAATCAATTTTTACATTTTTATTTCCGATTCTAACGATGAAGAACATGCACGCATTGACAGTGTACTTCGCAACTACAAAATTATTAGCAACGGAAATGTAAATTATACTTTCGTTGATCCTCGTAAAAATCCCATAGAAGCTCAGAAGAAAGGCGCTAAAGCCGTTGGCGACATAGTAGCCGTTTACAATGACAAGAATGAAAAGCTCTATGACGTCAGTGAAGAGGGCGTTACCAGTCTGATCATTTCTATGACTGATGAGAATAAGAGTACTATTCACTTCTTGCAGGGTCATGGCGAACGAGGTTTTGATAAAGATGTGATTTCGATTTCCAAGCTTAAGAAGAGTCTTCTTGCTGAAGGATACAATGTTGAAGAACTTAAGCTGGGCAAGTACGCTAAGGAGATTCCTTCAGGGGTTTCCAATTTGGCTATTATAGCTCCTAAAGTATCTCTTTTGGATAATGAAAAGAAAGCTTTATCTAGTTGGCTTAATGCCGGCGGCAATCTCTTATTCGCTGCTGAAATGGATACCCCCAAAGGTTACGATTGGCTGTTCTCCATCTATGGTCTGCAGCTTAGCGATTTGCTCGTAATAGATCCTAAAATGGCTCAGATGGGCACCAATTTAGAACCAATTTTTGTGATGACTGATGTCTTTAGCTTCACTAATCCTATAACAAAAGGCATGCGCCTGCCTTGTATTTTCAAAACGATCCGTCCGATTGAGCAGAATAAAGGCAATAAAAATCCTACTTTAGATAGAAATGTACTGATTAGTAGCGACGTCGCAGCTTTGGCTTGTGATATAAGTAATTTGCAAAGCAGCCAAGGTGGACGCTTGACTCCTGTTCGTCAGGGCGAGGAGCTGCCTATCATTCAGACTGTTGAGCGTTCTGTGTCCAAAAGTAAGGCAGAATTAGCTCGAGAGGCGGCTCAGAATAATCCTAAAGCTGAACAGGGCAAAGAATCTCGTATAAAGAAATGCCGCGCCATTTTCTCTGGTGATGCTGATTTCCTCTCTAATGAACTTTTTGACGCTAGTCAGTTCACTAATAAAGATTTGGTTATGAACATGTTCTCTTGGTTGGGAGGGAGTAACGACACTGCGGCTATTCGTCCCAAAGATGAAAACAGCGAGCCTTTGATGCTTTCTCAGAAAACTTACTGGACCTTGGCAGCTATATTATGCCTGTTAATTCCCGGTTTCGTTTTCTTCTACGGTTTAGCCGTGGTCAAAGGTAGAGAAAATTAGCTGAGATTGGAAAAAAATATGCGAAGCGTAGTCACAATGCTCATAGTAGTCATACTATTGGGCGGATTTTGGTACTTCCATGATATACGCGGTTCTGAAAAGAGCAGAGAAGAACAGCGCTTATCTAGCCGTGTTTTTCCCCAATTTGAAAGCAAAGATATAAAAGCTATGGTTTGGTCAGATGGCGCTGCTAATCCTGATACGGTGCGTCGTTTTGTGCGTCAGGATGTGGGCTGGACTATTGAACTGGGGGAATATAAGGTTAGGGCTGATGGAGCCCAACTTAAAGATTTGGCTGAAACTGTCGCTAATTTGAGTCGTCAAGAAGTTATTGTAGAGAATCCTACAGCTTCATCTTTGGCCCAGTACGGCTTGGATAAACCTTTACATCGTTTTGTTGTAGAGTATGCTGAACCAAATGGTCAAGTTGCCAAAGCGACCTTGCTTTTGGGCAATATGCTTATTGACGATAGTGGATCTTATGCTCGGTTAGATACTACCGGAGGTCAAGCCCCTGTGCTGGCCGTGCCTGGAGGTTTTATTACCGTTTTTATGTCTTTAATAGACGATCTGCGCGAGCATAATTTGTTCGCTTTCTCGCCAGATAAAATTCGTACTATTCGTTATGAATCGTGCGATAGTTCTCTGCCTCACAGTTCGTTTACGCTTAAAGTAAAAAATGAATCTAAAGTTGAAGAAAAAAAGAAGTCTTCTTTCTTAGGTTGGGGAGATAAAAAATCTCAGTCTGACAACGGCAGTTTTGAAAATGAAATGGACGAAAGCGTCGATCTCAAAGAGGCTAAGTGGTATGTATCTGATCCCCAGATAAATGGGGAACAGGAGGTTTTGGCCGATACTCGCTTGTGTAACACTTTCGCCTGGGCTCTTCAAGACTTGAAGATTAAAAAGTTTCTTTATCACGATGATCTTACGCCTTTTAAAGTAAACGCGCGCTTGACCGTCGAAATTGAAGGTAAGAAAGAGCCGTTCATTTATGAATTTGCTCAGCCTGTTCCTCGTGAGAATAATCTTATTTATGCCTCCCGTACGAATCCAGATGAGAGACTACAGTTAGAGTGTTCCAGCTTAGAAGAAGTTATGAAGCTCCTAGTGGGCAGGCGCAGCTCTGAATTTGTGGATCGTCATGTGGTCTCCATGTCGTTGAATGAAGTTCAGCGGTTTGAAGTTGTGGTACCTGCCAAACGTAGTGGCGGAGCTTATAAGGTGGTAGCTGAGCGATCTAAGAGCGGGTGGAATATTCTCCAGCCCTCTCCTTCTATTGAAAATGAGGGCAAAAAGCTGGAAATAGCCGACGGGCTTCTCTACAATTTGATCGACTTACAGTGGAAAGAAAAGCTGTCTGATTCTAAGGTAAACAAAAATGTACAAAGTAAGGAAATCGCTTCTTACAAGCTGTACACTGACAGTGACTCTGAAACTGCTCCAGCAGCTGATATCCATATTTATGAGGATGGACAGGGAGGCTATTTTGTACGTTTAGCTGATGGTACTGAAGCTAATCTGGCTCAGGATCCGCGTTATGACTGGATTAAGGCTTGCGAAAAGTTAGATACCGTCACCGCTTCAAGAAGTGAAGCCTCCCAAACTGCTTCAGAACAAGGCAAGTAAACAGTGGCAGATTCTAACTCTGAAAAAATGGAGAGACAAGAACAGTTCGAGCAGACTCTAAGTGATTGGCCTCGTCTAGGGAGCGAAAGACGCATCGAGCTTTTTCGCACTCTGCCGCTAGGGGAGGCTGAAGATCTCTTAGATTGCATGAATGTCAACGATCAGGCAGATTTGTTGCAGTCTATGAGTTTGCCGGAGAGGCGCTCGTGGCTGCGTTATTTGGATCTCGACGATATAGCTGATATCCTTTCAGAACTGCCAGAAGATGAAGCTGCAGAATGGTTGGAACTTCTCGACACTAGAGCGCGTGACAAAGTAAGTGCTCTTTTGGCCTATGCAGAAGATGATGCTGGAGGTTTGATGAACCCCCGCTTTGCCAGAGTCCGTTCTACTATGACTGTAGAGTCCGCTATTAATTATTTGCATATACAAGCTCAAGAGTGCATATCTTTAGAACATGTATATGTATTGGACAGCGAGCAGCGTCTTATAGGTGAAGTTGGCATAAATGCTCTTTTGGCGGCGGACTCTGACGATTTAGTGGTCGATCTGGCTGATAAAGATGTCGTAACTTGTCCTGAAGATATGGATCAGGAAGAAGTCGGAACTTTATTTGCCCGTTACAGTTTGACTGCTATGCCAGTAGTAGATAATCGGGGCTGCATGAAGGGACTTATTACTGCTGATGATGTTGTAGAAGTGATCCGCGAAGAAGGTACTGAAGATGCTCAAAAATACGGTGGTATGGAGGCCTTAGACGAGTCCTATCTGCGTACTGGTTTCATTGAACTGATTCAGAAGCGTGCAGGATGGCTTGTGCTATTATTAATCGGCGAAATGTTGACCGCTTCGGCTATGGCCAGATACGAAAAACAGTTAGATGCCGTTTGGTATTTGGCAGTTTTTGTACCTTTGATTATTTCCAGTGGCGGGAATTCTGGCTCTCAGGCTTCTACCCTTATGGTACGGGCTATGGCTATGGGTGAAGTTAAAATGCGCGATTGGTTTAGTGTTTTGACTAGGGAGATTGGAGCTGGAGTAGTTATTGGGATTTTGTTAGGCATTGTTGGCATGATTCGTGTCATGCTTTGGGCGTATCTTTATCCCGGTATCTACGGTGATTCTCCTATGCTTCTTGGATTGACTGTGGCCTGTTCGCTACTGGGAGTGGTTACTCTAGGGTGTTTAGCCGGCTCTATGTTGCCTTTTTTGCTTCGTTTGTGCAAACTGGACCCTGCTAGCGCTTCTGCTCCATTTGTAGCTACAGTTGTCGATGTCACCGGATTGATAGTTTATTTTACTGTCGCTGGACTTCTGATATCTATGACTTGAAAATTTAGTTTTATCAAAATAAAAAAATCGATTTATATCTGCTAAGCGGATGTAAATCGATTTTTTTTGTGCACATAGGAGAACTAGAATACTATAGTGCTCTTTTGAAGGCGTTATTTCATTGTATATTAAAGGCTAGAAATCATATTTTGTAGGTTTTTTTAAGCAGATGTCGAAAGAAAATTATCCGTTTTCGTTTTTTTGTTCTCTGCGAAATTTTAGATGCAATGCCTTAATATTTCGGCATGAAAAGGTGTTAGTCTTTCAACAGAATATAATCGGAGTCTTCCCGTGAATAGTAAAAGTAATAACACAAAAAAAATATTGCTCATAGATGGCAATGGATTGGCTTACAGGGCTTTTTATGCTCTTCCGGCTCGCAAATCTGAGCTTGGTTTTCCGCTTAATGCTATTCTAGGATTCATAAACCTAGTTATTAACACTATAGTATCGGAGCGTCCTACCCATGTAGCTGTTGCTTTTGATCACGGAGCTTTGGTAGATACACTGATGAAGTTCCAAACCTATAACGTACAGCGCGGAGAAATGCTGGACGATTTTGAACTGCAGCTGCCCATTATTGAAGATTTTGTGCATATTTGCGGTATAAAAGCTTATCGTTTGCCTGGTTTTGAAGCCGATGACTGTATCGGCACTTTGGCTGCTAAAGCCAACTGTGACGGTTTTGAAACTTTAATAGTCTCCGGCGACTTAGGGCTGATGCAGCTGGTTTCCCCTCATATAAAAGTTATGACTATGAGGCGCGGTATTGTTGATTCCGTTATTTTCGATGAAGATCTCGTGGTGAAAAAATACGGATTACACCCTGGACAGCTGGCCGATTTACGTGCGTTAGCAGGTGATTCCAGTCAAAATATCGGTGGGGTTCCAGGTATAGGCGAAGTAACAGCTCGGCGTCTTCTGTCTCAGTATAACAGTTTAACTGAATTATTCGATTCTTTAGAACATCTGCCAGCCAAGTGGCGCAATCCTCTTTCTGAAAATAGAGACGACGCCTTCGAATTCTTGTCCCGTTCTACTATACGCCGCGATCTGCCTTTAGATATAAATTGGAATGAATGCGAATTCAAAGGTTTCCCTGTGCAGATGACCAAACGTATCTTTGAGCAGATCCATTTAGAAGGGGCTGAGGTCTTTCTGCGTGCTATGGACAAAGATGTGGCTGTTGAGTCTCCATGCGCTATTCCCGAAAGTGCTTTGCCTAGCCAGAAGGTCCTCGAATTTTTAGATAAAGTTCAAAATTCATCTGCCGATGTAGCTTTTGTTTGGTTCCAGAACGATAAAACAAAAGCTCCTTGGGGACTGTCCATCTGTCTCAAGGGAGAACATCCCGTCTATATCGATCTTTCCAGTTGGCATATTGAGGTGCCTATTGAAGAAAAAGCTCCTGATATAGAAGAACTATGGGCTAAGCTACGTCCTATTTTCAGTGACGGTAAGCGGGCCAAATACGTAGTCGGCATTCATGAAATCATGAAGAACAAAGCTGAAATGAATAATGTCAGAGACGTTTTGCTCTTCTCATCACTTTTAGATCTCAATGTTTGGGAACATTCTATTGAATCGATTTGTGCCCGTTACGGTTTTGCTATTTACGATCGCAACTTAATTTTAGGCTTAGCACACGGAGTTTTAGCAGATGTGCCTATGCGCGGACGCATCTGTTGGACCGCTCGCATAGCCGATGTTCTAATCGCCTTGGGTGAAAAGATGTACTCTAGAATAGAGTCTAAGCATCTAGTTCAAATATATGAAACGATCGAGTTGCCTTGGGCTAAAATGAATTGGCTACTCAACAATTTTGGTTTAGGCTGCGATAAAGAACTTACGAAAAAAATTATTGATTTTATTGATAATAAACTTCAAGAAGCGCGTGATAGTTTCTTTGCAGAGGCTGATGTACCTGAATTCGATCTTGACTCTGAAGAAGAACTAAGTCGTTACCTATTCGATCATCTAGCTCTATTAGTTCCTACGCGTCCTAAGAATGGTTCTATGCTCAATGCAGAAATGCTAAAATCGTTGCAAGACCAGAACCCTATTGTGGAAAAAATACGCTGTTACTGCGAACTTTCCGAGTTCAGGCGCACCTTTGTACAAAAGTTTATGGTTGAGGGGAAGACGGAGATCAAAATTGGGGGCCATCTGTTTAATTTAGCCTTGGTCAGTGAGCGCCGTCTGCAAATTTTGGGTCGTGTTTCGGCGCGCGGTATTATCGAATTAATGGAACATATGATGGCCGTAATCGATAACTTGGCCTGTGTTCCAGTTCGCCGTACTTTAGCTAAAGCTATGGATGATTTTTTGCGTCCTAAGGGCAATTCTCTTTTAATTTATCTTAGATTCCCAGCTATGGGGTTGCGCTTTTTGGCGTATTTAGCTAAGGACAAGGCTTTAGCTGATGACTTACAAAGCGGTCGGGATATAGAGATAGAACTGATGAAGAAAGTTTTTGGCAGCGATCTCAACAGTTGTATTTCTGTGCGCTATCTCTTTGTGAGTATGCTACTGTTCTACTTTAGTCCAGCTTGGTTAGCCAGGCGTTTAGGATTGGAAGGGGAGGATAGTCTCCAGAGAGCTTCGGAATATTTAAATAAGTTTGATAGTGCCTTTGCGGAGTCTTACCCTGTAAGCTGGAATTTTATTTTGCGCAATCAGGCTAAAGCTACAGCTATGGAAGAGATCAGCACTCTGTCCGGGCGCGTTTGCCGTATAGTCGAAGCTGGAAGTCGCAATTACAACGTTCGTGAAAATGCTGAGCGCTTTGCCAGAGCTTTCCCCATAGAAGGCGGATGCATGGATATTGTGCGGTCAGCTCTGGTAAAAATTTTTGAAAATTTCGGCACTGAAGTATATGCAATGTGTTGTAAAAATATGATTATAGTTCATGCGCCGGTTGGACGTGAAAATGAAATAGCAGAGAAGTGCCGCCAGCTTTGTCTAGAAGCTGCGGGCGGGGTCCCGCTTAGTGTAGAATACCGCATTCATTAATGTTATGAATGTCGCTGTAGCGCTTGGGTAAGAAAACAGTACGGTCTGAAGTCTATGGGACTTCAGACCATATTATTTTTAAAGTTATTTTCTTGCCCAAACAATAGAAGGAGTAATCGAAAAACAGCAGAACTTTTCGCGGTAATAAGTAAGTTTGCAAGATGCTGCTCAGATTATCTGTTTTATGAAGTTTCAGGAGCAGTTCTAAAGAGCAGACTGCTCCGGCTGCTGAGTGCCGCCGGTTTTTGGGGACGCCCGACAATAGGTGTCTTTACAATAGGGTGTTGTTCACCCCCGAATATACGCCTGCGGACACTATGGATTTGACGCTCTTCTTACGATTCTTTTGGGTAGAATGTGCGCAGCCTAAGTGGTTGAACCAGGAATTTAGCCGAAAGATCTTTATGGGTTTTGCGGTTAGAGTGAACGGTTATTTAAGGGAGCTACATACGACAATGGACGACAAGACTCAACCTACCACTTCAGCCGCTGGAGAGAATAGTGTAACTAACGAAGAGAACTGCCAAGATATGGCTCAGGCTCTTGAAGAGTACGAAAAGAATGTAAAGCCTATCTCCAAGGATGATTTCCTTGAGGGTAAGGTCATTCGCGTCGATAACGACGGTGTTTATGTTGACGTAGGTTACAAGACCGACGGTTTTATTCCCGCCAATCAGGTATCCAACGCCCCCGACGTATCCCCTATGGATGTTGTCAAGGTCGGAGATAAAATCAACGTTGTAGTACAAAAAGTTGATGAGTCTGAGGGAAATCTGATCCTTTCCAAGCGCCGTGCTGATAATGAGAAGGCTTGGAGAGATATCTTGGAAGCCATGGAAGAGGGCAAGATTATCACCGCTACCTGTACTGAGCAGGTTAAGGGCGGCTTGATTGTCGACGTAGGCATTCGCGGTTTCGTGCCCGCCTCGCACGCCGACGTTCGTCCTGTTCGTGATCTTTCCGAGTTCATCGGCGAAGAGCTTAATCTCAAGGTTCTCGAAGTCGATAAGAGCCGCCGCAAGGTTGTGCTCTCTCGCAAGAAGGCTGAAGAGGAAATCCGCCGCAAGAGCAAAGAAGAGACTATGAAGAAGCTGACTGAGGGTAGTATCGTCAGTGGTACCGTAGCTCGCTTGACTCCTTTCGGTGCTTTCGTTAATTTAGGCGGTGTGGATGGACTCGTTCACATCTCCGAGCTTTCCTGGAGCCGCATCAAGCAGCCTGCCGACGTGGTACAGCCCGGTCAGCAGGTTGATGTTCTCGTTTTGAAGGTCGATCCTGAACTTAATCGTATTTCCTTATCTTTGCGTCAAGCCGCTCCTGATCCTTGGTTAATGGCTTGTGACAAACACAAAGTAGGCGATATAGTGAAGGGCCGCATCACTCGCTTAGCCAGTAAGTATGCTTTCATTGAGGTTATGCCTGGTGTAGAGGGGCTTATCCCTGTCAGCGAGATGGATCGTTCTCACGTAAATCGTCCTTCCGACGTCCTTAAGCCCGAACAGGAAGTTGAAGCTGAGATTATCGACCTCGATCGCGAAAAACGCCGTATGACCTTGTCTATCAAGCGTCTTCAGCAGCCCGCTGCCCGTTCTACCGAGAACAACAGCAGCAGACGCGTTTCCCACGATGAGCGTGGAAGTGGCAACTCCATTGGTGAGATCTTAGCCTCCAAAATGGGCAAAGAGAAACTGAACGACATCACTAAGAATGAAGAAGCTTAGTCTTTAGGCTTGGTGGAGCGACAGCTTCATCGAGCTGTTAGAAAAATCCCCGGCCTTATCCAGGTGCAGCTGCAGCTTGACCTAATCAAGGCGGGGATTTTTTTTAGTTAGTGAGGCTAATAAATTGTTAGTTTCCCCACGCTTTAGTGAGATTATTGGCGTTTAATATGATTAACAAACAGAAGAGAACAGCTGGTCTCGTATGGGGATTGACCGGTGGGATAGCCTGCGGTAAATCTACAGCTGCGGAATATCTGCGCCATTTAGGTGCACATATTATCGACTGTGATTTAATTAGCCGCGAGTTAATGGGGAGTGGATCGCCTTTAGTTAGCCGATTGGTTGATGAATTCGGATCTGGTATTTTAGACAAAGCAGGAGAACTGCGCCGATCGTATTTGGGTAGAATAGTTTTTGCTGATCCCGATAAATTGCAAACTTTGAATGAGATAGTTCATCCGGCTATTTGGAAGCGCACTTTTGAGTTGACTGCTCAGGCTAGATTGAAGTATCCCTTAGTATTTATTATGGCTCCTTTGTTGTTTGAACATGGGGCAGAAGCTGCCTGCGCTGGTGTACTAGTCATTGATATAAATCCTGACCGGCAATTAAAGCGTTTGATGAGCCGGGATCATTTAACTATTTTTGAAGCTAAGAATCGAGTGGCCTCGCAAATGAGCTTGGCTGCTAAAGCGGAGCGGGCGACAATTCTTATAGATAACAACGGCAGTTTGAAGGCTCTACGTCGTCAAATTGAGGATGTTTGGCAAGAAAGGTTCGCACATCTTTATGGAGTTTGAACTCAATAAGAATCGGCACGGTCAGGGACAGTATAGAAAGATAAGCCTAACACATTTGTTAGTTTGTTTTTTTTTCTGTATTTCAGTTTTTGTTCTGTCTTTGGGGGCTACATGGGCTCGGATCGAATATTTTTTATATCCTTTGCATTATGAAGGAACTATTGTGGCCGCTTCTCGCAGTGCTGAAGTCAGTCCCTATTTAGTTGCCGGGGTTATTTTAGCTGAAAGCAGTTTTAATACGGAGGCCCAATCTGAAGTGGGAGCGCAGGGGTTGATGCAGTTAATGCCTGATACTGCTTGGTGGATAGCAGAGTCGCACAGCATACACGTAAAAGAGCGCAGTAATAGCCGGTTGAGAGAACCTGAACTAAATATATATTTAGGTGCTTACTATTTATCTTGGCTATTGAAACGCTTCGATAATAAAAGTATCGAAGCTTTAGCCGCTTATAATGCCGGTCAGCATGAAGTGGATTCTTGGATAGAGAAACGGCAAAAGCCGCTCACAATTAACGATATCCCTGTATCAGAGACTCGTTTTTTTGTAAAAAAGGTCTTGAATAATGCTGAAAAATATAGCAAACTTTACCCGCAGTTAGCTCCCCTCAGTTCCCACGATATCTCCAGGGTGGAAGAAAATGGCAAAGAAGCAAAGTAAACAAAAAACAGATTCTGCTGTCAAAGTTATTGCGGTCAATAGACAGGCCCGTCATGAATATATCTTCGAAGAATTTTTTGAAGCGGGTATATCTCTGCAAGGTACTGAAGTTAAGTCTCTGAGAGAGGGGCGGTTAAGTTTGGTAGATGCCTATGTTGTGGTAGATGACTTCAGTCAAGTGTGGCTCAAAGGATTAAATATCAGTAAATGGCATTATGCAAGCTGTTTCAACCACGATCCCTTAAGATCGCGCCGTCTGTTACTGAATAAAAGTGAAATTCGTCGTCTTAAGGCCCGTACTCATGAAAAAGGTTTAACTATTATTCCTACTAAGCTGTACTTTAAGAAGAACTATATAAAAGTAGAAATAGCCTTATCTAGGGGCAAAAAATTATATGATAAGCGCGAAGCAGAGGCAGCAAAAACAGCCAAACGCGATATAGAACGTGCTATAGCTGAACGTAGATAAAGTGTTTTTCGAAGGGGAATAAGAGCCTTCTGTCTAGAATTACAGAAAGGCTTTTTTTTTCTTAAAAATGCTTGGGAGAGTGTCATTGTGAGCAGCGGGCCTGATAACACAAGGTTAATTATTCCAGAAGGGGTGCGCAATGGCGGAGATCCCGTGAGGGATGCCCTGCTTGTCCATTTAAAACGCTTAGAAAACAGCCTAACGCCCGACAAAAGCGGACAGGTGAACTTCGTTGCGGTCGCTTGGTATTTTCGAGAAGTAGTAGATTTTGTCGGCATTTTTATGGCCTCTGCTTCTGTCTCTCCTCTCTCTCCATCAGAAGCACCGCTCCCAGGATGGCGGCGCAGTTTATGGCGTATCGATTTTGCGGAAGCTGCTTGCTGTTTGCTGAGCTGGGCGGTATCTTATCTACCTAAGCGCAATCGTCAGAATCCGCTGGTAGAAGCTATACTAAACTTCCTATATGTCGTTCACGATCGTACTATAGGCAGTGAAACTAAAGACTATGCTGCTTTGCTGGGGATCGGTTCCAATACTAATTTTGCTCAGGTTCCTTGGAGTATTTGGCGAGAGCGTTTTTTCTCAAGACGCAAGTTAAATGATTTGGCATCGATGGCTCCAGGAATTATTAACTATCTTCCCCATCTCAATGGGTTAGTGTCGGCCTTCGATACCTTCCTCAGCATTTGGCGCTTAGAAATTGACGAGCGTAAAGGGGGCTGCAATCGTCTGTTTTTAAATACTGACAGCAGTCGTGATGAAATTCCGCCCTTTATCGTCTTTTATAAGTGCCCGGTTTGCCATGCCTCTGCACAGTCTATGCATGTGCTAGTGTCTCCTTGCTTGGGCAAGCGTTTCCTCTATCGAGAATATTCTACTGGTCATCTCATTACTCTTGAGGTCGATCCTATATTTCGCAGACGCTTTTTCACTAATTCGCTAAGCCGCGATCGCAGCTCCTTAACCAGCATAACTTCTGTTATTGAGTCTGAAAGCGAAGTTGCGCCTCTGGTAACCGAAAGTATCGAAGAACTGCGCGCTAAGCTTAAAAATATTCTTGGCTCTGAAGTTATAGAACGCTATCATATGCCGCTTTTGGCTGCCGTTTGTGAAGTCGGTGAAGCTATACCTGTGGAACTTTTGCGTTTTCCTGGGTTCGGTATACGTGATGGCGAAGCCACTGCGTACCGTTTAAATGGTTTAGTGGCGTTCGGTGAAGATGACGGCGTCGAACCGCGTTCTCCTTTAATTCCGGAAATATGTCGCGATACTTATCCGCAGACTATTGTATTGGCCAATCGGCAGCTAGCCATGTGGGCGGAGTCTGCCTTGCAAACTGAAGATAGTTTTACGCCTTCAACAGTTTTAGCGGTGCGCTATCTTGCTGATTGGGCTAAGAAAAGCGGTGATGCCGAACTCATTAAGCGTTTAGCGGCTGACAGCAGCTTTATGCCGGCTGTAGATGCTTGGCTTAAAGAAATGATTTCCAACGGAAGCTCTGAGGATCGCAAGGTTGCTCTGGAAGTCAGTAAAAAGTTTATCCAATTTTTTGTTGACTCTGGCGTGCCTTCAGTAGGAGGGCGGGTTGTCGATCTTTGTATGTTCTGCTGCAGTGTTTACCGCAGTATGCTCGACTATGATAAGGCTAAGCAAGAGCTTGATCGTGCTTACGATTTTGTCTCTTCAAACGATCGCAACCGCGTTGTTAAAGCTAAAGTTTTATGTGAGCGAGCTCGTATTAGCCTAGAATTGGAGCTTCCATCTCAGGCTGCCGAAGATGCGGCTTTGGCTTTTGAAGTCTGGAACAAAATTGCCGATTTAGGCGATGTAAGTGCCTTAGACAATTTGGCTATGGCTGCTTGTTTGCGTGCTGAAGCGCAGCTGTCTTTAGGTCAGCGTTCGCAGGCTATTGCTATGCTGCAAAAGGTAGCTGATCGCAAAGCTAATCCGCGTACTCCTGAGGCTCGTATGGCCTGGGTACAGCTAAACTTGCAGTTAGGAGAGCTTTTAGCTGCTCAAAATGTTTCTAGTCGTCAGACTCGCGCTCGTTTTGAAGATGTGTTGCGCTTCTCTCAAGATTTGCCTGAAACAAGTAAAGTCATTGAGGCTCGTGCTAAAGCTTTGCTCGGTTTAGTCAACGACAGAGATTACGACCAGGCTATTACTAATTTGCGTCAGTCGCAGGTCTACTTTGAGATACTTATAAATGAGCAGGGACGGGCAGAAGTTGCCAATCTTTATGCTGACGTCATATACCAGATTGCTTTCTTATTGGAAAAGAGCAATCGTCTTGACGAGTGTCTACAGTATACCGAAAAAGCTATTAGTATTTTTGAGAGCTTTGAAAGTAAGGCTAGTAATTTTTCCAATCGGGCTTCTTTAGCCAAGTTATGGCTCTTGCGTTCCCGCATTGAAGAACTTAATAACCGTTATATGGAAGCCGAGGGATATATCGCCAAATCTTTGGAGTATTATGAAGGCTTAATTGGTGACAGCCAAGTTCGCTATATCCCCGATTACGCTAAAGTATTGGCCAAGCGCGGCTCGTTGCGTGTACTTAGGGGAGCTTATGAAGAGGCTAGAGCCGATTTAGAAAATTCTATAGAAAAGTGGCCAGGTGCTCACGATTTAAAAAATGCTAAGGCTCCCTTAGCCAGAGTTTTCTTAAATTTAGGTATAACTTACGCCCGTTTAAACAATGTGCTTTCTGCTTTGGCTCAGTTTGAGAAGGGCTTGGTAATTTCAGAAAATCGCAGTGATCGTGCTACTTTGCTGCAAGTTTTATCAGAACGCGTTTGGGTTTTATTTTATGATGGACAATTTAAAAGAGCTGAAGATGATTTCTCAGCTATATTCTCCCATCAGCGCAGTGATATATCTCACAAAGACTTATTGGGCCACGGAGCTTCTTGCCTTTATCAGTGCAAATATTCAGAGGCGCTCAATGATTTCTCTAAAGTGTTGTCTGAGTGCAGTGTCGGCAGTGAAGATATTTTAGCTCTAGTTGGAGCCGGATTCTCTTCTATAGGACTTAAGAATGGGGGACGGGCTCGTTTCCATTTCGCTAAAATTGTTCAGATGTTGTCTAATCCGGAGAATCTTCCCTTTGAACAGGGCGTTTCTTTGGTAATGGCTCATTTCGGTTTGGCTAAAGCGTGTACCTTAGAAGAAAAACACGATGAGGCTGACCAAGAGTATAAAGCTGGGTGCGCTATTTGGTCTAAAATTGCGGTTCGCAGCGCTCAATACGGTAACGAAGATGCGATCTTCAGTGTATTTTCAGTTTTCTATGCCTTTGTCCCTCAGGTTCTTTTTGAGGGAGCTGTTGCTCTAAGAGAAAAAGATAGCGAAGCTGTAGTTTCTCCTTTGCGGGCTGTCCGCAATATTGGTGTGAGCCCGATTATTTATCGTCTCAATCCTAGCTTGAGCTTTGAGGCTGGCGTGGAGTTAGTGAAGGCTTATACCTCTCTTGAACGGGGACAGGAAATTATGTCCCTTACTCAGGAGCTTATACAGGAAGCTTCTGATAATGAAGCAGATGTCGTCTCTGTCTCCCGCAGCAGTGAAGTGACGGTTGCGTGGCTCCACCTCAATATAGTGCGCTTTGTTTTCAGCAACAGTACTCAGGTAGGCAACGATTACATTACTCCGGCTTATTGCTCGAAAGCAGATTTAATGCTTTGTTTGGGCAAGGGTGTAGCTCTCTACGACAAGCTTGCCAAACAGGGGCTGAATATTAAAGAACGCAAAGATTATGCTGAAATTATGTTCTTTAAGGGGATGCTCGATAAGTCAGATAATAAGGCCAGCAGTGCCGAAGAGGCATTTGAGAAGGCTAACAAGCTTTATTCTGAACTGCGCTCCAGAACTGACAATAAGGGGTGTGAATTAGAATTAAGCTTAGTTCTAATGAATTTAGTAGAACTTGCCGAAAATGAAGGAAATGAAGACCGAACTGTTTTTCTTCTTGATGAAATACTCTCTATTTTAGGGAGTGGGGTAAGTTTATCTAACAAGAGCAGCCTTTTAAGAGAAGCTTTCTTAAGTAATTTTTCCGCTTTTATTGGACGATCTTTTGTAAGTTCATCTGGGGTTCAAGATATTCTCAGCGATCTTTTGATTCTGCCTCTGTGGCAGAATAAAGATATTGAAAGCTTTGAATCTGCCTTAGAGAGCCGCTTGCGTGATCGGATGCGCCGCAATTATATCACTGTTTTGCGATCTATTATTGTTAATTGGTCCTCGCGCAGTACTGATAGCAGTGTGCATTATGGTGAGAAGCTCTTATTGTTATGGCTCGATCAAGGACTGATGGACAGCGCTGCCGGCATACGCGATGGTCTGTATCTTTTAGAACAGCTGGTTAGTTTTGGCAGTAAGCATTTAGAAATTGCTCATTGGGCCGATAATTTTGCTGTCAGAGCACAAGAGGGGCTAGCCAGATTCTATGCTAGTGAAGGTAATAATAAATTCGCTGTTGAGCTCTTGGAAAAGGCACTCAGTTTAATTGGTACTGATACTGATAGTGAGTCGAAAACCTATTTAGAAGTTGATTTAGGCATCAAGCGGGCTGAGCTTCTGATCAAGAGCAGCATGTACGAAGAAGCCAAAGATGTTTTATCTTCTTCGGAGCTTATTTTACAGAAGCTTAAGAACGATAGCAGTAATTTCAAAGAAAAAATAGATCATATACGCATAGATCTTTTCTTGCGGGGTGAGCTAACTCCTAAAGTTGAAACTAAAGAAGTTAAAGAGAATGACTCTGTTTCAGAAGCAGAAGAATCCCCTCTGGCTAAGTTAGTTAAACAGGAGAGCCGTTCCGTAAAAACTAAGCGCGTAGGGCTGGCTAGTGGCTTTATAAATGCTGTTAGCGATCGTCTGTTGGGACGTAAAAATAATCAGCCCAGCGAGTCGCCCCTCGATCATCTTAGTGCAATCAAACATCCTGATGAAAATAGCAATGGCGACGTTGTAGACGAATTAAAGCATACTGCTTCTATAGCGGAAAGCAAGGCTGCTGAAAATATTAGTAACAATGAGATTAAAGATACATATGCCGTAACTAAGCCTGGTCAAGTTGTTCATATCGATTTAAACAGAGTAGCTGGGGCCGGGTCTATAGGTGTTGCAGAAGAAGACGACTTTGAGTCTGACAGTTATCTTTCTGTTCCAAGTAGTTTTGTTCCTAACGATTCCTCTTATGCCAATAAGGAATTGGACAATTCCGAAGACAGTGACGATTTGAGTAATTTGCGCCGAGTTATTCCTGACAATATCGGTACTGGGCAGAGCGATTTGTCCTCGACCTCATCCGTAACAAATCGCAGTGCTGCTTCGCCAGTAGTAAATGAAACTAAATATGTTAGCGAATCTGAACTATTAAACCGTGCGCAGCCTGAGTTAAACGATGAGACTGAAGTTGCATCAACCAAAACTGAACAACTGAGTTCTGGACAGAATGCTGTTGAATCGACAGCTTCTACCGAAGTTTTTGCCGAGGATGACAAATTATCTGCTCCTGTCGGCGCGATGCAGAATGATACCAAAGCGAATAGTGAACTTAGCGCAACTGCCAAGAAAGATGAGCATTTTATACCTCTTTCTGCATCGGCTAAAGAAATTCTCAGAAAGCAAATTCTCGATAAATTGCGCTCTTCTGGCAGAAAGAAAGCCGCCTCTGCTTCCGTTGCCAGTACTTCTTCAGAATCAGCTGCTGCCCCATCAAAATCGCCCAATTCGGTAAATGCTCCTTCTGCTGAGAGTGAATTGACGGCCGCTGCTGATAATAATAATTGTGTCGTTGTTCCTGATAAAGCTATTAGCGAATACACCGATTCTGAGGCCCCTAAAGAACGTGGCACTGATATGGAGCGTATTTCTGCGAGGCTCAACTCAAAATTAGCTCGTAAAGCTAATGTTTCTTTAGCTTCTATGGAGCTTTCTCGCAGTAAGGCTAAGACAGCTTCTTCTGCTTCCTTGAATTCATATAGCGATAATTTTGAAGCAGAAAAACAAGGTGCCTCTTTACCTGCTTCAGAGACTCGCAAAATTTCTTTAAAGGGCACAGTTTCTGATGGACAATTAGAAGCTTTGGCTAAGAAGGCTGCTTCTTTGCCACCTGAACCTCCGCCTAAGCCAGCCCCTAAAAAACAGATAACTATTCCTGATTCTCTTAAAGACCGGATGGAACAGGCTCGCCTGCGTAAAGAGCGTCAGGAGCTTAGGCAGGCTCGCTTAGCTAGTCAGACGGCTGTAGAATCTGCCAATCAAACTGCCAAAGAAAATGATAAAACAGCTGGTAATGTTGAATCTGCAGCGCTCAGTACGGATAGTGAAAAAGCTGTCTATACTGATGTACCTGTTGAATCAGTTGCGTTGCCGTCATCTTCTATCGACAGCGAGGCTGTCACCGGTGTTAACGATAGTACTGGGCCATTAAGTGCAGAGGCTAATTCGTCCGAAGGCCAAGTTGTTGAGAATGTGGCTGTAAAAGTTGAAACTACTGATTCTACAAGTGTTGATATAGTTTCAGAGAGTAAAACAGATGGCGCGGTGTCCATGAGTTCGCAAACTCCGCCCATTCCTCCCGCAGCAAATTCTAGCAGTGAAACTCCAAAAACTATTAATAGAGCCTCTTTAAAACAGGCTTTGTTATCTAGTCGCAAAGCTCCTCAAAAGGAGGGAGCCAGACAGATCGATACCCAAAATTCAGCTACCAAACCAAGTCAGTCAGCTAAACGTGTTTCTCGTCCTAAAGGTGTAAATAATTCAGTTTCTGTTGACAATTTGGTTATGCTTGCTTCTGAGCTTTTAGGAGTGAAACCTAAAGTTGTAGTTGCGGCTCGTCCTTCTAGTAAAGGCGGAGGTCTTATCGTACCTAAATTAAAAACCTCACCCGTCGCCGATGATTCGTCTTTATCTCCTAAACAGCAGGCTGCCGTATCTCTTGAAAATTTAGAAGCTTCAATAGGTAAGGGATCAAAGGGTGAACAGGTCGTTCGAAAGCTGGCAGATAGTGTCGCTATGCGTATGCGTCAGCGTTTGGATCGGCGCCGTCAGGCTAACATTGCTGAAAAACCGGCTGCAGCCGCCGAGGTGACCGCCCCTGTGGAGCCAGTTCCGTCTGCCGCTGAATTGAGTTCCCCTGTGGAGGCCGTTCCGTCTGTTGCCGAGGTGAGCGCTCCTGTGGAGGCCGTTCCGTCTGTTGCCGAGGTGAGCGCCCCTGTGGAGGCCGTTCCGTCTGTTGCCGAGGTGAGCGCCCCTGTGGAGGCCGTTC
>JBJEGD010000022.1:0-301 GCA_051874735.1 Candidatus Bruticola sp. | reverse complement strand
CGTCTGTTGCCAAAGTGAGTGCCCCTGTGGAGGCCGTTCCGTCTGTTGCCGAGGTGAGCGCCCCTGTGGAGCCAGTTCCGTCTGCCGCTGAATTGAGTGCCCCTGTGGAGCCAGTTCCGTCTGCCTCTGAATTGAGCGCCCCTGTGGAGCCAGTTCCGTCTGCCTCTGAATTGAGCGCCCCTGTGGAGCCAGTTCCGTCTGCCGCTGAATTGAGCGCCCCTGTGGAGTCAGTTCCGTCTGCCTCTGAATTGAGTTCTCCTGTGGAGTCAGTTCCGTCTGCCTCTGAATTGAGTTCCCCTGT
>JBJEGD010000021.1:0-10230 GCA_051874735.1 Candidatus Bruticola sp. | reverse complement strand
ACCGTCTGCAAGATTACGCCACCGCCTGGCGTTTCTTTGCCCAAAGGAAGAACCGTACTTAATTTAATCGTTAAACTTAGTTATTTGCCCACTATTAGCAAGGAGGAGCAGGCGCCGTGCTGCCGTCTATCTTGGCCGAACATTTAGAACGAGGGTTGCGAGATTATTTAGAAACTACTTTCCCCATGACTAACGAGCTTTTTAAAGGCTCGCTGCGCTCTATGCTCGATACGCCCAACTCTATATATCGGGAACCTTATATATCGGTGCGCCTGCCTTTTCGGACGGCGGCTAGTGCAGAGTACCCTTTCGTTTCGCTCCATCCGCCTTATAAACCTTATCTGCATCAGCAGCGAGCCTTTGAGCGCTTAAATAGCGATGACGGCTGCTCCACAGTTATCACTGCTAGCACCGGATCGGGAAAAACGGAATGTTTCCTTTATCCTATCTTAGAGTATTGTTACCGTCATCGCGGTGAGCCGGGCATTAAAGCTTTGATCATTTATCCGATGAACGCTTTGGCTTCCGACCAGGCTAAACGTTTGGCTGGGCTAATTTTTCACAGTCCGGAACTAAAAGGCAACGTTTCTGCCGGTATATACATAGGCGGACAGAAGAAGTCCGGCTCGCGCTCTATGGCCGAGCACTCTATTATTACCGATCATGAGACTATGCTCCAAAATCCGCCCGACATTTTGCTCACCAACTACAAAATGCTCGATTATTTGTTGGTGCGTCCTCATGATGCCAACTTATGGCGCCATAACCAAAGCGATACTCTAAAATATATTGTCGTAGACGAAATACATACTTTTGATGGAGCTCAAGGAACTGACTTAGCTTGTCTGCTGCGCCGTCTCAAGCATCGTTTGAATATTCGCGACGGTTATTTATGCTGCATAGGCTCTTCCGCAACTATGGGCGCAGACGACAATTCCCGCCGCATTTTAGACTATGCTGAAGAAATTTTTGGAGAATATTTTGACGACGACGCTTTAATTACTGAAGAGCGTCTGGGGGCAGAAGAATTTTTAGCCGACTGTGAAGCGACATTTTGCGATTTACCCACCGGTCAGCAAGTAGCCGAACTAGAAAACTTGGCCAAACAAGATGAAGTTTCCGACTATTTGCAGGCGGCTTTTAAATTGTGGTTTCCGCAAGCTCATGCCGATATACTTACAGAGGGAGGACGCCTAGAATTAGCCGGCTTGCTGATGCACCATGCCTTTATGCAGTCGCTGCTAAAATTTACGGGCGGCCGCTATTGGCAAGTGTCAAAAACTGTTGAAGCGCTCGCTCCTTATTATCCGCATTTAGCCGATTTGCCCCGTCCTGGCTCTCTATTAGATTCTTTGTTAGCCTTAATTTCCCACGCTCGCTCTGGTCGGCCTGGGCAGTTGCGTCCGTTTTTGTATGTACAGGTACAAATTTGGATACGAGAATTGCGCCGCATGTTAGCGGAAGTAAACGCCCATCAAATTACTTACGCTGTAAACGACGATTTAAACAAACAACAAAGAAAAAAGTATTTACCAGTAGTTAACTGCCGAGTTTGCGGTATGACCGGCTGGGCTTCTTTGTTAGAAAAAACTAGCACGAGGGCCTTTGTACCTGAAGATTTGCGTCTTTTTTATAAACAATATTTTAAAGCGGAATCTAATGTTATTTTAATGTATCCGTTGGGCCAATTGCCTAAACCGGTAAACGGAGATTTAGGGTATCTGTGCCCCCAATGTTTGCATTTAGAAAAGGGTGAAAATATCAGTAAATGCACCCATTGTGGCTCTCCGTTAATCGAAGTTTTTATAGTCTCTATTTATAAAAACGGTACTCGCAATGCGAATGACGGCGGAGACTCAAAACAGCTTCAGTGCTGTTTCTGCGGCAGTCAAAACAGCACTTCCTTAGTCGGTTTGCGGTCGGCTACGGCTATAAGCGCCATCATCTCCCAAGCTTTCGCTTCTAAGTTTAACGACGACAAAAAAACTTTAGCCTTTTCCGACAACGTGCAGGACGCCGCTTACCGGGCTGGGTTTTTCAATGCTAGAACTTGGCGTTTCTGTTTGCGCACCGCCATACAGCATTACTGTAACCAAACTGCAGACCAACTTTCACTGACCGATTTTCAAAACGGATGTATAAAATATTGGGAAAATAAACTGAGCGAAGCCGAATTTGTCGGCTACTTTATCGCGCCTAATATGACTTGGATGAGCTCTTATGAACGCTTAGTAAAAGAGCGCCATTTTAGTACTCATACTAACAATAAAGAGCTCAGAGACGAAGATAAGAGACTGCTTAATTATGTTAAAAGGCGTCTAAAATACGAAATAATGCTGGAATACGGTTTGATGGGGCGTATCGGACGCACTTTAGAAAAAACCGGTTGTTCCGTACTGGCTTTTGCCAATAGCGACATTGAAGCAGTCGCCCGCAAGGTGCAGGAGCAAATTCAAAATGAATTAGGCCTTTTAACTTCGGAAAGTAGCCGCACTTTTCAGGTCATGACTTTAGGCCTGCTCGAACTTATGAAGCGCAACGGAGCTTTTAACGATGCGGTTTTTAACTCTTACGTATTTAATAATAAGAGTAAAAAATATTTTAATGAATATTTGCTGACTAATTCGAAGATAAATTGGCTGCCCGGTCTCCAGAAAAACCGCAATGTACCGCGTTTTGCGGCTTATTTTAAAAATAATGACAGCTATTTTAAATACAGCCGCTCCTGCGATAGATTGGGTTATATCGACAACCGCTACGCTAAATGGCTCCGCCATTGCCGACGCAGCAGCGAAGAGCTGATAAGCGATGAAGACTTTGTCAAAATTTGTCTTGTAATTATTGAAGCTTGTGTGGAACAACAGTTAATTGTCAGAATGGCCTCAGCTGAAAACGACGCCATTTACGCTTTAAATAAAGATAAAATTTACGTTTCAAAAGATCCGGTGCAGCTGCGCTGTCAGAGTTGCGGCCTACTTTATACCGCTTCCCCAGATAATGCCGCCATTTGGGAAGGTTCCATATGCCGCCGGGATAGATGCAGTGGCAGCTTACAAATTGACATTTCGGCTTCCTCCAATTTTTACGGTCAGCTTTACAGCGAAGGCGATTTAGCTCGCATCAACGCTAAAGAGCATACTGGCTTATTGGAACGCAACGTTCGCGAAAATCTAGAACAAGATTTTAAGCGCGAGAAAGACGTGCGCTGTTGTTGGGATACTAATGTACTCTCCTGCACGCCCACTTTGGAAATGGGCATAGATATAGGCGATTTGTCGAGCGTAATTCTTTGCAACGTGCCGCCCGGTCAGAGCCAGTATCTGCAGCGCGCCGGACGAGCGGGGCGCAAAGATGGCAACTCTTTAGTGTTAGCTGTCGCTCAGGTTCGCCCTCACGACCTCTATTTTTACTCTGAACCTTTAGAAATGTTAGATGGTAAAGTTGCGCCGCCCCACATATTTCTGAAGGCTTCGGCCGTTTTAGAGCGTCAGTTTATTGCTTTCTGTATGGACTCCTGGATTCGAGACGGCGCGCAGGAGAGCGACGTGCCCGATAAAGTGGGCGTGGTGCTCAATAAATTAAACTCGCGCCCTCAAGATCTATTCCCCTTTAATTTTTTGAGTTACGTGCAGAAAAAGCTGAATACGCAAATTAATTCTTTTATGTCTATGTTTGGTAACTCTCTGGACAGCAACACCCGCGATGAAATTAAACAGTTCGCCCGCGGTCAAGATCCGGAGCATACCCCTATGTATAGGCATATTATAAGTGCGTTTGAAGGTTTACAAATTCATCAGGATTCAATACGCGCTAAGTGCATAGAATTAAAAAACAGTATCAAAGAGTATAAAGAAAAGCCCAAAGATAGCTCGCACGATAAAACTATAAGAGAATTACAACGAAGAAAAGACGCCTTTACTAATATATTGCGCGACTTACATAAGAAGAATATTTTTAATTTTCTTTCTGATGAAGGGGTGCTGCCTAACTATGCGTTTCCTGAAGCGGGCATTATTTTACAGGCCGTTTTGTTCCGCAAAGATGATGATTCCGACGAAGAGGAGGCTCTGAAGGCGACGAGACTAGCGTCAACCCAAGCTACAGCGCCGACAACGGCTGCGGAAAAAGTGTCGGAAGGCGCTTCAGCCGAGTCTCAGTTAGATGACCTAGAACAGAAAGTAAAGAAAAAATCGAGCCGCAAAAAATATGAGAAGCTGGGCTACGATTATCGGCGCCCTGCTTCTTCCGCTATTGCTGAATTTGCCCCTCTCAATACTTTTTATGCTGAAGGTCACCGTTTAAATATAGATCAGGTCGATCTGTACACGGCTAAGCTTGAACAGTGGCGCCTGTGCCCCGAATGCGCTCACGGAGAGCTTAACGAAGAGTCGAACCATACTTCCTTCTGCCCCAAATGCGGCTGCCGCGCCTGGGCTGATAAAGGTCAGGTGCGCAGTATGCTAAAAGTTCGAATGGTCTATTCAACCATGAATTGTAAGGATAGCCTTATTACGGACGACAGTGAAGATCGGCTTAATACTCATTACTTCCGGCAGCTGCTGGTCGATGTCGATGAAGAGCACGACATCGACAAAGCTTACAGCATGAAAAACGAAGATTTTCCCTTCGGCTACGAATTCGTTAAAAAGGCTACTTTGCGGGAAATTAATTTTGGTGAACTAGGACAAATTGGCAACTCCCTGCGCGTTTCCGGTGAAGAGGTAGGGGCAGCCGGCTTCCGAGTCTGTCTTAATTGCGGCAAAATTCAGATGGGCGATAAACCCAACCATACTTACGAATGCGGTTTAAAAAACGACATTATCAACTCAGATAATTACATGGATTGCATTTTCCTGTACCGCGAATTTACGACTGAAGTACTGCGCATGCTCATCCCCGCTACTACCGCTGATTCCAGTTCGACAAAATTAGAATCGTTTACCGCCGCCTTTATGTTAGGCATGAAAGAGTATTTCGGCAGTATCGATCAGTTGCGGACCGCTGTTAGCAAAGTGCCTGCCGATGGAGGAGACAGCCGCAAGCAATATTTAGTTATTTACGATTCTGTACCTGGCGGTACGGGCTACCTGAAGCAGCTGATGCATGAAAAAACGGCTTTAATTGATATTTTTAATAAAGCTCTGCAAGTTATGGAAAATTGCAGCTGCAAGAACGACCCAAACAAAGATGGCTGTTATCATTGCTTATTTGCTTACTCTGTGAGCGATCATATTAAGGAGATTTCTCGAGCGGCAGCTATACGTATGCTTAAGTCTATTCTGTCTGGCCAGGATAACATCGAAGAAATAAATCGGCTCAATTCTATAAAAGTGGAATCACTTTTTGACAGCGAGTTAGAGCGTCGTTTTATTGAGGCTGTAGGCATAAAAGTTGGGGTCGGCAATATCAGCGATATTGTGCGCAATGGCAAACACTGTTACCGCCTTAACCTTAACGGTATTTTCTGGGATATTGAGCCGCAAGTCTCTCTTAATAATGAAAATTGGGGAGTATGTGAACCTTGCAAACCCGATTTTGTCTTTTGGCCCGTCTGCAGTAGTGAGGACCATAAGCCAGTAGCTGTTTTTACCGATGGATTTACCTATCATAACAATATCGCTGCTGAAGATACGTTAAAAAGAGAAGCTATACGCCGCAGCGGCCATTTCCGCGTTTGGTCTTTGAGTTACAAAGATGTGCAAAGCGTTTTTTCCAACCAAGGTACCGATTATTTTACTAACGCTTTAGGCGAGCTGCCCTCTAGAGCTAGCAGAATCTTTGCGGAACAGTACAGTAGAAAAGCCCAAAAATTAGATTTGGGCAAGTTGTACGATTTGAATAGTTTAGATATGTTATTTGAGTATTTGGGCCAACCTAGAGCGGAAAAGTCCTTCGGCGATTATGTGCGCCTTTTGGCTTATTTGTTGTTAGACACTCGGCCCGGACAGAATCGGGAAAAATTTGTTTCCTGGTGCCAAGAATTTGCTAGAGTTAAAGAACAAACTGGTTTTACAGGTACCGAATTTCAAAATGATAACGCCTATTACGGAACTTGGATTCAGCGCGATTGCTGTAGTTTGAGTATTTACGCCGGCCTTTTGTCCGAGCGTGTGAAGAAGGGTGAAGTAGTAGTTTATGCTGTTTTGGACGATTTAGCGAAACGCTCCAGCCGTTTTGAACAAGATTGGAATGGTTTTTGGCACTGTGTTAATTTAATGCAGTTCGGCTTTAACTTTGTGGGAGTATCTTTAAAAGGCTTAAATGAGGGCATTTATGAAAAACTGCCTATCGACAGTTCGCGTTCTGAAGGTAGTTCGGGGCTGCAGGAAGAGGCTTCAGAATATAATGCTTGGGATCCCATTATAGCAGATCAGCTGTTCGATGAAGAAGCTAAGGAGTTTGCCACAGAAGCCCGTTGTCTGGGGATTCCGGCGCCTAATGAAAATGATATAGGCTGCGATTACAGCGAGAAAGGCGGCCGCAAAGTTGCCGCCTCTATTGAAATTGCTTGGCCCGATTTAAAGATCGGCTTTATGACCGAGCAACAACTTAAAGATAAAAACGTTATGGAGGCGCAAGGATGGCACATTGTGCTTAAAGCTTCCGAAGCTTTCCAATATTTTAAGGAGAAACTCAGCCATGGATAAAAAAGTTACGGTAGCTATTTACAGCGGTTTTATGAAAGCTTACGCTAAGTTGTCGTCTTCCATAAGAAAAAAAGTTAGCGATTTTGTAGTTAAATTTCAAACTGATCCCAGCTTGCCCGGCTTTAATTACGAACGAATTGCCGGCGCAGCTGACAGCCAACTTTGTTCAGTGCGCATCGACGATTGTTACCGCTGTATTGTGGTGCGCCAGAAGGAGACGGGCACTTATTTGCTTTTATGGGTCGATAAGCACGATAAAGCTTACGATTGGGCTATGAAAAGATGCTGCTCCGTCAATCCCGCCAGCGGCGCTCTGCAAATTTATGTTTGCTCTGAAGAGAGCTATTTGCCAAGTCAGTCGAAAACGGACGCTGAACCTCTCTTTGCTGCTTGGTCTGATGGTCAGCTTAAAGAATTGGGAGTACCTAACGATTTAATTCCATACGTCAGAAGTTTTGTAAGTAAGCCCGATTTTTACCGCTCCCAAGAAGTTCTTTCCCATGACGTGTACGAAAGGCTGGCCTTTTTTGTCGAAGGTATCCCTTTGCGCGAAGTATTGGACTACTGTCGTGAACTGAGCGAAATCCAATCGCAAAGTGATAAGCCGGTCTTGGCTAGTTCAAACGGCTCGCAAGCTAATTTAGCTCAGGCAGTGCGTACCTTAGCTTCAGGCAGCTACTTTACTATTGTTGACAATGACGCCGATTTACAGCGCATTATGGCTGCTCCCTTGGAAAAATGGCGCGTTTTTCTCCATCCTCTGCAGCGTGATGCTGTTACTCGCAACTATAACGGATCGGCCCGCGTTTTGGGCTCGGCCGGCACAGGCAAAACGGTGGTAGCCATGCACAGAGCCAAATATTTGGCGGCCCAGGCTAAAGACAGCAATAATAAAATTTTATTTACAACTTTTACTAAAAATTTGGCGGCCGACATTCTCAACAGCCTTAAAAAGATCTGTTCTGCCGAAGAGATGGGCCGTATTGAAGTTATTAATCTTGATGCTTGGGTCAGCCGTTTTTTCAAAACTTCCAGCTTCCATGTAGATATTATTTACGGTGACAGAGTGAATGAACTGTGGGAAAAGGCTATAGCTTTGTCTGATTCCGATCTGCCTTCAGTTGATACGGACTTTTATAAAAACGAATGGAATCGTGTAGCTATGGCGCAGGAAGTTAATTCTTTAGAGAATTATATCAAAGCTTCCCGTAATGGCTGTGGAATTAGGCTAAACCGCAAAGATCGCTTAAAAGTGTGGCAAGTTTTCCAAAATTATCTGCTTCTTATGAATGGGGAGAAAGTGCGTGATATTAACGCGGCCATGTATGACTGCACTAGGCTTATTTTGGCTGATCAAAACCAATATCATTATGAGCATATAATTGTTGATGAAGGGCAAGATTTTAGCTGGAGCGCTTATCGGCTGCTCAGGGCTTTAGCCGGTCAAGAGCATCCTAACGATATATTTATTGTAGGCGATTCGCACCAGCGCATTTATGCTAATTATCCCGTTTTATCTAAATGCGGTATTAATGTGCGCGGACGGAGTCGTATTTTAAAAATTAATTACCGCACTACGGAAGAGACTAGAAAATGTGCTTTTGCCCTTTTGGAGGGTCTTTCCTTCGATGATCTCGACGGGGAAGACGAGGGGAGCAAAGATAAATGCTGCTCCTTGACGCATGGCAGTTATCCTATTATTAAAAACTTTAAAAATGAGTCTGAGGAATTAGAATTTATTGTTCAGGAAATTAAAAAGCTGAAGTCGGACGGCGAACTGTTAGCGGATATTTGTTTGGTCGTGCGTACCCGCGAACTGGTAGACAATTATGGTAAATTACTCAAAAAAGCGGGGATAGATTGCAGCGTTATAAGCCAGAATCAGGTGGACAATCGCGCTTTAGGCGGCGTCCGATTGGCTACTATGCACCGAGTTAAAGGGTTAGAGTTTAAATATGTATTTATTGCCTCGGTCAATGAAGGTGTAGTGCCACAAAAGTTTATTTTAAATAGTTCTACGGCTGATGATCTTGTCGCTGCCGAAAGGTGTTTGCTCTATGTTGCCATGACGAGAGCGCAAAAATGCGTGTATTTGACGAGTTATGGCGCTGTTTCACCTTTGCTGCAAAAGTTTGCAGACTGAAAAATGTAGCTGGCCCGCCTTATGAGCAGCCAAAGTCAGGCGGGCCACCTGGGCTTTAATTTTACAATACGGAGCAATAATAAAAAATGGCCAGAAAAACTAGTGCAACTATCGGATTTGAAAAGCAAATTTGGGACGCCGCCTGCGTTTTGTGGGGACATATACCGGCAGCTGAATATAGAAAAGTTATTATCGGTTTAATTTTCCTTCGTTATATTTCTGTAGCTTTTGATAAACTTTATCAGGAGCTTTTGCCCGAAGGCCAATTTGTGGCCGAAGATCGCGATGAATACTTGGCGGAAAATATTTTCTTTGTGCCAGAAAAAGCCCGTTGGTCTACTATTGCCGCCGCTGCCCATACTCCAGAAATAGGCTTAGTGCTCGATGAAGCTATGAGGTCTATTGAGTTGGAAGTTAAATTGTTAAAGAATGTTTTGCCTAAAAATTATGCCAGCCCCGATTTAGATAAGCGCGTTTTGGGCGATGTAGTCGACCTGTTTACTAATATGGATATGGTCGACACGGAAAAAAGCCAAGATTTACTAGGCCGAACTTATGAATACTGTATCCAGCGGTTTGCCGCTTATGAAGGTGTTAAGGGCGGCGAATTTTACACTCCGGCCAGTATTGTGAAAACTATTGTAGCTGTTTTAAAGCCTTTTAAAAATTGTCGTGTTTACGATCCTTGTTGCGGTTCCGGCGGTATGTTTGTGCAGAGTGCGCAGTTTATTCAGGCTCACAGCGGCAAACGTGGAGAAATAGCCGTCTATGGTCAGGAGTCTAATGCTGATACTTGGAAAATGGCTAAAATGAATATGGCCATTCGCGGTATAGATGCCGATTTAGGGCCGTATCAGGCGGATACATTTTTTAATGATTTGCATAAAACCTTAAAAGCCGATTTTATTATGGCTAATCCGCCTTTTAACTTATCTAACTGGGGACAGGATAAACTTAAAGACGACGTGCGTTGGCAGTATGGAATGCCGCCTGCTGGTAATGCTAACTACGCCTGGATTCAACATATGATCCACCATCTAGCGCCCAATGGAAAAATTGGCTTGGTTCTGGCTAACGGCGCTCTGTCTTCTCAATCTAGCGGCGAGGGCGAAATCAGAAAGAAGATTATTCAAGCTGATCTGGTGGAAGGCATTATCGCTTTGCCGACTCAGCTTTTTTATAGTGTGACTATTCCGGTAACTCTTTGGTTTATTTCAAAGAACAAGAAGCAGAAAGGCAAAACGCTATTTATTGACGCTCGCAAGATGGGCTATATGGTTGACCGCAAGCACCGCGACTTTGCCGAAGAGGACATTCAAAAGTTGGCCGACACTTTCGGGCAGTTCCAAGAAGGCACGCTGGAAAATGTCAAGGGCTTTTGTGCGGTTGCCGACCTTCAGGAAATCGAAAAGCAGGATTTCATCTTGACACCGGGCAGAT